>JAIEQC010000039.1 GCA_019748055.1 Caulobacteraceae bacterium | reverse complement strand
GGCCGCCGCCCCGGTTCCCGTCGCCGCTCCCGCCGACGACGCGGGCGACGAGGCGAACGCAGAACTGAACCGCGCGCAGGCCCAGGCCGCCACGCCCGCCCCGACGGCCACGCCGGCGCCGACCCCCACGGCCACGCCGCCGGCCCCGACCATTCAGGTCCAGCCGTTCCCGGGCCAGTGATCTGAGAGACCTCTGACAAGGAGAACCCCGGCTTCGGCCGGGGTTCTTTCTTACCTCAGCCGGCGGGCGACACGCGCCAGATGACGTTGCCCACGTCGTCGGCCACCAGCAGGGCGCCCTGGCCGTCGAAGGCGACGCCGACGGGGCGGCCCATGGCGCGGCCCTCCTCGTCCAGAAAGCCGGTCAGCACGGGGATTGGCATCCCGTTCGGCATGGCGCCGGCGAAGGGCACGAAGATCACCTGATAGCCGTTGGCCGGCTTGCGGTTCCACGATCCGTGCTGGCCCACGAAGGCGCCGCTGCGGAACCGCTCGGGAAGCAGCGTCCCCTGCGAGAACGCCAGGCCCAGCGAGGCGGTGTGCGCTCCAAGCGCATAGTCGGGCTTCAGCGCGCGCGCGACCATGTCCGGATTGGCGGGCTTCACCCGCTCGTCGACGACCTGGCCGTAATAGCTCCACGGCCAGCCGTAAAAGCCGCCGGGCCGGACCGAGGTCATGTAGTCCGGCACCAGATCGGGCCCAAGCTCGTCCCGCTCGTTGACCGCGACCCAGAGCATGCCCGACGTGGGGTTCCAGTCGATGCCGACGGGGTTGCGCAGGCCTGAGGCATAGACCCGCCGCGCCCCCGTCGCCGGATCGATCTCCAGCACCGCCGCGCGCTCGGCCTCTTCCTCCATGCCGTATTCGGCGATGTTGGAGTTGGAGCCGACGCCGACGTAGAGCCGCGACCCGTCGGGCGAGGCGACCAGGCTCTTAGTCCAGTGGTGGTTCCGGCCGGCCGGCAGGTCGGCGACCTTGCGCGCCGGGGCGTCGATCCGGGTCTGACCGGTCTGATAGGGGAAGGCGACGACCGCATCGGCGTTGGCGACGTAGAGCGTCGAGCCGACCAGAGCCATGCCGAAAGGCGAGGTCAGGTCGGTCAGGAACGGCGTCTTCACCTCCGCCACGCCGTCGCCGTCGGCGTCCCGCAGCAGGGTGATCCGGTTGGCGCTGGGCACGCCCGCACCGGCCTTCTTCATGAACAGACCCATGAACCAGCCCCGGATTCCGCCCTGCTTGTCCTCGGGCTTGGGCGGCGCATTGGACTCCGCCACCAGAACGTCGCCGTTGGGCAGGCGGTACAGCCAGCGGGGATGGTCCAGTCCGCTGGCGAAGGCCTGCACCCTCAGGCCCTCCGCCGGCGTCGGCATGCGTCCGGCCGGCCAGCCGATCGCGTCCGCGACCTTCACCTGCGGGATGATCTGGCGCGCCGGGACGGGCAGGGTCGGGTTGGGGCCATAGCCCGCCTCGGGCGGCAGGGCCCGCGGCCCGCCGCACGCGGCGACGGCAAGGGACAGCGACAGGCAGGCTGCGGCGGCGACGGGGCGCATGGGCGACCTCACAGGGTTTCGGGGAACTCCAGCCGGGTCACGTCATACCCCAGTTCCCCCAGGCGGCGGACCAGGGCGTCGCGCTCGGCCCGGCCGGGGACCTCGCGCGTGTAGATGAAAGCCTTGTCCAGCGTCGGGCTGGTGGCGATGAACCAGGAATAGTCGTCCGCCCGGTCCAGCACCCAGTAATCCCAGGTCACGAAGCCCCAGAAGTATTTCACCCGCAGCTTGGCGTTGGTGCCGGGATCCAGGATCTGGCCATTGCCCTCGACCGCTACCTCGCGCCCCGTCGGCGTGTCGCGCTGGCAGGTGTCGCGCACGGCGACCCGCGTCGGCGCGGTCAGGCGATAGTTCGAGGCGCCGGCCACGCAGCCGTCGGTGATCGACATCGGCGTGCGCGCGATCTCGAGCCAGCGGCCGGACCACAGGCGCTCGGCGTCGACCGGCTTGGTGGGCTGGGGCGCGCGATACTGCGACGGCGACGGGGCAGTGACGCACGCTCCCAAGGCCAGGGCCAGGGCGACGGCGGCGAGGGCGGACAGGCGCATGCGACGGCTCCATTTGTGGGTCAGCGCCAAGATACGGCCAAGGTTCCGCGTGGGAGGCGCGTCAAAGCACCTCACGCGGCGGCCGGATCCGACGCCAGCGCGCCTCGACGAAGGAGAAGACGCCGAACGCCATCAGCCCCGTCGCCATGGCGGTAAGGGCCCACGGGCCCGCCGGCTGGCGCTCCACCGCCTCAAGCGCCGCGCCCAGGCTGGTGACCTCTGACGCCCGGGCGTGCAGGCCGGCCAGCACCACGATGAGGCCCAGCGGCAGGTAGGCCAGGCCGCGGGCCATGTAGCCCCAGCGCGCCAGCGGGGCGACCTTGCGGCATAGGCTCTCGGAACAGGCCAGGTGTTCGGTGAAGTCCTCCCGCCAGGCTCGCACGACGTTGGCGATGCCGATGCCCAGGATGGCCAGACCGCCCGCCGCCAGCAGCCAGTTGCCCCATGGCAGCGACATCACCGTCTCGGCCGTCTCGCGGCTGGAGGTCATGCCTTCCACACGCGCGTTTTCGGGCTTGTCCAACAGGAGGCCGACGGCGCCGAACGCCATGGCCGCATAGCCCGCCGCGCTGAAGAACTGCCCGGCGCGGGTCATTAGCCCCTCGCGATCCTTGCCCTCGTTGTCGGCGTCGAACACCGCCTGCATCAGCCGCCACATGACGAAGGCCGCCAGCCCCAGGATGACCAGCATCAGCCACACCCGCCCGAACGGCCGCATGACCAGCCACGCCAGCGCCCCGCCGGTGCCCACGGCCTCTCCCGCCACGTCGAACACGCCCAGCAGGGTCAGCACCCCGACCGACAGATAGACGAACCCCCGCGCCCCGAAGCCGACCCGCGCCGCCCACTCGATCCAATGCTTCAGCTCCGGCGTGCGCGTCAGAAACGGAAACCGCCCGCGCGACCACGCCCCCAGCCGGGCCAAACGCGATCGGACGGGCAGGGGAATCATGGTCATGCCGGGCTGAAACGCATCGAGCGTGCGACGGCTCCGCTTGCCCTTGCGGAAGATCGCAGGCGGCATATGTGGGCCGGACCGCGGGGGAGGGGCTTTTGGCCGACGTCATCGAGATCAGGGGTCTGACCAAGACCTACAAGTCCGGGCTGAAGGCCCTGGACGCGGTCGACCTGTCGATCGCCAAGGGCGAGATCTTCGCCCTGCTGGGCCCGAACGGCGCGGGCAAGACGACGATGATCTCCATCGTCTGCGGCATCGTCACGCCGACGTCCGGAACGGTCACCGCCGCCGGCCACGACATCCAGTCCGACTATCGCCGGGCGCGTTCCGCCATCGGCCTGGTCCCGCAGGAGCTGACGACCGACGCGTTCGAGACGGTGTGGGCGACCGTCACTCTCAGCCGCGGCCTGTTCGGCAAGGCCCCGAACAAGCCCTTCATCGAACAGCTGCTGAAGGACCTGTCTCTCTGGGACAAGAAGGACAGCAAGATCATGACCCTGTCCGGCGGCATGAAGCGCCGGGTCATGATCGCCAAGGCGCTGAGCCACGAGCCCGACATCCTGTTCCTCGACGAACCCACCGCCGGCGTGGACGTGGAACTGCGCAAGGACATGTGGGCCATGGTCCGTAAGTTGCGCGAGCGCGGCGTGACCATCATCCTGACGACCCACTACATCGAGGAGGCCGAGGAGATGGCCGACCGGGTGGGCGTGATCCTGAAGGGGCGTCTGGTGCTGGTCGAGGAAAAGACCGCCCTGATGAAGAAGCTGGGCCGCAAGACCCTGACGCTTCAGCTGCAGGAGCCGCTGGCCGTCCTGCCGTCTGAACTGTCGGAGTGGCCGCTGGAACTGAAGGCCGACGGGTCTGAGCTGGAATACGTCTTCGATTCCAACGCCGAGAAAACCGGAGTGCCCTCGCTGATTCGGCGGCTGTCCGACCTCGGCATCGGCTTCAAGGACCTGTCCACGCGCCAGTCCAGCCTGGAGGACATCTTCGTCGGCCTGGTTCACCAGTCGAGGGAGGTCGCCTGATGGGCTTAAATGGTCACGGCGTCTGGGCGCTCTACAAGTTCGAGATGGCGCGCAGCCTGCGCACCGTGTGGCAGTCGCTGATCACTCCGGTGGTGACGACGGCGCTGTATTTCGTGGTCTTCGGCTCGGCCATCGGCAGCCGCATGGGCGGCGTGTCGGAGGTGCCCTACGGCGCCTTCATCGTGCCCGGGCTGATCATGCTCAGCCTGTTCACCAACTCCATCTTCAACGGCAGCTTCGGCATCTATTTCCCGAAGTTCACCGGCACGATCTACGAGCTGCTGTCCGCGCCCATCTCGCCCTTCGAGACGGTGCTGGCCTACGTCGGCGCGGCGGCGACCAAGTCGGTCGTGCTGGGGCTGGTGATCCTGGCGACGGCGGCCCTGTTCGTGCCGCTGCAGATCCTCCACCCGTTCTGGATGCTGGCCTTCCTGGTGCTGATTTCGGCGACCTTCGCCCTGTTCGGCTTCATCATCGGCGTCTGGGCCCAGAGCTTCGAACAGCTGAACTTCATCCCCATGCTGATCGTGACGCCCCTTACGTTCTTGGGCGGCGCCTTCTACTCGATCGACATGCTGCCGCCCGCCTGGCAGACGGTCAGCCTGTTCAATCCGGTGGTCTATCTGATCAGCGGCTTCCGCTGGGCCTTCTTCGGCGTCGGCGACGTGCCGGTGGCGATCAGCCTGGGGGCCACGCTGGGCTTCTTCTTCGTCCTGCTCGCCTTCGTGGGCTGGATCTTCAAGACGGGCTGGCGGCTGAAGAACTGACCGGCGCCCACGGCCCAGAAATCGTCGGGATCGGGCGGCACGCTGGCACGCTTTCAGTTCGCGTTCCCGCTTTGAGTGCCCCTGATGTCCGACGACGACCGCCGCCCGCCGTCCCCCGCGCCGATCGACTGGCGCCGGTCGGCGGCCCCCGTCTTCCGCGCCGGCCCCCTGCCGACGGGCGAGCGGCTGGACCCGATCCCCACGCCGCCCCGGCCTGCGCCGCCGCCCACGCCGCAGCGCCCGGTGAACCTGTTCCGCGACTCGCTGGTGCCGGTCGCGCCCCGGGCGCCGACGCCCGCGCCTGCTCCCGCACCCGAAGCCCGGAAGCGGGTTGAGCCGCGGCCCGTGCTGAAACCCGACGCGACGGTCCGCCCTTTGCCCGCACCCGCGGCCAGGCCGACGGTCGAGGCTTCGACGGCCCCGGCTCCGGCCCCGGTCCGGCCGATCCTGCCCCCGGAAGCTGAGCGGGAAGACGTCGTCGTGCCGGCCTTCGCCACGTCCGCAAGGCGTCGCGCTCCGTCGCGCACCCTGATCGTCGGCGGCGCCCTGGCCGCGGTCGTTGCGGTCGGCGTGGGCGTCTGGGCGCTCGCGCCGCGCCCGGTCGAGACCCCGGCGGCGGCGTCGCAGCCTTCGGTTCTGCTCGCGGCGACGCCGGCCAAGCCGGAGCCCCTTCCGACCCCGGCGGTCGAGGCCGTGCCGACCGACGCGGCTCCGGCTTCCGCGGAGGCTCCTGCCCCCGAGCCGGCACCCACGCGGACGCCCGCGCTCTCGCCTCGCCCGCCAAGCGCATCGCCAGCGCCCCAGCCCGCCGAGACGCCTGCCGCCGAAGCCCCGCCGCCCGCTCCGGCGATCGAGGCAGCGCCTCTGGTTCAGCCCCCGACGCCCGCCGCGACCGACGGACCGCCGCCTCCCGCCGAGCCCACGCCGCGCACCCAGGGCGACACGATCGTCACCGGCCCGCGCTGAGGCGGCCTCAGCCCTTCAGGGTGACGTACCCGCGCTCCACCATCCGCCGTAGCGCCTCGTAAGCCTCTGCCAGCTCCTCATAGGCCGCGCGGGCCGAGGTCAGGCGGGCGATCTGATCCGGCGTCGACGGCGCGCCGGATTCCGACTGACGCAACGCCTCCCCCGCCCAGCGCGCGCGGGCCGTCGCGGTCAGCACCGCCATGCGCTGGAACGTGGCCGGCTCGATCCCCTGCAGCGCCTGGCCGATGACCTCGCGGTTGGCCACGAAGGCGGCGTAGTCGATCTGCTCGAGCTGGCCGCGCAGGCGGCGCTGCTCCTGCGGATCGATGTCCTGGGGCTCGAAATGATCGCGGGCGCGGCGATAGCTCTGGGTCTGGATGGTGGACATGGCGGCCTTCCGAACTCCGACTGAAGAGAGGGTGCGCCGCGTCGCTTAACGGGGGGTTGCGGCCGATCCGCCGGCTTGATACTTAAGTAAATGCTTCAGCAAAAGCCGCTCGATCTGGCCTTCCACGCCCTGTCCGACGCCACGCGGCGCCGAATGGTCGACCGGCTGACGCACGGCCCTGCGACCGTCAGCGAACTGGCCGAGCCTCTGCCCATGTCGATGTCGGCGGTGGTCCAGCATCTGAAGGTGCTTCAGGACGCCGGTCTCGTGACGTCCGAAAAAGTCGGCCGCGTCCGCACCTGCCGCGTCGATCCGCAGGCCCTGTCCGCCGCCGAGCGCTGGCTGACCGAGCGCCGGCTCGCCGCCGGGGCGCGGCTGGACCGGCTGGGCGCCTTTCTCGACGAGACTCTCCCCGAACCGGAGCCCAGGGAATGACCGAACCCCTCGCCCACGGCATGTTCACTCTGGAGCGCCGCTACGACGCCTCGCCGACGCGCGTCTTCGCCGCCTGGTCCGACCCCGTCGCCTTCACGCGCTGGTTCGTCGAGAGCCCCGGGGCCGAGATCTTCGACTGGGACCACGACTTCCGCATCGGCGGGCGCGGCGGCGGGCGTTACCGCTTCGGCGGAGAGGCCAACCCGGTCGGCTTCAACGAGACGGTCTTCGTCGACCTGATCGAAAACGACCGCATCGTGCTGGCCTACGTCATGGGCCGCGAACTGGACGGCGCGCGCCGGCGCGACTCGGCTTCCCTGGTCACGGTGGAGCTGTTCCCCGATGGCGACGGCACGCGGCTGATCTACGTCGAGCAGGGCGCCTACTACGGCGACGACGGCGGGGCCCACGTGCCGCTGCGCAAGGAAGGCTGCGCCCAGATGCTCGAGAACCTTGCGCGCGAACTGGAGACGAACCCGTGAGCTTCACCCTGTGGCACCATCCCTATTCCGCCTACGGCCAGAAGGCGTCGACCGCCGCCTATGAGCTGGGACTGCCGTTCACGCTGAAGATCGTCGATCATGCCGACGCGGCGCTGATGGCCGAGTTCGCGCGGCTCTCGCCTTTCGCCAAGATGCCGGTGCTCGTCGACCCCGACGGCCGCGTCTTCTTGGAATCCAGCATCGTCGTGGAGTGGATGGACCGGCGCGCCGGCGGCGGCCGGCTGATCCCCGCCGAACCGGACGCGGCGCTGGAGACGCGGTTCGTGGACCGGGTGCTGGACTTCTACGTCGGCGGGGCGATGAACCGCATAGTCTTCAACCGTCTGGGCCGCGCCGGCACGCCCGATCCCGTCGCCATGCGTCAGGACGAGGAGTTGCTGGCGACCGCCTGGGACATGCTGGAGGACCGGCTGTCCGACGGCCGTGAGTGGGGCGCGGGCGCGACCTTCACCCTGGCCGACTGCGGCGCGGCGCCCCTGATGACCTACGCCCGCCGTCTGGTCCCGTTCGGCGACCGTCCCCGGCTGCGGGCCTGGCACCAACGCCTGATGGCGCGCCCCTCGTTCCAGCGCGCTCTGGAAGACGCCGCGCCCTACGGCGACCTCATGCCGGCGCCCCCGGCTGAGGACTGAGGCGGTATCACTACTCGTGACTGGATGGTGGGCTCATACCACCACCCGCACCCTCGACGCCGCTTCGCGCGCCCGTTCGCGCGCCTGATCCGTCGTCTCGCCGCGCGCCGTGGCCACGCCCATGCGCCGACGCTCGAAAGCCTCAGGCTTGCCGAACAGGCGCAGGTCGGCGGTCACAACGGACAGGGCGTCGGCGATGCCCTCATAGGCCACGCCGACCGCGTCCATGCCGCCATAGATGACCGCGCTGGCGCCGACGTCGCGGCGGGTCACGTCGATGGGCAGGCCCAGGATGGCGCGGGCGTGGAGCGCGAACTCCGACTGGGTCTGCGTGGCCAGCGTCACCAGACCGGTGTCGTGCGGGCGCGGGCTGACCTCGCTGAACCAGACCTGGTCGCCCTTCACGAACAGCTCGACGCCGAAAACGCCCAGGCCGCCCAACGCCTCGGTCACCTTGCCTGCGATGTCCTGCGCAGACTTCAGAGCCGCGGCCGACATGGCCTGCGGCTGCCAGCTCTCGACGTAGTCGCCCTTCACCTGACGGTGGCCGATGGGGTCACAGAAATCGGTGACGACGGCGCCGTCGCGCATCGAGCGCACGGTCAGCAGGGTGATCTCGAAGTCGAAGTCGATGCGGCCCTCGACGATGACCCGCGTGGTCTCCACGCGCCCGCCGGACTGGGCGTACTGCCAGGCGTTGCCCGCGTCCTCCAGCGCGTCGATCATCGACTGGCCCTTGCCGCTGGACGACATCACCGGCTTGACGAAGACCGGCAGGCCGATCCGGTAAGCCGCTTCCATCAGCTCCTGCGCCGATCCGGCGAAGGCATAGGGCGAGGTCGGCAGGCCCAGCTCCTCGGCCGCCAGCCGCCGGATGCCCTCGCGGTTCATGGTCAGCTGCGTCGCCCGCGCGGTCGGGATGACGGTCGCCAGACCCGCCGCCTCGATCTCAGCCAGCACCTCGGTGGCGATCGCTTCGATCTCCGGCACGATGAGGTGCGGGGCCTCGGCCAGGATGACGCCGTTCAGCACGTGCGGGTCCGTCATCGGGATCACGTGGCTGCGATGCGCCACCTGCATGGCCGGGGCGTTCGGATAGCGGTCGACCGCGATCACCTCGGCGCCCAGCCGCTGCAGCTCGATGGCCACCTCCTTGCCCAGCTCGCCGGCGCCCAGAAGCATCACACGGACGGCGGTGTCGGACAGGGGGGTGCCGAGGCGGACCGTCACAGCCGCGCCTTCACCTGCGCGATCACCGCTTCGGCGGTGATCCCGAACTTTTCGTACAGCACCTCGGCCGGGGCGCTGGCCCCGAAGCCTGTCATGCCGACGAAGCCGCCGTCTTCGCCGATGAAGCGTTCCCAGCCCTGCTTAATGCCCGCCTCGACCGCGACGCGCGCCGTGCCGCGGCCGATGACCGAGGCTTGGTACGCGGCGTCCTGTTGCTCGAACAGGGCGAAGCACGGGACCGAGACGACGCGGGTCGGGGTGCCTTCGGCCTCCAGCGTCTCGGCGGCCTTGAGGGCGATCGGCACCTCGGTGCCGGTTGCAAACAGGGTGGCCCTGGCTGGGCCGGACGCGGCGCGCAGTTCGTAGGCGCCGCGGGCCGACAGGTTCTCCGACGACGCGGTGACGCGCACCGCGTCAGTCTTCTGCCGCGACAGGGCCAGGGCCGACGGCGCGGTCTTCGTCTCCAGCGCGACGCGCCAGCATTCGAACGCCTCGACCGTGTCGGCGGGGCGGAAGACCAGCAGGTTGGGTATGGCGCGGAGCGCGGCCAGGTGCTCGACCGGCTGGTGCGTCGGCCCGTCCTCGCCCACGCCGATGGAGTCGTGCGTCAGCACATGGATCACGCGGATGCCCATCAGGGCTGCCAGTCGGATCGAGGGGCGGCTGTAGTCCGAGAACACCATGAAGGTGCCGCCGTACGGGATCACCCCGCCGTGCAGCGCCATGCCGTTCATGGCCGCGGCCATGCCGTGCTCGCGGATGCCCCAGTTGACGTAGCGGCCCTCATAGTCGGGCGCGTCCATGATCGGCGTGCCCGCCACGAAGGTGTTGTTCGATCCGGTCAGGTCGGCCGAGCCGCCGATCATCTCCGGCACGGCGTCGAACAGCCTGGCCAGCGCCGCGCCCGAAGAGGCGCGCGTGGCCTGGGCCGGCTTGGCCTCGACCAGTTCGGCGATGCCGGCGTCCAGCGCCTTGAAAGCGTCGGCGGGAAGGTCGCCGTTCATGGCGCGGTTGAAGTCGGCGCCCTGTGGATGGGCCGCCAGCTTCGTTTCCCACGCCTTCCGGACCTTGGCGCCGCGGCGCCCCACCTTCTTCCAGGCCGCGGCAACGTCCTCCGGCAGTTCGAACGGATCGTGCGTCCAGGACAGGCCCAGGCGGGTGGCCGCGATCTCGGCCGCGCCCAGCGCCGCGCCGTGGGTCTTGTGGCTGCCTTCCATGGTGGCGGCGCCGCGCCCGATCTTCGTCTTGCAGGCGATCAGGGTCGGCTTGTCCTGCCTCATCGCCCACTTCATGGCCGCGCGGATCGCGTGCATGTCGTGGCCGTCGATCGCCTTCACGGCCCAGCCGGCCGACTTGAAGCGGCCTTTCTGGTCCGTGGCGTCGGACAGGCCGACCTTGCCGTCGATGGTGATCTCGTTGTCGTCCCAAAGCACCGTCAGCTTGTTCAGCCGATAGCGGCCTGCCAGCGTGATCGCCTCCTGGCTGATGCCTTCCATGAGGCAGCCGTCGCCCGCGATCACCCAGGTGCGATGGTCGACCAGATCCTCGCCGTACTTCGCCGCCAGATGCCGCTCGGCCATGGCGAAACCGACGGCGTTGGCCAGGCCCTGACCCAGCGGGCCGGTGGTCGTCTCCACACCCGGCATGTGCCCGAACTCCGGGTGGCCTGCGGTCTTCGATCCCCACTGACGGAAGTTCGCCAGCTCTTCCTTCGTCGCCGTCTTGACGCCCGTCAGGTGCAGCAGGGCGTAGATCAGCATCGAGCCGTGGCCCGCCGACAGGATGAAGCGGTCGCGATCGGCCCAGTCCGGGCGGCTCGCGTCGAATTTCAGGAAGCGGCTGAACAGAACCGTGGCCACGTCCGCCATGCCCATCGGCATGCCGGGATGGCCGGATTTCGCCTTCTCCACGCCGTCCATCGCCAGCACGCGAATGGCGTCGGCCATCTGCTTGGGAGTGGCCTTGGATGCGGTTTTGGGATCGGCCACGGGCACGCTCTTTCGTCGGGAGGCGGAAAAAAGGGAGGCGGCGGCGCTTTACCGCGCGGGCGTGGCGGGTTCTATACGGATTCTGAAAGGAGGGCACATGGCCGACGCCGCCGCCGCCGCCCGGGAGAGGGTCGATCGCGCCCTGTCCCTGCTTGAGCGCAGGGTCCTGGACCTGAAGGCCCGCCCCGCCGTCGCCCGCCCCGTGGCCGACGACGACCTGTTCGCCCCGCGCGTCGATCCCGCCCGCACCGCCAAACTCGAGGCCGCCGGCCGTGAGGCGTCCGAAGCCCTGGCCTTGGCCGCCCAGGCCATTCGCCAGGCTCTCGGCGAAGACGAGGAGGCCGCCTGATGGCCACCGTCACGGTCGAGGTCAACGGCCGCCCCTATGCCGTCGGATGCGCCGACGGTCAGGAAGACCGCGTCCGCATGCTGGCCCGCCAGTTCGACGATCACGTGCGCAACGTGGCGGCCGAGGTCGGCCACGTCGGCGACATCCGCCTGTTCCTCATGGCGGCGTTGTTGCTGGCCGATGAACTGCACGAGACGCGGCTGGCTGCGGGCACGATGAGCCCCGCCGGGGATTCGCCCACGCCCTCCGCCGCCAACGACGGCGTCGCCGAGGCCCTGAACGCCGTCGCGGCGCGGCTTGAGAAGCTGGCCCAGACGATCTGACGCACCCAAGCAGCGAGCGACCGCGCCGCGAGCGACAAGGGGCAAGAAAGCCCGCCATTGTTCCGCCCCCCGACCGCGCCTATCTTCGCACCCGGCGGGTCGGCTGCGGCTCTCGTCGAAGGCAACACATCCCAGCGACCTTAATCGTCTCTAAGGGAGCTGTCCCTGTCCGGGCTCGTGGGCCTGGGCACTACGGCGCCCACCTGGTTCGCCAGGTCGAGGGGATTGAACCGTCCTTCACGGCCCTCGCGGCCCCCGCCAACCTCTCTTTTTTGTGGGCCTAACGCTCGGCTCGCGGAGCCTCGCTGCTTGAGGCCGGACGCGGACCGTCGCCAGTGAGGCGCGCGGCTTCAGGCCGGGCCTACCGCTCCGTGCCGGCAAGGCGTATGGCTCGCGCGTGAGCCCGCATCCGACCGACAAGCGCGAACTGCGGGCCGCCATGCGGGCCGAGCGCAAGCGGCTGAGCGGGCTGGACCCGACGGTCGCCCGTCGCGTCGCCGATCACGCGACCGACCTGCCGCCCGCGGCCGTCGTCGCCGTCCATCACGCCATCGGCACCGAGCTGGACGCCGCGCCGCTGGCGACCGCTCTCGTGGCCGCCGGCCGCGAGCTGTGCCTGCCGGTGGTGGTGGAGCCCGACGCGCCGATGATCTTCCGTCGCTGGGCGCCCGGCGAGCCGCTGGAGCCCGATCTGGTCGGCGTGCCCGCGCCCCTGCCGCTGGCCGAGACGGTCGAGCCGGAACTGATCGTCACGCCAATGCTGGCCTTCGACGCGCGCGGCTGGCGCCTGGGGCAGGGCGGGGGGCACTACGACCGGACTTTCGCCGCCCTGCCGGGCGCCTTACGCGTCGGTCTGGCCTATGCGGGGCAGGAGGTCGCGGGCCTGCCGGTCGAGACCCATGACGTTCGGCTGCATGGCGTTCTGACCGAGGTCGGCTATAGGCCGTTCGCATGAGGTTGGCATTCTTCGGCGACGTGGTGGGCAAGTCGGGCAGGGACGGGATCACCGACCACCTGCCGGGGCTGAAGCGCGACCTGAAGCTCGACTTCGTGGTGGTGAACGCCGAGAACGCCGCCGGCGGCTTCGGCATCACCGAGCACACGGCCAATGAGCTGTTCATGGCCGGCGCCGACTGCCTGACGCTCGGCAACCACAGCTGGGACCAGCGCGAGGCCCTGACCTACATCGTGCGCGAGCCGCGCCTGATCCGGCCGCTGAACTATCCGCGCCTGATGGACGCCCCGGGCGCCGGGGCCAATCTTTTCGAGACCCATTCGGGCCGCACGGTGCTGGTCATGAACGTGCTCGGCCGCGTCCACATGGACCCGATGGACGACCCGTTCAGCGCGGTGGAGAAGGAGCTCGCCGCCTGCCCGCTCGGCATGGCCGCCGACGCGATCATCGTCGACATGCACTGCGAAGCGACCAGCGAGAAGATGGCCATGGGCCACTTCTGCGACGGCCGAGCGTCGCTGGTGGTCGGCACCCACACCCACGTGCCCACCGCCGACTGCCAGATCCTGCCGGGCGGGACGGCCTATCAGACAGACGCCGGCGGCTGCTGCGACTACGACAGCGTCATCGGCAACGAGAAAGAAGAGCCGCTGCGCCGCTTCACCACGCGCATCAGCGGCGGCCGCTACAGCCCGGCCAGCGGTCCGGCCACGATCTGCGGCGTCTATGTCGAGACGGATGATCGGACCGGGCTGGCCACTCGCATCGAGCCGATCCGAGTCGGTGGCCGGCTTAGGCAGGCGGTGCCGGTTCTCGCGTGAGCTGGGGACAGCGGATAAAGATCGCTGTAATTTTCGCAGCCGTCGGTCCCCCCATCGGTGGAGCGATCGTCGCCCTCATCACTTTGGCTCAGAGCATTCCTGAGCAGACATCTGGGATTGGGGCATGGTTCGCGGCGACGGTCGTGATGCTGTTCCTGTCGATGATGTTCAGTTTCGTGATGGGCCTGATCCCGGCTGCAATGACCGGGACCGTCGCGGCGATCCTTGCGGGAGTGGTGCGGCGCCGTTGGCAATGGATCGGCTCGCTGATGATCGTCGGCGCTGTTCTTTCAGCATGGGTCGGCTTTGGTTGGCCATCACCACAAGATCGGTGGGCCGGCTGGAGCGACCGGCTGCTGCTCGCCGCCGCGGGCGCGCTTGGGAGCTTCGTTTGCGCCTTACTGACCTACCCGACGACGAAGCGGCCGGCTCAGCCCCGCGCCACGAACCCGTAGCGCCGGTTCGACGGCTGAGGGCCCTCGGTCAGGTAGTTCGTCTTGATCGCCGCGAACCGGTCTCCAGCGACCCGGGCCTGCGCCGCCGGCACGTCGACGCCATAGAGCCGGGCGTTGTTGCCGCCGAAGATCGCCGTCTTCACCTGCCCGTCGGCCGCGCCCAGTTCGGCGAAGCCGTGGGCGCGGCGCATGTCCTCGGGGATCTCCAGGCGGCGCAGGCCCTCGATCTGCCACTGTGGTGAGCCGGTCCAGACCGCGTCGGTGCCCCAGCACACCCGCTCGACCCCCAGTCCTCTGATCAGTGTGCCCATGATGGCGGCGCACATACGCGGCTGGGCGATCAGGGTCTGGGCGAAGATCTGGCCCAGGTCGCCATAGACGTTGGTCACCCCGTGCCGTTCCGGAATCTCGGCCAAGTCGGTGACCCAGTCGATGCGGCCGGTCCGCTCGAACTCCGCCAGCGCCCACTCCGGGTCGTCCAGCCGATAGGCCGAGTGGTAGATGACGAAGTTCAGGTTCGGCCAGTCCTTCGCCGCCTGGGCCACGTCGTCCACGCGGGCATGGGGCGCCAGATGCGGGAACCGCTGGTCCGCCCCGCGTCCCCACAGTCCCTTGTGCACGCAGACGGTGGTCACGCCCGCTGACGCCATCAGCTCATAGCCGCGATAGGTTTCCTCGGAATCCATGCGCCAAGGGTGTTTCGCCGTCTCCTTGTGGGTGTTGTCGCCGACCGTATAGCCCTTGACCGAGTCCGGCCTCAGCTCCAGCGCGGCGGCCAGATCGTCCAGCCAGCCGGGCGCGCCCGGCGTCATGATGGCGTGGCTCATCATCCGCAGGCCGCCCGCCTCGGCGTTCACCTTGGCCTTGGCCTCGGCCATCTGCCGGTTGGTCAGGAACCAGTCCTCGGGAAAGTCCGACGGCGCGGAGCTGATCAGGGCGATCTTGGTGTCGCTGTCGAGGAAGATTTCCTTGAAATAGTTGTCGAACTTCAGGTCCTCGATCGTCTGGGCGCCCGCCGCCGAAAGCTGCGGGTTCCACCCCTGTGCCGCCACCGATTCCCTCAACCGCACGAAGTTGGTCAGCCGCGTGTCGTCGCGCAGGAAATGAGTGTGCATGTCCATGATGAACTGGCCAGACAGAGCCTTCGCCCGCTCGTTCGCCATCTCCGGGGTCGCCGCTTCGGCCGCCCCGACCTCGAAGATCGGCCCGAAGGCGCCGTTCAGCGCCGCGAACCCTGCCGCCATCCCGGACGCGGTCTGGAAGAACCGTCGTCGGGTCATCCCCAGCTTCGGCGCCGTCGCGTCGGCCAGCGCATAGAGCCGGATCTCGGTTTCGCGCTGTTTCGCGGTCTGCGGGACCGGGCGGTATTCTTCCGACGACACCATGCGGACCGGCAGAGGCGTGCGCGGCTCGCAGCGTTCAGCCGGCGTCAGCTCGGCCATCTCCTGATCGGACAGTCCGCGCATGGCTTTCTCCTCGCGTCAGAGGCAGCCACGCTAACACCGGTCTCGGAGCGTGCGGATTACGATTTCGTCAGGCCGGCAGAACCCGCGCGTCGCCGGACTGCACCACCATAACCTGCCGCGTCGACAGCGTGCCCTCACGGTCCGAGACCTTGTCCAGCACCTTGAATTCCGTCCGCCACGCTTCCGGCGTCACGTCGCAGACGACGTAGCCGCGCTGGGCATTGTTGAACTTCAGCTGGGGGTTGGCCGCCTGGATGCGGGCCATGTCCGGGCGTTGATCCTGGCCGTTGCCCGACGAGCTGATCGAGGTCGTGACGAACTCGCTGGCGATCGGCGTTCCCGCGGGATTGCGGCCGTCGAGGTGGATCTCGCCGGCGTAGTTCTGGTGCTCGTCGCCCGTCAGGACCACGACGTTGCGAATGTTCCGGTCCTTGATCCGGCGCAGCAGGCGCGACCGGGGAATGCGGTAGCCGGCCCAGGTGTCGAGGTTGTAGCCCAGCTCCGGGCCCTCGCGGCGGTCCAGATCCATGACCATCACCTGCTGGGCCAGCACGTTCCAGCGCGCCTGCGAGCGGTCCAGGTTGCGGTACAGCCACTGCTCCTGCGCCTCGCCCAGCACCTGGGCCTCGGCCGCGTCCACGGCGGCGCAGGTGGTGGCCCAGCTGTCGTTGCAGGGCTGGTCGGTGCGGTACTGGCGCGTGTCGAGGAAGTTCAGGTCCAGCAGGTTGCCCCACGTCGCGTGGCGATACAGCTGCAGCGCCGAACCTTTGGGGAAGGCCGAGCGGCGCACCGGCATGTTCTCGTACCAGGCCTGCATGGCCGCCTGCTGGCGCAGCATGAAGACGGCCGGATCGGTGCCGTCCTGGTCAAGGGCCGAAACCCAGTTGTTGTCGATCTCGTGGTCGTCCCAGGTGCAGTACCAGGCGGTCGAGGCGTGGGCCGACTGCAGGTCGGCGTCCATCTTGTACTGGGCGTAGCGGCGGCGGTAGTCGTCCAGGCTGAAGACCTCGCCGCCCATGTGCATGCGCGGGTTCTCGCTGGTGCCGCCCGAGCCGGTGTAGGTGCGGTTGCCGCGCCCCTCGTAGATGTAGTCGCCGTAGCAGTAGATGAAGTCCAGGTTCTCCTCCGCCGCCTTACGGTGCGCGGTGTAGAATCCCTGCTCATAGGCCTGGCAGCCGACGACGCCGAAGCGGGCGCGGGCGACCGGGCTGCCCGCCGCCGGCGCGGTCACGGCGCGCCCCGACGGCGTGCGCTCCCGGCCGGAAGAGAAGCGGTAGAAATACTCGCGCCCGGGTTCCAGCCCCGTCACCTCGACGTGGACCGCATGCGCCAGTTCCGGCCGTGCGACGAACTCGCCGGACCGCACCGTGGCGTCCCCGAAGACGCGCGTGGTGGCGACCTCCCACTTCACGGGCACCGGAGCCGAGGGCATGCCGGCGCCGATTTCGAACGGCCTGGGCGCCAGTCGGGTCCAGATGACGAAGCCGTCCGGCGTCGGGTCGCCCGCGGCGATGCCCAGCTGGAACGGGTATTCGGCCCAGACCGGGTCGGCCAGGGCGCCCCGCGCAAGGCCCGAGGCGGCCACCCCGCCCCCCAGCGCCAGGATCAGCGAACGACGCGAGGGGACGGGCAGGCGCATGGGACGATCTCCGAAAACCGAGCCCGGATTAGCGACGGAATGTGACGGTGATGTCTAGGTCCGCGCTCTCAGCTTCAGCCGGATCGGCCGGGCGCTGCGCAGGGTGATCTGATGGACGGGTCGCGGTTCGGCGGGCGCGATGGGCTCGACCTCCGCGGCCTTCAGGATGGTCGCCAGGGCGATCATGGCCTCGTTCAATGCGAAGGCGGCGCCGATGCAGACGCGCGGTCCGGCGCTGAAAGGGATCCAGGTCCAGCGGTCCACCGACTTTCGGTTCTCCGGCAGGAAGCGTTCGGGCTGGAACTCGTCCGGCGCGTCCCATAGCAGCTCGTGCCTGTGCAGCACCCAGGGCGAGATCAGCACCGTCGCTCCGGTCCCGAGGGCCTGACCGCCGATCACGTCCGGGCCGAGCGCGCGGCGGGCCAGCGTCGGCGCGGGTGGGAACAGGCGCATGGCCTCCTCGATCACCGCCCGCGTCCACGGCAGGCGCTCGGCCCAGTCGGCCGCGTCGGGATCGAAGGCGTCGGCCTCGTCCCGCAGCCGCGCGGCCACCTCCGGCGTCCGGCTGATCAGGTGCAGGGCCCAGCCCAGGGTCCGCGCCGTGGTCTCGTGCCCGGCCAGAATGAAGGTCAGGACGTTGGACGCCACCTCGTGGTCCGACAGGCCCTCGCCGCCCTCCTCGTCGCGGGCGGTCAGCAGCGCGGTCAGCAGGTCGTCGGCCACCGGCTCGCCCGCCTCGATCTGAGCCCGGCGGCGCGCGACGAGGCTCGACACGCGGCTCTCGAAGAACCGCCCGGCCCCTGCGCCGGTCACCCGGCCCAGACGCGGGATCCAGTCCGGCGCGGCCAGCACGTCCAGGGGGTCGATCCGCGCGGCCAGAGACAGAAAGCCGTTCAGCGCCTTTTCGAAGCCCTCGGCGTCGCCGTCCAGCTGGTCGGAGAACAAGGTGGCCGACAGGATGTCGAAGGTCAGGCCCGACATCTCCGTGTCCATGTTCAGCACGCGCGGCCCGAGGTCCAGCCGCCAGCCCTCGACCCGCCGCCGCGAGCGGTCGACCATTCGGCCGGTCATGGTGGCGGTGCGCGCCGGGGTGAACAGCGGCGCAAGGATCCGCCGCACGCGCCGCCACGCCTCGCCCTCGGTCAGCAGCAGGCCGTCGGCCAGCATGGGGCCCAGCACGCGGCGCTGCAGGGCGCCCTTCTCATAGTTGGCCGCGTTGGCCGACAGGACGTGCCGCACGCCCTCGGGGTGACTGACCACCAGGATTTCGCCCAGCTGGGAGCGGCCGTACAGCTGCGGTTCCTTGAAGTGCCGCTCCGACCACATGCCCAGAGGATCGCGCCAGCTGACCCACAGAAACGGGATCAGGCCCAGCGGTTTGGTGCGCCGGGCGGGAGTCCAGGGGCGGAACGTCGGGGAGCCGTCGGCCATGCCGGGACACTAGGTCCGATCGGCTGCTGGGGTAAGGCCGCGCGTCAGTTCGCCGCCGGCTTCCAGGCGCGCATCTCGGCGATCTCCCGCGTCTGGGTGTCGACGACGGCCTGGGCCATGCGGCGGATTTCGGGGTCGCGGGACTGCGCAAGGGCGACTTCGGCCATCTCCACCGCGCCTTCGTGGTGCGCGATCATCTTGGCGACGTAGGCCTCGTCGACGGTGGCGCCGGTGGCTGCCGCCATCTTGCTGTGCATCGACGCCTCCGAAGCGGCGAAGGCCGTGTCGCCCGCGCCCGCCGACCCCGCGCCGTGCCCCATGGCGGCGTGGTCGGGACCCGAGACCTCGCCGTCCTTCACCGTGGCGGCGTGCCGCTCGGCCGAGGCGTCGCGCATCGCCTGCTCCACCGGATCGCCGCCGCCTTCGCACGCGGCGAGCAGCAGGACGGGCAGGGCGATCAGGGCGGCGCGCATCAGGCTTTTCCTTCGATCCAGGTCGGCATCCAGCTCTCGTGCATCTCGCGCAGGTGATCCAGCGGGATGCGGAAGAGCTCGCCCTTCTCGCCGGCGGAGGCGAAATCCTTGCCCTTGGCCCGACCGACGACGCTGGCATGCAGGCCGGCCTGCTGGGCCCGGGCGATCACCTCGACCGGGTCGGCCACGGCGGTCAGGTAGCGGGCCTGGTCCTCGGCGAAGAGCAGCACGTGGGCGTGGGCCTCGCTGGTCGCGTCCAGCTCGACGCCGCAGTCGCTGGCCAGCGCCATGTCGGCCGCCGCCCCGATCAGGCCGCCGTCCGACAGGTCGTGAACGCAGGTCAGCTGGCCTGCCTCGATCAGGTCGCGCACGAAGTCGCCGGTCTTGCGCTCCAGCGCCAGGTCGACCGGCGGGGGCGCCCCGTCCTCGCGGCCCAGCACCTCACGCAGATAGATCGAGGCGCCCAGCTCGCCGTGCGTCTCGCCGATCAGCACCAGCACGTCGCCCTCGACCATGCCGCCGAAGCCGACGACCACGTCGTAGTTGGGCAGCAGGCCCACACCGCCGACGGTCGGGGTCGGCGGAATCGCCGCCCCATTGGTCTCGTTGTACAGGCTGACGTTGCCGCTCACGACCGGGAAGTCCAGCGCGCGGCAGGCCTCGGCCATGCCGTCGATGGCGCGCACGATCTGGCCCATGATCTCGGGCCGCTGCGGATTGCCGAAGTTCAGGTTGTCGGTGATGGCGATGGGCCGGGCGCCCACGGCCGTCAGGTTGCGCCACGCTTCGGCGACGCACTGTTTTCCGCCCTCATAGGGGTCGTTCTGGACATAGCGCGGGGTGCAGTCGCTGGTGACCGCCAGACCCTTGTCCGTGCCGTGCACGCGCACCACGCCCGCGTCCGCGCCGGTGGCGGAGTCATGCAGGGTGTCGGCCATGACGTGGCGGTCGTACTGCTCCCAGATCCAGCGCTTGGAGGCCATGTCGGGGCAGCAGACGACGTTCAGCACCGCGTCGGCCCAGCTGTCGGGCGCGGGCACGACCTTGGGATCGAGCCGCGGCTGCAGCTCCGGCTGAACCCACGGACGGTCGTACATCGGCGCGTCGTCGAACAGGGGGGCCAGCGGCACGTCGCAGACCACCTCGCCATGGTGCTTCAGGACCAGTCGGCCGGTGTCGGTCGTCACGCCGATGGTCGCGGCGTCCAGGCCCCACTTCTTGAAGATGCGCTCGCCGTCGGCCTCGCGGCCCGGCTTCAGCACCGCCAGCATCCGCTCCTGCGATTCCGACAGCATCATCTCGTAGGCCGTCATGCCCTCTTCGCGCTGGGGCACGGCGTCCATGTTCAGCTCGATGCCGACGCCGCCCTTGCCCGCCATCTCGACCGACGACGAGGTCAGTCCCGCCGCGCCCATGTCCTGGATCGCCGCCACGGCGCCCGAAGCCATCAGCTCCAGCGTCGCCTCGATGAGCAGCTTCTCGGCGAAGGGGTCGCCGACCTGCACGGTCGGCCGCTTGGCGTCGCTCTCGTCGTCGAACTCCGCCGAGGACATGGTCGCGCCGTGGATGCCGTCACGACCGGTCTTGGAGCCGAAGTAGACGACCGAATGGCCGGCCGCCGGAGCGGCCGAATAGAAGATGGCGTCCGACTTCGCCAGGCCCACGCACATGGCGTTGACCAGGATGTTTCCGTTGTAGCCGCGATGGAAATTGGTCTCGCCCGCGACGGTCGGCACCCCGACGCAGTTGCCGTAGCCGCCGATGCCGGACACCACGCCCGACACCAGCCGCCTCGTCTTCTCATGCTCGGGATCGCCGAACCGCAGCGCATTCAACAGGGCGACGGGTCGCGCCCCCATGGTGAAGACGTCGCGCATGATGCCGCCCACGCCCGTCGCCGCGCCCTGATAGGGTTCGATGAAGGACGGGTGGTTGTGGCTCTCCATCTTGAAGATGCAGGCGTCGCCGTCGTCGATGTCGATGACGCCGGCGTTCTCGCCCGGGCCGCAGATGACGCGCGGGCCCTTGGTCGGGAACTTGCCGAGGTGAATCTTCGACGACTTGTACGAGCAGTGCTCGGACCACATCACCGAAAACACCCCCAGCTCGACCTGGTTGGGCTCGCGCCCCAGCCGGTCCAGCACGACCTGGTATTCGTTCGGGGCCAGGCCGTAGTCGGCGGCCAGTTCGGCCATGGTCTTCTGGGGCGCGCTCATGGGCGGGCCTTCTAGCCCGCGTCGTGGCGCGTGTCAGCCGGGCACAGTCGCGTCGTCGCGCTCCACGCCCCGGCGCAGACCGAACGCCAGGATAACCGCGCCGACCAGCACAACGCCCGCCGCGGCCAGGGCCGCGAAGGCCAGCGTCGGATTGCGTTCCTGCTCGGCCACGAAGACGCCGACCAGACCCCACGAGACGGGCAGGGGATAGGCCAGGGTCCGCGTCCGCTCGGTGACCCACAGGGCCAGAAGCGTCACACCCGCCACCGCCAGCAACGACCAGACGACGGCCGGCACGTCCGCGGGCAGGTCGCCGTTGCCGGTCGCGACCGTCAGCAGGTTCACCGGCGACGCCACCGTCAGCCAGCCAGCGAGCGCCGACAGCGGCCAGATCACGGCCATGCGGTCGCGCTCGAACCGACCCAACCCGCGGATCAGGGCGGCGTTGCGGATCAGCGGGATCAGCAGGACGCTAAGCGCGCCGAAGATCAGGACGATGGTCACGACCTCCGCGTCCACGGCCGCCGCCACCGTCCACCAGCCGATGCCCAGCAGCGCCAGGACCGACGGCCACCCCATGCGCCGGATCAGGTCGCTCTCGCCCGTCTGCGGCAGCACCTGGCGGATCGCATAGATCAGCAGACCGATGAAGATCGGGCCCCAAATGGCGAAGGCATAGGTGGCCACCCGCAGGTTCTCGTCGGAGTCGCGCGAGAACTCCGCCGGGCTCTGGCCCCACCCCAGCGCGTTGATCCCGTAGTTCACCGCGATGGCGAACAAGGTCGCCGCCAGCACGATCAGGCGACGGGTCTTCTGGGCGGGGGTCGGTCGGACGATCGAGGACATTCACGGCTCCGCTTGATGAGTCGCCACACATACGCACGGGACCGTACGCCGGTTCAGATTTGTTTGCGGTGACGCTGGAACGACGGCGATTCGCCGCGGTTCTCGCCTCGACGCCCACACCTCCCCAAGGGCGCTTTCAGGAGAGAAACGAGAGATGGCCCAGGAAAACCTGATCCCCCAATCCCAGCCCCAGCCGGAACGCGACGGCATGCTGGCCGCCCAGACCGACGCCGGCACGCTGAACAGCCAATATGATGATGACGAAACCGCCGGACTGGACGAGACGGTGGAAGCCAACCGCGGCCGCGAGCAGGGGCTCGGCTTGGGCGCCCGTGAGCTGAACGCCCAGGCCGATCCGGGCGTCGACATGGCCGCCGACGAGGACGAGGTCACCGACCTCGACGACGACGACGAGGAAGACGACGTGGAACCTCTGGACGGCGACGTGGCCATGCGGGGCGACGAAGACGAGGAAGACGGCGCCGGCGTCTGACGCCCCGCTCCGTCGGACTTCACGAAACGGGCGGCCCTCGGGTCGCCCGTTTTCGGGTCAGGCGGCGTTCAGCACGCTCTGGAACAGCACCGCCCCGTCGGCGGAGCCCAACTCCGCCTCGAAGGCACGGTCCGGATGCGGCATCATCCCCAGCACATTTCCGCGTGCGTTCTGAATGCCGGCTATGTCGGCGACCGATCCGTTGGGGTTGTCGACATAGCGGAAGACGACCTGTCCCTCGCCCTCGAGCCGGGCCAGCGTCTCGGCGTCGGCGAAGTAGTTTCCGTCGCCGTTGCCCTGGGTCATCACCACCTCGCGCTGCCCCTGATAGCCCGAGGTGAAGCGGGTCTGGCCGTTGGCGACCTGAAGCGTGATGGGCTTGCAGACGTATTTCAGCCCGGCGTTGCGGAGCAGGGCCCCCGGCAGCATTCCGGCCTCGCACAGGATCTGGAAGCCGTTGCAGATGCCGACCACGGCCACGCCGTCGTCGGCCGCCCGCTTCACCGCCCGCATGATCGGGGACTGCGCCGCCATGGCGCCGCAGCGCAGATAGTCGCCGTAGGAAAAGCCGCCCGGCAGGACGATCAGATCGAGACCTTGGGGCAGCTCGGTCTCGCCGTGCCAGACCATCTCGACCTTGGCGCCGGTCGACCGTTCGACGGCCACCTTGCAGTCGCGATCGCAGTTGGACCCGGGGAATACGATGACGGCGGCGCTCATGGCGCGGGCCTGTAGCAGGGTTCGGCGCCTCTGTCAGGGGCGGGCGCCATCCGGCGTTTCACTGCGCACCCGAGCGAGGAAATCGGTCATGACGGCGACACGCTCAGGCGCCATATGCCGTGCCGTCTGGGTCATCAGCCGAGGCGGGATGTCGACGGCGAAGCGTTCGATGCGGCGCAGCGCCAGGTCGTAGTCGTCACCCTCTCCGGTGGCCGCCAGCAGGCGGGCGGCGCCGAGCGCGCCGAGGAAGTCCAGAGCGTCGGCGTCGTGAAGGACGACGGCCTCGGGGCCGTCGGGCTCCTTGTCGTACATGTGACCCAGGATGGCGGCGCGGACGGCCGGGAACTTCTCCATCGGAAAGCCCGCGTCGCGCAAGAAGGGTTCTGCCAGCTCGACCGAGCGAACCGCATGATCCACGCCGGGGGCCGCGAACGGTGCGATGCCGCCCCAGTCGTGCAGGAAGGCGGCGGCGAACAGGACGTCTGCGTCGACGCTCAGCTCCTCGGCCTCGGCAAGGGACATCGCCAGCAGATAGTTCCGCTCCGAGTGTCGCCAGCCCCAGCTAGGGTGCGCGAGGTTCTCCTGCGCATGGGCGAAGGTCGCGCGCCGCCAGGGGCTGTTCAGGGGAATGCCGGCCGGCGTCGCCGTGAGCTCGACCTGCGCCGTGGCCGTGTCCTGTTGCGCCCACACAGGCGTCGCCGCGGTCAGCGCCGCCAGGACGGCGGCCAGTCCGATCGCTCTCATCGTGTCGCCCCTCGTCCTGGCCTCAGCCCTTGTTCTCGTAGATGCCGGTGATCGACGCCTTGGCCAGCGTATGGAAATGCAGATTGAAGCCGAAGATGGCTCCGGAATTCTCCGGCGTCACGTCCAGCTTTTCGACGTCGACGGCGAAGACGGTGAAGATGTACCGGTGCGGCCCATGCCCCGCCGGCGGCGCGGCTCCGCCGAAGCTCGGCTGGCCAAAGTCCATCCGCCCCTCGACGGCGCCCGTCGGGATGGGACCGCCCGCCGCGATTTCGGTCACGTCGGCGGGGATGTTGGCGACAGTCCAGTGCCAGAAGCCCGAGCCCGTCGGTGCGTCGGGATCGAAGCAGGTGATCGCGAAAGATTTCGTCCCCTCCGGCGCTCCGGACCAGGCGAGGTGAGGCGAGCGATTGCCTTTCGCGTAAACCTGGGCGTCAGGGAGGGTCGCGCCGTCGGTGAAGTCGTTGGAGGTGACGGTGAAGGTCATGCGTGCTCCTCGAGTTCGTGAGGCATGCGCTTAGCGTCGCCGGGGCTCCGACGGAAGCTTCAGCCGACCTCGATCCGGTAGCTCTCGATCACCGTGTTGGCCAGCAGGGTCTCGCACATGCGCTTGACCTCGGCCTCGTCGGGTTCGGCCATGTCGAACTCGATCAGCTTGCCCATACGAGCGTTGGACACGCCGGTCCAGCCCAGGCCGTTCAGCGCGCCCTCGACGGCCTTGCCCTGCACGTCCAGCACGCCGGGTTTGAGGAAGACGTGGACCTTGACCTTGGCCATCAGTGCAGCCCCCCCTGAATCACCGTCGGCATGCCCTTCATGATGCCCAGCCGACGCGCCACCTCAGTGTAGCTTTCGATCACGTCGCCCAGGTCGCGGCGGAAGCGGTCCTTGTCCAGCTTGTTGCCGGTCGCGGTGTCCCACAGGCGGCAGCTGTCCGGGCTGATCTCGTCGGCCAGGATGATGCGGCTGTAGTCGTTCTCCCAGATGCGGCCGAACTCGATCTTGAAGTCCACCAGGGTGATGCCGACGCCGGCGAACAGGCCGGACAGATAGTCGTTCACGCGGACGGTCATCGCCAGGATGTCGTCCAGCTCCTGGGTCGAGGCCCAGTTGAAGGCCGTGATGTGCTCTTCGGTGACCATCGGGTCGTTGAGCTCGTCCTTCTTGTAATAGAATTCGATGATCGAGCGGGGCAGGGGCGTGCCCTCCTCGATGCCCAGCCGCTGGCTCATCGATCCGGCCACGACGTTGCGGCACACGACCTCCAGCGGGATGATCTCGCACTCGCGGATCAGCTGCTCCCGCAGGTTCAGGCGCTTGATGAAGTGGTTGGTGACGCCGATCCCGTTCAGCTTGCTCATGATGAACTCGCTGATCTGGTTGTTGATGACGCCCTTGCCCTCCAGCGTCGCCTTCTTCTGGGCGTTGAAGGCGGTGGCGTCGTCCTTGAAGTACTGGATGATCGTGCCCGGCTCCGGACCCTCGTAGAGGATCTTGGCCTTGCCTTCGTACAGCTTCTTGCGTTTCACGTTCATGGCGGTCCCGATCGGACAGGTCGGCCCAAAAAAGCGGATCGCGCGCCGTCGGAAGGGGTCGAGGGTGGCGCGGCGCGGATTCGGGCGAGGGGGAGAGTACGTCGAGCGCCCCCTTAAACGAAGCGGCCCTGCGACACAATTCCACGCTTTTCGGGACCCGCGCCGACTTCGGTTGCGTTGGCGCCGGGACGGGCTATAGACGCCCCATCGCGCGGCCGCGTCCGCGCTTCAGGAGCTCGCGTGCACGGATGACCACCTTCGACGATCGGGAAAAGGGCTTCGAGACCAAATACGCCCTCGATCAGGAGCAGGAGTTCAAGGCCATGGCCCGCCGCAACAAGCTGCTGGGCCTGTGGGCGGCCGAGAAGATGGGCCTGTCGCCCGAAAGCGCCGAGGACTACGCCAAGGCGGTGGTCCGCGCCGACTTCGAACAGCCGGGCGACGAGGACGTGTTCCGCAAGATCGCCGGCGACTTCAAGCACGCAGGCATCACGGCGTCGGAAGGCGAGATCCGCTCCAAGATGGATGAGCTGGCCTCCATCGCCCGCGACGAGATCCGCGCCGGCGCCTGACGGCCGGACCGCATGAAATAAGAAAGGCCGCGGTCCAGCCGACCGCGGCCTGTTCGCCGTCCTGGCCCGACGTCAGCCCGGCATCAGAACGCCGTCGATGGCGTGGATGACGCCGTTGGAGGCCCGGACGTCGGCGACGACCACGCGGATACGGGCGCCTTTTTCGTCCGTCAGGGTCAGGGCCCCGTGGCCGTCGGCGGTGACCGTCAGCGTGCCGCCCTCGACGGTGGTCAGCCGGGCCCGCCCGTTCCCGGCGCGCACGGCGCCCAGCAGGTCGCGTGCCGTGATCCGGCCCGGAACCACGTGGTAGGTCAGGATCGACGTCAGCGTCCCCCGTGCGCGGGGCTGCAGCAGGCCGTCGACCGTCCCGGTGGGCAGGGCGGCGAAGGCGTCGTTCACCGGCGCGAAGACGGTGAACGGACCGTCTCCGGTCAGGGTGTCCACCAGCCCGGCCGCCTGAACGGCGGCGACCAGGGTCGAGAAGCGCTCGTCGCGCGACGCCAGGCCGACGATCGTGCGTGAGCCATGATGGTGCTGGACGACGGGGGACAGGGCGACGGGGGTCGAGGCTCCGGCGGGAAGCGTGGCGGCGACGGCCAGGACGGCGGTCGAGACGAGGACGGCGGACAAGCGCATGACGGGCTCCTGAAAGAGGCCGATCCCCTGTGGATCGGTGCAGGAATTACCCGTCCGTTCGCGGGTCGGATGCGCGCTTCGAATTAAAAAATGGTCATTAAATCAGAGACATAAGACGAAGAAAAAGGGGCCGCCCGCCTTTCGGCGTGCGGCCCCCGGAATCGCCGGATCGGGCGCAGGGCCCGACGACATCAGTTCGGCATCACGACCGTGTCGATGACGTGGATGACGCCGTTGGTGGCGGCCACGTCGGTGGCCGTCACGCGCGAGGTGTTGCCGGCTTCGTCCGTCAGGGTGACGCCGCCGTCGACGACGCGGGCCGTCAGCGTGCCGCCTTCGACCGTCGTCAGGGTGGCCGAGCCGCCGCCCTGTTCGATCTGCTGGGTCAGCGCCGCGGCGTCCACCCGGCCCGGGACCACGTGATAGGTCAGGATCTTGGTCAGGTCGGCTTTGCCGGCCGGAGCCAGCAGGGCGTCGCGCGTGGCGGCCGGCACCTTTTCAAAGGCGGCGTTGGTCGGCGCGAAGACCGTGAACGGACCGGGGCCCGACAGGGTCTCGCCCAGCTCGGCGGCGGTCACGGCGGTCACCAGGGTCGAGAAGTCGGCGTTGCCCTGGGCGACGGCGACGATGTTGCCGGAGGCGGCCGGGGCTTCCGGGGCCATCGCGCCCTCGGTGGCCGCGGCGTCTGCCGGGGCTTCTTCGGTCGAGGGCGAGCAGGCGGCCGCCAGCAGGGCGGCGGCGGACACGGCGGCGAGGCCGGCGAAACGCATGGTCATGAGGAATCTCCTGAGGGCGCCGCGTTCGTCGCGACGTGCCCGGAAATACTGTCGACGCCTCGAAAGGATGCGTCGCCGATCACGAAATCCGGCGCGACATGTGACCGCAGTCCGAGCTAGCGGGTGCCCAAGGTGTAAGTCTGGGTCATGGTGACGTCATTCGCCGCAGAGCCGTCGCCGCGGAACCATCTCGTCGCGCGTAAAATGCATTGTGCGGTCGCCACGTTGCGCCGTGAGGTCGTAGGCGTCGGATTCATATGCTCGCAGTCACCAGTCACTCGACCATCCGCGATCCGGCAGCGCATTTCCAGAACTTGGCGAGGTTCGGTCTCGCTCCGCCTCAGGCACCGATCCCTCGCAGCGGCGCTGGGGAACTCCACGAACAGATCGGCCGGTCGCAGCGGATCCTGAGTCCGAGACGTCAGAAAGAGAGCTAGCGTGGCGATCAGCCAGATCATGATCAGTCCCCGAACACCCGCCGGAACACCGTGTCCACGTGCTTGGTGTGATAGCCAAGGTCGAACAGGGCCTCCAGCTCGTCGTGCGGCAGGGTGACCCGCGCATCCGCCTTCAGGAAGTCGAGGAACGCCCCTTCGCCGCGCCAGACCTTCATGGCGTTCTCCTGCACGGCGGCATAGGCGTCCTCGCGGCTGACGCCCGCCTGCGTCAGGGCCAGCATGACGCGCTGGGAGAAGACCAGACCGCCCAGCCGGTCGAGGTTCTTGCGCATGTTCTCCGGATAGACGTTCAGCCGCTCGATCACGCCCGCCAGCCGGTGCAGGGCGAAGTCCAGATGGATGCTGGCATCCGGCCCGATACCGCGCTCGACCGAGGAATGGCTGATGTCCCGCTCGTGCCACAAGGCGACGTTCTCCATCGCCGGCACGACGGCCGAACGCACCAGACGCGCCAGCCCCGTCAGGTTCTCCGTCAGGATCGGGTTGCGCTTGTGCGGCATGGCCGAGCTGCCCTTCTGGCCTTTGTCGAAGAACTCCTCGGCCTCCAGCACCTCGGTCCGCTGCAGGTGGCGGATCTCGGTTGCCAGACGCTCGATCGAGCTGGCCACGACGCCCAGCGCGGCGAACCAGGCCGCGTGACGGTCGCGGGGGATGACCTGGGTCGACACCGGCTCGACCTGCAGGCCCATCTTCCCGGCCACGTATTCTTCCACCGCCGGATCGACGTTGGCGAAGGTGCCGACCGCGCCGGAGATGGCGCAGGTCGCGATCTCCTCCCGCGCCGCGACCAGGCGGCGGCGCGCGCGCTGGAACTCGGCGTGATAGCCGGCCAGCTTCAGGCCGAAGGTGATCGGCTCGGCGTGGATGCCATGGCTGCGGCCGACGCAGACCGTGTTTTTGTGCTCCTTCGCCCGCGCCTCCAGCGCCGCCAGAACGCGGTCGATGCCGCCCAGCAGCAGGTCGGTCGACCGCGCCAGCTGGACCGCGAAACAGGTGTCCAGCACGTCGGAGCTGGTCATGCCCTGGTGGAGGAACCGCGCCTCTTCGCCCACGGTCTCGGACACATGCGTCAGGAAGGCGATGACGTCGTGCTTCGTCGTGCGCTCGATCTCGTCGATGCGGTCGGCGTCCCAGACCACGTCCTTGCCCTTGGCCCAGATCGCCTCGGCGGCCTCGGCGGGGATCACGCCCAGCTCGGCCATCTTCGTGGCAGCGTGCGCCTCGATCTCGAACCAGATCGAATATTTGGTCTCCTGCGACCAGATGGCGACGGCTTCGGGGCGGGAATAGCGGCTGATCATGGGCCGTGCGTGTCGGAGCGTGGGCCCCGTGAGTCAAGCGCCGCTTGTGGATCGGGGCCTCAATCTCGGGCGTGGCCGGCTGGCGCCCCCGCAGCGGTGAAGCTATCGCTCGGATCGTCGCCCTCAAGCAGCGAGACGCCGCGCGTCGAGCGTTAGGGCCAACACAGGAGCGGAGTACCCATGGAACTCATTCTCGGCAATCTGGAGTTCTCGACCTGGTCGCTGCGCCCGTGGCTGGTGCTGAAGCGCTGCGGCGCGGACTTCACCATCACCGAAATCCCGCTGTACGGCGGCGACTGGAAGGAGCGGCTGGCCGACGTGTCCCCTTCGGCCAAGGTGCCGCTGCTCAAGGTCGACGGCGAAACGATCTGGGACTCCCTGTCGATCTCCGTCTGGGCGGCCGAGCGCTTCCCCGAGGCGAAGCTGTGGCCCGCCGACGCCCACGCCCGCTGGGCGGCGCGGTCGGTGACCTGTGAGATGCACTCCGGATTCGGCGCGTTGCGCACGGACTGTTCCATGGGCCCTGACGCCGAGGGCGTGATCCACACCATGGTGGGCCCCGACCGTGCCCCCCCGCCGACCGGTGAGGCCGTGGCGGCCGACGTGCGCCGTCTGGTTCAGATTTTCCGCGAGATGCGCGCCCGGTTCGGCGACGGCGGGCCTTATCTGTTCGGTGAGTGGTCGATCCCCGACGCCTTCTTCACCCCGGTGGCCACGCGATTCCGCCACTATCAGATCGACCTCGCCGCGCATGGCGACGACGGCACGGCCGAGGCCTATTGCGAGGCCCTGCTGGATCAGCCCGACTTCCACGAGTGGGTCCGCCTGGCCACAGCGGCGCGTTAACCTCTTCGTCGAACGTCGTTTTAAGGGAACGGCCCCCACCCTGCCGCATTGAGACGGCGACCTCCCGCCGCACGCCACCGGACCCACCCCATGCGCCCGCCGCACGAACCCCGCAGCGCCTCTCCCGCCGCCCCGGCCGGCATGAGCGTGGTCGTGGCAGTGCTGGTCGCCTGCTGCCTGTCGGCGACCCTGCTGGCCAGCCTGATCTGATCCGGGCCTAGAACCGCAGCGTCGGCTCGGCCGGAGCAGGCGGCGCCGGCGCGGGCGTCTCGCCCGGCGTGACGACCGGCGCGGGCGGTTCCGGCACGAAGTCCAGAGACAGCGGCACGCCGTCCGCGCCCGACGCCACCGCGTCCAGCGTGTTCAGCGGCCGTCCCTGGATGCGCTGATACACCCAATAGGCCGCCACGACCTTCTCCACGTAGTCGCGGGCCTGGGGCACGTCGATCGTCTCGATCAGCAGCAGGGGATCGGCGTCAGGGCCCAGCTTGCGCACCGCGCCCAGCATCGGGCCCGGACCGGCGTTGTAGCTGGGCACCACGCGCAGCAGGTCGCCCTCGAAAGGCGCCAGCGCCAGCATGCGCAGGATGTAGCCTTGGCCGAGGCGCATGTTCACCGGAGCCTCGAACAGTCGGCGGGGGTCGGTGACGAAGCCCCGGTCGCCGGTCATCTCGGCCGCCGTCGTCGGCATGACCTGCATGATCCCATAGGCGCCGGCGCTGGACACGGCGCGGGGGTTGAAGCCCGTCTCCTTGCGCGCGATGGCGTAGACCAGCGAGCGCTCGATGGTGAAACCGCCCTCGGGCTGGATCTCCGGGATGGGATAGCGGTGAGCGTCTATGCGCTCGGCCTCGCTGTTGCGGGGCGTAAGTTCGGTGGCCAGGGCGCGGCCCAGTCCGCGCCACATCAGGGCGGCGGCCGGATCGCGCGCGTCGCGCCAGCCGCGGGCGTATTCCACTCGAGCATCCGCCGTGCGGCCGACCTCCAGCAGGGCGACCGTGCGCCGCGCCTGCGGATCGCGCTCCACGAAGCGTTGCAGGTCCTCCATGGACAGGCCCTCGGGCAAGCCCTCGAACTCCGGCGCGGCCACGACCTGTCCGGAATAGGGTTGAGGCCCGGCGCCCAGGTTCTCGATGATCGGTTCGACGCCCAGACGACGCAGGGCGATCTGGCCATAGAATGTGGCGGGCCAGCGCGCCGACAGCCTCAGGAACGGCTGGACCATGTGCGGTCGCCCGGCGTGCTCAGCCGCGCGCGACGCCCAGAAGGCGGCGCCGGAGCGGACCCAGGCGTCCTCGACCGGGTTTTCCGCCACACGCTCGAAAGCGAGGTAGGACTCTTCGAACCGCCCCAGCCGCCAGGCCGACAGCCCCGCCGTCCACCAGTCTCCGATGGCGACCCCGGTGTCGTAGGCCCCGGTCAGGTTCTCGGCGTTGAAGGCGATGCGCGCCGCCTTGCCGACATCAGATCCGGCATCGGAATCGACCCCGCGTGGCCTTCTTGGCTCAGGCGCGCCGTCTGGCCGCCGCCGCATGGCCAGGGCATAGGCGCGCGGCGCCTCGGGCAGGTCGGAATACTCCTCCAGCCAAGCGCTCAATTCCTCGAACGTGGCGACATGGTCGGCGTGGAACAGGCGCTCGAACTCGATCGTGCCCAGCAGGATTCGGTCGCCCGCCTCGCGCGCCGTGTCCCGCGCCCGGTCCAGATCCCCGCGACGCAGGTGGTCGAAGGCGGTGGTGTAGTTCAGGCGATCGGACGGGCTCAGCGCCCGGATCTGCGCGGAGGCGGGCTGGGCGGCGGCCGTCAGGAGCGCGGCGCACAGGCCGGCGGCGAGACGTCGGATCATGTCGGCCCTCCCCGGCGGTTCTGCGCCCCTGCGCCGTCGCGAGATTCCGCCCCAATGGGGCGCTTTTGAGTCACGCCGCCCCGTCGAGGCGCGCGCCCAGCTCCAGCAGGTCGGCCCAGACCTCGCGCTTGGCCTGCGGCTGACGCAGCAGGAAGGCGGGATGAAGCGTCGGCATCACGGGCACCGCCACGTCGCCCTCCGCCAGCCGCCATTCGCCCCAGCTTCCCCGCGCCCGGGTGATGCCTTCGTCCGTCTTCAGCACCTGCCGCGCCGCCGCCGCGCCCAGCGTCAGGACGGCCTTGGGCCGGGTCAGCTCGAAGGTGCGCTCCAGGAACGGCGCGCAGACGGCCTGCTCCTCCGGCGTCGGCGTCCGGTTCCCGGGCGGCCGCCAATAGACGGTGTTGGTGATGAAGGCGCGCTCCGCCAGCCCGGCTGCGGCCAGCATGCGGTCCAGCAGCTGCCCAGCCTTGCCCACGAAGGGTTCGCCGCGCGCGTCCTCCTCAGCGCCCGGACCCTCGCCGACGACCAGCAGGCCGCCGGCCGGATCGCCGCGGCCGAACACGGCCTGGCGCGCGCCCAGCGTCGACAGGGGGCATCCCTGGAAGGCGGCGATCGCGGCCTGCAGCTGATCCAGATCCAGCGCCGCCGCGGCCGCGCGGCGCGCCTCGGCCACCGCGTCCGCGACGCCGCCTCCAGACGCCACGATCCGCACCGGCGGGGCGCTGCCATACCGGGCCTGCGGCTGCGCCGGCGGCGCGATGGGCCTCAGTCGATCGACCGGCGCGCCCTCGAAACAGGCGTCCACCCCGGCGTCGGCCCAGAAGGCCATCAACGCTTCGACGGCGCGCGAGTCGGCGGCGGGGGCGATCATCGGCCTCAGGACTAGTCCTTGACCGTCCTTGCGTCACCTCCCGATAAGGGGCCGGAAACACGACGACGAGGAAAACTCCGGAATGACCGAAGACGTGCGCGAAGGCGGGGCGAAAACGGCGTGGCAGGACGCGGTGATCGACCGCCTGCCTCCGCTGGAGGCGCTGAACGGCGTCGAGCGCGAGGTCATGGAGTACGACGTGGTGATCGTCGGCGCGGGGCCCGCAGGTCTGGCCGCCGCCATCCGCCTGAAACAGCGCGCCGAAAAGGAGGGCCGCGAGGTCTCCGTCGCCGTGCTGGAAAAGGGGTCCGAGGTCGGGGCCCACATCCTGTCGGGCGCGGTGATCGACCCCTCGGGGCTGGAGGTCATCTTCCCGGACTGGAAGGCGCGCGGCGCGCCCCTGGACACGCTGGTGACCGAGGATCGCTTTCTGGTGCTGGGCCCCGCGGGTCAGGTCGACATCAGCTGGCTGCCCCAGCCGCCCTACATGAAGAACCACGGCTGCTACGCCGGATCGCTGGGCAACCTGACGCGCTGGCTGGCCGAGCAGGCGGAGGCGCTGGGCGTCGAGGTCTATCCCGGCATGGCCGCCAGCCACGTGGTCTGGGACGAGCCGTCCGGCACGGTGAAGGGCGTCGTCGCCGGCATCTTCGGCGTCGACCGGGAGGGCAGGCCGACCGACGACTTCCAGCCCGGCATCGAGCTGCACGGCAAGTACGTCTTCATCGCCGAGGGCGTGCGCGGCTCTCTGGCCAAGACCATCATGGCCCGCCACGGCCTGTGCGCCGAGGCGGAGCCGCAGAAGTTCGGCATCGGCGTCAAGGAGCTGTGGCAGGTGCCGGCCGATAAGCACCGTCCCGGCTACGTGCAGCACACCCTGGGGTGGCCGCTGGACGACAAGACCGGCGGCGGATCGTGGATGTACCACTTCGGCGACCGCTACGTGTCCGTCGGCTTCGTGGTGCACCTGAACTACAAGAACCCGTGGCTGTCGCCGTTCGACGAATTCCAGCGGTTCAAGCATCACCCCGCGATCGCCGAGCATCTGGAGGGCGGCACGCGCATCTCGTACGGCGCCCGTGCCATCACTGAGGGCGGCTTCCAGTCGGTGCCGAAGCTGGCTTTCCCGGGCGGCGCCCTGATCGGCTGTTCAGCCGGCTTCGTGAACGTGCCGCGCATCAAGGGCAGCCACAACGCCATCAAGACCGGCGTCATGGCCGCCGACGCCGCCTTCGACGCCGTCGTGGCGGGCCGCTCGGGCGATGTTCTGGACGCGTATCAGACGTCTTACGACGCGTCCGACGTGGCCAAGGAGCTGAAGCTGGTCCGCAACGTCAAGCCGCTGCTGGCCAAGTGGGGCACGACGCTCGGCACCCTGCTGGGCGGAGTCGACATGCACCTGACGCGTCTGTTCGGCGGCTGGTCGCCGTTCGGGACGTTGGGCCACGACAAGACCGACGCCGCGGCGACCGGCCTGGCGAAGGACCACAAGCCGATCGTCTATCCGAAGCCCGACGGAAAGCTGTCGTTCGACAAGCTGAGCTCGGTCTTCATCTCCAACACCAACCACGCCGAGGAACAGCCGGCGCACCTGAAGCTGCTGGATTCCTCGATCCCGATCCGGGTCAATCTGCCCAAGTACGGCGAGCCCGCCCGCCTCTACTGTCCGGCCGGGGTGTACGAGGTGCTGTACGACGAGGACGGCAAGTCCAATCCGCGCTTCCAGATCAACGCCCAGAACTGCGTCCACTGCAAAACCTGCGACATCAAGGATCCGTCGCAGAACATCGTCTGGACCACGCCCGAGGGCGGCGGCGGTCCGAATTATCCGAACATGTGAGGCGCGGGCGGCGCCCGGCCTTGCGGTCGCCGTCGAAAGGCGGTTCGGTGCGCCCATGACCGCCCGCGCCCTGCTGCTCGCCTTCGCCTCGACGCTGACTTTGGCGGCCTCCGCCCATGCGCAGGAGAGCCGGCCGCTTCCGGCTCCGTCCGAGGTCGTTCCGGATGAGCTTTCGCCGTCGCCCGCCATTCCGGAAGTCTGGTCCCCGGCGCCCTTCGACGACGAGGGACGGTCGGCCTATGGCCTGTTTCTGGCCGGACGACTGGCGGCGGCGCGCGGTGATGCGGGCGAGGGCGCCGTCTACATGCGTCGTGCCCTCATGTTGACGCCCGAGCAGCCTGCGGTCCGCGACCAGGCCTTTGCCACCAATCTCTTGGGCGGTGACCTTGCGTTCGCCGCTCGCGTGACGCCTGAGGGCGAAGACGTGCCGGCCCTCGTTACCGAAGCGGGACGGCTGGTGGCGGTGGTCGGCCTTGCGGATCGCGGTGATCCGCGTGCGGCATTGGCGGCGGTGGACGTCCGTCCCATCGGCCGTCCTCATCAGAGGGCCGGGCGGCTTCTGACGCCATGGCTGGCTGCACTGTCGGGCGACTGGAACCGCGCCCTCGCTCCCGTAACCGGCATCGGTCCGGACACCACTGCGCTGTTCCAGCGCGCCGACCGTGCGCGTCTGCTTGAGCGTCGTCGGCGTCACGATGAGGCGGAGGCCGAATGGGCGATCGTGCTGGGCTCGTCCTTGGGCCGCAGACTTTTCTCGCTCGACTACGGGCTGTTTCTGGAGCGCCGCGGCCGGCGGCAAGACGCGGTGATCCACTACGATCAGGCGATCGCCCAGGGAGTGACGGATGATCGCCTCGCTCCCGCTCGACAGCGGGCGGCGAGCCGCGGGCGGCCTCCAGGCCAGGTCGAGCTGCGACAGGGAGCGGCCGACGCCCTCAGCGCCGCAGCCTTGCAGGCCTCGTCGGAAGGCCAGCACGAATCGGCGGCGGTCTATTTGCGGCTGGCCCAGGATCTGGCGCCTTCCGATCTGACCTTGCTGAACCTCGGCGACGCGCTCATCGCCGCCGGTCTCGAAGGGCCGGGCCGCGACGTCCTCGACGACGTGACGCCGGCCGACGCCGCGACCTATGCGGCGGCCCAGCTCGCGATCGGCCAAAGTCTGGAACGCGAGGGAGAGAGCGAAGCGGCGCTGATTCCCCTGCGTCAGGCGGCGTCCGTGTCGACGGGGTCGTCGCTCGCTGCTGTCGCGCTCGCGGAACGGCTCAGCGCCCTGGGCCGCCATGAAGAAGCTCTGGCCGCCGTCGCGGACCCGGTCTTCGGCCAGACGCCCGCTTCTCCGGCGGCCTTGCAGGTGCGAGCCGTCGCCCTGCGCGCCCTTGGCCGACAGCCCGAGGCCGAAGTCGCCCTGCAGGGCGTGCTGGCGGTCGATCCCGACAACACCGAGGCGCTCAGCCTGCTGGGCGCCCTTTGGCTGGACGCCGGCCGGGTGCAGGAAGGCGCCGCCCTGATCGCGCGCGCCGCCGAAGCCAGGCCCGACGACGCCGACGTCCAGGGCGCGCTGGGCTGGTCCCAGTATCGCCAGGGGCTGTTCGATCAGGCCGTGACGACGCTGGAGGCCGTCGTGGACGCCCAGCCCGCGGACGCCGTGGTCAACGACCATCTGGGCGATGCCTACTGGCAGGTCGGGCGCCGACGAGAGGCGCGTTTCCAGTGGTCGCGCGCCCTGACGCTCATGCCCGGCGCGGCGCTGGAGGCGTCGCTGCGGCGCAAGCTGGAGGTCGGCCTGCCCGAACCCGCGACCGGCGGGACCTGACCGCGTGCGCCTGACCGCCTTCGCGCCGGCCAAGATCAATCTGTTCCTGCACGTCGGCGCGCCGAGGGCCGACGGCATGCATCCGCTGGCCGGCCTGTCCGCCTTCGCCGACGTCGGCGACCGGCTGACGCTCGACACGGAGGGTCCGCCCGGCCTGACCGTGACCGGGCCGTCCGCGGCGGGGGTGCCGACGGGCCCGGAGAACCTGGTGCTGCGCGCGCTCGACGCCTTCGGGGCGCGGGTAAGGGCCGACGTCTCGGGCCTGTCCCTTACTCTGGAGAAGCACCTGCCGCCTGCGTCGGGCATCGGCGGGGGCAGTTCGGACGCCGGTGCCGCGCTCAGGCTGGCGAGGGTCGCGCTGGCGCCGGAGCTTCCCGACGCCGTGTTGCTGGAGGTGGCCCGGGAGATCGGCGCCGACGGGCCCATGTGCCTGTTTCCGCGCGTCGCCTGGACGACGGGGCTGGGCGACGTCCTGACGCCCGAGCCGCGCCTGCCCCCGCTGCCCGCAGTGCTTGTGAACCCCGGCGTCCCGACGCCGACCGGCGCCGTCTTCCGCGCCCATGACGCCGGCGGCGCGCGCGGCGCGGATCTGCCGTCTCCTCCCGGCGACTGGTCGCCGTTCGGCATCCTCGCCTGGCTGGCGGATCAACGAAACGACCTTGAGCGGGCCGCGCGGGGGCTGACGCCGGAGATCGGGGAGGTGCGCGACGCGCTCGAAGCCGCGGGCGGCGCTCGCCTCGTACGCATGAGCGGCTCCGGGGCGACGGTCTTCGGCCTGTATGAAGACCACTCGGCCGCCGATGCTGCCTGTCGCCGCGTCAGCGCGATGCGCCAAGACTGGTGGTGCGTCTCCACAATGCTTCACAGTCAAGCTGACGAACTTTTTCAACATTGACCGCTTCGAGGCATTAACTCGTCAATAAATCGCGCCATTTGCCCTATTCGGGGCGAGACCAAGGTCATGTCATGCCGACGGCACTGGGCCCGGAACTGAACTGAAAATGAACGCATTGCTTCGGCACGGTCCCTGACAGGGGGCTGACCTCGCCTTCCTCCCCGAAAGGCTTGGCTGATCAACTTCGAAAGGAGATCGAGATGCTGAAGACCCGCCTCATGACCGCCGCCGCCACGATGGCCCTGTTCGCCGCTCCCGCCGCCTTCGCCCAGGAAGCGCCGGTGCCTGAAACCACGTCGCCAGCGCCGGCTGAACCCACGACGGCCACGATCGAGGCCCCGCAGGCGCAGGAAAAATCGGTCGTCGCCGTGCTGCGCGCCGACGGCCGCTTCACCACGCTTCTGTCCGCGCTGGACGCCGCCGGGCTGACAGCCACGCTGGAGGCCCAGCCGGCCGTCTCCATCTTCGCGCCGACGGACGAGGCCTTCGCCGCCGTGCCCGAGGCCGAACGCACCCGTCTGCTCGACCCGGCCAACCGTGAGGAGCTGCGCGCCCTGCTGCTCTATCACGTGATCGCGGCCGACGTTCAGTCCAGCCAGATCACCGGCGCCCGCGGCGGCGTGCCCACGGCGGGCGGCGCCCAGGTCCAGCTGGACGGCACCGGCGACGCCATCAAGATCGACGACGCGACCGTCGTGACGGCCGACATCGACGCTTCGAATGGCGCGATCTTCGCCATCGACAAGGTCCTGACTCCGTCGGCCAGCCAGGCCGCCATGGGCGACGAACAGGCCGTGACCCCGGTTGAGCCCACTCAGTCGGCCCCGGTCGCCGACGAGACCACCCCGCCGGACCAACCGATAGCCGAGGGCCAGGAGCAGGCTCCGACCACCGCCGAGCCGGTCGCGGACGATCAGCCGGTCGAGGCCGCGCCCCCGGCGGGTGAAGACGAGGAGCCGACCGACCCTCAGGCCTGATCGCGTGAAGGCCCTTCGTCCTCGGGCCATCGGTTGAGTTGAGAAGCGGCGGGCCCTATCAGGGTCCGCCGTTTCCGCATGCCCGCTCCCCGAGGTTCCGTGGCCGCCGACAGACCCCTATCGTTCCAGGACCTGATCCTGACGCTCCAGCGCTACTGGGGCGCGCAGGGGTGCGCCCTGCTGCAGCCCTATGACGTCGAGGTCGGCGCCGGCACCTTGCACCCCGCCACCGTCCTGCGCGCGCTTGGCCCGCGCCCGTGGAAGGCCGCCTACGTCCAGCCCAGCCGCCGCCCCGGCGACGGCCGGTATGGCGAAAACCCCAACCGGCTCCAGCACTATTACCAATTCCAGGTCATCCTGAAGCCGAACCCGGAGAACCTGCAGCAGCTGTATCTCGGCTCGCTCGAGGCCATCGGCATCGATCCGAAGCTGCACGACGTGCGCTTCGTCGAGGACGACTGGGAGAACCCCACAGTCGGCGCCTGGGGCCTGGGCTGGGAGGTCTGGTGCGACGGCATGGAGGTGACCCAGTTCACCTATTTTCAGGGCGTCGGCGGGATCGAGGTGGACGTCGTCTCCGGCGAGCTGACCTATGGGCTGGAGCGCCTGGCCATGTACGTTCAGGGCGTCGACAACGTTTATGACCTGCGTTTCAACGACGAGGGGCTGACCTATGGCGAGGTCTTCCTGGAGAACGAGCGCCAGCAGTCGGAAGCCAACTTCCACGGCTACGACGTCGATGGGCTGAAGCGCCGGTTCGAGGACATGGTGGCCGAGGTCGGCCGCCTGTTGGAGATGCGCGGCCCGCAGGACCAGAAGCTGGTCCTGCCCGCCTATGACCAAGTGCTGAAGGCCAGCCACCTGTTCAACCTGATGGACGCCCGCGGCGCCATCGCCGTCGCCGAACGCCAGAGCTACATCGGCCGTATCCGCGACCTCTGCAAAGCGTGCGCGACGGAATGGGTCGAGCAGGAAAGGGCGCGCGCCTGATGCCCCAGCTGCTTCTCGAACTGTTCTCCGAAGAGATCCCCGCCCGCATGCAGGCGGGCGCCGCGCGCGATCTGGAGCGGATGGCGACCGACCGCCTGAAGGCCGCCGGGCTGTCGTTCGACGCCCTGACCACCTTCGCCGGCCCGCGCCGCCTGACGCTGGTCGTCGACGGCCTGCCCGCAGCCACGCCCGACCGCGAGGAGGAGCTGAAGGGGCCCAAGGCGTCCGCGCCCGAGCAGGCGCTGGAGGGCTTCCTGCGCAAGACCGGCCTGACCCGCGACCAGCTGGTCGAGCGCGACGGCGTGCTGTTCGCCGTCATCAGCCAGAAGGGCCGGGCCACCGCCGACCTGATCCCCGCCATGGTCGACGAGATCGTGCGCGGCTTCCCCTGGCCCAAGTCGATGCGCTGGGGCACGGGGGCCCTGCGCTGGGTGCGCCCGCTGAAGCGGATCGTGTGCCTGTTCGACGGCGCCGTCGTGCCGTTCGACGTGGACGGCATCGCGTCCGGCGACGTGACCGAGGGCCATCGTTTCCTCGGTTCCGGCAAACCATTCGCGTTCAAGGACTTCGCCGACTATCGGCGGGAGCTGGAGCGCGAATTCGTCCTGCTGGACGTCGCTGACCGCAAGCTGCGCATCCTCGAGGGCGCCAAGGCCGCCTGCGCCGATCGCGGCCTGACCCTGGTCGACGACGACGGCCTGCTGGACGAGGTCGCCGGCCTCGCCGAATGGCCGACGCCGATCCTGGGCGACATGGACCCCGCCTTCCTCGATCTGCCGCCCGAGGTGGTCCGCCTGTCGATGAAGGTGCACCAGAAGTATTTTGCGGTGCGCGACCCCGCCCGCGACGGCCTAGCTCCCCACTTCGTCGTCGTCGCTAACGTCGAGGCCACCGACGGGGGCAAGGCGCTGGCCGCCGGCAACAGCCGGGTCCTGTCCGCCCGCCTGAACGACGCCCGCTTCTTCTGGGACGAGGACCGCAAGACCGGCTTCGACGCCTGGCTGAAGAAGCTGGAGGGCGTCACCTTCCACGCCAAGCTGGGCACGATGGCCGAGCGCGTCGACCGCATCGCCGCCCTGGCCCGCGAGATCGCGCCGCTGGTGGGGGCCGACGCGGATCAGGCCGAACGCGCCGCCCGCCTCGCCAAGGCCGATCTGGCCTCCGGCATGGTCGGCGAGTTCCCGGAGCTGCAGGGCGTCATGGGCGGCTACTACGCCCGCGCCGAGCAGGGCGACGCCATCGCCGACGCGATCCGCGACCACTACCGGCCCCAAGGCCCGTCCGACGCCGTCCCGACCGCGCCGCTGACGGTCGCCGTGGCCCTGGCCGAGAAGCTGGACACCCTCGTCGGCTTCTTCGCCATCGACGAGAAGCCCACCGGCTCCAAGGACCCCTTCGCCCTCCGCCGCGCCGCGCTGGGCGTGATCCGGCTGGTGCTGGAGAATGGGGTGCGGCTGAGCCTGAACGACGGCGTGTCGTTGGCCAAAGCCACGGATGACCGCACCTCGGCAAGCTGGACGCGCTTGGTAGACGAACTCTCGCTCTATTCCGAGGTCACCACGTTCTTCGCCGACCGCCTGAAGGTCCTTCTCCGCGATCAGGGCAAGCGGCACGATCTCGTCGACGCGGTCTTCGCGCTGGGCGACGACGATCTGGTGCGCATCGTGCGGCGGGTCGAGGCGCTGGACGCGTTTCTGGCGACCGACGACGGGGCCAACCTGCTGGCCGGGCACCGCCGCGCCTCCAACATCTTCAAGGCCGAGGCGAAGAAGGGCGAGGTCCCGACCGGCATGGTCGAGACCGGCCTGCCGAACCAGCCGGCCGAGGAGACCGCGCTGGCCTTCGCCGCCGCCGCCGCCGCGACCGCGGTCGATCAGGCGCTGGAGGCAGAGGACTTCGCCGCCGCCATGCGCGCCCTGTCGGCGCTCCGCGCGCCCGTCGACGCCTTCTTCGAGGCCGTGCTGGTCAACTCCGACGTCCCCGCCGAACGCGACAACCGCCTGAAGCTGCTGGGCCAGATTCGCGCCGTCATGGGCCGCGTCGCGGACTTCGACCGGATCGCGGGGTAGCTTGTCCTTCTCCCCTCGGGGGAGAAGGTGGGCGGCGGAGCCGCTCGGATGAGGGGGCTGCCGCCGGATGCACCAGTCGCCGGACAAGACCCACCGCGCGCGCCGCCTGCGACGCGAGCTGACGCTGGCCGAGAATCGGTTCTGGGGGATGGTTCGCGACCGTCGGCTGGACGACCTGAAATTTCGGCGCGAGACGCCGCTGGCGGGTCTGACGGTCGATTTCTACTGTGCCGAGTTGAAGCTGGTCGTCGAACTGGACGGCGGCGTGCACCGCCTCCGGGAGGCGGACGACGCGACGCGCGACGCGCGGCTGCGCGCGGCCGGATTTCATGTGCTCCGCTGCGGAAACGAAGCCTTTCTGAATAACCCCGCTGTACTGACCGGGGAGATCAGGCGGCTGGCGGGCGAACTGCGGCGCCAGCCCCCTCATCCGTCAGGCTCCGCCTGACACCTTCTCCCCCGAGGGGAGAAGGAGGTGGCTACCGCGCCAGGTCGTACACCCCGGTCACGTCGATCCGGACCGTCAGCTCGCCCGGGGCCACCGAGGTGGCGTCGGCCGCCATCTCGGCGCGGGCGTACATCGGCATGGGCGGACGCGGCGTGTAGCCGCCGCCCTCGGTCAGGTTGCGGATGCCGCCCAGCGGCACGCCCAAGGCCTGGGCGTACAGCGCCGCCTTCTCCTGCAGCGCGCGCACGGCCAGCACGCGGGCCTGGTTCTCGGCGGCCGACGGGTCCTTCAGGCCGAAGCCGATGCCGTCGATCTGGTTGACGCCGGCGGCGACGACCGCGTCGACCACCTGACCAGTCCGGGCCAGATCCTCGACGTGCACGGTCACGCGGTTCGACGCCTGATAGCCGCGCAGGCGGGGCGGGTTGTTTTCGACGTAGTCGTACTGGGCCGACAGGTTCAGGCCCGAGGTCTGGACCAGCCGCGGCTCTATGCCGGCGCGGCGCAGGGCGGCGGTCACCTCCGCCATGCGGGCGGCGTTCTGGGCCATCGCCTCCTGCGCGGTCGGCGCCTCGGTCACCACGCCGAAGTTGATGGTCGCCATGTCGGGCGCGACCTTGACCTCGCCATAGGCGGCGAGCGTCAGCGCCGGGCGGTCGACCACGGCCTGCACCACGATCGGCGCGCCGCCGTCGGGCTGGGACTGGGCCATCGCGGCCGGGGCGAAGGTCAGCGCGGCCAGGGCGGCGCCGAGAGCGAGGGATCGGGAAGTCATTTGGAAAGGCTCCGGAGAGAGAGTTTGGAACGGCCGCACCTTGGCCGTTCCAGGCTGAACGGGAGCGGCGGGTGCCGGTGCAGGTTCCGTTCATCGCCGCGTGCCGAGACCGTCAAATCAGTCCACAGGTGTGTGGATACTGGTCTGTTCCAGTATTGTTCTACAAGCTGGGGTGAGAAGAGGTAAAAATCCGTCAACCAATCCCATTGTGACCCATCTGATCCCATGGTATCCCATAATCCTTGATCGAGGCAGGACGGGTGCGCGGGCGCGCTCGGGGGATTTCAGGGCGGACCTTCGGGTCTTTCAGTGGGGCGGGGCGTGTTTCTCTCGACGTTCGAGAAACAATTGGACGGCAAGCGCCGCCTGCTGATCCCGCAGGAGTTCCGCACCGCCGACAACGGCGCCGAGCACCGCGTCTTCTGCTTCCCCTCCATCGAGGCCGACTGTCTGGAGGCGGGCGGCGACCACCTGTTCGCCGTCTACGTGGAGATGATCCAGTCGCTGCCGTTCGGCTCGGCCCAGCGCTCGGCGCTGGAGTGGCAGGTGCTGGGCGAACAGAACCGGCTGGCCTTCGACGGCGGCGGCCGCATCACCCTGCCCGAGAGCCTGGTCGCCGAGGCGGGCCTGGGCGACACGGTGATGATCGTGGGTCTGGGCGACCGCTTCCAGATCTGGAGCAAGGAGGCCTGGGCCGCCCGCCGCGCCGAACAGCGCAAGGTCGCGCGCGAAGGTCTGGCCGAACTGGGCGCCCTGCGGCTGGCGGCGCAGCTGAAGACGCAGGGGGGCGGCCAGTGACCGCGCCTCACGTGCCCGTCCTGATCGACCAGGTGATCGACGCCCTGTCGCCCGGCCCCGGCGACGTCATGGTCGACGCCACGTTCGGCGCCGGCGGCTACACCCGCGCCATCCTGGCGGCGGGGGCTGAGGTGATCGGGCTGGACCGCGACCCGACCGTGCGGCCGCATGCTGCTGCCGTGGCCAACGACTTTCCTGGCCGGTTCCGCCTCGTGGAGACGCCCTTCGGCGATCTCGCCGAGGCCGTGGATCGGCTGGTCGACGGCGTCGTCTTCGACATCGGCGTGTCGTCCATGCAGATCGACGAGGCCGACCGCGGCTTCTCCTTCCTGCGCGACGGGCCTTTGGACATGCGGATGTCGGGCCAGGGCCCGACCGCGGCGGACGTGGTCAACGGCTGGGACCATGGCCCGCTCGCCCACATCCTGAAGCAGTACGGCGAGGAGCGTCAGTCCGGCCGCGTCGCCACCGCCATTCTGCGCCGCCGCGTCGAGCGCCCGTTCGAGCGGACGCTGGACCTTACTGAGGTGGTGGAAAAGGCTCTGGGCGGGCGGCGCGGCGCGCCGATCCATCCGGCCACCCGCACCTTTCAGGCCCTGCGCATCGCCGTGAACGACGAACTGGGCGAACTGGAGCGGGGGCTGGTCGCGGCCGAGGCCCGGCTGAAGCCCGGCGGTCGGCTGGCGGTCGTGACCTTCCACTCGTTGGAAGACCGCATCGTGAAGACCTTCCTGGCCGAGCGCAGCGGCAATGCCCCCGGCGGCTCGCGCCACCTGCCGCAGGCCGCGACGACCCGAGCTCCCAGCTTCACCTTGCTGTTCAAGGGCGCCCGCGAAGGGACGGACGCCGAGATCGCCGCCAACCCCCGCGCCCGCTCGGCCAAGCTGCGCGCCGCGGTCCGCACCGACGCCCCGGCGTGGGAGATGGTCGCATGAAGGCGCCCGCCGTCGTCCGCCGCCTCTTCGATTGGAAGATCCGCGGCATCCGCTGGATCGAGATCATCGGCGTGGTCTGCGTCGGCGCCATGCTGTGCTCGGTCTATCTGGTGAAGGCCGGCGCCCAGCGCGAGGCGACGCGCATCGCCGAGCTGGAGGCCGAGATCGCCCAGGACCGCCAGCGCGTGCGCCTGCTCCGCGCCGAGGCCGCCCGACTGGAAAGCCCAGCGCGTCTGGACGCCCTGTCGAAGAGCCTGGGTCTCGCCCCGATCGACGCTGACCAGCGCGTGGAGGAAACCGAGTTGGACGAGGTCGAGCCTGCGCCCGTCCCCGTGCCGGTCGTAGCGCCGGCTGAAGGGGCCGCGTCGGCCACCGCCCCGGTCGAGGAGGCGGCGCAGTGACCGTCACTCCGCATCACCGCCCGGGTCCCGCGCCGCGCCTGCCGCGTCCGCCTTCGTGGCGTCGCCTGACCGCCGTCCTGTGGTGGATCGAGCACGCGTTCGAGCGGTCGCGCGCCCAAGCCCGGCCGGAGGAGGACACGCGCGTCCGCATCTTCCTGATCCTGGCCGTGTTCGGTGTGGTCTTCGCCTGTCTGGGCGTGCGCGCGGCGTGGTCGGCGCTGGCGGCGCCGGTGCTGGACGGCGCGGGCGCCGGGGTCGAACGCCAGCTGACGCGCGGCGATCTGGTCGACCGCAACGGCCGGCTGCTGGCGACCAACGTCGTCTTCTGGGGTCTGTACGTCGATCCGGCCGAGGTGTGGGACAAGGACTTCGCCTTCACCCAGATCCGCCGCGCCCTGCCGGAGGTCGACGCCCGCCGCCTGCGCCGCGCGCTGGACGGCGACCGCCGCGTGCTGGTGATGGGCGCCATGACGCCGCAGCAGAAGGCGCGGGTCCACGCGCTGGGCCTGGGCGGCGTCGGCTTCGAGCAGGAGGACGGCCGGGTCTATCCGCTGGGCGGATCCGCCCGCCATGTGGTCGGCGTGTCCGACGCCTGGGGCAAGGGGCTGACGGGGGCCGAACTGGCTCTGGACGCCGAGCTGACACAGGCCGGGATCGACGGCTCGGCCGTGCCCCTGTCCATCGATCTGCGCATCCAGGGCATCGTCGAGAGCGAACTGGCCGCCGCCATGGATCAGACGGGGGCCAAGAACGGCGTCGCCCTGGTCACCAACGTACACACCGGCGAGATCCTGGCCATGGCCAGCTGGCCGACGACCCAGGCGAAGAACCTGGCGACCTCCGGCCACTACGAGATGGGCTCGGTGTTCAAGAGCTTCACCGTCGCCGCCGGCATCGACCGCGGTCTGGCGGACATCAACACCACCTTCGACGCGTCCCAGGCGATGATGATCGGCAATCGCCGCATCACCGACTTCCATGCCCAGAACCGGGTGATGACGCTGGAGGACGTCTACATCCACTCGTCCAACATCGGCACCTCGCAGCTGGCGGTGCAGCTGGGGCCGCAGGGGATGAAGGCCTATTTCCAGAAGCTGGGCCTGCTGGACGCCGCGCCTCTGGAGCTGAAGGAGTCCGCCGCGCCGGTGCTGCCGCGCGAATGGTCGAACTCGACCCTTGCCTCGCTGTCCTTCGGCTACGGCATCATGGTCACGCCGGTGCAGGCGGTGGCGGCGATGGGGGCCCTGACCAACGGCGGCTTGTACGTGCCGCTGTCGATCCGCAAGGGCGGGGCCGGCGCCGAGCCCGTGCGCATCGTGCAGGCCTCGACCAGCGTCCTGCTGCTGGATCTGATGCGCCGGAACGTCGTGCGGGGGTCGGGCACGCGGGCCGACGCGCCGGGCCTGCGGGTCGGCGGCAAGACGGGGTCGGCCAACAAGTGGACCGGCACGCGCTACGACGCGACGCTGGGCATCGGCAGCTTCGCCGCCGTGTTCCCGACCGACGGGCCGCTGGACGGGCCGCGCTACGCCATCTTCGTGCTGGTCGACGAGCCGTCGAACGGTCCGCGCACCGGCGGCTTCGTGGCCGCGCCGGCCGTCGGCCGCATCGCCGACCGCATCGCCCCGCTGGTGGGCGTGGAGCGCCGCGCCGACCGCTGGCGCACCGCCGACGGCGAGAAGATCCCGACGCTCGAGGACATGGAGCGCGATCTGGAATGAGCGCGCTCCGCCTGTCCGACATCCTGCGCCGCGACGTGCCCGCCGACCCGGTCATCACCGGGGTGACGGCCGACAGCCGGCGCGTGGACGCGGGCACCCTGTTCGTCGCCCTGCCGGGCACGACGGCGGACGGACGCGCCTTCATCCCGCAGGCCCTGGCCAAGGGGGCGGCGGCGGTGCTGGCCCCGACCGACACGCCGCGCGACGCCGCGCCGGTGCTGGTCACCTCCGCCGACGTGCGCCGCGCCTACGCCCTGGCGGCCCGCGGTTTCTACGGCGCCCAGCCGAAGACCTGCGTCGCGGTGACCGGCACCAACGGCAAGACCTCGGTCGCCGCCTTCTGCCGCCAGATCTGGGCCTCTCTGGGCCATGCCTCGGCCAGCATGGGCACGCTGGGCACGGTGATGCAGACGGGCGCGGGCGTCGAGAACCTGACGCCGCCCGGCCTGACCAGCCCCGACGCCGGCGACGCGGCGCGGCTGACGGCCGAACTAGCCGGCCGCGGCGTCACCCATCTGGCGCTGGAGGCGTCCAGCCACGGAATCGACCAGCGCCGCATCGACGGCATCCGCCTGACGGCCGCCGGCTTCACCAACCTGACCCAGGACCACCTCGACTACCACGGGGACATGGAGGCCTATCGCGCCGCCAAGCTGAGGCTGTTCGAGACCCTGTTGCCGCGCGGGCGGACCGCGGTGCTGAACGCCGACTCGGACGCCTACTCTCGCTTCGCCGCCGCCGGGCTGATGTCGGGTCTGGGCATCTATGGCGTGGGTCAGCGCGGCCGCGATTTGACCCTGATCGGACGCGAGGCGGTGCCCGAGGGCCAGCGGCTGACGATCGACGCGGGCGGGCGGTCGCACGAGGTTCTGCTGCCGCTGGCCGGCGCCTTCCAGGCCTCGAACGCCCTCGTCGCCGCGGGCCTGTGCGTGGCGTCCGGCTCCGGGGTCGAGGACGTGCTGGCGGCGCTGGCGACGATTCAGGGCGCCGAGGGCCGGCTTCAGCGCGTGTCCGGACCGGCGGGCGGGCCCGAGGTCTACGTCGACTATGCGCATACGCCCGACGGTCTGGAGACGGTGCTGACGGCGCTGCGCCCCCACGCGCGCGGTCGGCTGATCGTCGTCTTCGGCGCCGGCGGCGACCGGGACAAGGGCAAGCGCCGCCTGATGGGCGAGGTCGCGGCCCGGCTGGCCGACGTGGCGGTGGTCACCGACGACAATCCCCGCTCGGAAGACCCTGCCGTGATCCGCGCCGAGGTGCTGAAGGGCGCGGTCGGCGCCGAGGAAGTCGGCGACCGGCGCCAGGCCATCTTCCATGCCGTCGAAATGGGCCGCGCGGGGGATGTGGTCGTGGTCGCCGGAAAGGGGCATGAGAGGGGTCAGATCGTGGGTTCCACGATTCATCCCTTCGACGACGTCGCCGTCGCAGCCGAGGCCCTGAGACTGCATGCTTGAGACCGCAGGACCGCTGTGGACCGCCACCGACATCGCCGTGGCCGTCGGGGGGCGGATCGAGGGCGGGGCGTTCGAGGCGAACGGCGTCACCTTCAACAGCCGCGAGGTGGAGCCGGGCGACCTGTTCGTGGCCCTTCGCGGCGCGCGCGACGGACATGAGTTCGCCGCCGGCGCCTTCGCGGCCGGCGCGGCAGGGGCCCTGGTCGAGCGGCCGGTGGACGGCGGACCCTGCATCGTCGTGGACGACACGCTGAGGGCGCTGGAGCGGCTTGGCGCCGCGGCACGCGACCGGGCCCCCGAGGTGCGACGCGGCGCGGTGACCGGCAGTGTCGGCAAGACCAGCGTGACCCAAGCCATCAAGGCCGGACTGGACCTGGCCGGTCCGGCGCACGGCTCGGTCAAGAGCTTCAACAACCACATCGGCGTGCCGCTGACGCTGGCGCGCATGCCCGCGACGGTGCAGCGGGCGATATTCGAGATCGGCATGAACGCGCCGGGAGAGATCGGGCCGCTGGCTCGCATGGTCCAGCCGCACGCCGCCTGCGTGACCACTGTCGGGCCGGTCCATATCGAGGCCTTCGACGACGGCGAGGCGGGCGTCGCGCGCGAGAAGGCGGCCATCTTCGAGGGGCTGGGCCCCGGCGGCACGGCGGTGATCAACGCCGACAACGCCTGGCTGGAGGTTTTGCGCGGCGCCGCGCTGCGCAAGGGCGCGCGGGTGCTGACCTTCGGCACGTCGCAGGACGACGCCGCCCGCCTGATCGACTTCACGCCCGACGCGGACGGCGCTCGGGTCGAGGCGACCGTGCTGGGCCGCGATCACGTCTTCCGCCTGCGCCAGTCCGGCTTCCACTGGGGCCTGAACAGCCTGGCCGTGCTGCTTATGCTGGACGCCCTGGACGTGCCGGTCGATGTCGGGCTGGAGGCGCTGGCCGGCTTCTCGCCTCTGGCCGGGCGAGGACAGGTGCGCACCGTGCGCCTGCCGCGCGGCGCCTTCACCCTGATCGACGAGAGCTACAACGCCAATCCGCTGTCGATGAAGGCGGGGTTCGCCAGCCTCGGCGCGCGCGCGGTCGAGCCGGGCGGTCGGCGCATCGTCATGCTGACCGACATGCTGGAACTGGGCGGGCAGTCTCACGCGCTGCATGCCGGACTGGCCGAGAGCATCGAGGCGGCGGGCCTGGACGTCGTGCACACGGCCGGACCGGAGATGCGCGCGCTGCATGAGGCGATCGCGCCCGAGCGGCGCGGCGAATGGCGTGAGACCGCCGCCGACCTGGCCGACGCGGTCGGCGATCTGGTCGCGCCGCGCGACGTGGTGATGGTCAAGGGATCGAACGGGTCGAAGGCGTCGCAGATCGCGCGCGCCCTGGCGGATCTGGATCGGACGGATGAGGGGACCGCCTGATGTTCTACCTGCTGTATCTCTACTACGCGGACGTGGCGCAGGATTATCCCCTGCTGAACCTGGTCCAGTACCAGACGGTGCGCGTGGCCCTGGCCATGGCGACGGCCATGATCGTGGCGGTGGCCATGGGCAGCCGCTTCATCAGCTGGATGCGGACCAAACAGGGCAAGGGCCAGCCGATCCGCGACGACGGCCCTGTCAGCCATCTGTCGAAGGTCGGCACCCCGACTATGGGCGGCCTGATGATCCTCGCGGGCATCGCGGTCGCGGTTTTCCTGTGGGGCGACCTGACCAATCCGTACATCTGGATCGTGTCGCTGGTGACCGCGGCCTTCGCCGTGCTGGGCTTCATCGACGACTACGCCAAAGTCACGAAGCAGACCTCGGCCGGGCTTACGTCCAAGCAGAAGCTGTTCTGGCAGGTCATCGTGGCCGTGATCGCGGGCGTGCTGACGGTGCTCTGGATGACGGCTTCGCCGACGTCGCCGGGGCTGGAGACGTCGATCGCCTTCCCCTTCTTCAAGGATGTGCTGCTGAACGTCGGCTGGTTCTACGTGGCCTTCGCGGCCTTCACGATCGTGGGCTTCTCCAACGCCGTGAACCTGACCGACGGCTTGGACGGCCTGGCCATCGTGCCGGTGATGATGGCGTCGGCGGCGTTCGGCGTGATCGCCTACCTGACCGGCAACTTCGTCTTCTCCGACTATCTGGGCGTCCACCATGTGCCCGGCGCGGGCGAGCTGGCGGTCTTCCTGGCGGCCATCATCGGCGGCGGCACGGGCTTCCTCTGGTACAACGCCCCGCCGGCCAAGATATTCATGGGCGACACCGGCTCGCTGGCGCTGGGCGGCGCGCTGGGCGCGGTGGCGGTGATGACCAAGCACGAGCTGGTGCTGGGCATCGTCGGCGGCCTGTTCGTGCTGGAGGCGGCCTCGGTGATGATCCAGGTCGGCTATTTCAAGGCCACGAAGAAGCGGGTCTTCCTGATGGCGCCGATCCACCATCACTTCGAAAAGATGGGCTGGCCGGAATCCACGGTGGTCATCCGTTTCTGGATCGTCTCGGCCATGCTGGCGCTGGCGGGCCTTGCGACGCTGAAGCTGCGCTGAGATGATCGCGGTCCCCGGCTTCGAGGGGCGGCGCGTCGCGGTCTTCGGCCTGGGACGGTCGGGGCTGACGGCGGCGCGCGCGCTGAAGGCCGGCGGGGCCGAGCCGGTGCTGTGGGACGACGGCATCTCCAGCCGCCTGCAGGCGGAAGCCGAAGGGTTCACGGTCGAGGACCTGACCGCCGCCGACTGGAGCCAGTTCGCCGCTCTCGTGTTGTCCCCCGGCGTGCCGCTGACGCACCCCAAGCCGCACTGGACGGTCGACAAGGCCAAGGCCGGGGGCGTCGAGATCGTCGGCGACGTGGAGCTGTTCGCGCGAGCCATCGCGGCGCTGCCGGAGGGCGAGCGGCCGAAGGTGGTGGCGATCACCGGCACCAACGGCAAGTCGACCACGACGGCGCTGACCGCCTGGGTGCTGAAGCAGGCGGGCCTCACGGTGCACATGGGCGGCAACATCGGCATCGGCGTGCTGGCCCTGCCTGCGCCTGTGCCGGGCGCGGTATATGTGATCGAGGTCTCAAGCTATCAGCTGGACCTCACGACGACCTTCGCGCCGGACGTGGCGATCCTGACCAACGTCACCCCGGACCATCTGGACCGGCACGGCGGGATGGAGGGCTACGTCGCGGCGAAAGCGCGGATATTCGCGAACTGCCCAGAGGAGGGCGGCGCAGCAGTGATCGGCACGGACGATCTCTCCGTCTTTATGGCCGTCACCTACCCAGCTGTGGAGCAGGGTTGGTCCGTCGTTCCGGTCTCGACCGCTGCCGAAAGTGCCGGCGGCCTCGATCCGGTCTGGCAGGTGGGTGGACCACTCATTCTGGCCCGGTCCGGATATCTCTGCATGGTCGGGGAGCCGGGAGCGGAACCGACCCAAATGGCGGACCTCACCACGGCTAGGGCGCTTGCCGGTCGCCATAACGCCCAGAACGCCGCGTTCGCTTTGGTCGCGGCCGGCTGCCTCGGAGTGGATCAGGATAGGGCCGTCGCCGGCCTCCTCTCCTTCCCCGGCCTCGCGCACCGGATGGAGCCGGTCGGTCGTCTCGGCAAGGTCACCTTCGTCAACGACTCCAAGGCCACCAACGCCGACGCGGCGCGGCAGGCGCTCGCCAGCTACGCCCGCAGCTTCTGGATCGCCGGGGGGCGGGCGAAGGCCGGCGGGATCGACGACCTCGACGACCTGTTCCCCCGCGTGCAGGAAGCCTTCCTGATCGGCGAGGCGGCGGGCCCCTTCGCCGCCGCCTTGGGCGACACGCCGCACCGGATCAGCGGCGACATGGCGACCGCCGTCGGTCAGGCGTACCACGCCGCCGCCGCGACCGGGCGCGAGGAGGTGGTGCTGCTCAGCCCCGCCGCCGCCAGCTTCGACCAGTTCCCGGATTTCGAGGCGCGGGGCGAGGCGTTCCGAGCGGCGGTGCTTAACCTCGGGGCCACACCTTTCGGACATGGTTGATCAATCATGACCAGCCAGGCCTACACGCCCGCCTTTTCCCGGTCCGACCAGAGCGCGCTCGCCAAGTGGTTCTGGACGGTGGATCGCGGCCTGCTGGGCGCGGCGCTTGCGCTGATGTTCATCGGCGTGTCGCTGTCGTTCGCCTCCAGCCCCGCCGCCATCCTGGCCGAGGACGGGATCACCGATCCCTTCCACTATTCCATCCGCATGATCGTCTTCGTCGTCATGGGGCTGGGCGCCATGCTGACGACGTCGCTGCTCAGCCCGCGCGGCGTGCGCCGCATCGCCGTGCTGGCGCTTCTGGGCGCGATCGGGGTGATGCTGCTGCTGCCCTTCATCGGGCACGAGGCCAAGGGCGCGGCGCGGTGGATCAACATCGGGCCCTTCGGTTTGCAGCCCAGCGAGTTCGCCAAGCCGGCCATCATCGTCTTTTCCGCCTGGATGTTCGCCGAAGCGCAGAAGGGGCAGGGCGTGCCCGGCGTCACCATCGCCTTCGTCGCCTATGCGGTCACCGTCGGCCTGCTGTTGATGCAGCCGGACATCGGCCAGACGCTGCTGATCACCACCACCTTCATGGCCGTCTTCTTCATGGCCGGGGTGCCGTTCAAGTGGATGCTGGCGCTGGGCGGCGCGGTCATGGCCGGCGTCGTCAGCCTGTATTTCGCCTTCGACCACGTGCGCGCCCGCGTGGCCAAGTTCGTGGCTCCCGGCGTGGAGGACACCCACCAGATCGACCGTGCCTCGGAGGCCATCCGCGCCGGGGGCCTGGTCGGGCGCGGCGTGGGCGAGGGCGTCATGAAGCGCCACGTGCCCGACCTGCACACCGACTTCATCTACTCCGTCGGCGCCGAGGAGTTCGGCCTGATGCTGTCGCTGCTGATCATCGGCCTGTACGCCTTCATCGTCGTGCGGGGGCTCAGCCGGGCGCTGCGCCTGCGCGACCCGTTCGAACAGACGGCTGCGGCAGGGCTCTTCATGCTGATCGGGCTGCAGGCCTGCATCAATGTGGCGGTGAACCTGAACCTGATCCCCACCAAGGGCATGACCCTGCCCTTCATCAGTTACGGCGGCTCGTCCATGCTGGCGATGGGGCTGACGATGGGGTTCGCCCTGGCCCTGACCCGCAAGCGGCCGGGGGCCTATGAGCCCGGCCCCATGCAGTGGCCGTGGGATGAGTTGACCAAGCGGATGCGCCGCGCATGAGCCGGACCTGCGTCGTCGCCGCCGGGGGCACCGGCGGACACATGTTTCCCGCGGAGGCTCTGGCGCGGGAGATGTCCGCGCGCGGTTGGCGCGTGATCCTCGCCACCGACCACAGGGGCGAGAAATTCGCCCACGGCTTTCCCGCCGACGACCGCCTGTTTTTGGACGCGGCGACGGGCCGAGGGCCTGTGGGGTTGGTCAAGGCGGGCCTGGCGATCCTCAGAGGCGCCCGGCAGGCCCGTGCGGCATTCCGCGGGTCCGCGGCGAAGGTGGTCGTCGGCTTCGGAGGCTACCCCTCGGCGCCGGCTCTGATCGCGGCGCTGATGGATCGCCGACCGACCGTTATCCACGAACAGAACGCCGTGCTCGGGCGCACCAACCGGCTGCTCGCGGATCGCGTGAGCGCCGTCGCGTCCACCTTCCCGATCGTGGGGCGAGAGGGCGCTCACGTCGTTGGCAGCCCGATCCGTCCAGAAATCCGCCCCCTGTTCGATCGCGTTTATTCTCCGCCTAGGGACGGCGGTCCAATACGTGTTCTCGTGACGGGCGGCAGTCAGGGCGCGCGGCTGTTGTCGGAGGCCGTGCCGCAAGCTCTGGCCGCTCTTCCCACGGCACTGAGGTCGCGTCTGGAGGTTTTTCAGCAATCCAGGACGGAGAGTCTGGAGGCGGCGCGGCAGGTCTATCTGGAGACGGGAATCAAGGCTGAGGTCGCGCCCTTCTTTCGGGACATGGCAGGCTTGCTGACGACCACGCATCTGCTGATCGGCCGCGCAGGCGCGTCTACGTGCGCCGAGTTGGCAGTTGCGGCCATGCCGTCGGTTCTGATTCCCTTGGCCATCGCCACCGATGACCACCAGACCTTGAACGCCCGCTCTTTGGTGGAAGCGGGCGCCGCAATCAGCATTCCGGAACGCGAGGCGACGCCGCAGCGGCTCACGTCGATCCTGTCCGACGTCTTGGCCGATCCGAGGCGTCTATCCGCCATGTCGGCAGGGGCGCGATCCGTTGCGATCCCGGACGCGGCCGCGCGTCTCGCCGACCTGGTCGAAGCGACGGCTGGCCGGAGCTGAGCCTCAGCGTTCGGTCAGGACTTCGTTCAGGCAGGCGTCGATGCCTGGCCCGTGCGAGCGGACGCGGTTGGCGCGCGCGTCGCCGGACAGGTTGGCGATGGCGTCTTCCAGGCCGACCGACTCGATCGCTGCGTCTTCCACCACCTGGTCTCCGGTCTTGCCCTTGGCCTCGCCCAGGGGCGTGGCGCGAACCAGCATGACGCCGACTGCGGACTCCAGAGCCTCCTTCAACTCGGCGTCGTCGGTGTCGGCCGCGACCTGGAAGAACAGGGCGGCGCAGGATACGTAGTTCTCATACGTCATCGGGTCTTGCGCCGTCGCTGGAGCGGGCGCGGGCCAGAAGGCGAGGGCGGAAGCGAGGGCGGCGGCGGTCAGGGACATCTGCAGGATTCCGGTTTGATCAGGCCAGGACGGCGTCGATGCAGGCGACCATGCCGGGGCCCCAGTTCACGATGACGCCGGCCTTGGCGTCCGCGTTCGGCGCGGCCTCGATGCGCGTGATCATCTCGTCGGCCTGAACGGCCGCCTGCTCGATGATCTGATCCTGGGTCAGGCCGGAGTTCATGCCCTCGGCGCGAGTGATCATCTCGACCATGCCCATCTCGAAGGCCTCGACCTCTTCCGGGACGGTCAACTGCTTGGACTGCACGAAGAACATGGCGGCGCAGCTGACCGTCTGATCGAAGGTCAGCGGATCTTGCACGGGAGCGAGCGGGGCGGGCCCCGACAGGGCGGCGGCTGCGATTGCGGCAAGGATCATGGTCGTCTCTCTCGATGATGCGGGCCCTTGGGGCTCCTGTCGCCACCATGGCGCCATACCCGTGTCCTGCCCAGCAGCGTGGCTGTTGAGACGCGCCGACTGTGTCTTCGCCGTCGCGCTTTCAAAACCGGCGATATCGCAGGCTTCCGGCGCGGGACACTGACTTCATCTGACGACGTTCCATTAACTGCGTCCGGGAACCCCACCTTCAGCGGCGCGTGGCAGGGTCGCGCCATGTTCGAGGAAACACTCGCCCTCACTGTGGTTTCTGCAGCCCCCGATCGGCGGCGCCGAGAGCGCACGCCGCACCGCCAGGCGCGACGGCCGGAGGAGCGCGTCATGATCCTCGGAGAGGCCATGGATCTGGTCCGCCCCGAAGAGGTGATGCTTTGGATGCGTCGTTGGGTTCAGGAGGGGCGAAAGACGGTCATCGCCAACCACAACCTGCACAGCCTGGCCCTTCTGCGTTCCACGCCTCAGCTGCGTCGCTTCTACGGCAGGGCGGATCTGATCGAGGTGGATTCGCGTCCGCTGCTCGCCTTCGCGCGCCTTCTGAGGCTGGCGGCCCGTCCAATGCACCGCTGCACCTATCTGGACTGGCGGGATCATTTCTGGAGTTTGGCCGACCGCGAGGGATGGCGCGTCTTCTATCTGGGCGGCGCGCCGGGGGTGGCGGAAGAGGCGGCGCAGCGGATCGGGCGCAAGCGTCCCGGCGTCTGCATCTGGACGCGGCACGGGCATTTCGATGCGACCGCCGGTTCGTCGGACAATGCGGCGGTTCTAAAAGAGATCGCGGCCTTCAAGCCGAACGTGCTCATGGTCGGCATGGGCATGCCGCGCCAGGAACTGTGGATCGCGGATCATCTGGACGCCTTGCCGGACTGCGTCGTCCTGAACGTCGGCGCCGCCTTCGATTATGAGGCCGGGGTCCAGAGGGCCGCACCGCGCTGGATGGGGCGGCTGGGACTGGAGTGGCTGTTTCGCCTGACCGCCGATCCGAAGCGCCTCTTCCACCGCTATGTGGTCGAACCGTGGGCGCTGGCCGGACCCGCCCTCCGGGACTTGAAACGGGCATTCGCCCGTTAGGCCACCAGCTTTTCCGCCTGCTTCAGATCCACCCCGACCAGCTGCGACACGCCGCGTTCCGGCATGGTGACGCCGTAAAGGCGGTCCATCCGGCTCATGGTCACCGGATTGTGGGTGATGACGATGAAGCGCGTGTCGGTGCGCTTCCGCATCTCGTCCAGCATGCGGCAGAAGCGGTCGACGTTGGCGTCGTCCAGCGGGGCGTCGACCTCGTCCAGCACGCAGACGGGCGCCGGATTGGCCAGGAAGACGGCGAAGATCAACGCCGCCGCCGTCAGCGCCTGCTCCCCGCCGGACATCAGGCTCATGACCGCCAGCCGCTTCCCGGGCGGGCAGGCGAAGATCTCCAGCCCGGCCTCTAGCGGATCGTCGCTCTCGACCAGTTTCAGCTCGGCCTGACCGCCGTCGAACAGGGCCTCGAACAGGGTCTTGAAATTGTCGTTGATGACGTCGAACGCGGCCAGAAGGCGCTCCCGGCCCTCGGCGTTCAGCTCGTCGATCCCGTCGCGCAGTTTGGCGATGGCTGAAGTGAGGTCGGCGCGTTCGCCGCGCATGGTCTGCAGCCGGTCTTCGCTCTCGCGGGCCTCCTCCTCGGCCAGCAGGTTGACGGCGCCCAGGGCCTCGCGTTCGCGCTCCAGACCGTACAGCAGGCTCTCGGCGCCGGCGGCGTCCGGCGGGCGGGCCACGGCCTCGTCGGTCAGCTTCTGGCCCAGCTCCTCGGGCGACATCTGCGCCGTCTCGCGCACCTTCTGGTCGGCTTCGGCCAGCCGGGCGGCGGCGGCCTCGGCATGGGCGGCCAGACCGGCGCGGATCTCACGCGCCTTTCCGGCCTCGGCCTCGGCGGTGCGGGCGGCGCGGTCGGCGTCCTGCGCGGCGCCCTCGGCGACCGACAGGGCGTCGGCGGCGGCCCGGCGGCGGGTCTCGGCTGACGTGAGGGCGTCCATCAAACCGGACCGCTTCTGCGCCAGGGCCTCCGGCGCCGCGCGGGCGGTCTCGAGCAGCGACAGGGTGCGGGCCGCGTCGGCTTCCAGCGCCTTGATCCGCGCCGCGCCGTCCTTCGACCGCGCGGCCCACCCGTCGCGGGCGCGCTCCAGCCCCGACAGGCGCTGCTCGCGCGAG
>JAIEQC010000063.1 GCA_019748055.1 Caulobacteraceae bacterium | reverse complement strand
CGGGCTCGGCCGGCGCCGCCACGGGGGCGGCCGGCGCCTCGACGGCGCTCGGCACCGCCTGCGCCCAGGCCAGGGTCGGCGGGAGCGCAGCCGTGGCGCCGACAAGCGCGGCGAGGATCAGCCGGGGGGCGATGCGATGGGTCATGAATCCGTTCGTCGTCAACACGATGGCCAGGTTCCATAGCCGAAATAAGGCAAGGTGTCGCAACGCGGGATTAACGGGCGCGCGCGATCGCCGCCGTGAGGCTTTCCGGCAACGCGATTGGCCGCCGGCTGGCGGCATCCACATAGACATGGACGAAATGGCCATGGGCGAGGGTCGTCTCGCCGCCCTCAGCGAAGATGCCGATTTCGTAGCGCTGGCTCGACCGGCCAGCCTCGGCGAAGGCGAGGCCAGCCTCCAGCGGCGCGGGGTAGCTGGCGGGGGCGAAATAGGAGCAGCGCGTGTCGACGACCAGCCCCATCCACGGGCCGGCCACCGGCACCAGGCCGGCCTCGGCAATGAGGAAGGCATTCACCACCGTGTCGAAATAGGAATAATAGACGACATTGTTGACGTGGCCGTACTGGTCGTTGTCCGACCAGCGCGTCTGGATCGGCGAGAACCAGGTGAAGTCGCTCCGCGGGCGGGGCGTCGGGCGAGTCGGGATGACGGTCATCGGCAGGGGCCTTCACGTGGGCGGCGTGGCATTGGCAGGCTAGGCGAGGAGCGCCGCCGGATCGAGAGGGCGGATGTCCGGCTCGACCCAGGCCAGCCGCGCGGCGGGCGACAGGAGAAGCTCCCGCGTCCAGAACCTGAAGACGCCGTCCTTGGCGCCAAAAGGGCCGGCGACATAGGCATTGACCTGGCCGGCGAGATCGGCCGGAGCGCCGGCCTCGAGGAACCGGGCGGCGGACCAGACGAAATACATGGTCACCGTCTCGTGATAACCGCGCATCGCGTCGTTCACCCGGCCGCCGGCGAGATTATAGGCCTTGATCCCCTCACGGAGCAGGTCCCGCGCCTGTGCCTCGCCATGGGTCGCCACGTGCCAGAGGCCGGTGGCGAGGTGGGCCTGATGCGACCAGTCGGCGAAGGGCAGGGTGCGCGCCCGGAAGGCCGCGACGATGGCAAGGATAGCGGAGTCCGAGCCAAGGGGCCGGAAGCTGCGCGCCGGTGTGTCCATGGCCATGGAAGGCCCCCTGCAGTGTCAGTGCCGGCCGCTCGGCCGGGAGAAGACGAAGATCCGCGCCATCGCGAAATTGGCGACGAAGGCGAGGCCGATGGGCACGATCGCGGCGAGCGACAGGGGGAGATAGCGCACCGCGAAGAGAAAGCTGACGACCTCGATGGCAAGCCCCACCGTGCCGGAGGCGACGAAGCGGAAATATGTCCGCCAGTCGAGGCGCCGGCCGCTCTCGGCCGAGAAGGTGAAGAGCGTGTTGAACAGGTAGGAGTTCGACACCGCCACCGCCCAGCCCAGCGCCTTGGCGAGGCCGAGGGCCGGGTCGCTTCCGGCAAGGCCGAGGGGGGTGAGCGCCAGCACGGTCACGCCGACCGTGACCGCATAGTTGACGAAGCCGTTGCCGACACCGATGACGCCGAAAGACAGCATCTTGCGACCTTCGCGCATCAGGGCGGCGGTGCGGCCGGCGGGCGGGTTCTGTTGTCCGTCATTCATCACAGCGCCGTCGTCTACACGCTTTTGCACCATGAAACAGCCGGCACGCGGTGACCATGATCTGCAATCGCCCTTCACGGCGGCGTGAACTCGGCTATCATGATCCCAGTTTCAGGAGCGGTCCCCGGGCCGTCGGCACATGATCATCAGCGACAGGCGCGTCATCGCCTTTCCCGGCAGCGAGACGCCGCCCTTCGGCCTCACCATCGTGGTGCCGGCCTATAACGAAGCCGAGGCTCTCCCTCACACCCATGCCAAGCTGACGGCCTTCGCCCGCAAGCTGAAGGAACAGCGGGGCCTTGCGGTCGAGATCCTCTATGTCGACGACGGCTCGCGCGACGGTACGCTGGCGGTGGCCGAGAGCCTCAGGGCCGACGGCGCCGATGTGCAGGTGATCGGTTTCTCGCGCAATTTCGGCAAGGAAGCGGCCCTTCTCGCCGGCCTCGACAATGCCCGCTACGGTGCGGTGATCTTCATGGATGCCGACGGCCAGCATCCGACCGCCGTGGCCGAGACGCTCGTGTCGCGCTGGCTCGACGAGGGCTATGACGTCGTCTTCACCTACAAGGCCCATCGCCGCGACGAGCCGCGCCTGCGCACCCTTTTCGTCAATGCCTTTTACGGCCTGGTCAATGCCGGCGTCCGCCACAAGATTCCTGCCGACGCCGGCGATTTCCGCCTGCTGTCGCCACGGGCCGCGGCGGCCCTGCGCCGCCTTCCCGAGCGCGGCCGCTTCTTCAAGGGCCTGTCGAGCTGGGTCGGCTTCCGCCAGATCGGCATCCCCTATGAGCCGGACGCCCGCGAACAGGGCGAGGCCAAGTGGAGCTTCTGGGGGCTCCTCGCCTTTTCCATCGAGGGCCTGACCTCGTTCTCGATCGTGCCGCTGCGGCTCGCCAGTCTTCTCGGTGCGCTGCTGGCCGCGCTCGCCTTCTGCTACGGCCTGTTCATTGTCGCCGAGACCATCATCAACGGCCGGGGCGTGCCGGGCTATCCCTCTGTCTTCGTGGCGGTCACCTTCATCGGCGGCGTCCAGCTGCTGATGATCGGGGTCCTCGGCGAATATATCGGCAAGATCCTCTCGGAACTGAAGGGACGGCCGGTCTATCTCGTCGCCGAGCAGAGCCTGAAACGTGCCGCCGACCAGGCCGCGACCACCGACGCCCCGGGCCCGCTCGCCCAGGGCGACTGAGCGCGGACCCGCCCGATGAAGCGCCTGATCCTCTGCGCCGATGACTATGCGCTGGCGCCGGGGGTCTCCCGGGCCATCCGCGAGCTGGCAGCCGCTGGGCGGCTCAACGCCACCTCGGTCATGACCCCGGGACCGGACCTCGCCGCCGAGGCGCAAAGGCTGATGGCGGTTGCGCCGCCGGGATTCCAGATCGGCCTGCATCTAACGCTCACCGGAGGGCTGACGCCCCTGACGGCGCCGCGACTGGCCATGGCGGAGGGCATCGGTTCGCTCCTGATGCGGTCGCATCTGCGCCGGCTGGACCGCGCCGCCGTCGCCGCCGAGATCGCGGCGCAGATGCAGGCCTTCAGCGCCGCCTTCGGCGCGCCGCCGGCCTTTGTCGACGGCCATCAGCACGCCCATCTCCTGCCGGGCATCCGCGACCTCGTCGTGGCCGTGGCGGAGCGCCATGCGCCGGGCGCCTGGATCCGCCAGTGCAGCGGGCCGGGCGGCGCCGGGACGGGCCTCAAGGGGCAGGTCATCGCCGGCCTGTCGCGGGGCCTCAGCCGCCTCCTTGCGCGTCACGGCGTGCCGACCAACCCGGCCTTTTCCGGCGCCTATGATTTCCGCCGCGCCGCCGACTTCGCCGCCATTTTCCCGACCTTCCTGGCGCGATTGCCCGATGCCGCCCTCGTTATGGTCCATCCCGGCCATGTTGACGAGGCCCTCAGGCGGGTCGATCCGGTCCACGAGCCGCGCGCCCATGAATATGCCTATCTCGCCGGCGACGCCTTCCCGGCCGATCTGGCGACGGCCGGCTTCGCGCTCGCCTGAGCCTCCACCGTTGGTGCAATTTCCTGTTGCGAATGATTTGCAGGTAATCGAAAGTGGTCTACGAATCACCGTCGGGACATTGTCGTGCGGCCGCCCCTGCCATTGGGAAAGCCGGGACGGGTTCCGGAGGGAAGATCACCGGGGGCAGGACATGAATCGCATCGTCGCAGCGGCCGTCGCCGCATCGCTCTTCGCTGTGCCCGCCATGGCGGCCGATGTCGGGCGCCCGCAGGCCGGCGCGCCGGCGAGCGAGGCCGCCGGGCCCGACGACGCCTATGGCTTTCTCGACGGTACCGGCGTCGGCAGCCCCGGCGACCGCGGGCTGACCTCCGAGACCACGGCCCGCTTCGGCAAGTTCGATGGCCGCTACACCGGCATCAACACCAAGCTCGAGGCCGGCTGGACGCCGGTCCAGCGCCTGCAGGTCTCGCTGGCGGTCTGGGCCGCCTATCACGACATCCGCAACAACACCGTTCCCGGTTATCCGAACCAGAACCGTTTCGCCTTCGACGGCCTTGCCGGCCAGGTCCGCTACCAGATCAAGGAGCGCGGCACGACGCCCTTCGATCCCGGTCTCACGGTCGGTCTCGAACTGCGCTGGGGCCGCTTTTCCGAGGGTCTCGGCTTTTCCGCCGAGCGCTTCGCCGCGACCTTCAAGGTCGCCGCCGATGCCGCGCTGATCGGCGACCGGCTCTACGGCTCCGTCAACCTCAATATCGGCCCGGGCACCGAGCGCCCGCGCGGCGCCCTTGGCTATGCCAACGATTCCGGACTGGAGCTCGGCGGCGCCCTGGCCTGGCGCCTGGGCGAGGGCAGCAGCACCTTCGTCGGCGGCAACCTACGCTATGTCGCCGCCTATGGGGGCGCCTTCCTCAACCAGTGGGGCGGCCATGCCGTGCTCGTCGGTCCGACCCTCTTTCACAAGATCGGCGATGTCGGCCCGCTGAAGGACACCTTCGTCTCGCCCGCCTGGAATGCTCAGGTCTGGGGCCGGGCGGCGGGCGCCGCCACGGGTGGCCTCGACCTCGTCAATTTCGAGCGTCACCAGGTGCGCGTGAAGCTCGGCGGGGCCTTCTGAACGGCGGTCGCCCAGGCCGCCGCGCACAGCCGCGTGAGCGGGCCTGCCGGGCGCTTCCGTCTTCGCCATGGATCGGCCATAACTCGCGCTGACAAGGCAAGGCCATGGCACGTTTCTTCTTCAACCGTAGGGCCCAGGATCCGGAAACGGCGGATGCGTCGCGCCGCCTGACGACCCTCGTCCGCGCCATTCTCGCCCTCACCGAGGACGATGGCGTCACCGTCAGCGAGATCGCCTGTTCGCACCCCGAATGCGGCGATGCCGAAACCGTCATCCTCATCATGCGCGTCGGACGCCGCACCGAAGCGGTGAAGGTGCTGAAGGCCATGCGCCTCGTCACCGAGGAGGAGTTGCGCCAGGCCCTTGCCGACGCGCCCTCCGATGCGCTGTCCTGACATGGCCCTTCCCATGCCGCGGGGCGTGTGATTCATGAGGATGCGCGCCGGGGATATCGTCCCACGCCCAGGGGCGCCGACCGTCCGCACCGCCCATCCCTTTCCGACAAGTTCCGGGGTTCCCTCATGCTTCCCATCGCCCTAGCAGCAGGATCGGCCGGCCTCGCGCTGGCCGTGGCGAGGATCGTCGGATGGGTCGATCTGCCGCCCTATGTGTTCATCCTGACCCTGGTCGCCGCGGCCGTCGCCTGGCTGTCGCGTCCGACATCGACGCTCATCCGGGCGATCATCGGCTTCCTCGTGGTCTGGCACCTCGTGTCGCTGGCTATCCTGCTCGCCAACGAAGCCGGCCTGATCTCCGAGGCGCTCGGCCCCTATCTGCCGACCCGGGCCAGCATCCTCCTGTCGGTCATCTTCGCCCTCGGCGTCTATGGCCTGAGCTTCGTCGGCACGATCCGCCAGATCACCAATCTCGCAGATCCCTTCTTCGAGACGCGTGACGTCGGCACCATCGAGCTGCCCTTCGGCATCGCCTTCCGCCTGCAGGAGCGCTACATCGCGCATGCCCTGCTCTACCTGCTGCTGGTCATCAACATCGCCCAGGTTCTGGCGACCGTGCTGCTCAACCAGTGGAACAACCGCTTCTACACCGCGCTCCAGCAGCGCGCCGAGGCGACGTTCTGGGTCGAGCTGCAATATTTCACCATCGTCGCCTTCCTGTGGGTGATCCTCGCCGTCTACGAGCTCTATCTCACCCAGTTCACGCAGATGCGCTGGCGCCGCTGGATGACTGCCAAGCTGACGGGCCACTGGCTCGACGACGGCGGTCATTACCGCATGCGCCTGCAGGGCAGCCAGGCCGACAACCCCGACCAGCGCATCGCCGAGGACGTCAGGCTGTTCACCGACAACACGCTCGGCCTGATGATCCGTTTCTTCTCGGCGATCCTGTCGCTCTATGCCTTCGTGCTCATCCTGTGGGGCCTGTCGGCGAGCTTCAAATACAACGTGCTCGGCATCGACCTCGAATCAATCCCCGGCTACCTCGTCTATGCCGCCCTGTTCGTCGCCATCTTCGGCACGGTCTGCGCCCATCTCATCGGCCGCAAGCTGATCGGCATCAACTTCCTGCGCCAGCGCTACGAGGCGGACTTCCGCTATGCGCTCGTGCGCGTGCGCGAGAATGATGAGCAGATCGCCCTTCTCAAGGGCGAGAATGCCGAGGCCCAGGGCCTGACCCGCCGCTTCGGCAACGTCGTGTCGAACTGGTTCGACTACATGAAATACACCAAGCGGCTCACCTGGTTCACGACCTTCGTCAACCAGGCCTCGGTGATCTTTCCCTTCATCCTCCTCGCCCCGGCCTATTTCTCCGGCGCGGTGCAGCTCGGCGCCCTGACCCAGACGGCCGGCGCCTTCGGCCGGGTGGAATCCGCCCTCCTCATCTTCACCAACCTCTATGCCTCGCTGGCGGACTACAAGTCGGTGATCGATCGCCTCACCGGGTTCGAGAAGTCGGCCGACGGCGCAAGGGCAAAGCCAGCGACCGCCATCGACACCGTCCGCGACGGTGACCGCCTGCAACTCGCCAACCTCGCCGTGACCCTGCCGGATGGCCAGCAACTCGTCTCCGCCCCCGACCTCACCGTCAATGCCGGTGAACGCGTGCTGGTCACCGGTCCGTCAGGCTCGGGAAAGTCGACGCTGTTCCGCGCCATTGCCGGTATCTGGCCGCATGGATCGGGCACCGTCGTCTCGCCCGCGGGGGCCGACATCATGCTGCTGCCACAGCGGCCCTATTTCCCGGTGGCGACGCTGCGTGACGCGGTCACCTACCCGGCCGAGCGCGGCGCCTATACCGATGCCGCGATCGTCGAGGCGCTGGAGGCGATGAACCTTGCGGCGCTGGCCACCCGCCTCGACGAGGAGGCCGCCTGGCACCAGATCCTGTCGGGTGGCGAGCAGCAGCGGTTGGCCCTCGCCCGCGCGCTCCTCTGCAAGCCCGACTGGCTCTTCCTCGATGAGGCGACCGCCGCCATCGACGAGACCGGCGAGGCCGCCCTCTACAAGGCGCTCTGCGACCGGCTGCCGAATTCCACCATCGTCTCGATCGGCCACCGCTCGACGCTGGTGAACTTCCACGACCGCCGCATCCATCTGGTCAAGGACGCGACGGGGCTCCACGTTGCCGGCGACGCGCCGCTGATGGCTCTGGCCAAGGCCTGAGGCGGGCTCAGAAAGCCGGTTCGAAGGTCACCGTGCCACGCAGGCCGGTGAAGGTCATGCCGCGCGCGCCGTGCGGTCGCCAGCGGGTCGCGCCCTGGATCGCCCAGAAGATGGCGCGCTCCTGCCGGTCGACCTCGCCGCCGCATCTCCGCTCGATGAAGTTCAGCGGACCGAACCGGATGTCGCTCGGGCCGGCATTGCGCCGATAGTCGGCGCTGACCGGGTTGCAGCCGCCGAAGCCGGTCATCCGGAGGCCCTGCGTGAAGGTGAAGGCCGGCCGGTCCGTCGCCACCGGGCGCCGGCCGTTGATTGCCACCACCGCGAGCCGCACCCCGGCGGGGAAGCTGTGATAGAGCATGACGTCGGCGCGCGTCGGCGGCCGCTGGCGCTGCGGCTCCTGCCGGCGCTGCGCTTCCGCCGAAGCCGTGGCGGTGATGAGGGCCGCCACCGCAAGGGCCGCGACAGTCACGGGACGTGTTGAGGTCATGGACCCGGTTTAGGCAGATGGGGCCGGCGGTTCAACCCCGGCCTGTCTCAGCCTGCCTGCTGCAGCCCGTCGCGCGCCCAGCTCTCCCGCTTGCGGTAGATGGTGGACGGGCTGATCTCGAGGGCGGCGGCGGCCCGCGACAGGTTGCCGTCGAAGGCGGCGAGTGCCGTCTCGATGATCCGCTTCTCCTGCACCCAGAACGGCTCCACCGACGGCCTCAGATCGGCCACCGGCGACATCGCCGCTGCGGGGCTGGCCGCTGCCGGCTGCGAGCCATGGGCGAGGGCCAGGGGCAGCATGTTCGCCGTCACATGCTCGCCGTCGTGCATGACGACGAGGCGGCGGATGACGTTCTGCAACTGCCGCACATTGCCCGGCCAGGCATAGCGGGCGACGATCTGCGCCGCTGCCGCGTCGAAGCCGCGGAAATGCCGGCCCTCTTCGGCCGAGAAGCGGCCGAGGAAGGCCTCCGCCAGACAGAGCACGTCGTCGCCGCGGCGGCGGAGCGGCGGCAGATGGATCGGCAGCACGCAGAGGCGGTAATAGAGGTCCTCGCGGAACCGTCCCGCCGCAACATCGGCCAGCGGGTCGCGGTTGGTGGCGCAGACGAAGCGCACATCGACCGCGCGGGTGCGGGTATCGCCGACGCGCCGCATCTCCCCGGTCTGGATGAAGCGCAGCAGCTTGGTCTGCAGGGCGAGGTCCATCTCGCAGATCTCGTCGAGGAACAGCGTCCCGCCATCGGCGAGTTCGGCGGCGCCGGCGCGGTCTTCCGTCGCCCCGGTGAAGGCCCCCTTCACATGGCCGAAGATCTCGCTTTCCATCAGGTCCTTGGGGATGGCGCCGCAATTCAGCGCCACGAAGCGCGTGGCCGGGCGACCGGAATGGGTGTGGATGGCCTGGGCGGTGACCTCCTTGCCCGTGCCGCTCTCGCCGGTGACGAAGACCGGCGCCTTGGAGGGGCCGATGCGGCGGATCTGCTCGTAGACCTCGGTCATGGCCGGCGAGGCGCCGATGAAGCCCTCGAAGTCGGTAGCCTCGCGCCCGTCGGACCGCAGCGGCCGCACCGGCGCGCGCTCGGCGGCGATCAGCTTGCCGACGCGCCGGACGAGGTCCGGCCCCGACAGCGGCTTGCCGGCAACGTCGCTGGCGCCAGCGCGCATGGCCTCGACGGCGAAGCCGAGGGAGACGCGGGCGCTGGTGGCGAGGATCGGGCCTTCATAGCCGGCAAACCGGATGGCCTCGATATCGCCGGCATGGGGGGCGGCGGCGCCGTCCATCGAGACGATCACGAGGTCGGGGTCGCGCTGGTCGAGGATATCGAGCCCGTGGTCGATGGTCTCCGCCACGCGGCAATCGACCTCGCCCGCCAGCGCCTGGCCGGCCAGACGCCGGAAGGCCGGATCGGCATCGATGATCAGGACGAGACGCCGGACATGCCGGGGCGCGGGCTCTTCTGGGCCCTGGAAAGGCATCATGGCCGGGCGACCCCTCACGCGGACCGAACTGCAATGCGGCCACTCTCCATGATCAGGGTAAACGCCGCGTTTCCACTCCCTTGCCAAATCGGTCGTCCAGCGTCCCGAAACGGAACGGGCCCGCGTCAGCGGGCCCGTCACAGATCGGGATGGTGAGGCGATGTCAGAGCCGGCCGCTCTCGCCGCGGCCCTGGCCACCCTGGTGGCGCTCCCAATAGCCGCCGCGACCGTGGCCGCCGTGGCCCTCGCCGCCCCAGCCGCCGCCGCCACCGCCGCCGCCGCCCATCATCATCCGGCCGCCGCGCTGCATCATGCGGTCGACGCGGCGCTTCTGGCCCTCGTCGAGCGAGGCATAGAGCGGTGCCGCCGCATCAGCGAGCTTGCGCATGGACGCGGCGTTCTCGCCCATGCGGTCGGCCATGGTGCGCAGGCGCTGCACCGGATCCGGGCGGGCTGCGGCGTCACGGTTCTCGCGCATGTCGCGCCGGCGCTGCATCTGCTCCGTCATGCGCTGGCTGCGCTGGGTGGCCGCCTCGCGCATCGCCGTTTCCAGCGCCGGCCAGTGCCGCTCCTGCTCGCTGTTGAGGCGGAGCATGGCCTTGAAGCCGGCGATCCGCGCATCCGTCATGGCGGCGCGATCCTCGGGGCTCATCTGCATCATGCGGCCCGGGCCGCCGCGATAGCCTTCGCTACCGGGGCCGCGGGGGGCTGCCTCCGCATTGGGGCCGCGCGGGCCACCCGGGCCCGGCTGGGCCATGGCGACGGCGCCGAGCGCCATGGTGGTTGCGATGCCTGCGGCGATGATCATGGTCTTCATGGGAAAGTCTCCTCGTGGGTTGACCCCAGTTCGATGAGGAGAATCTACGCCACCAGGGCCGATCGACCGAGTTAAACTTCGTTCATGTGGCCGGGGGCTTCGGTGCGCCCGTCGCGCCGAACTCGGAGAAGAGCTTTTCGAGCTGGCCCAGTTGCTGGTCCTGAACTTCGCGGCCGGCCTCGAACATGCGCCCCATCGTGGCGGTCCAGGTATCGGCCGCCTGCTGGCCGATCGTGCGCGGTCCGGTCGTCTCGCCCTGGGGCGCCTGCGGGTTCATGGCGGCGGCGAGCAGCGGATTGGCCGCCTGCATCTGGCGGGCGATCTCCATCATCTGCTCGAGGCCGGGCATGGCCGGCATCGCCGCCGGCTTCGGGGTCGCGGCGGGACCGAAGAAATTGGTGAACATGCCCATCATGCCGCCCATCGGGTCGGCCGCCGCCGTCGCCTGCGGCGGCATCATCCGCGTGATCATGGCGGTCATCATCTCGCCGAGCGGGTTCTGCCCGCTCATCGCGCCCTTCATCAGGCCGCCCATCAGGAGCGAGGCCATCATCGGCATGACCTGCCGCATCGCCTCCTGCTGCATGCCGGTCGCCAGCGCGGTCTGCTGGGCGATGGCCTGGGTGAGTTCGGGCGTTCCGAAGATGCGGGTCAGGGCCTGCTGGCCCGCCGCCATCATCGTCTGGCCCGCCTGCAGGGGCTGTTCGAACATCTGGGCGTAATTGGTGCCGGTCGTGAACAGGCCGAAGAGATTGGCCATGTCGGCGGGCGACTGCGTCGCGCGGTTGAGACCGAGCGAGAAGGCCGGCAACAGGGCGTCCATCGCCGTCTTGACCTGCTGCGGGGCCATGCCGAACTGCGCGGCGAACTGGTCGAACCCCTGTTTTGCCTGCGCCTGGGCGAGGATGTCGGCGAGGTTGAACATCGGTAGGCTCCCCCGGGGTCGATGGTCGCCCCGTTTGCCGGCCATCTAACCACGGCACCCGGCCAGCGTCACGACCCCGCTGTGGCTCCCTTGCCCGAGGTGAAGGGCGACAGCGCGCTGGCGGGCCCGGCCGCTGCCGGCGGATCGCCGGGCGGGCGGCTGGACAGCCGGTCGATGACCCTGAAACAGATCACCATGGACAGGATGCCGAACAGGATCCCCCCGGCCGCCTGGCCGGCGATGATGCCCTGCGCGCCCATGTCCGGGCCGGCGATCCATGCCCCCGCCATGGCGAAGGGGACGGTGCCCACCGTCGCCCGCGCCCAGTTCAGCGCCGTCGAATAGGTCGGGAAGCCGAGATTGTTGAAGGCGGCATTGCCGACGAAGACCGCGCCGTTGAAGGCCCATCCGAGCGAGGCATAGACGCAGAAGAAGGCGATGACCGCGGCAGAGGTCCCGGTCGCGTCGAAGAGACGGACGACATGGGGCGACAGCACGAGCAGCGCCAGCCAGACGGCGACGCCATAGAGGCTGAGGAAGACCAGCGCATCGACCAGGGTCTGCCGGACGCGGCCGAACTGCCGGGCGCCGACATTCTGCCCCATGATCGGCCCGACCGAACCGGAGAGGGCGAAATAGGCGCCGAAGGCCACCGGTACCAGGCGGCCGAGCACCGCCCAGCCGGCGACCGCGCCATCGCCGTAGCGGGCGATCATCGCGGTGACGATGCCGTTGCCGACGGGCGTCGCGATGTTGGTCAGCACCGCCGGCACGGCGATGGCGGCGATCGGCCGGATGTCGCCAATGACATCCGCCAGGACCGGCCGGGCGGTAAGCCGATGCACCAGCGTCACGCCGCGCAGGCCGACATAGGCCATGGCGCAGCGCGAGATGATCGAGGTGATCGCTGCCCCGTCGACGCCGAGACCAAGCGCGAAGATGAAGACCGGATCGAGGATGGCCGTGACGATCCCGCCGGTCAGCGTCACCCACATCGCGCGCTTGGCATCGCCGATGGCCCGCAGGATCGCCGCATACATCATGCCGAGGCCGAGAAAGGCCGTGGCCGGCACCACCATCCAGAGAAAGCGGTCGGCGATGGCGAGCGTCCGGCCCGTCGCCCCGAGCGAGGACAGCAGGAAGCCGGACAGGGGCAGCATCATCGCCGACAGGATGGCCATCGCGACGGCCATGCCGATCAGGCTGGAGGTTGCCAGCCGCCGCGCCTTCTCCCGGTCGCCGGCCCCGAGCGCCCGTGACACCAGCGCCGTTCCGGCGATCGACAGGCCGATGGCGAAGGAGGTCAGGAAGAACAGGACGGTGCCCGCATAGCCGATGGCGGCGGCCAGTTCCTGCTCGCCGAGCTGGGCGATGTAGAACAGGTTGAGGAGGTCGACCATGAAGACGGCCATCAGACCGACCGACCCGGTGAGGGTCATGACGATCACATGGCGCATGGTCGAGCCCTGCGTGAACTTTCCCGGCATGCGGGCCGGGGCGGCGGCTGTCATCCCGAGAACCTCGTCTCGTCCGCGAGAACGTCCTCGGCCTCCGGGTTGAGGGCCTTCGCCTTGCGGGCGGGCTCGACCAGCGGTGTGGGCGTCACGCGCTGCTGGTGCATGAGGTGCCGGCCGGCCTGGATGCCCTCGTGCATCTGCAATTCCAGCCGTGCCGCGTCGCGCTTGCGCAGGTCCGCGACCGTCTGCGCGGCAATCTCGCGGTCGATGCCGAGCGAGACCAGTGCCTCGCGCCCGAAGACCAGGGCGCTCTCCAGCACCTCGCGGATCTCGTAGTCGACGCCTTCCTCCCTGAGCTTGATCGTGTGCTGCCGGTCGAAGGCGCGTACGAAGAGCTTGGCAAGGGGGAACTCGGCCTTGATCAGCTCGACGATCTTGTCGGAGGCCTCCTGCTTGTCGACGCAGACGCAGATCAGCCGGGCGGTGCCCGCACCGGCAGCGCGCAGCACGTCGAGGCGGGTGCCGTCGCCGTAATAGATGCGGAAGCCGAACGTGCCGGCCGCCTGGATCATCTCGACGTCGTTGTCGATGATGGTGACCTCCGCCCGCTCCGACAGCAGCGCCTGCGATGCCACCTGGCCGAAGCGACCGAAGCCGATCATCAGAACCTCGCCGGTGAGGCCGTCGGCGACCTCCACGGCCTCGAGGGAGGGGGCCTTGGGCGCCGCGATGAGGAAGCGCAGGCCCATCAGCGCCAGCGGCGTCAGGACCATGGAGATGATGACGATCGCGGTCAGCGTGGCATTGGCGCGGCCGTCGATCAGACCCGTGCTGGTGGCGGCCGCATAGAGCACGAAGGCGAATTCGCCGCCCTGCGCCATCATCAGGGTGCGCTCCATCGCCTCCCCGTGGCTGGAGCGCGTAAGCCGCGCGACCGCATAGATGCCGATGCCCTTGGCGACCATATAGGCCACGACATAGACGGCGATCAGCGCCCAGCTGGCCATGACCACCGACAGGTCGAGCGACATGCCGACCGCCATGAAGAACAGGCCGAGCAGGATGCCGCGGAACGGCTCGACATCGGCTTCCAGCTGGTGACGGAAGGTGGACTCCGACAGCAGCACGCCGGCAAGGAAGGCGCCCATGGCCATGGACAGGCCGCCGAGCTGCAGGGCCAGGGCCGATCCGAGCACGACGAGCAGGGCCGCCGCGGTCATCACTTCGCGGGCGCCATAGGCGGCGAGGAACCGGAACAGCGGATTGAGGAGGAAGCGGCCGCCGATGATCAGCGCGGCGACCGCGCCCACTCCGATGGCGACCGCGATGAGCCGGGAGGTCAGATTGCCGTCCTGCGCGCCGATCACCGTCGGCGCCAGGAAGGCGACGAGCGCCAGAAGCGGTACGATGGACAGGTCCTCGAGCAGCAGGATGGAGACCATCTTCTGCCCGGGCGGGGTGTTGAGCTCGCCGCGCTCCTCCAGCGTCTGCATGACGATGGCGGTCGAGGTGAGGACGAAGCCGGCGGCGGCGACGAAGGAGACGGCGAGGGGGAATCCGCCGGCGAGCCCCATCGCGGTCAGCAAGGCGGTACAGACGCCGACCTGCAGCAGGCCGAGCCCAAAGATCTGCTTGCGCAGGCTCCACAGCCGCGCCGGCCGCATCTCGAGCCCGATGATGAAGAGGAACATCACGACGCCGAGTTCGGCGATGTGCAGGATCGACGCCGGGTCGGAGATCAGGCGCAGGCCGAAGGGTCCGATGGCGAGGCCCGCCGCGAGATAGCCGAGGATCGATCCCAGCCGTGCCCGGCGGAACAGCGGCACGGCGATCACCGCCGCGGCCAGCAGCGTGACGGCAGGAATCACGAAAGCGGTGGAGGAATGGGCGTCGGCCATGCGCTCGCGGGGGAAAGGGCGGGGGAACAGGACAATAGCGTCAATCCGTTCCCTCTTATCTAGGCCGCGAATCCGCGAACCGCAGCCATGTGATTTCACGCATGCCGTAACGTCAGTCGGCGACAGGGTGCCCGACTCCGCGGCGCGCCGGGTCTCAGCCTGTGCCGCCGACCGTGATCCGCTCCATCTTCAGCGTCGGCTGGCCGACGCCGACCGGCACCCATTGACCGGCCTTGCCGCAGGTGCCGATGCCGGTGTCGAGGCTCATGTCGTCGCCCACCATCGTGACCCGCTTCATGTCGGCCGGTCCCGAGCCGATCAGCATGGCGCCCTTCACCGGCGCCCCGACCCGGCCGTTCTCGATCCGGTAGGCCTCGGTGCATTCGAAGACATATTTGCCGGAGGTGATGTCGACCTGGCCGCCGCCGAAACTGACGGCATAGAGGCCGTTCTTCACGCTGGCGAGAATCTCGTCCTTGGTGTGGCTGCCGGCGAGCATGTAGGTGTTGGTCATCCGCGGCATCGGGACATGGGCATAGCTCTCGCGCCGGCCGTTGCCGGTGGCGGCGACGCCCATCAGGCGGGCATTCTGCCGGTCCTGCATGTAGCCGACGAGGCGCCCGTCCTCGATCAGCACGGTACGGTGCGAGGCGGTGCCCTCGTCGTCGATGGAGATCGAGCCGCGGCGGTCGGCGATGGTGCCGTCGTCGACGACGGTGACGCCCCTGGCCGCCACCATCTCGCCCATCAGGCCGGCGAAGGCCGACTGGCCCTTGCGGTTGAAGTCGCCCTCGAGGCCGTGTCCGACGGCCTCGTGCAGCATGACGCCGGGCCAGCCCGGGCCGAGCACCACGTCCATCTCGCCGGCGGGGGAGGGGATGCTCTCCAGGTTGACCAGCGCCTGGCGGATCGCCTCGTCGGCGGCGTGTTGCCAGCGCCCCTCGGTGATGAAGCCCGCATAGCCGGCACGGCCGCCGAAGCCGTGGCTGCCGGCCTCCTGGCGGTCGCCGGATCCGGCGACGACGGTGACGTTGAGGCGCACCAGCGGCCGCACGTCACGGAAGGTCTCGCCGTCGGGCCGGAGGATCTCGACCACCTGCCACGAGCCGGCCAGCGACACCGTCACCTGCCTGACCTTCGGATCGCGCGCCCTGGCATAGGCGTCGATCGTCTCCATCAGCCTGACCTTCTCGGCGAAGGCGGGCGCGTCCAGCGGGTTGTCGTCGGCATAGAGCCTGACATTGGAGCGGATGGGGCCGGCAGCCAGTGTGCCGGCATAGCCGCCGGCCACCGCCTTGACCGTTTCGGCGGCCCGCTTCAGGGCCGCTTCCGACACGTCGGAGGAATGGGCATAGCCCACCGCCTCGCCCTTCACGGCGCGCAGACCGAAGCCCTGGCCATTGTCGGTGCCCGCCTGTTTCAGCCGACCGTTGTCGAAGAGCAGCGATTCGGACTGCTTGTATTCGACGAACAGTTCGCCGTCGTCGGCGCCGGCCAGGGCCTCGTCGAGGATGGCGCGGGCCCTGGCCGGGTCGAGGTCGGCGCGAGCAAAGAGGGACAGGTCGGCCATGGCGGCTCCGGCGCTAGAAAACAGGGACTGGCAGGCAATCTAGGGTGCCTGTCGCCGCGACGCGAGCCCGTCGCCCTCAGGGCAGCGCGTCGAAGCCCGGCTTGAACCCGTTGAGCGAGACCGGCACGCCGATCCCCTCCTCGGGGGTCTGGAAGATGATGAAGGTCGCCGTCTGGCCGCCGGAGAGCTGGGCCAGCAGGTTGTCGTCCATCACCACCTCGGCGACGCAGCCCGAGGGCAGGCAGCGCACGAAGCCGGCGCGGCCGACATCGGCATTGTCGATCTTCAGGCCGAGCCCCGAGGGCAGCAGCACGCCGAGCGGCGCCAGCACGCGCAGCAGGCGCGCCCTGCCGTCGGCGGTCTTCAGGGCGATCACGGTGAGGGCGACGTTGGGCCGGTCCTCGGCCGCCACGTTCTGCACCAGGGCGCATTGTTCGGAGCGTGAGCCCGGCGGGGTGTCGCAGCGCACCTGCCAGTCGCCATGGGTGGCGCGCACCGCGCCCTGGGCGAAGGCCGCACCGCCGCCGGCGACAAGCGCGAGCGCGGCCAAGGCTATGCCCATGAGGCCGCGGCGCAGGCCCGTCCTCGGCAGTCGCGGCGTTGTCGGCATGGTCATCCGTGGGGCTCCGGAGCTCGGGGCACGATGGGGTGCGGGCGTCGCCGGGTCTGGTGACCCGCCGGACGAATCGCCGCCAGCCCGCAGCGGGGGCGACGGGACCGCGAGGGACCATTCCCGCGCAATGGTGTCAAGATTATGCGCGAGCAGACGTCGGGTCATGCCGATTCCACGGGGCACGATCGCCTTTCGACCAATTCCAAAGCCGGGTCCCCGCGTTTATAAGCACCTCGGCCCGCTTACGGTCCCCGGGGCTTTGAAAAGCTCTAAACGGTCGCATTGCGAGCATGGCGTTTTTGTGTTTCAAGGGGCCGGCAAACCCTCAGCTGAGCCGCTTGTGAGACGCGTTGATCGGAGATGCGTCCCCGGTCGTACAGCAGAGGCAGCCGAAAGCCGGCGTGCGGTCAACCGATCCGCCGGGACTGCGAGCGACAACAGAGACAGGGTCGATGTCCGGCGATTATCGGCCCTTGGCTACGGAGCAGAAGAACATGGGTTTGGCGATGCGGAACGGCGCGCCGGCAATCCGGGGTGGGAAAACCGCTCTCGGAGCGCGTGTGTCGGGTGCCTTGGCGCTTTTGGCTGCAATGGCGGCCTCGGGTAAGGCTGTCGCGCAACAAGGCCTCGGGCAACCGGTGCCGGGAGGCCTCGCCTTCCAGGAATCCGCCTCTCCGGTCATGGACTTCATCCAATGGTTCCATAACTGGTTGTTGCTGCCGATCATCACGATCATCAGCATCTTCGTGGCTGGCCTGCTCCTCTGGTGCATGTATCGCTACTCCGAGAGGCGCAATCCGAAGCCGTCGACCACGACCCACCATGTCGGGCTCGAAGTGGCCTGGACTGTCATCCCGGTTTTGATCCTCATCATCATCGCCATTCCGTCCTTCCGGCTGCTCTATCAGCAGCAGGTCATCCCGCGCGCCGACATGACGATCAAGGCGACGGGCTCGAGCTGGCGCTGGTCCTACGACTATCCCGACCACGGCAACTTCAATTTCGTCTCCACCATGCAGACGGATGCCGAACGCCAGCAACGCATCCAGTCGGGTACCCCTGCCAGCGAGGTGCCGCGCCTGCTCGCCGTCGACAACGAGGTGGTGGTCCCCATCAACAAGGTGATCCGCGTCCAGGTGACCTCCTCGGACGTGCTGCACGCCTTCGCCGTGCCGTCCTTCGGCGTCAAGATCGACGCCGTGCCGGGACGCCTGAACGAGACCTGGTTCCGCGCCACCCGCGAAGGAATCTATTTCGGCCAGTGCTCCGAGCTCTGCGGCAAGGACCATGCCTTCATGCCGATCGCCGTGCGCGTCGTCTCGGAACAGGCCTTTGCCGCCTGGGTCGCGGACGCCAAGCGCCGCTTCGCCTCCACCGAGCGGCCGACGACCGTCGCCGCCAACGACATCCCCGCGGCGCGCTGACGCGCCGCCCCCGAGACGATACCTGTCGAGGATCGACCCCATCATGGCAAACGCTCACGCGACCGCCGGTCACGACCATCACGACGACCACGCCATTCCCACGGGCTGGCGCCGCTACGTCTATTCGACGAACCACAAGGACATCGGCACGATGTACCTGATCTTCGCGATCATCGCGGGGCTCATCGGGTTCGCCCTGTCCATCGGCATCCGCATGGAGCTGATGGAACCGGGGATGCAGATCTTCACCAATCCCCACACGTTCAACGTGTTCACCACCGGCCATGGCCTGATCATGATCTTCTTCATGGTCATGCCGGCGCTGATCGGCGGCTTCGCCAACTGGTTCGTGCCGATCATGATCGGCGCGCCGGACATGGCCTTCCCGCGGATGAACAACATCTCGTTCTGGCTGCTGGTCGCGGCCTGGGTGCTGCTGTGCATGTCGATGTTCGTCGACGGCGGCCCAGGCAAGGGCTTCGGTGGCGGCTGGACGATCTATCCGCCTCTTTCCACCGCCGGCCACACCGGCCCGGCCATGGACCTGGCCATCTTCTCGCTGCACGTGGCGGGCGCCAGCTCGATCCTGGGCGCGATCAACTTCATCACCACCATCTTCAACATGCGCGCGCCGGGCATGACCCTGCACCGGATGCCGCTGTTCGCGTGGTCGGTGCTGATCACCGCCTTCCTGCTGCTGCTGTCGCTGCCGGTTCTGGCGGGCGCCATCACCATGCTGCTGACCGACCGCAACTTCGGCACGTCGTTCTTCGACCCGACCGGCGGCGGCGACCCGGTGATGTTCCAGCACCTGTTCTGGTTCTTCGGTCACCCCGAGGTGTACATCCTGATCCTGCCGGGCTTCGGCATCATCAGCCACATCGTCTCGACCTTCAGCCGCAAGCCGGTCTTCGGCTACCTGGCCATGGCCTATGCGATGGTCGCCATCGGTTTCATCGGCTTCATCGTGTGGGCGCACCACATGTACACAGTCGGCATGACGGTGAACCTGCGCGCCTACTTCGTGGCCGCGACCATGATCATCGCCGTGCCCACGGGCGTGAAGATCTTCAGCTGGATCGCCACGATGTGGGGCGGTTCGCTGGACTTCAAGACACCGATGCTGTGGGCGATGGGCTTCATCTTCCTGTTCACCGTCGGCGGCGTGACCGGCGTGGTCCTGTCGAACGCCGGCATCGACTACAGCCTGCACGACACCTACTACGTCGTGGCGCACTTCCACTACGTGCTGTCGCTGGGCGCCGTGTTCGCCATCTTCGCCGGCTTCTACTACTGGTTCGAGAAGATGTTCGGCGTGAAGTACAACGAGTTCCTCGGCGCCGCGCACTTCTGGATCATGTTCATCGGCGTGAACGTGGTGTTCTTCCCGCAGCACTTCCTGGGTCTGCAGGGCATGCCGCGCCGCTATGTTGACTATCCCGAGGCCTACACCCTGTGGAACCAGGTCTCGTCCTGGGGCTATGCCATCACCGTGGTCGGCGTCGTGGTCTTCGTGATCATGCTGATCGAGGCCGCGGTGCGTCGCCGCAAGGGCGTGCCGAACCCGTGGGGCGAGGGCGCGACGACGCTGGAATGGACCCTGTCCAGCCCGCCGCCGCACCACCAGTTCAACGAACTGCCGGTCATCAAGCCGACCGAGCGCCACTGATCCCCGTCCTTTACGGACGACGCGATCGAGACCAAGGAGGGGCCGCCTCGCCGTCGTCGGCGGGGCGGCCCCGAACCGTTATGACCCAGACCGAAACCACCCCCGCGACCGACCCCCAGCGCCCCGTCCTTTCGACGGCGCAGCCGGAGGAGTGGTTCCAGCTGCTGAAGCCGCGGGTGATGTCGCTGGTGGTGTTCACCGCCCTGACCGGCCTGTTCGCGGCGCCGGGAGATCCGCGCCTGTGGGAAGGGCTGATCGCGGTGCTGTGCATCGCCGTGGGGGCCGGGGCGGCGGGCGCCTTCAACATGGCGCTGGAGAGTGAGACCGACGCCCTGATGCGGCGCACGCGAGGACGTCCCACCGCGTCCGGCCGGGTGCGCAAGAACGACGCCCTGGCGTTCGGCGCGGTTCTGAGCCTGTTCTCGGTCACCTTGCTGGGCATGAATGCCAACTGGTTCGCCGCCGGACTGCTGGCGATGACCATCGTCTACTACGCCGTCTTCTACACCCTGATGCTGAAGCGCCGGACGGCCCAGAACATCGTCATCGGCGGCGCGGCCGGCGCCTTTCCGCCCGTGATCGGCTGGGCCGCGGCGACCGGCGACGCGCCTTGGCAGGCGTGGCTGCTGTTCCTGATCATCTTCCTGTGGACCCCACCGCACAGCTGGGCGCTGGCCCTGTACTCGGCCGGCGACTACGCCCGCGCCGGGATCCCCATGATGCCGGTGGCGCGCGGCGCGAAGTCGACGCGGCTGCAGGTATTGCTGTATTCGCTGATCCTGGTTCCGGTCGCGGTCCTGCCCGCCTTCGTGGGCTTGGGCGGACGCGGCTATCTGGCGGTGTCGGTAGCCGGCGGGGCGCTGTTCCTGCTGCTGGCGTGGCGACTGTATCGCAGCCGGGCGGGCGACCAGCCCGACAAGGCCGAGGCCGTGGGTCGAGAGGCCGCATTGTATGACGTCCGCGCCGAGGCCAAACCGGCGCGAAACCTGTTCGCCTACTCGATCCTGTGGCTGTCGGCGCTGTTCGCCGCGCTGCTGATCGAACATCTGCCGGCGAGCGCGCTGGAGTGCCCGACATGCGTCTGACCGATCAGGAACTGGCCGCCCGCAAGCGCCGCAATCTGTGGATCGCGGGCGGGCTGGTGGCCTTCATGGTGCTGGTCTTCCTGACCACCTTCCTGCGCATGCAGCGCAACATGGAAGACGCCCGCGCCCTGCGCCAAGCCGGCGTCGCAGGCGCCGTCGCGGAGGCCCCGCGGTGAGGAGGGACCATGCCATCGCCGCCGCCTGCGGGGGCGCCGTCCTGCTGATGACCGGCGCCGCCTTCGCCGCCGTGCCGCTTTACGATCTGTTCTGCCGCGTGACCGGCTTCGACGGCACCACCATGCGGGCGGACAAGCCGTCGGACGTCGTGCTGGACGACACCGTCATGGTGAGATTCGACACCAACGTCCGCGACCTGCCCCTGACCTTCAAGGCGCGTCAGGTCCGCCAACGGCTGCGCATCGGCGAGACCGGCATGGCCTGGTTCGACGTCACCAACACCTCCGACCGGCCCGTCGGGGCGACCGCCGCCTACAACGTCGTGCCGGAGAAGGCGGGACCCTATTTCCAGAAGCTGCAGTGCTTCTGCTTCGAAGGACAGGTGATCGCGCCGGGCGCCACCGTGGCCTTCCCCGTCCAGTATTTCATCGCCCCGGAGATGGCGACCGACCGGGAGGGTCGCGGCATCGCCGAAATCACGCTCAGCTACACCTTCTGGCCGACCAAGGACTTCGATCAGGCCACGGCCGGTTGAGGTCTGGCGTCCCGCCGAGGCGGACGCTATAGCCACCTCCAAATCCCGTTTCCCAAGAGACGACCGAGACACATGGCCGACGCTCACGCCGCCCCGCACCACGACTATCACCTGGTCGATCCCAGCCCCTGGCCGCTGGTCGCCTCCATCGCCGTGACGGTGATGATGGTCGGCGCGGTCGCCTGGATGAAGGGCGTGTTCGGCCTGCCGGCCGGCACCAGCTGGCTGTTCTTCGCCGGTCTGGCCGGCGTGCTGTACTCGATGTTCGGCTGGTGGTCGGACGTCATCAAGGAGAGCCACAAGGGCGATCATACGCCGGTCGTGTCGATCGGCCTGCGCTACGGCATGGTCCTGTTCATCGCCTCGGAGGTGATGTTCTTCGCCGCCTTCTTCTGGATGTTCTTCGAGATGGCGATCTTCAACGAAGCGCGCGCCGCCATCCCGCAGGTGGGCCTTTGGGCCGACACCGCCGCCGCCTGGGCGGCCTCCGACGGCGAGATGATCTGGCCGCCGCGCGGCGTGCACACCCTGGATCCCTGGGCCCTGCCGCTGCTGAACACCGTCATCCTGCTGCTGTCGGGCACCACCGTGACCTGGGCCCACCACGCGCTTCAGGTCGGCGACCGCAAGGGCGCGAAGACCGGCCTGCTGATCACCGTCCTGCTGGGCGTGCTGTTCACGGCGGTTCAGGCCTACGAGTACTACCACATCCTGCACGAGAACCTGTTCTTCAACGAGGCGGCGGCCAACTCGGGCCTGTACGGGTCGATCTTCTTCATGGCGACGGGCTTCCACGGCTTCCACGTGCTGATCGGCACGCTGTTCCTGGCGGTCTGCCTGCTGCGCCTGATGGCCGGCCAGTTCTCGCCGGAGAAGCATTTCGGCTTCGAGGCCGCGGCCTGGTACTGGCACTTCGTGGACGTGGTCTGGCTGTTTCTGTTCGCCTTCGTCTACGTCACCTTCGGGTGAGCCGAGGCCCGTCAGGGAGCGAATTGCAGCCGGCGCGGATCGACCCGATCCGCGCCGGTCTTCTTTGCCGCTGCCCCCACTGCGGGCGCGGGCCGCTGTATGCGGGCTTTCTGAAGGTGGTCGACCGGTGCCGGGCCTGCGGCTTCGACTTCTCGCGTCTGAACACCGGCGACGGGGCGGCGGTGTTCATCATGCAGATCGTGGGCTTTCCCGTGGTGTTCGGGGCCCTGTGGGTCGAGATCGCCTATGCCCCGCCGATGTGGCTCCACCTCGCCGTCTGGCCCCCATTGGCGGCGATCGGCGCCCTGGCCCTGATGCGCCCCGGCAAGGGTGTGATGATCGCCCTGCAGATGCGCCACGGCGCAGCGGAGGCCCGCAGTGACGATTGAGAGCGGCCGGTTTCCGTGGGGGCTGACGATCATCTGCGCCCTGCTGCTGACGCTGCTGCTCGGCTTGGGCACGTGGCAGCTGCGGCGGCTGGCTTGGAAGGAGGGGCTGATCGCGCAGGCCGAGGCCGCGTCCGCCGCCGCGCCGACGCCCCTGCCGAACCGGCCCGGCCCGCTGCCGGCGTTCAGCCGCGTGATCCTGGACTGCGATTTCGAGGACGGCGGGCGGCGCCCGGTCGAACTCCAGACCATCCTCGACGGACGGCCGGGCGTGCGGCTGCTGTCGGCGTGCGGCGACCGGATCGTCGATCTGGGTTTCGTCGACGAGGCGACCTCCGACCGGCCGGGCCAGATCGAGTTCCGTCCCGAGCGGCCTGCGGACGCCCGTCGCCGGATCGTCGCCGTGGTCCGTGACGCGGCCCCGCCCGGCCCGATGGCCCCGCCCGCGCGCGACGGCCGCTTCTATGCCCGCGACAACGCCGCCATCGCCGAGGCCCTGAACGTGCCGGCCACCAACGCCGGGCAGACCCTGTACGCGGTCGATTCCGCCTTCCCCGACTTCCCCGCGCTGGAGCCGTCGGCGCCGCCCGCGGCCTTCTCCAACAACCACCTCGGCTATGCGCTGACGTGGTTCGGACTGGCGATGGCCCTGATCGGTTTCTATGTGGCCCTGCTCCGTCGTCGCCTCAGAAAGTGACCCCCTGACCCCCTCGCCCACCACCCTGCCCAACGGCGTCCGCGTCGTGGCCGACCCCATGCCGGGGTTGAAGACCTTCGCCCTGACCGTCACCGTCGGCGGCGGCTCGCGCTGGGAGGGACCCGACCGCGCCGGATGGTCGCACTTCCTGGAACATCTGGTCTTCAAGGGCGCCGGCGACATGGACGCGCGCGAGATCGTCGAGCGCGTCGAGCGCGAGGGCGGCCACATCAACGCCGCCACCGGCCACGAGCGCACGGCGTTCGAGGTGCGCGGCGTCGACGGCTCGCTGGACATGGCGCTGCAGGTCGTCGCCGACCTGATCCTGAGGCCCACGCTGGATCCGGCCGAGATCGAACGCGAGAAGGACGTGGTGGCGCAGGAGATCGCCGAGGCCTTCGACACCCCCGACGATCACGTCTTCGAGATGGCGCAGTCCAGGGCCTATCCGGACCAGCCACTGGGCCGGCCGATCCTGGGCACCGTCGCGGCGCTGAAGCCGGCCATGCGGACGGACGTCGAGGCCTGGCGCGCCGCGCTGTACGCGCCGGAACGTCTGGTCGTCGCCGCATCGGGCGCCGTCGACCCGGGCCGTCTGGTGGAGGCCGTGGCCGCGCGGTTCGGCGACGCCTCCGGGCCCGCCGCCGCCGCGCCGGCACCCGCTCGCTTCGTCGGCGGTCAGGCCACGCTGCGGCGGCGCATCGAACAGGCCAATCTGGTGTTTCTGACCCCCGCCTGCGGCGTGCGCGATCCGCTGTATCCCGCCACCCGCCTGCTGGCCGAGATCCTGGGCGGGGGCATGGCGTCGCGCCTGTTTCAGAAGGCGCGGGAGGAGCTGGGTCTGGCCTATGCGATCGACGCCTGGTTCGACGCCTATGACGAGACGGGCCTGCTGGGCGTCTATGCCGGCTGCGCGCCCGACCGCGCCGAGACGCTGGCGCAGGTCTGCGCACGCGAGCTGCACGATCTGGCGACCCACGGCCCGACGGCGGCCGAGCTGGCGCGGGCCAAGGCGGTTCAGGTCGCGGGCCTGCTGATGTCCGACGAAAGCCCGACCTCGCGCGCGGGCCGGGCGGCGGCCCAGACCCTGATCTTCGGCGCGCCGATCCCGGCGGAGATCTCGGTCGCGCGCGTTCGCGAGCAGACGGTCGAGACCGTGCGCGCCGCCGCGGGTCTGGCGCTGGACGGTCGTAGCGCCTCGGCCGTTCTGGGCCCGGCCGCGGCGCACGGCGCCGGCCGCGTCTTCGCCGACGTCCTGGCCGGCTGAGTTGCCGAACGGCCGTTTCGGGCGTTAGCTGATCGACATGGCCCTGCTGGACTGGATCGGCGAGCGGATGAGCCCGGCTGTGGCGGCGCATGGAGTCACCCTGCGCGCGCCGCGCGCCGGCGATCACGAGGCCTGGGCCGCGCTGCGGGCCGCGTCGCGGGACTACCTCACGCCCTGGGAGCCGACCTGGCCGGAGGACGATCTGAGCCGAGCGGCGTTTCGCCGTCGACTGGCGATCTATGCGAGGGAACAGGAGGCGGGCGCTGCCTGGCCCATGTTCGTCTTTTCAGGTGACCGGCTGGTGGGCGCCATCACCCTGTCGAACGTCCGCCGAGGCGTCGCCGAGACCGGCACTTTGGGCTACTGGATCGGGCAGGCGTTCGCAGGGCGTGGCCTCGCCACGGCCGCCGTTCGCGCCATGGTCGACTTCGCCTTCACCGACCTGGGTCTGCATCGGGTGGAGGCGGCCTGCGTCCCCTCCAACCACGCCTCGCGCCGGGTGCTGGAGAAGGCGGGGTTCGAGCACGAGGGCCAAGCGCGGGCTTATCTCAAAATTAACGGCGAATGGGCAGATCATCTGCTGTTCGGGAGGGTGCGCGACGCACCCTGACGGCCCGGACGCGTCGACAATTTCAGGAGCCCCTGGGGGCGTGCAGACCCGGTCCAGAGCCCTCGCGTGGGACGCGACCACAGCGATCGAGGCTCTGGCGGGGGCCGAGGCCGCGCTGTGGGAATGGACGCCGGGATCGGATCGCCTGCGTTTCACCGGGGCCACGGGGGCTTTGGGGCTGGGCCCCCTTGCCCCGGAATGCTCCAGCGCCGCCTTCGTCGCGCTGACGCTGCCGCAGGACAGGTCTCTGGCCGAGGGTCTGCTGAAGCCCCAGCCGGAGGGGGCCGAGGTCGCTCTGAGACTGCGCATGCGCGACGGACGGCTGGCGGTCTGGCGCGGGGTGTGGCTTGAGGACGGGCTGCGCGCCGCCGGGCTCGTCGCCTGCGACGTGAAGTTCTCGGGCTCCGACCGTGACCCCCTGACCGGACTTCTGGATCGCCGCGCCTTCGTCGCACGCGTCGCCGAGATCCTGTCGCGGGCCGGGGCGGTGGAGATCGTGGTCGCCGACGTGGACCGCCTGCGTCGTCTCAATGAAGCTCTGGGTCATGAACGGGCCGACATGGTGCTTTCGGCGCTGGGATCGCGTCTGGCCGCCGCCTTTCCGCCCGAAGCCGCACCAGCCCGGATCGGCGAGGACGAGTTCGCCGTCGTCTGCCGGGCCTCGTCCGGCGGCCGCTCGCCCGCCGACCGTCTGCGCGAAGCGCTGGAGCAGCCGCTGCGGGTCGCGGGCTTCGACATCTATCCGACCGTCTCGATCGGCGCCGTCGATGCCGAGGGTGGTCCGGACGCCCCGGACGCGGGAGAGCTGCTGCGTCGGGTCGAGTTGGCCGTCGAGCGGGCCAAGACCGCCGGGCGAGGTGGGGCCGCCGCTTATGGTCGCGCCCTGGAAAGCGACAGCCTGAGCCGCCTCGCCCTCGAGGCGGATCTGCGCAACGCCTTCGTGCGCGGCGAGATCGAACCCTTCTTCCAGCCGATCGTGAACCTGTCGACCGGCGCGGTGGCCGGGTTCGAGGCCCTCGCCCGATGGCGGCATCCGACGCGCGGCCTCGTGCCGCCCGACGAGTTCCTGGGCCTGACCGACGAGATGGGCCTGATGAACGATCTGGGCCTGCTGATGATGACGCGCGCCTCGCGCCAGCTGGCGGAGTGGCTGCGGCGCCACCCGTCGGCGGGGGCGCTGTTCTGCAGCGTCAACCTGTCGGTCGGCGAGATCGAGCGGGCCAATCTGGTGGAGGACGTCTCGCGCGTGATCGCCGACGCCGGCCTGCCGCGCGGCGCCCTGAAGCTGGAAGTCACCGAGGGCGACATCATGCGCGACACCGCGCGCGCCGCCGAGGTGCTGAGCCGGCTGAAGGACGCGGGCGCGTCTCTGGCCCTGGACGACTTCGGGACCGGCTTCTCGTCGCTGACCTGGCTGGCCAAGCTGCCGTTCGACACGCTCAAGATCGACCGCTACTTCGTGCTGACGATGGACAAGGACGAGGGCTCGGCCAAGATCGTGAAGTCGGTCGTGGCCCTGGGGCGCGACCTGTCGCTGGAGGTCGTGGCCGAGGGCGTCGAGAACGCCGGCCTGGCCCGGCGCCTGATCGACGCCCATTGCCACTACGGCCAGGGCTTCGGCTACGCCCCCGCGCTGAACGCCCAGGAAGCCGAGGTCTATCTCAACGAGTCCCTCGCCGACGGCGCCGCGCCGATCAAGGCGCGCTCGGCCTGACGAAAGTGTCGGGCCCGCAGGCACGGCCTGCGGCGCTCCACGCGGCCTGACGCCGCATTACGTCACCGTAACTTTCGCCGCCTTCCCGCCCTGATAGGGTCCGGCGACCCGTCGAGGAGCTTTCGCCCATGTCCCGTCTTCGTCCCCTGCGCGCCGCTCTGGCCGCCGCCTCGGTTCTGGCGCTCATGGCCGCCGTCCCAGGCCTGGCTCAAGCCCAGGACGCCTCGGTCATCGCCGTGCCGCCGCTGCAGTACACCCATCGCGAGCTGCCGAACGGGCTGGACGTCTACGCCATGCCGGACCCGACGGCCGGCACCGTCACGGTGCAGGTCTGGTACGATGTCGGCGGCAAGGATGATCCCGAGGGCCGCTCGGGCTTCGCCCACCTGTTCGAGCACATCCTCAGCCGCAAGACGGTCAACATCCCCTACGGCCAGATCTCGACCTGGGTCGAGAATGCGGGCGGCAGCCGCAACGCCTCGACCGGCCAGGACTTCACCAACTACTACGAGACCGTTCCGCCCGAGTATCTGGAGATGATGCTCTGGACCCATGCCGAGCGCATGGCGCGGCCGGTGGTCGATCAGGCGGTGTTCGACGCCGAGCGGTCGATCGTGAAGGAAGAACTGCGTCAGCGCGTCTACGCGCCCCCCTACGGCCGGCTGGGTCGCTTCGTGATCGGCGACAACAGCTTCGACGAGAGCATCTATCGTCGCAGCGTGATCGGCTCCATCGAGGAACTGGACGCCGCCACCATCGACGACGCTCGCGCCTTCCACGAGGCCTACTATCGGCCCGCCACCGCGACCCTGATCGTCTCGGGCAATTTCGATCCGGCCCAGCTGGACCGATGGGTCGATCAGTATTTCGGCGAGATTCCGAACCCGGACCGCCCGGTTCCGGTGTTCCAGCGGCCGGTCGAGACGCCCCGCACCCAGCCGCGCGACGTCGTCGCCTATGCGCCCAATGTGCCGCTTCCCGCGATCGGCCGCATCTGGCCGGGCGTGGCGGCCGACCACCCCGACGCCGCCGCGCTGGACGTGCTGCAGGGCATCCTGTCGCGCGGACAGAACAGCCGCCTGTACCAACGGCTGGTCTATGCGGACCAGGTCGCCACCAGCGCCTCCTTCGGGGCCAACACCATGGAGGAGGACGGCGTCGTCTCCGGCACCGTCATCGTCGCCCAGGGCAAGACGCTGGAGCAGGCCGAGGCATCCTACGACGCCGTGATCGCCGAGATCCGCGCCAATCCCGTCACCCAGGCTGAGCTGGACGAGGCCAAGATGGAGATCGTCTCGTCCGAACTGCGCCAGCGCGAGACCGCGTCCGGCCGCGCCTTCATCCTGGGCCAGGCCCTGGTGTCCGAAAACGACCCGAAAGCCCCCGACGCCCGTCTGGCCGCCGTCCAGGCCGTGACCGCCGACGACGTGCTGCGCGTCGCCCGCACCTATCTGCGCGACGACGCCGTCGTGCGCGTCCGATATCTGGACGAGAGCCAACGTCCCGAGGGTGTGCCGGAGGACAGCTGGCGCAACCCCGCGCCGGTTCCGACCTTCGTCTCGGTGCCGCCGGCGATCCTGCCGCCGAACGAACTGCTGCCCGAGGGTCGGCGCATGGCGCCGCCCGCGCCGGGCGCGGCGCGCGTCGCCGCGGTTCCCGCCGTGGCCGAGCGCACTCTGCCGAACGGGCTGCGCGTCATCGTGGCCAAGTCCACCGATCTGCCGATCGTCAACGCCCAGCTGATCATCGGCGGCGGCGCGGCCGGCGATCCAGAAGGTCGGATGGGCCTCGCCTCAGGCACGGCGAATCTGGCGCGGGAAGGCGCGGGCGGCCGGACGGCGCCGCAGATCGCGGCGTCTCTGGAATCGCTCGGAGCTTCGATCGGCGCCGGGGCCGGACTGGACTCGACCTCGGTCAGTCTGTCGGCGCCCATCGCCTCGCTGGAGGGCGCCGGGCCGATCTTCGCCGACGTGGTGTTGCGTCCCGACTTCCCGGCGGCGGAGCTGGAGCGTCAGCGCACGCGCGGCATCAACGGTCTGCGCGTCGCCCTGCGCGACCCGGCCACCCTGGCCGGCGCCGCCCTGGACCGTCTGGTCTACGGCGCGGCCCCCTACGGCGCGCCGTCGTCGGGCACGGCCGAGAGCCTCGCGGCCCTGACCCGCGACGACGTGGTGGCCCACCACGGCCGCTGGTGGCGGCCCGACAACGCCGCCTTGGTGATCACCGGCGGCGTGGAGCCCGAGGCCGCCTTCGCCTTCGCAGAGGCCACCTTCGGCGACTGGCCCCGCCCCGCCGGCGCCGCCCCGACGGTCGCCGATCGCGCCGGCGATCCGACGCCCCCGCGCGTGCTGGTGATCGACATGCCGGGCGCCGGACAGGCGGCGGTCGCCGTCGCCGTGCGCGGTCCCGACCGTGACTCCGCCGACTGGGCCGCCGCCACCGTGGCCAACGCCGTCATCGGCGGCGGCAGCGGCGGGCGACTGTTCAACGAGGTGCGGGCCAAACGCGGCCTCAGCTACGGCGCCTATTCCGGCCTGTCGGCCCGCGCCGACGGTTCCGTCCTGACCGCGACAACCCAGACCAAGAACGAGAGCGCGACCGAGGTCCTGGGTCTGGTGCTCGACGAGATCGATCGGCTGAAGACCGAACCCGTCGCCGACCAGGCCGTCACCGACCGCGAGAACTTCGTGCTGGGCGGATTCTCCCGTTCGCTTGAGACCACGGGCGGCTTGGGCGGCTTCATCGGCAACACCGTGGTGCTCGGCCTGCCGCTGTCCGAGATCGAGACCTGGCCGACCCGCCTGCGGGCGACGGACCCCGCCGCCGTCTCTGACGTGGCGAACCGCTGGCTGGGCCGCGAACGCGCCTACGTCGTCGTCGTCGGCGACGCCTCGCAGTTCCTCGAAACGATGCGCGCCGCGCACCCCGACCTGGTGGTGATCAAGGCCGAGGACGTCGACCTGAACCGGGCCGACCTGGGGATCGAGTGAGACGGGAGGGCGTCAGCCCTCCCGGAACGCCTTCACCGCCTCGACGGCCTTCCTGACCTCGGCCTCGATCGCGCCCCAGTCGCCGGCCTTCACCGCCGCGTCCGTGATCAGTTTCGAGCCCATGCCGGCCGCGACGATGCCGCTGCCGAACCACCTGGCGATCGACGCCGCGTCCGGATCGACGCCGCCCGTCGGCATGATCTTGGTCCACGGCATGGGTCCGAGAACCGCCTTGACGAAGTCCGGCCCGCCGACGCTGGCGCCGGGGAACAGCTTCACGATCTCGCAGCCCAGCTCCTGCGCCTTCAGGATCTCGGTCACCGAGCCGCAGCCCGGGAAGTAGGCGGTCATGCGCCGGTTGCAGGTCCGCGCGACCTCCTCGACCAGCCCCGGGCTGACCACGAAGCGCGCGCCCCGGTTCAGGAAGGTCGAGGCCGTGCCCGCGTCGATCACCGAGCCGATGCCAAGGATGACGTCGGGGTCGGTTCTCTGCAGCTCGCGCGCGATATCCCCGAACAGGTCGACGGCGAAGTCGCCCCGGTTTGTGAACTCCACCACCGGCGCCCCGCCCCTCGCGCAGGCCCGGATGACGTTCAGGCAGACCTCCGGGTCGGCGTGATAGAACACCGGACAGACGCCCTGCGCCTCCAGGGCGGTCAGCACGCTCAGACGGTCGTGGGGCATCTCTGTCTCCGCTCATCCCCGCAGAAGCGGGGACCCAGTCCTTTGAGCGACCGGAATTTCCAGTGGTCCGACATGCATATCTCACGCGCCCAGCAACACGAAAGCACCGGGTCCCCGCTTCTGCGGGGATGAGCGGGAACTTATGGTTTCGCCATCTCCACCACCCGCCCCACCATCGCGCTGTCCGCGTCGCTCAGCAGATCCAGCACGGTGAAGTGGTTCAGGCCGTTTAAGACCTCCACCCGCGTCTCCACGCCCCGCGCGCCCCACAGCGCCGCCATGTCGCGCGACTGGCGGATGAACTCCGCGCTTTCCTCCCCGCCGACCCAGCAGTCCAGCGTCGTGCCGCCGGGGGTGGAGCCGTCGGGCACGGGCCAGTTGGTGACGCTGAGCGCGCGGGCCTCCGGCACGTCCAGCCCCAGGGCGACGTTCAGCGACGTCGGGATCAGGGGCTCAAGATCGAACACGCCGCTGATGGCCAGCGCGGCGGACGCCCGCCCTTCCGACAGCATGGCCGCCGCCATGTGACCGCCCGCGGAGTGGCCGAACACGACGGGCCGCGCGCCGGTCCGGGCCCGCACCGCCTCCACGGCGTCGCGCACCTGCATGAGGATGCGGCCCAGACGCACCGAGGGGGCCAGGTCGTAGGAGGGGATGGCCACGCTCACCCCCCGGCCGACAAGCGCCGGCGCGATCCAGCTGAACCAGCTGCGGTCCAGCGCCTGCCAGTAGCCGCCGTGCAGGAAGACCGCGACCGGGGCGCCCTCGACCGCCTCGAACAGGTCCATCACCTCGCGCGGCCCCAAGCCGTATCGCACCTCCACCGGCGGCCGCACCGCCCGCGCCGCCTCGCTCTCGGCCTTCCAGCGCAGCATGATCGCCTGATGGTCGGCCACGCGGGCGCGGTTGTTGTACTCGGCTTCGAGATCGATCGGCTTGCCGCCCGCCGCGTCGTCCGCCACTAGAAGCCTCGCACCAAGGGAACCGCCGCCATGATGACCGCCATCTTCGTCTTCATCAAATGCGAGCTGGGCCATGCCAACGACGTGGCGGCCGACATCGTGGACGAGGTCGAGCATGTGTCGGAGGTCTATTCCACGTCGGGCCAGTACGACCTGCTGGCCAAGTTCAACCTGCCGAAGGACATGGACATCGGCACCTTCGTGACCCGGTCGGTGCAGACGCGGCCGCACATCCGCGACACCTTCACCGTCATCACCTTCTCGCCCTTCCTGCCGTCGAAGGCCTGAGGCGCATGCGTCAGGCCGGCCGCGCCTGACCTTCCCTGCGCCGTCGCAGCCGCCGCGCCAGGCGGAACACGACCACCGCCAGTACGATCAGCAGGACCGGGATCAGGATCGGCGCCAGGAACGCCAGGATCACGGTGAAGACGCTCAGCACGTCCTCGATCAGGCTCAGCGCCGGATTGCCGAGCCCGGCTGTCGTGGTGGTCGAGGCAACCCGAGCCGACCCTTGTGCCGCGTTGAAGGCCAGCGCCGTAGGCGCGCCGACGATCACCCCCGCCACCGCCGCCGTGGTCGGATCGACCCCCGCGAACAGCCCGCCGGCCGCCACCGCCGCCGCGACGGGCCGGGCAACCAGACCCAGCGAATGCAGGGCATGGTCCACGCCGGGGATCTTGTCGCCGACGAACTCGATCACGGCCGCGACGCCCAGCGCGATCATCGCCGCGTCCGAGGTGACCCAGCTCCAGCTGTCGTTCAGCTGCAGGCCGAACAGGTTCAGCCGCTCGGCGCCCGCCATCATCAGCAGCGGCAGGAAGGTGCGCAGCCCCGTCGCTGCGGCAAGGCCCAGCCCCAGCAGCACGGGGAGAACCCAGGTCACTCCCGCCTGACCCCACAGGCCCGCCAGCGTCTCCCTCGCCGCTTCGATCGAAACCCCGTCCATGTCGTGTCTCCGGCCCGACGCCCGAACGCGCGCGGCTTCATCCTGATCCGGTTCAGGGGTATCGTCGAGCCATGCCCGCCGCACCGCGAGTCCGCGCCGCCGACGTCTTCACGCACGAACAATGGGCGCCGTTCCAGACCCGCGCCGGCTGGGTCGGGCCGCTGCTGGTCGCGCACTGCTGGGGCATGATCGCGCTGGCGACGGCGGTCGGCGTGATCTGGCCGATCCTGATCCCCGTCTGCGTCATGGTGATCGGCACGCGGCAGCTTGGGCTGGCCATCCTGATGCACGAGGCGGCGCATGGCGGCCTGTCGCCGAACCGGCGGCTGAACGACTTTCTGGGCCACTGGCTGTGCGCCGTGCCGGTGGGCGCCAGCCTGGACGCCTATCGCCCCTATCACCTGGCCCACCACAAATACGCCCAGCAGGCCGAGGACCCCGACCTGATCCTGTCCGCGCCCTTTCCTGTCAGCCGCGCGTCCCTGCGCCGCAAGATCGTGCGCGACCTGACGGGCCAGACCTTCTTCAAACAGCGAGTGCTGTTCGCGGTGAAGGCGATTCAGTCACGGCGGGATGCGGACGTGGCCGAAGGGGCCGTGGTCACCGGCAAGTCGGTTTTGCCGTTCCTTCTGGTCAACGCCGCCCTGTTCGCCGTCATGGCGCTGGGCGGGGTCTGGTGGGCGTGGCTGGCCCTGTGGCTGCTGCCGCTGGCGACGTGGTTCCCGATGGTCACTCGGCTGAGGAACATCGCCGAGCACGCCTGCGTCGAGGGCTCGGCCGACGACCCCTTCCGCGCCGCCCGCACCACTCGGGCGTCATGGTGGGAACGCGCCTTCATCGCCCCCTACTGGGTCAACTTCCACGCCGAGCACCACCTGTTCATGCACGTCCCCTGCTGGAAACTGCCCGCCCTGCACCGGGCGGTGAGAGCGACCGAGCCGGGGCGGCGGATGGAAGTCGCGCCGGGGTATGTGGCGGTGCTGCGGGAGGCGACTTCCCGCTCCTTGCGAACGACGGCTTGAGGAGATCGCGATGGACGTCCAATCCGGGGACCGACGGGTCTCGCTCACCTTCGAGGGGTCCGGTGACGTGGCGCTTTGCCTTCAGCTGGCGCTAAGGGCCAAGTTCTTCGATGACGAGACGGCGACGGGGCTCCTGAGCCCGCCCATCAACGAGATTCTCCGCGCGGCGATGACGGCACTGGAAGCGGACCGTGGCACGGCCGCGGAGCACTATTCCGACTGGGTCGTCACCCATCATCTGACGCGGGTGCGCCATCGGATCACGTCCCTGCCGGAGTACCAACGGGCTGACCACGAAGGTCGGCGGCAGTTGATGGCGACAGCGCTGTATCCGCACGTTCCTGCCGAGGCCTGATGTTACGGCGGGAGCTCGCCGCTTGCCACCACCCCCTCCCCCCGCCAATGTCCGCCGCGTCAGTTTTCGTGTCGGAGCCTCGCCCATGACCCTCGGCCGCCGGATCGTCGCCGCCGCGACCGCCCTCACCCTGATCGCCGCCCCCGCCGTGCAGGCGGGCGAGGGGATGTGGACCTTCGACAACTTCCCCATCGCGCGGGTCAACGCGACGCTGGGCACCAACATCGACCAGGCGTGGCTGGACCGGGTGCGGCTGTCGTCGGTCAAGTTCGGCGGCTGTTCGGCGGGCGTGGTCTCGGACGAGGGGCTGGTCATGACCAACAACCACTGCGTCGCCTCGTGCGTGGCGCAGCTGTCGACGCCCCAGGTGAACTACGCCGCCACCGGCTTCCTGCCCGCCTCGCGCGCCGAGGAGAAGCGCTGCCCCGGCGCCTCGGCCGAGATCCTGACCGACATCGCGGACGTCACCCAGCGCATGCAGGCGGCGGGCGCCGGTCAGTCGGGCGCCGCCTTCGTCCGCGCCCGTGACGCCGAGGCCGCCGCCATCGAGGCCGAGGCGTGCGCCGGCAAGACCGACAGCCGCTGCCAGGTCGTGACCCTGTACCGGGGCGGCCAGTTCAAGCTGTACACCTACAAGCGCTATGCCGACGTGCGCCTGGCCTGGGCGCCCGAGGACCGCGCCGCGACCTTCGGCGGCGACCTGGACAACTTCAACTTCCCGCGCTTCTCGATCGATGCGGCCTTCATCCGCCTGTACGAGAACGGCGCGCCGGCGGCGACGCCGATCCATTTCAAATGGAACGCGTCGAAGCCCGTCGAGGGCCAGCCCATCTTCGTCACCGGAAGCCCCGGCGCGACCCAGCGCCTGCTGACCCAGGACCAGCTGTACACCGTCCGCGACGTGATCCTGCCGATGGATCAGCTGATCACGTCGGAGCTGCGCGGCCGCATGATCCGCTATGGCGAGGAAAGCCCCCAGCGCGCCTTCGAGGTGATGGATCCGCTGGTGTCGCTGGAGAACACCTACAAGCGCGGCATCGGCCGCATGCGCGCCCTGATCGACGTCGACTTCATGGCGAAGCGGGCCGCGGACGAGGCCGACTTCAAGGCCCGCGTGGCGGCGAACCCGGCGCTGGCGGCCGACGTCGGCGACCCGTGGGGCGAGCTGGCGGCGATCCAGCCGATCCAGCGCGCGCTGTATCCCTCCTATGCCATGCTCGAGGCCCGCGCCGGCGGCGGCTCGGTGCTGTTCGGCTACGCCTGGACCCTGGTCCGAGCGGCGCAGGAGCGGGCCAAGCCGTCCGGCGAGCGTCTGCCGGAATACGTCGACGGCCGCTTGGGCGCCGCCCAGAGCCGCATCGCCGCCGAGCGCCCGATCTATCCCGAGCTGGAGGAGATGCAGCTGGGCTGGTGGCTGTCCAAGACCCGCGAATGGCTGACGGTCGACGATCCCCGGGTTCGGGGATTGCTGGGCCGGGAGTCGCCCGAGGGCCTGGCCGCCCGCGTCATCGGCGGGACGAAGCTGGCCGATCCGGCGGTGCGTCGCGCCCTGTGGGACGGCGGGCTGGAGGCGATCGAGGCCTCGGATGACCCCCTGATCCAGTGGGTGCTGTCGATCCAGGACGAGAGCCGCGCCGCCCGCGCCGAGTGGGAGGAGCGCGTCGTCGGCCCGACCGACCGCGCCTCGGAAACCCTGGCCCGCGCCCGCTTCGGGGCCTATGGCGACAGCGTCTACCCGGACGCCACCGGCACCCTGCGTCTGACGTGGGGCCGGGTCGAGGGCTGGACCTATCAGGGCCAGACCGTGCCGGCCTTCACCACCTTCGCCGGCCTGTGGGACCGCATGACCGGCGCCGCGCCGTTCGACGTCGCGCCCAGGCTGCTGGCCGCGCGCGACCGCATCCCGGCCGACACCGTGCTGAACATGGCGGTGTCCACCGACACCATCGGCGGCTCGTCGGGGTCGCCCGCGGTCAACGCGGCGGGCGAGATCGTGGGGGCCAACTTCGACTCCACCATCCTGACCCAGCGCAACGCCTATGGGTACGATCCGAACGTCAATCGCTCGGTCATCGTCACGACGGGCGCGGTGACGGTCGCTCTCCGCGACGTCTACGGGATGGATCACCTGCTGGAAGAGCTGGGGGTCGGGTGAGTCGGCAGGGGTAGTCGTTAGGGGTAGGAGAGGTCCGCGTCGCCCTGCCGCCTACCCCTAATTTCTGCCCCTAGATCTGGCTCATCTTCTGCCGGGCCTTCTCGAAATACTCCCAGCCGGTCCAGACCGTGATGACGGCGGCGGCCCAGATCAGGACGTCGGCGAACAGCTGGAAGTGCGGCAGCCAGTCGAATTCCAGCCCGAAGCCGTCCCAGTTGCGGGCGAACAGCTGGGCGCCCAAGGCCACCAGCTGCAGCGTGGTCTTCCACTTGGCCAGCAGGGTGACGGGCAGCTTGACCTTGCCCGCCACCGTCTCGCGCAGAGCCGACACCGCGAACTCGCGGAACAGGATCAGGCCGCAGGGAATGGCGATCTGCGGCACGGAGCCGCTCGTCAGCACACCCAGGATGGCGCCGGTCACCAGCACCTTGTCCGCGATCGGATCCAGGATGGCGCCCCAGCGCGTGGTCGCATGCCAGCGCCGCGCCAGATAGCCGTCGATCCAGTCCGTCGACGCCGCCACCACGAAGATGAAGAAGGCGGCGCGATACAGGGCGAACTGGTCCTCGGGGCTCAGATAGCTGGACAGATAGGGGATGCCCCCCGTCGCCCCCGCCAGGATCAGGAACATCACCACCCCCGCCGCCAGGCGCAGGCCCGTCAGGATGTTGGGGATGGGATTGGCGTGGGGATGCGGGGCGGGGGTCATGGCGTCCTCGGGCTGATGGCCTGAGATGCCACGCTTCGTCTGATCAGGCGAGCGGCTGGAACGGCCCCGCGCCCGTCAGCCGCCGCAGCAGCCCCTCGGCGATGCCGAAATGCAGGCCGACCAGTTCCAGTTCACCGGCCGCCTCCCTTTCCGCGATCCACGGGAAGCTGCGCAGGTTGTCCAGCGACAGCCGCACCACCGCCTCCTCGCTGGCCTGTTCGACCCGGTCTGGCGCGACCGCCTCGGCGACGCGGCGGACCGTCGGCTCGCCCTGCGCGATCCACGGCGCCAGGAAGTCACGGCAGCTGTCCGGCGCGCCCGCGCGCATCGCCGCCACCCCGCCGCAGTGGGCGTGGCCCATGACCACGATGCGGCGGACCTTCAGCACCTTCACCCCGAACTCCAGCGCCGCCGAGACCCCGTGCAGGTCGCCGTCGGGGGCATAGGGCGGGGCCAGATTGGCGACGTTGCGGACCACGAACAGCTGGCCCGGCGCCGCGTCGAAATCAGCGCCGGATCCGCCCGGCTGTCGGAACAGGCGATCACCAGGGTGTGGGGCGTCTGGCCGTCGGCGGCCAGCGCCTCGTACTCGGCCTTAGCCTCGGGCCAGCTGTCCCGGCGAAAGCGGCGGTAGCCGTCGAACAGGGGATCGGCGTCGGTCATTTCACGTCCTTCTTCGCGGCCATCGCCTGTTGCCAGCGGCTGGGCGGCTTGTCGTCGCGGTGCGGACAGCCCGGCCAGCAGCACGGACGGCGCTTGCCTTCCTGGATCTCCTCGATCGTGCGGCGGATGCGGCGCCCACGCGTCGGCGCCTGTTTGGCGTCCTCGACCCAGCAGATGAACTCGTTGCGGCCCAGCGGCGTCAGCCCCTGCCACAGCGCCAGCGCGTCGGCGTCCGCGCGGATCGCCGCCTTCAGGTCGTCCGCCGCCCGATGCACCGTGCCTTCCGCGAAGTCGGTCATGCGCGCACCCTAGGCCCGGCCGGCCGGGTGGAAGAAGGCGTGGATTCGCTCGGCCAGCGCGCGGTTGATGCCGTCGACCTTCTCCAGATCCACCACCGACGCCCGCCCGACGCCCTTGGCCGAACCGAAGGCGTGCAGCAGGGCCTTCTTGCGGCCGGGCCCAACCCCTTCGATTTCATCCAGTGGGTTCTTCTTGATGTCCATCGACCGCCTCTTGGCGTGGGCGCCGTTGGCGAAGCGGTGCGCCTCGTCGCGCAGCCGCTGGATGTAGTACAGCGCCGGCGACTTCAGCGGCAGCATGAAGGGCGGCTTGCCGGGGATGATGAACTTCTCCAGCCCCGCGTCGCGATCCGGCCCCTTGGCCACGCCGACGGCCAGTATGTCCTCCAGCCCCAGCTCGTCCAGCACCGACCGCACCGCGGTCAGCTGGCCCAGGCCGCCGTCGATCAGCAGCAGATCGGGACGTTCCGGCGCCTCGCCCTCGTCCTCTTCCTTCACCAGACGGCTGAAGCGGCGGCGCATGACCTCGCGCATCATGCCGAAGTCGTCGCCGGGGCTCAGCTCCTCGCCACGGATGTTGAACTTGCGGTACTGGTTCTTGCGGAAGCCCTCGGGCCCGGCCACGACCATGGCGCCCACGGGGTTCGAGCCCTGGATGTGGGCGTTGTCGTAGATCTCGATCCGCTCCGGCCGCCCGTCCAGACCGAAGGCCTCGACCACCTCGTCGAGGATCTTTCCCTGCGCCGAGTTCTCGGCCAGCCGCCGTCCCAGCGCCTCGCGCGCATTTGTCAGGGCGTGGTCCACCAGCGCCTTGCGGTCGCCGCGCTGCGGCCGCTCGATCGACACCACGCGCCGCCCGTCGACCTGTTTGGCCATCATCGAGAAGGCCTCTTCCAGCAGCTCCTTCTCGAACGGCGCCACGTTGGACAGGATCTCGCGCGGGACCGGCTTGTCCTCATAGAACTGGCCCAGGAAGGCCCCCAGGATGTCGGCGTCGCCGTCCGACTTGTCGACGCGCGGAAAGTACGCCCGCCCGCCCCAGTTCTGGCCGCCGCGATAGAAGAACACCTGCACGCAGGCCTGACCTGCGTCCGAATGAACGGCGAAGACGTCCGCTTCGGCCACCCCCTCGGCCGATACGGAGTTCTCCATCGAAATCGCCGACAGCGCCCGGATGCGGTCGCGCACCCGGGCGGCGGTCTCGAAGTCCATGTCGTCGCTGGCGGCCTGCATCTCCTTCGACAGCCGCCCGATCACCGCGCGAGACTTGCCGCGCAGGAACGCCTCGGCCTCGTCCACCAGCTCGGCGTAGTCCTCCAGCGAGATCAACCCCGTGCACGGCGCCGAGCAGCGCTTGATCTGGTGCAGCATGCACGGCCGCGTCCGGCTCTCGTAGACGCTGTCCGAGCACGAGCGCAGCAGGAAGGCCTTCTGCAGCGTGGTCAGGGTTCGGTTCACCGCCCAGGTCGAGGCGAACGGCCCGAAATAGTCGCCCTTGATGGTGTGCGCGCCGCGATGCTTCCTCACCTGCGGAGCCCGATGGTCGCGCCGGATCATCAACTCGGCGAACGACTTGTCGTCCCTCAGCACCACGTTGAACCGCGGCTTCAGCTTCTTGATGAAGTTGGATTCCAGCAGCAGCGCCTCGGTCTCGGTCGCCGTGACCACCAGCTCCATCGACCGGGTCAGCGACACCATGTGGGCGATGCGCTGAGTGTGGAACCGCCCCTGGGCGTACTGCACGATCCGCTTCTTCAGCGACCGCGCCTTGCCGACGTACAGGCACGCGCCGTCCTCGCCGTACATGCGATAGACGCCCGGCTTGTCCGGCGCCCGCCGCGCCTCGTCGCGGATCAGCTCGGCGGCCTTCAGATCGGTTTCGGGGGCCGGAATCGCCTCGGTCATCGCCGGCGAATATAGGCCGACCTCACCCCCGCCGCACCAGCAGCATGCCGCCGATCACCATGGCCGTGCCGCCCAGCCGGGCCAGACTGATCGGCTGACGCGGCACGCCCATCAGGCCGAAGTGGTCGATCAGCAGACCCAGCACCAGCTGGCCCGCCACCACCGCCGCCAGCGACGTCGCCACGCCCAGCTTCGGCGTGGCCCAGGCCAGGACGAAGACGAACAGGGCGCCGTAAAGCCCGCCGATCCACGCCCAGGCCGGGACCGCGCGCACGGCCTGCTCCTCCGGCCGGTGCTGCATCGCGACGGCCAGGATCATCAGCGTGATCGTGCCGACCGCGAAGGACACCAGGGCGGCGTTCAGCGGCGTGCCGACGCCCTGGGCCAGCCGGGCGTTGGTCGGTCCCTGGATGGCGGCTGCGGCCCCCGCGGCGAAGACGGCGATCAAGGCGAAGAGGTTGGCGTTCATGGCGTTCCGAACGTGGGCCGCGCCGACGGTTCCGTCCAGCGCGCGTGTGTCCGGTTGACTCCGCGCCGCGCGGCTGTTGGCCTCGGCCGGCATCAAGGGAGCTGTGACATGCGCGGATTCGGAACCACGATGGCGGCGATCGTCGGCGTGCTGATCGTCGTCGTGGGCGTGCTGGTCGGCCTGCCGACCTACAACGTCTATCGCAAGCAGATGGCGGGCAAGGCCGCCTATGAACAGGCGGTGCAGGATCGCCGCATCCGGGTGCTGGAGGCGCAGGCGGCGCTGGATTCCGCCCGCCTGACCGCCCAGGCCGAGGTCGAGCGGGCGCGCGGCACGAACGAGGCCAACCGCATCATGGCCCAGAGCCTGGGCGGGCCGGAGAACTATCTGCGCTGGGCCTACATCGACATGCTGAAGGAGACGGCGGACCAGCAGGACCGCCAGATCATCTACATCCCCACCGAGGCCGGCATGCCGATCCTGGAGGCGGGCCAGCGCGGGGCGCGTCCGGCGGGCGGGAACTGAGGCTCCCGCCGCACCGGGCGGCACCGATCAGTAGCGGTAGTGGTCCGGCTTGAAGGGGCCCTGCACCGGCACGGAGATGTAGTCGGCCTGGTCGGGCTTCAGCTGGGTCAGCTTGGCCCCCAGCTTGTCCAGGTGCAGGCGCGCGACCTTCTCGTCCAGGTGCTTGGGCAGGACATAGACCTGGTTCTGGTACTTCGACTTGTTGGTCCACAGCTCGATCTGGGCCAGCGTCTGGTTGGTGAACGACGCCGACATCACGAACGACGGGTGGCCGGTGGCGTTGCCCAGGTTCACCAGGCGGCCCTTGGACAGAAGGATGATCTTCTTGCCGTCCGGGAACTCGACGTGGTCGACCTGCGGCTTGATCTCGTCCCACTTCATGTTCTTCAGACCGGCGACCTGAATCTCCGAGTCGAAGTGGCCGATGTTGCAGACGATGGCGTTGTTCTTCATCGCCCGCATGTGGTCGACGGTGATGACGTCCTTGTTCCCCGTGGCGGTGACGAAGATGTCGGCCTTGTCCGCAACGTCTTCCAGGGTCTGGACCTCATAGCCTTCCATCGCGGCCTGCAGGGCGCAGATCGGATCGATCTCGGTCACGACCACGCGGGCGCCGCCCTGGCGCAGCGAGGCGGCCGAGCCCTTGCCGACGTCGCCATAGCCGCAGACCACGGCGACCTTGCCCGACAGCATGACGTCCGTGCCACGACGGATGGCGTCGACCAGGCTCTCTCGACAGCCGTACAGGTTGTCGAACTTGGACTTTGTGACGCTGTCGTTGACGTTGATGGCGGGGAAGGGCAGCTCGCCGCGCTCGGCCATCTGATACAAGCGATGCACGCCCGTGGTGGTCTCTTCCGACACGCCGCCGATGGCGTCGCGGATGGCCGAGTAGAAGCCGGGCTTCTCCTTCAGGTACCGCTTCATCACCGAGAAGAGGGCTTCCTCTTCCTCGTTGGTCGGATTGTCGAGGACCGAGGCGTCCTTCTCGGCCTTAGGGCCCAGCACGCACAGCAGGGTGGCGTCGCCGCCGTCGTCCAGGATCAGGTTCGGATAGCCGCCGTCGGCCCATTCGAAGATCTTGTGGGCATAGTCCCAGTACTCTTCCAGCGTCTCGCCCTTGACGGCGAACACCGGCGTGCCGTTGGCGGCGATGGCGGCGGCTGCGTGGTCCTGGGTCGAGAAGATGTTGCACGACGCCCAGCGCACCTCGGCGCCCAGGGCCTCCAGCGTCTGGATCAGCACGGCCGTCTGGATCGTCATGTGCAGCGAACCGGCGATCCGCGCGCCCTTCAGCGGCTGAGCCGCGCCGTATTCGTCGCGCAGCGCCATCAGGCCCGGCATCTCGGTCTCGGCGATGGCGATTTCCTTGTCGCCGAAGGGGGCCAGCGAGATGTCGCGGACGATGTAGTCGGTCATGGCTCTGCTTTCGCGCGAAGGTGAGGTCGCGCGCCTATAGCCCCTCGGCCGTTCGGGAGCAACATCGCATAAGGATATCCTTATATGATGCTCTCGCCGTTCCGTCTGAGGCGTGCCATCGTCGCCGTTGAGGGGAGCGCACATGACGGCTTCGGATCGACGGACGATTCTCGGCGGAATGGCCGGCCTGGCCACGCTGATCGGTGCGGCCAGGCTGGCCCAGGCGCAGGACGCCCTGGATCGAGTGGGCCGTTCGACCGTGCCCGTCCGTCTGAACGGTCGAGACCTCATCTTCGCGCTGGACACCGCCGCAACGGCTTCCGTCGTCGCCTCGGACCTGGTCGGCCAGTTGGAACTGGGCCCGGCGGGCGCCGCGGTCATGCACACCATCGTCGGCGCCGAGCCCGTCGACCTTGTCCAGGCGGCGACGATTTCGAGCGGCGCATTGAACCGGTCGGACGTGCGGCTGGCGGTTGGCGACCGACGGGGCCTGATCGGTCTGGACGGCCTGCTCGGGCTGGACCTCCTGGCCGGCCAGAGGATCGACCTCCGTCTCAGGGGACGACGCGGCACGTCGATCGGACGCTCCCGGCTGGACGACGACACCTTTCTTCAGGCCGAGCGCCCCCGCGTCACTTTCTCACCGCCGCCGGCCCCGGCCGGTGCGCCGGCGCGCGGTCTGATCACGCTGCAGATGCTGGTGCGGGGTCGGCCGGCCAAGGGGGTGGTCGACACCGGCGCGGCGGTCAGCCTGATCAATCCCGCTCTGGCCGAGGCGGCACAGGCCCGGCCGCTGGCCTTGATCGGCGCGGGTGACGGCCATGCGGTCCAGTCGCCGACGGGGGCCTCGATCTCCGCCCAGCCGATGTCGGTGAACGCGGTTCGGATGGGCGGGATGCTGATGGACCGGCTGGGCGTCCTGATGGGCGACTTCCACATCTTCCGACACCTGGGCCTGGCGGACGAGCCCGCCATGCTGATCGGGGTGGACGTGCTGGGCGTGTTCGAAGGCGTGGTCATCGATCTGGATCGCGGTGAGCTGATCCTCGAGATCTGAGGCTTGCCCCGTGGGCTCGGCCGTCGCAGGAAGCGGCCATGCCAATCGAATCCGCAGATCCCCGCCACGACTGGACCCGCGATCAGGTCGCGGCCTTGTTCGACCTTCCCTTCATGGACCTGGTCTTCCGTGCGGCGGAGGTTCACCGCGCGAACTTCGATCCGTCGGCGATCCAGAAGAGCCGCCTCCTGTCGATCAAGACCGGCGGCTGCGCCGAGAACTGCGGCTACTGCTCCCAGTCCGCCCACTTCGACACGGGGCTGAAGGCCGAGAAGCTGATGGACGCCCAGGCGGTGCTCGCCGAGGCGATGGCGGCCAAGGCCGGCGGGGCCGACCGCTTCTGCATGGGGGCCGCCTGGCGCGAGCTGAAGGACCGCGACCTGCCGAAGCTCGCCACCATGATCTCCGGGGTGAAGGCGCTGGGCCTGCAGACGTGCGCGACCCTGGGCATGCTGACGGCGGAGCAGGCGCGCGCGCTGAAGGCGGCAGGGCTCGACTACTACAATCACAACCTCGACACCTCGCCGGAGTTCTACGGAGAGGTGGTGACGACCCGGACCTGGCAGGACAGGCTGGACACGCTGGAGCACGTGCGCGAGGCGGGCATGGCCACCTGCTGCGGCGGCATCGTCGGCATGGGCGAGCGGCGCGAGGACCGGATCGGCCTGCTGCACGCGCTGGCGACTCTTCCGGCTCATCCCGACAGCCTGCCGGTCAACGCCCTGGTGCCGATCGTGGGCACGCCGCTGGGCGATCGGGTGGCGGCCGAAGGCACGATCGACCCGATCGAGTTCGTGCGGACGGTGGCCGTGGCCCGTTTGGTCTGTCCGAAGTCGATCGTCCGCCTGTCGGCGGGCCGCGAGGCGATGAGCGCGGAGATGCAGGCGTTGTGCTTCCTGGCCGGCGCCAACTCCATCTTCGTGGGCGGCCGTCTGCTGACCACGCCAAACCCGGAGGACGACGCGGACGCGGCCCTGTTCGCCCGTCTGGACCTGAAACCCATGGTCACGACGGACGCCGCGGCTTAACCGGACGGCAAGCGGGGCCGTGCAGACTGTCGGCATGGACAGACGCGCCCTTCTCGGACTGAAACGCGACTTGGCCGGAGGTGGCGGCGGCGGCGGTGGGCCCGCGACCTACGTGCGGCTGGCCACGGTCACCGCCAATGCCCGACGTCCCGGCGGCGCAACCGGCGTGATGACGGTGGAAACCGGGGTGGACGTTCCGGACGCCGCCCTGCGGACCCGCGCCACCCAGTCCGCCCCCAGGCTTCGATCAGCCTACAACACCGTCGTGCAGCAGGCGGCGACCGCCATGCTGCCGGGCGCGCCGCCCGACGTGGAGCGGCTGGCGCGCGAGCTGCAGGCGGTCACCGACCGCACCCTGGGCCGGGCCGGCGCGCGGGTGCTGCTCGGCACGGTGATGATCGTCTGAGACCTCAGTCCCGCGTCGGATCGGGGCGCGAGGCGTCGCCGTAGGTCAGGGCCAGGAAGACGTCCTCCAGATCCGGATCCTCGGTCGAGACGTCCTGGATCGTGACCCCGGCGGCGCGCACGGCCGCCAGCACCTGTTCGACCGAGCCGTGTCCCTTGCGATAGGTCACCGCGAACGCGCCGCCGGGCCGCGCGGACGCCTCGAATCCTTCCAGCTTCGGCACCGCCGCCAGCTCGCCCTCCGGCACGACAACGACGTTGCGCGTGTCCAGTCGCCGAAGCAGCGCCGGCGTCGGCTCACAGGCCACGACCTCGCCCCGGTTGACGATGGCGATGGTGTCGCAGAGCTCCTGCGCCTCCTCCAGATAGTGGGTGGTCAGGATTATGGTGACGCCGGCGGCGTTGAGCTCGCGCACATAGGCCCAGAGCTGGCGGCGCAGCTCCACGTCCACCCCGGCGGTCGGCTCGTCCAGGATCAGGATGGGCGGATTGTGCACCAGCGCCTTGGCCACCATCAGGCGCCTCTTCATGCCGCCGGACAGGGCCCGAACATAAGCCCCGGCCTTGTCGGCCAGTCCCAGCGCCGCCAGCAGCTCGTCCGAACGCCGCCGGTTCGCCGGAACGCCATAGAAGCCGGCCTGAACCTCCAGCGCCTCGCGTGGGGTGAAGAAGACGTCGGCTGAAATCTCCTGGGGCACGACGCCCAGGGCCGCACGCACGCCGCGGGGATCGCGGTCCAGATCGCGGCCCCACACCGAGACCTCGCCGCCCGTCTTGTTCACCACGCCGGCCAGAATGTTGATCAGGGTGGACTTGCCCGCGCCGTTCGGCCCCAGCAGGCCGAACATCGACCCGCGCGGAATGGTCAGGTCGACGCCTTTCAGCGCCTCCTTGGGCGGCGACGACTTCGAGCCCGCATAGGTCTTGGTCAGGCCGCGGATGCGGACGGCGTCTGCGGGGAGGGAGAGCTCGGACATCGGGACTTTCGGTTTCCGCCGGCCGTTTGACGCCGTGCGGGGGGGCGCATAGGTATGCCGCCGACCCCGTCCCGCCAAGTCGTGAGCTCCGAATGACCGCGCGCGTTCCCGCCACCGTCTCTCCTGAGGCCCTGCCCCCGCCGGAGCAGTTCGCCGTGACCGGCCACCGCGTAGCCTGCGACGGCGGCGGCGGCGCGCTGGGTCACCCGCTGGTCTGGCTGGAACTGGGCGAAAAGCCATTCGTCGACTGCGGCTACTGCGACCGCCGCTTCGTCCGGCAGGAGGGCAAGAAGGCGCCGAAGGGCGTGAACGCCCACTACGAAGACCCGTCGCCGCGTCACTTGGGCGATCATTGAGTCACAGGAATTGACCCCGCCTTCATCCAGGGCGGTCTAGAAGACCCGCGCCTCCCCCTCCCCCGGAAGAGCCCATGCGCTATCTGCACACCATGGTCCGCGTGACGGACCTCGATGCGTCGCTCCGCTTCTGGTGCGACCTGCTGGGTCTGCAGGAAGTTCGGCGTATGGAAAATGAGGCCGGGCGCTTCACACTGGTGTTCCTCGCCGCGCCGAAGGACCTGGACCGCTCTGCGGCCGAACGGTCGCCGGAGGTGGAACTCACCTACAACTGGGACCCGGAGGTCTACACAGGCGGCCGAAACTTCGGCCATCTGGCCTATCGTGTGGACGACATCTACGTCGCCTGCGAGCGCTTGATGGCCGGCGGCGTGACGATCAACCGCCCGCCTCGTGACGGCCATATGGCCTTCGTCCGGTCGCCGGACGGCATCTCGATCGAACTGCTGCAGGAAGGCGAGCGACTGCCTCCCGCCGAGCCCTGGGTTTCCATGCCGAACGTGGGGACGTGGTGAGGCGCTTCGCGGCCCTGATGCTGCCGCTGCTGCTGGCGGCCTGCGCCTCGACGACCGAGACCTATCCGGGCCGTACGGCGACGGAGCAGCTGCTGGTCGCCCGTGCGGCCGACGATGCGGTCGAAGGCCTGACCCTGCCGGTGCCCAAGACGGCGCGCGTCTTCGTCGACGACGGATACTTCCGGGCAGAGAACGCGCCCTATGCCGTCAGCGCGATTCGCGAGTCGCTGTCGAAGGGCGGGCACTCTCTGGCCCGGACTCGAGAAGAAGCCGACGTGATCTTCGAGATCCGCGCCGGCGCCCTGGCGATGGAACAGATGCGGCGCGTCTTCGGGATTCCGGACATGCGGATCCCGATCAACGACAATTTCAACGTCGTCTCCCTGCCCGAACTTTCCGTCTACAGCCGGCGTGACCGTGTAGGCGTGGCGGAGTTCTCCGGATTTCTCTACGACGCGCGGACGGGGGCGCCGCTGGGCGCGGTCGATCCGATGACCGGGCAGTTCCGTATCCGCAGCCACAAACTGTTCATGATCTTCGCCTGGGGCCAGCAGCGCCTGGATCCCGGCGAGCGCGAGCCCGGCGACAGCTGGCGCGAGTTCTGATCGTCAAGTCGTCGGGAATGCGGCTGACGCGGCGACGCGGCCCGCCTATGTTCCGCCGATGACCGAAGCCGCCACCGCCCAGGATGACGCCCGCACGCAGGACGGACCTGCCCTGCGGCTGTGGATGATCGACGCCTCGGCCTACATCTTCCGCGCCTATCACGCCCTTCCGCCGCTGACGCGCAAATCCGACGGTCTGCCCGTCGGCGCAGTCCAAGGCTACTGCAACATGCTGTGGAAGTTGCTGCGGGACATGAAGGGGGAAGATGGGCCGACGCATCTGGTGGCGATCTTCGATCATTCGGAGAAGACGTTCCGGAACGAGCTGTACGATCAGTACAAGGCGAACCGGAGCGCGCCGCCGGAGGATCTGGTGCCGCAGTTTCCGCTGGTGCGGCAGGCGACGGCGGCGTTCGGGGTGCATTGCGTCGAGCTGGCGGGATATGAGGCGGACGACCTGATCGCGACCTATGCCTGCAAGGCCAGGGACATGGGCGGCGAGGCGGTCATCGTGTCGTCCGACAAGGACCTGATGCAGCTGATCGGGCCGCGGGTCGTCATGTGGGATCCGATGAAGGACCGCCGCCTAGCCGAGGACGCGGTGATGGAGAAGTTCGGCGTGACGCCGGACAAGATGATCGACCTGCAGGCCCTGATCGGCGACGGCGTCGACAACGTGCCGGGCGCGCCGGGCATCGGGCCCAAGACGGCGGCCCAGCTGCTGGACGAGTACGGCGATCTGGACACGCTGCTGGACCGGGCCGGCGAGATCAAGCAGCCCAAGCGGCGCGAGACGCTGATCGCCTTCCGCGACCAGATCCTGCTCAGCCGCGAGCTGGTGAAGCTGACCTGCGACGCCCCGGCGCCGGAGCCGATCGAGGACTTCGCCGTGCGCGATCCGGACCCGGAGGTTCTGGGCGCCTTTCTGGACGAGATGGAGTTCCGCTCCCTGCGGGCCCGCGTCGGCGACGGCAAGGCCCCGGCGCGCGACGGCACGGCCTTCGTCGCCCGGCCCAGGCCCCTGACCGCGCCGGTCTCCACCCCCCGCTTCGCGCCGACCGAGGCCGCGCCGGTGGAGGCCCAGGGCTTCGACCACGACGCCTATCGCTGCATCCAGACGCTTGAGGAGCTGGACGCCTTCATCGCCCGGGCGCGCGACGCGGGCGTGGTCGGCTTCGACACCGAGACCGACGCCCTGTCGGCGACGCATGCGGGACTGTGCGGCGTGTCGCTGGCGATCGGGCCCAATGACGCCTGCTATGTGCCGCTGACGCACGAGCATCCGCCGCTGGAGAGCGCGGGCGGGCTGGATTTCGGGGGGCAGGCGGACGCGCGCGAGCCGCTGACCCAGCTGGACAAGCCCACGGTGCTGGCCCGGCTGAAGGTCCTGCTGGAGGACCCCGGCGTGCTGAAGGTCACCCAGAACGGCAAGTACGATCTGGCGGTCATGGCGCGGCGCGGCATCACGGTGGCGCCGATCGACGACACCATGCTGATCTCCTACGTGCTGGACGGCGGGCTGCACGCGCACGGCATGGACGAGCTGGCGCGGCGGCACCTGGGCCACGAGCCCATCCCGTTCAAACAGGTGGCCGGGACCGGCAAGGCGCAGAAGAGCTTCAAACACGTCGAGCTGAAGCCGGCGACCTGCTACGCCGCCGAGGACGCCGACGTCACCCTGCGCCTGTGGCGCGTGCTGAAGCCCCGGCTGGCCGATCAGGGGCTGGTCACCGTCTATGAGACGCTGGAGCGCGGCATGCCCGCCGTCCTGGCCGACATGGAGCGGGCCGGCATCCGCGTCGATCCCGCACGGCTGAAGAGCCTGTCGTCCGAGTTCGGAATGAAGATGGCCGAGCTGGAGGAGAAGGCCCACGCCCTGGCCGGCCGCCCCTTCAACGTCGGCAGCCCGCGCCAGATCGGCGACATCCTGTTCGGCGAGATGAACCTGCCCGGCGGCAAGAAGACCGCCAGCGGCCAGTGGGGCACCGAGGCCAGCGTGCTGGAAGAGCTGGCCCTGACGCACGAGCTGCCGCGCGTGCTCTTGGACTGGCGCCAGCTGTCCAAGCTGAAGGGCACCTATACCGACGCCCTGATCGAGGCGGCGGACCCCGCAACCGACCGCGTCCACACCAGCTATCAGCTGGCCGCCGCCTCGACCGGACGGCTGGCGTCCAGCGACCCCAACCTGCAGAACATCCCGATACGGACGGAAACGGGGCGCCAGATCCGCAAGGCCTTCATCGCCGCGCCCGGCCATGTGCTGATCAGCGCCGACTATTCCCAGATCGAGCTGCGCCTGCTGGCCCACATCGGCGACATTCCGGAGCTGAAGCGCGCCTTCGCCGCCGGCATCGACATCCACACCGCCACGGCATCCGAGATGTTCGGCGTGCCGGTGGACCGGATGGACCCCGAGACGCGTCGGCGGGCCAAGGCGATCAATTTCGGCATCGTCTACGGCATCTCGGCCTTCGGCCTGGCCGCCCAGCTGGGCATCGACCAGGGCGAGGCCGGGGCCTACATCAAGACCTATTTCGAGCGCTTCCCCGGCATCCGCGCCTACATGGACGCGACGAAGGCGCGGGTGCGCGAGACGGGCTGGGTCTCGACCGTCTTCGGCCGCCGCATCCACATCCCGGCCATCCATTCCAAGTCGGCCGCCGAGCGCAGCTTCGGCGAACGCGCCGCCATCAACGCCCCCATCCAGGGCGCCGCCGCCGACGTGATCCGCCGCGCCATGATCCGCATGCCGGGCGCCCTGGCCGAGGCGGGGCTGAGCACCCGCATGCTGCTGCAGGTCCACGACGAACTGGTGTTCGAGGCCCCGGAAAGTGAGGCCGACCGCGCCATCGCGGTGATCCGGCGGGTGATGGAAGGAGCCGCCGAGCCGGCCGTCGCGCTGAGCGTGCCGCTGGTGGTCGAGGCGAGGGCGGCGACGAACTGGGACGACGCGCATTAAGGGGGCGGATTAGCGCCAACAGCCGATGTTGCCATATCGCCAGCTCGCCGACTTTCTGGATACGGATGGCGGGCGGACTTCGGCGGCACCTACGTTGAAATTATTCGTCGGCTTCGTCCTCGGCTTCCACATCAGTCGCGAACTTGAAGCCAAACAGCCCGCCCTTTTCCGAGTCGTCGAGTTCGGGCTTTACAACGAAGTTGCGGAAAGACGTTTCGCCTTCCCGTTCAGCCTTCTCAAGATCGTCAGAATTTATAGTGATGATGTACTGGCCGCCGACGGCCGCTAGGCGATCGTGAGCCGTTTGAAGGGCAGTCGCGACTTGGCGGCCGTCAACGCCGTCGAAGATGTGGCTGTCATGGATGAGGAAACCGGGCCATTCACCCCGCTCTGAACAGACCGTAGCGAGCATCAGGTCGAAGGTGAAGATCTGCATCTTCCCAACGCCGTCGCTGGCAATGTCCGGGCGGTGGACGAAAACGCCCAAGCCGTCGGCGGTGGCCTTGATCTCCAGACTTGCCGGCTGGTCGTAAAGGCTGCCGGAAATCTCGTCGAAGACGGTGATTGCTCGGTCGACGGCCGAAGCGCGTTCCGCCAGATCGTGGGTGATTTTTCGTTCGGCCTCAGCGCGTTTGACTTTCAGATCGGAGCGCAACAGGTCAATCTTGCTGTGGAGCTCAAGCTGGGCTGTCAGCTGCTGATGCTCCGAGCGCAGCTGTATAAGTTGAGCATCCATCTGACGGTAATGCGATAGCGCCCCACCGCTGTTGATCGTCGTAAGCAGTTCATTCCGGCGCCGCTGCGCGACGGCGATCGTCTGGCGCCTCTGGGTTGACCTCGCCCGCGCATCATCAAGTTCCGCTTGGAGGTGGAGGTGTCTGTTCCTGAGGATCGCCCGGTGAAATTCCTCGACCTTTTCGTACTTCGCCAAGCTGATGCCGGGCAGAACGACGCCAGCCTCGGCGTAAACACGCTGGAGATCGGTAAGCTCAGGCGGTCGTTCGTCGGCCAGTGCGCGTTCTAGATTCGAGATCATCTCCTGGTCTAGGAAGTTCGCGTTGGTGAGGTCCTCGATCTGCGCTTGGAGTCGGTTGGCGTCGGCAACGAGCTCGTCATAAGCAGAGACGATTTGGAAGCCTTGCAGATCCGCCTCCAGTTTATCGATCTGGCGAGCGACCTTCGCAGCTCTGGTGCGAAGCTTGCCGGGGGTTCCTAGGCTTTCTTGGATGAGATTCGACTTTAGCAGCCGCGTTAGGTTCGCCTTCTCACGCTCAGCGTCCTTGACCTTGTGAAGCTCGACAATGCCGTCACGGTCAAGCCCCAGCAAAAACGCCAGTGGTACCTGCCAACCAACGGCTCGCTGGCTGCCGACGTTCTTACGCCAGTCGATGTAGCCGTCGTTGCGCTGCCGACGGGCGAAATAGGGGAAGCATGCTCTGAAGCTGAGCCAAGCCGCTCGCTCTTGCGAGACCGGAGGCAAGCCGAAGGTCATGCGGCCCAGCAAATCTTTCCAGTTGTCATCGGAGATTGTGACAGTGCCGTCCTCGGCGATGTCAGGCTGGACCGGCCAATGCTTGAAGTCACCGACAAGATCGATCGTGCCCGGGCTTGCTAGCGATCTGGTGGCGCTGATCGGATGCGCACCGAGAGTAAGGTCCAATGCGAAAGAGGCATCAGCGAGCTCTGCCGCAGACAACGGTGAGCTCGACTCCTTCGAACCTCCTAGGACGAAGTGAATGACGTCCAACAGGCTGGACTTGCCCGCACCGTTCCGCTTTCCGCTCGCACCAGCGGCCGAAGTCCGATTGACCAGGACGATGTTGAGTCCAGCGCGAAATCGGAGATTTTTGAAGCTTGGAATCGTCGGGCTTCGAACGCCGGTGATCATTGCGTCGACCTTCGAACCACGCCCCGATTGAGCGAGACCGCACCCATCATGAACAAGAGGTCGAGTGCAAGAATGAACCAGTCGTAGCTGATCGGCGCGCGAGGATCATCGGTTTCTCGCCTTGCCCTCACGGAGTCCCACAGACTGGAGACCGTCTGGGGGGAATCCAACTGCTCAAGCAGGTGTCCACCAACCGAGAGAAGGGCGCGTTCCGTAGAAAGATGCTTTGCAGGAAGGATCATTGGATTGTCGGCGCGTCTTCGAAGATGTCGCAGCGCTCGAACAGGTAGGAGAGCACGGCCAATCCAGCCGCTTGCTGCTGCGGAGTGCCGGACGTTCCGACGAGCCGGTGCAAGTAGCCGAAGATCGTGTCAGACGGTAGGCGCAGCGCTTTCTACTCCGCGTATCTTTCGCGGAACGTCTGCGCGATTCGCTCCCCCTGCTGGGGGTTCAGTTGGCTGTCGATGAATGACTCAACGAGCCGCTCCTTGCGCCGACCGGCGCGAAGCAAGTCGGCGGCCTCGACGGACAGACGGTTGTATTCAAGCTTGGTGGGAGACGGAGCTCTTGGTTCTATCCCAATGTCCGGCTGTCCGAGAGCGATCGCGTCGATGACTGGCTGCAGATCACTGTAGCCCAAGCGCTCAAATATCATCGCCGTCGGCGCTGGGCCGAACAGCGCGGCGGCGTGGGCGCGGCTTAACAGCGGGACGAGCGCTAGCAACTCTGGCTCAGACCAAGGAGCGAGGCGGACATTCGGGTTGGCGGTCCGAAGCGTCTGAAACAGGTCCGTCACTTGAGGGGGAAGGCCGTCTCCGTCGTTGTGGACGAAGTGCCAAGATTGCATCCGCGGCCAATGCTTCACGGCATCCGCGAAGTCAGCGTAGACCTTCTTCAACGCCTCGGGCACGGTCATTTCACGAGGTGCGTAACACTGGAAGACGCTGCCGGTGCTGATCCGCCAACCGTCACATTTCCAATCGCCTACATTGCCATAAGGACGGACTTCTTCGAAGTCGTCGCCCCATGCGTAGCCGGCGAGCTTGACGAACCAATCTTGGAACTCGGTCCCGCGCTTCTCGAGGAAGTGGGTGCGGAAGATGACGCCGTACCAGAGACGCTCCAACTCATCCACTTCGCGCTCCCCCATTTTTTGTCACGTGGAGCGTACAGGACGAATGCCCGCCATCTCAATACGACACGCGAAAGAGCCCTCGCGCGCAAATAGCAAGCCTTAATGTGCCTGCCATCGCCTAAGTGCATATTCCGGAAGAGGACGTGCCGGACGTCAGCAATGAGTCAGATGCCGTCGCAGCAGAACGCCACCTTCTGCTCGCGAGTTATGACGACCGAAACTTTTTCCCACACCCCCTGACTCCTGCCGCCATGGGCCTTTGCGGGGCGATGGGGGCGTTTCGTCGTGACGGCGGCGGCGAGTTTCCGACGCTAGTCTCGGGCCGGTCCATGCTGTCGGGATGGGCACTGGAAGACCGGGAAAACCGAAGCTGGACGACGCGACGTGGGTCGCCTTGCTGGAGCGCTATGTCGCCGGCGAGACGCGCGCGGCGCTGGCGGCGGAGCACCGGGTGAGCGTCGAGGCCGTGAGCTGGCAGGCGCGCAATCGCGGCTATCGCAAGAAGGATCGGCCGGACGCGGTGTACCGCTGGGTCCAGCCGCCGCCGATCGTGCCGGCGCCGCCGCCGGATGAGGCGTGCGGGTTCGCCTTTGACCCCGAGGATCCGGAGGGGTCGGCGCAGAGGGCGCTGGAGGTGGGGCGGCGCGCGGCGGCGGAGGGGCGGACGCTGGACTTCGTAAGGATGACGCAGGCGGCGCGGGCGGCGCGGCGGCTGGGGGCGCAGGGCGGGTCGCCCGGCCCCTCCCACCCGGTCGCTGCGCGACCCCCCTCCCCCGAGGGGGAGGGAGAGGGGGTTGCGCCTGTGGTGCTGCGGGAGGCGCAGAGGGGGCCGGTGGGGGACTGGTCCACCTGGCTGTTTCTGGGGGGACGGGGGGCGGGGAAGACGCTGGCGGGGGCCAGCTGGCTGGCGGACCAAGCGGAGACGCTGGGGGCCGGGGGGCGGCTGGCGCTGGTCGGGCCGACGCTGCACGACGTGCGCGAGGTGATGGTGGAGGGGCCGTCGGGGGTGATGAGCCTGGGGCGCTGGGCCGATCCGGCGGCCGGGGGGCGGCCCGTCTATGAAGCCGGGCGGCGGCGGGTGGTGTTTCCGAACGGGGCCGTGGCGCAGGCCTTCTCGGCCGAGGATCCGGACAGTCTGAGGGGGCCGCAGTTCGCCGCGGCCTGGGCCGACGAGTTCTGCGCCTGGCGCGAGGGGGAGGCGACGCTGGCGCTGTTGCGGATGGGGCTGAGGCTGGGGGCGGCGCCGCGCCTGTGCGTGACCACGACGCCGCGGCCGACGGCGGCGCTGAGGCGGCTGAGGGCCGAGCCGGGGCTGGTGGAGACGCACGCGGCGACGCACGACAATGCCGAGAACTTGGCGCCGGGCTTCGTCGCCGGGCTGGAGCGGCTGTACGGCGGGACGCGGCGGGCGGCGCAGGAGATCGAGGGGCGGGTGGTGGACGCGGCCGGGGCGCTGTTCACCGCGGAGATGATGATGGGGGCGAGAGGGGTCGAGGTCGCGGGGCCGCTGGACCGCGTGGTGGTGGGGGTGGACCCGACGGCGACGGCGGGCGGGGACGCGTGCGGGATCGTGGTGGTGGGGCGCGCGGGCGACGCGGCGCGCGTGCTGGCGGACCGGACGATCGCGGGGGTGGGGCCCGAACGCTGGGC
>JAIEQC010000003.1 GCA_019748055.1 Caulobacteraceae bacterium | reverse complement strand
CGTCGGCTTGCCCGCCGGAGCCGCCCAGGGCGCTGGCCAGAACCTGGCCGTCGCGGCTGACCGTCGACGTGCCGCCGGCGGCCCCGTCAGAGCCGGGCGCCCCGCCGGAGCCGCCCGAGCCCACGACGATCGTCAGCTCCGCGCCGAGATCGGTCGTCGCCCAGACGCGCTCGGTCCGGCCGCCCGCGCCGCCGCCTCCCCCGCCGAGACGCAGCGTCGCGGCGGGACCGCCCTGTCCGCCCGCGCCGCCTCCGCCGCCGCCCAACAGGACGACGCGGAGCGTCCGAGCCCAGACAGGCGTCGAGTAGGTTCCGGATGCGGTGAGGACGCTCGCTTCGCGGCGCACCGCGCCGGACGCGAAGGCCACACGGGCTGTCTCGGGGTCAATCTTCAGTGCCTCGTGCCACGTATCGCCGTCGGCGCTGACCCGGACCGCGAAGGCGTCGTCCCCCGCCAGGCCGATCTCGGCGCGGCCGCCGAAGGCCGTCTGGAAGACGACGGAGGCGACGTGGTCGGACGCCTCCTTGCTGAGCGACAAACGCATGTCGCCCGAGCCGCCGTCCGCACCATAGCGAGCCGCCAGAAGCGCCGCGTTCAGGCGCGCGGAGAACGGGTTGTGCACATCGGGCGCCGTGCCGATCCCCAGGCCGTCGAGCGCTTCCACACGGCCCAGCAAGGCGCCCAGCGGCGTCCAGCCGCCATCGACGCGGACCACGAACTGGCCCTCGTCGGCGACGAAGACCATCGTGCCAAGCGGCACGTCGACGCCGAGCCAGCCGCCGTCTCGACGGATCGCCAACGTGCCCGGCGCCATGAGGCCCCAAGCCGCGCCGGTCGCACCTTCCGTCAGGATCCACGTCGCCGCTTCCTCGGCTTCGTCGGGCTGCGCCGTGACCGTGCGACTGAGCACCGCGATCTGGATCAGCGCGTCCAGGCGGCACAGCGCCTCGTTCACCGTCACATGCTTCTGCATCTGCCCGCCGGCCAGCAGCGGCAGCGCCAGTCGCGGGGAAATCCCATCCGTCATCCTCACCTCCATTGCGATGGAGGGAGGCTGGCGCGTCGGGAAACCGACGTCGGAGCCGGGCGCAAAATTTCAGTCAGGCGTCAGAAAACGTGCCGGTTTCAGGATGAGATCATCATAACTGACCCGCTTGTGCCGACGCATCGCCGGTCATGCGCGGCTTCCGCCGACTTCAGAGACGCTGAAGGCTTCCGGTCGCGACCACGGGGCCGTCGGGTGCGTCGGCGGAGGGCGTGTGACCCGGCTGTTCCATCGACACCGCCACCTGGGCCGCCTGCCCGGCCATGGCCGACAGGGCGCCCGACAGGGTGTGCCGCGACGTCGCGGCGCCGTCGATGGCCCCCACCAGCTGCACCCCGCCCTCCGGCATCAGCAGCCAGAGATGCGGCACCCGCGCGTCTCCCTCCATCTTGTCGGTGGGCGCGAGGTACAGCTCGCCGGTCGCGGGATCGTAGACCAAGGTCATCGCCACCGCTCCGTCCTCCAGCGTAAGGGTGGCGACGCGGGTCAGCGGCGCGGCGACGGAAGGGGCCGATGCCGGGGGCTCCGGACGCACCGCCAAGACCGCGACGGCCACGAGGCTGGCGGCAAGCAGACCGGTGGCGCCCACCGCCCAGCGCCGCCAGAAGCGGACCCGGATCTCGTCGTCGTTGGCCGCGGGAGTGGTCGCCGCGTCCACGCGGGCCCAGGCGGAGATCGGCGGGGCGACAGGCTGAATCTCGTCGGCGAACCGTCCGAAACGCTCATCCCAGCCCTCGACGCGGCGCGCGAAATCTGGATCAGCAGCCGCGCGGGCGCGCGCGCGCGCTTCCTCCGCGTCGGACAGCACACGCAGTGACAGCTCCGCCGCCAAGGCGTCGTCGGTCTCTTCGGGGGCGGGGCGGGGATCGGTCATCGTTCCAGACAGCTTCTCAGTTTCAGCAGCCCCCTGCGGATCCAGCTCTTCATCGTGCCGAGCGGCGCGCCCTCTGCGGCGGCCAACTGCTCATAAGTGGCGCCGTCGAAGAAGGCCGTGCGAATGGCGCGCGAGGTGCGGTCGTCCAGCTCCTGCAGGCAGCCGTCAAGGCGAACGGCTTCCTGTCTGCCCGCGACCAGGTCGTCGGCCGGCCGGGCGTCGTCGGCCAGGTCCAGCGCGGCCTCGATCGGCGTCGACCGTCGCGACACGGCACCCGAGCGCAGACGGTCGATCGACCGGTTCCGCGCGATCGTCACCAGCCAGGTTATGGGACTGGCGCGGGTCGCATCGAAGGTCTCGGCCTTCCTCCACACGGTGACGTAGGTCTCCTGCAGCACATCCTCGGCCAACTGCCGATCAGCCAAGATACGCAGGCAGACGCCCATCAGCTTCGCGGAGGTGGCCTCATAGACGCGACGAAACGCAGCACGGTCTCCGCGGCCCGCGGAAGACAGGGCTTCGCTCAATTCGTCCCGGGTCAAACCGACGCTCATCCGCTTCCCGTAAAGGTTCGAGCGCGACTTGGCCGTTTGGCCGCCGCCGCGTCAAGGCGGGTCAGTCGTGCAGATAGACGATCCGCTTCAACTTCGGGTCGGCCCTGACCTTCTCGACGTGTCGGTCGTGGTCGCCGTTCGCCCGGGCCTCAGCATAAGCGCCCTCGACCCAATGGGTCGTTTCGATGTGCTTCTGCAGCGCCTTGGCGGCCATGAGGTGGCCCGGAAACAGGGCGTCGACGGCGTCGCCGACCACCGGCACCTCGCCGGTCGCCACGTCGATCGCCAGATAACCCAGCATTCGCGCGACGGTCCCGGCGTCGGCCCCGACCCTCACGGCCTGACCGACCAGCCATGCTCCGACGCCCACGCTGTAGACGGTGCCCACCACGGGAAGCCAAGTGAGGACGGCATCAAGGCCAAGGCCGAAGGGACCGATGCCCACGACCCGGTCGGACAGGCGCTTCAGCCCATCGACATTCAGCCAGATCTTCTCGATATCGGCGATGCTGCGGCGCGCCATGCGTCGTCTCTCCCCTGCCCGCCGGTCCCAACGCCCAAGTTCGAGCGCCGTTCACCATGACACGATTTCGACTGCTCGCGCAGGCGTGGCCGCAGGTGCTGGCGATCATGGTTCTGCTGGGGCCGCCCGCGGGCATCGCGGCGGCCGATCTCAGCGGCGCCGGTCACCGCTGGTTCGATCTCGCCGCCCAGTTCTCGGCCCCGGCCACAGTAGCCGCTTTGGCGGTCACGGTGGCCTTCGCGCTCACGAGGCTGAGGGTGGCCGTGCTGGTCGGGGCAATGGTGACCTCGGTTTGCGCGCTGGCGGCGGTTCCGCAGGCTTTTCCGGAAACAAGCCCGGCCGAGGCGGCCGCGCCGAAGATCCGGCTCTATTCGGCCAACCTTCACGTCCGGAACGACGACGTCGCCGCCATCGGCCGCAGCATTGAAAAGGCGGACGCAGACGTCGTCATCCTGATCGAGACAAGCGACGCCGCCTATGAGGCGCTGGACGCCATTCTCCCGGCATTTCCGCACCGTGTCGCTTCGCCCCGAATTGATTGGCTGGGTCGAGGTGCGCGGACCGTGATCGCCTCCCGCTGGATGCTGGAGCCCCTCCGGGAAGAGCCGGGCCTGCATGCCCAGACCACAGTGGTGAGCACTCCGCTGGGCCCCGTGCGGGTCACAGCAGCGCACCTCACCCGACCGTGGCCCTATCAGGTCCAGTGGGAACAGATCAGGCAGACAGAAGCCCTGGCTCGCGCGGTCGCTGCTGAACCAGCAGCCTCCCGGGTGATCGCCGGCGACTTCAACAGCGTGACCGACGCGCGCATCGGGCGTCTGTTCGCCGAGCGAACCGGTCTGACGCCGGCTCCCGCATTCCCGGGGACATGGCCTTCGCGCCTGCCCGCCGCGCTCGGGATCGGGATCGACAACGTCTGGACCAGCCGCGACCTTTCGGTGATCGAACGTCACGTCGGCCGTCGTAACGGCTCGGATCACCGCCCGGTGATCACGGTTCTGACCCGCGCGCGCGACTGATCGCGACGGCCAGTCGCTCGGCGACGCCTTCGGCTGGAAAGTCGGCGGCGATCCAGTCCGCCTCAAAGCTTTTCAGCACCAACCCCGTCTGCGGCCCCGGCGGGACACCCAGCCGCGCGACGTCGCGCCCGCCGACGGGCATGCGCGGCGGAGTCCAGCTCGCGGCCATCGCGAGCACCGCCTCCGACGCAGTCCGGTCGCCGGATTTCAGCGCTCGGTCGCAGGCCGTTTCCAGACCCACCTCATAAATCAGCCGTCGCGCCGCCCGATCCGCATCGCCTTCCAGTGCCAAAGGAATGGCCGCGGCCTCAAGTCGGGCCCATGCCGTGCGCGGAAGTCGGAGGCGCCTGGCAGCGGCGGCAACAAATCCCGGCTCGTCGGGCCACAGCGCCGACAGCCGAACCAGCGGATCCACGGAGCGATGCACGACCCTGCCCAAGCGGCCCAGGTCGCCCGTGCAGCCCAATACCCTCTGCAGCACGCCCGCCTCTGCCATCGCCCGCAGCGCGACGGTCGGATCGGGCGCGGCAAGCAACTTCAGCATCTCCGTCGAGACGCGCTCGGCCGACAGGCGGTCGACGCCCTCGGCCGAGGCCGCACAGGCGGCCAGACCCGCGGCGTCGGGGTCGCCACGGCCGAACCAGGCGAAGAAGCGGAAGAAACGCAGGATGCGCAGGTGGTCCTCGACGATGCGGCGGTGCGGATCGCCGACGAAGACGATCCGGCCGGCCAGGGCGTCGTCCAGCCCCCGGCCGGTGGGGTCGAACACCTGTCCCGACGCGTCGGCGTAGAGGGCGTTGAGGTGGAAGTCGCGCCGGGCCGCGTCCTGGGCCCAGTCGTCGGTGAAGGCCACGACGGCGCGGCGGCCGTCGGTCGCCACGTCGCGGCGCAGGGTCGTGATCTCGAACGGCCGCCCCCGGCTGACCGCCGTCACCGTGCCGTGATCGATGCCGGTCGGCACGGCCTTGAGCCCCGCCGCCTCCACAGCCTCGACGACCTGGTCGGGCCGCAGGCGCGTGGCCACGTCGACGTCCAGCGCCTCGCGGCCCATGAGGGCGTCGCGCACGCAGCCGCCGACGAAGCGGGCGCAGTCGTCGCCTCCCTGCGCGTTGAGCGCCTCCATGACCGCCCGCGTGGCCGGCTCGATCAGCCAGGCGGGGTCGATGCGGGTCAAGCCGCGCGCTCCGCCCGGCCGGCCAGACGATCCGACAGAGCCACGATCATGCCCGCCGTCGCGCCCCAGATGACGCGATCGCGCCAGTCGATCGACCAGAAATGCCGCCGAACGCCGTCCAGTTCATAGTGGTCCCTGCGGCGGTTGGCGGGATCGGCGACGTGCGCCCAGGGCACGGGAAAGATCTCGGCGACCTCGGCCGGCGAAGGCGTCATGCGGGGCGAAGCGTCAGCCCAGGCCACGACCGGAGTCACCAGATAGCCGGTCCCCGTGCGATAGCGATCCCCCAAGCCCAGCAGGCGGACGTCGGTCGGCGACAGGCCAACCTCCTCCCAAGCCTCTCGCAGCGCCGCCTCTACGGCCGTCTCCCCAGCGTCGAGCCGCCCGCCGGGAAACGCGATCTGCCCCGTGTGGCGCGCCAGAGTGTCGGCCCGGCGCGTCAGGACGAGTTCGGGCCCATCGCCGGTTTGCGCCAGCACCACGAGGACGGCGGCCTCGACCGGCTCACCCGCCGCCGGCGCCATGCCCGGGTTCAGATCATAATCGGAGCGAGCGGCGGGCTCCGCAGCGCGCCAGGACGCGAGGGGGGCCAGAGACGCCGCCACGAGGTCGGGCGTCACGCTTCGTCCTCCGCTGCGCCCAGATCGATCGGGCCGTGCACAGTGTCGAGCACCAGGCGACCCTGGTCGAGGCGCGCAGCCTCGACCAGTTCATAGAAGACCGGGCGCGTGACCCGAGCCCACAGGTCCGCTCGCACCCGGACGCGCGGGGCGGGCGCGCCTTCCTCATCCTGGTCCACGATCAGCGGATGATCCGCGTCCAGCGGCGCCTCGTCGCCCACGTCCGTCGAGAAAACGGGCCGGCCCTCGGCCACGCCGTCGACCGACACGGCGCGGAAGGGCAGGTCCTCGACCTTGATGCTCAGCTTCTCGACCGGCGTGACCAGGCAGTAGCCGTCCGGATCCTTGCGCAGGACGGTGGAGAACAGGCGGACCAGTTCCGGCCGGCGGATCGGCGACCCCTCGTGCCGCCAGGTCCCGTCGGCGCCGATGACGATGTCGATGCGCCCGCAGTGCGGCGGGTTCCATAGATGCACGGGCGGCAGACCGCGCGGCGAAGCCGCCTCGGCGATGCGGCTGAGAGCGTCGGAAGGTCGGCCGTCCGTCATGAAGGAAAGCTAGGCGCAGTCGCCGCCCATGCAAACCGTCAGTCGCGCAGGCCCACGACGTCGCCGGTCGGCGCCATCCCGGTCGGGGACCACCAGAGCAGGCGCCGGGGATCCACCGGCCCGGGCATGCGCGCGTCCGGAAGCACGTCGAAGCCGAACCGGCTGAAGTAGGGCAGGTCGCCGACCAGCAGGACGCCGGCCACGCCCTCGGTCCCGGCGCAGCGCAGCGCGGCCTCGACCAGAGCGGCGCCCATCCCGGACCGGCGCGCCGCCGCCTCCACGGCGATGGGGCCCAGGAACAGCGCGGGCGCTCCGCCCACGGCGATGCGCCAAAGTCGGACCGACCCGACCACCCGACCGCCTTCGCGCACGACAAGGCCGCAGACGGCAGACGACGCCTCGCGCACCCGTTCGGCCGTCTTGGCCAGCCGACCCGGACCGAAGGCAGCGTCGATCAGCGCCGCCACCTGATCGGCGTCGGCGGCGACTTCCGGCTGAACCGAAATCTGGATGGAAGAGAGGGGCTGGGCGGACATGGGCGCGGCGCTTTACGCCCCTGCCCGCGCCGCTTCAACCGACTTTCGAGAAATCCGGGGCGCGCTTCTGGCTGAAGGCCATGAAGGCCTCCATCGCCTCGGGACTGGACATCTGGCTGCCGAAAGCCTCGCCCTCCCGCAGCATGAGCGCCCACAGCCGTTCGGCGTCGCGCATCAGCGCCTTGGTCTTGCGCAGGGAATTGGGCGCGCGCGCCGCCAGCTTGCCTGCCAGATCGGCGGCGACGGCGTCCACCTGATCGGCGGGGACGGCACGGTTGGCCAGGCCCCAGGCCTGGGCCGTGCGGCCGTCGATCGGCTCGCCGAGGGCGAAGACCTCGAAGGCGCGCTGATGGCCCAGAACCTGCGGCAGCAACAGCGACGAAGCCGCCTCAGGCGCCAAGGCCAGGTTGACGAAGGGCGCGGACAACAGGGCGTCCTCCGCCACCACGACCATGTCGCAATGGAGCAGAAGCGTCAGGCCTATGCCGACGGCGCGGCCCCGCACGGCGGCCACGGCCGGCTTGTCGAGTTCGGCCAGAGACTTGAGGAAGTGGAACACCGGGGCGTCCGTCATCTGGCCGCCGCCCTGGGAGCCTATGGCGATGAAATCGGCGATGTCGTTGCCGGCCGAGAAGCTGTCGCCCTCGCCCTTGAAAAGAAGGACGCGGACCGACGCGTCGCTCCGCGCCCGCCGCGTCGCTTCGGCCAGTACCGCGTACATGGCTTGGGTGATGGCATTCTTCTTGTCGGGCCGAGCGAGAGTGACCGAAAGCACGCCGTCAGCGAGGTCCGTGCGGATATGTTCCGTCATTCGTGGGCTCCTAGGGTCGAGGTCCAGAGGTCGGCGCCGTCGGGGCCGGCCGATCGCCGGGCACGGCCGTGGCGCTCCAGATAGTTGAGGTGGGCCAGCGCCTCCCCGGTCGCCATGCCCAACAAGCCCTCGCCAATGGCGCGGCCGAACAGGGTGGCGAACACGTCCACCGCGCGCACAGGATCGGCAATCCGGCGCTCGAGCCGCCGAAGGGACAGCTCATGGCCTCGCTTCAGGGCCTCGAGACGTACATGCACGCCCCGGAACGGCTCTCCATGAGACGGCAGGACGAGCAAGTCGTCCGGCAGCGTCGCCCTCAGCCTGTCGAGCGACGCCATCCAGTCTCCGAGGGGGTCCGCCGCCGGCTCGGTCGGCCAGACGGAGACGTTGGAAGAAATCTTGGGAAGAATCTGGTCTCCGGCCAGGAAGACACCGTCCTCACGTCGCCACAGGCAGACATGTTCCGGACTGTGGCCGTCGCCGATCACGATCTCCCAGTCCTTCCCGTCGATGCTGACGACGTCTCCCTCACGCAAACGTTCATAGGTGGGCGGTAGGGGCATCACGGCCGACCCGAAACGTCCGTAGCCTTTCCGCCAGGCCTCGATCTGCGCCTCTGACCATCCGGCTCGACGATAGAAGTCGGCCCCAGCGTCGGGAGCGGGGCCCACGTCGGCGATAAGCATGCGCCCTGTCACATACTCGAGCCGGGACATCACCAAAGGCGCGCCGAAGCGCTCGCAGAGCCATCCGGCCAGACCGATATGATCCGGATGCATGTGGGTGCAGATGACCCGCACGACCCGGCGGCCGCCCAAGGGGCCTGACAACGCAGCTTCCCATGCGTCGATGGACGCGGGCGTGCGCAGCCCCGTGTCCACGATCGTCCAGCCGTCTCCGTCGGAAAGCGCCCAGACGTTGACGTGATCCAACGCCATGGGCAGCGGCAGACGCATCCACAGCACCCCGGGCGCGACCTCCACGGCCTGACCGGGGCCCGGCGGCGGGCCGCAGGGATACGACAGGCCGCGCTCTGTCTCGCCGGTCGCGCCGCCGTCAGCCAAGGTCCGTCTCCAAAAACAACGCGCTCACTTAACCGCATGCAGCACCGCAGGTCCAGAGCGCGGCTTTGCCTTCGCCTTGACCCTGCCCAGATGCCGGGTCATGGAAGCCCACCCAGTGTTTCATCGAGGGCTTTCATCATGTTCAAGTCCATTGCCCTGGCCGCCGCAGTCGGTCTCGTCTCATTCGGTCCGGCGCTGGCGCAGAGCCCCGGCCCGGGCTCCGGACCGGACTATGGTGGACGCAACGTTCAGCCCGGCGACGAACAGCCAGTTGAAATGCGCCGGGAGACGTCGGCATCCCGGTTGCGCGACCAACGACCTCAGGCGCCGGCGGCGCCCACGCCTGAGCAGGTGATGGCCGAAGCGACGCCGATCGCGGCCGCCGCCGCGCCGGGCTGCCAGGTCACTTCTGCGGCTTTGTTGGGTGCTCGCGTGGACGGCACGAAGCTCTATGAGGTCGCCTGCGCGAGCGGTCCCGGATACATCCTCGAGGCGTTCGCCGAAGCTCCCAAGGCCAATGACTGCGTGCTGCAGTGGAGCTACGGCCAGCTGGCTCGTGAAGCGGATCCCGCTGCGGACGTCGGCCTTCAGTGCGGCCTCCCGGGCAACCAGAACAACGTTCAGGTCATCGCGGCCTATGGTCGGGAAGCCGGTTTGACGTGCGACGTCGATCAGGCCGTCGCCACGGCGATGGACGTGTATGAAATCGGCTGCGCCGGGCGTGACGGCTGGCGCCTTGAAAGAGTGAATTCGGCCTGGAAGGCCACGACCTGCTGGCAGTTCGCACTGATCGCCGATCAGACCTGCCGATATTCCACGCGCGAAGAAAGCAGCGGCGAGTGGCCGAAGCTCGTCGCGGGCAGCGACGCGGCGGCCTGTCGGGTGGAAGACGTCGCCTGGATGGGCGACAATCCCGACCGCGGATCATTCTATGAGCTCAAGTGCTCCTCGGGAGAGGGGGTCATCGTACGGTTCAAGGACGGCGCGACGCAGCAGACTTATTCTTGCATCGACGCCCCGCAAATCTTCCGGCGCCCTTGCTCCCTCACAACGGTGGAGGCCACTCCGGCCGCCGCCCCGAGCGGCGGCCAAGCCTGACGGTTCCGAACTCAAGGTCGGATCAGCATTGCTTGACACCTCTTCCGTGACGGCAGTCTATGCCCGCCGGGTCACAGGAGGGGTCTGCAATGATCAGGCTGGGATTGGCCGCTTTGGCGTTCGGCGCATTGCTCGCGGGACCTGCGAGCGCGCAGATGTTGGGGACTCTTCAGCCTTCGGCGGCAGGACCACCATCCAATCCTGAATATGGCGGCGGCATACCGATAGGCTCCAACGTCGATCCGAACAGGGTCACGGTGCGACGTGACACGTGGGCATCCCGGCGTCGCGATCGCCAACGCAGCGATGAAGCATTGGCCTCAGCCATGCCGCAGGTGCGGGAGGAAGCGGTCAGGCTTGCTGCATCAGCGGCGCCGGAGTGCAACGTCATCGACGCGAGCCTGCGAGCCACGCGTGCAAGCGGCGAGAAATTGTACGAAGTGGCGTGCGAGGCAGGGCCAGGTTACCTCATCGAGGCTTCTACGAACGGGCCCCGGGCTCAGGATTGCGTCCTGCAATGGAGTGCCGGCGAACTGGCGCGCGAACGGGGTGAAGACGTCGACCCCAACCAGAACTGCGGCCTGCCCGACAACCAGTACCCCATCGACGTCATCGCCGCCTATGGTCGCGATGCGGGTGTCGACTGCAACGTCGACCAAGCTGTCGCCATGGCTGAGAACCTTTACGAGATCGGATGCGCCGATCGTGACGGGTGGCGCCTGGAGAAGCGGGCCGGCCAATGGCGGGCGACGTCCTGTTGGGAGTTCGGCCTGAAGGCCGACAGCGCATGCCGCTTCTCAAGTGCGAGCGAGTCCAAGGCCGAGTGGCCGAGATTCGTCGCCGGGACGGTCATCTCGGATTGTGTCCCGGACGCAGTGTCGTGGATGGGCGACAATCCGGGCCGAGGTTCTTTCTACGAAATTCGATGCCGGTCGGGTGAGGGCCTGTTGGTGCAGTTCCGTGAGGGCGCTGCGGAGCGCACCTTTTCGTGCGCCGAAGCACCTCGGATCTTCCGGCGCCCGTGCAGCCTGACCACTCAACCGTCGGGCGGCGCTTGAAGGACATCGCGCCACTTCCTGTCGCGCTCGACGCGCTCTAGCCTGCGCTCATGCGCATCGCCACCTGGAACGTGAACTCGGTCAACGCCCGCCTGCCCACCGTGCTGGCGTGGCTGGAGGCGGCGCAGCCAGACGTGGTGGGGTTCCAGGAGATCAAGTGCCTGGACGAGAAGTTTCCGCGCGAGGCCTTCGAGGCGCTGGGCTACAACGTCGAGACCCACGGCCAAAAGACCTACAACGGCGTCGCCCTGCTCTCGAAGTTTCCGATGTCGGACGTACGGCGCGGCCTGCCGGGCGAAGACGGATCGGGCATCGAGGTCGACGGGGCTCAGTCACGCTATGTCGAGGCGGTGGTGGAGTGTCCGCGCCCGGTGCGGGTGGGCTGCATCTACCTGCCGAACGGCAATCCCGTCGACACGCCCAAGTTCGCCTACAAGCTGGACTGGTTCGGGCGTCTGCACGCCCACGCCGCCGACCTCTTGAAGCAGGAGGAGGCCTTCACCCTGATGGGCGACTACAACGTCATCCCGACGCCGCAGGACGCGAAGAACCCCGCCGCCTGGGTGACCGACGCCCTGTTCCAGCCGGAGAGCCGGGCGGCGTTCCGGGCGCTGAAGGGGCTGGGCCTGTATGACGCCGGCGAGCTGGGCCGACAGCCGCCGGGCACCTACACCTTCTGGGACTATCAGGCCGGCGCCTGGCAGCGCGACCACGGCATCCGCATCGACTTCCACCTACTGTCGCCGCAGGCCGCCGACCGGTTCAGGGGCGTGGAGACGCACCGCGACGCCCGCGACATGGAAAAGCCGTCGGACCACGTGCCGGTGGTCGTCGAGCTGGAGGACTGAGCCGTGGGCGAGGCGATCCGGCTGTTTCTGCTGGTCGCCCTGGTCGCGGCGGCGGGCACGACCGGCGTACTGGCGCTGGCCTGGTGGATGGAGCCTGAGCGGCGCATGCGTCGCGCCATGCTGAAATCGCTCGGCGCCCCGGCCGAGACGGAGGCCTATTCCGCCGCCGAGGGCCGAGCCGCCGGCCTGGACTTCGAGGGCGGCCAGATCGCGGTGCTGTGGGATCGCGGCGGGTCCGGGCTGGTCTATGCCTTCGAGGAGATCGAGGGCGGCGAGGTGATCGTGGACGGGCACGTCCTGGCCCGCGTGCGCCGCGGCGAGGCGCGCAAGTCGCTGGACGTGCTGGCCCCCGACGCCGAGCAGGTGGTGCTGCGGCTGATGTTCGCCGACGCCCGGCACCCGGAGTTCGAACTGGACCTGTGGAACGTGACCTCGCCGACGCAGACCGGGTCGCCGGCCGAGGCGCTGCGGCTGGGGCGGCGCTGGCTGTCGCATCTGGAGGCGCTACTGCGCGGTTGAGCGGCGGAACGGCGGGGGCTAGAAGCGCGCTTCCCTTCCGCCTCCCCTGCCGAGATTTCCCGTGGCCCGTCTGTTCGACGCCTACATCATCGCCGACTGGACCGCCGCCGAGGGCAAGAAGCTGGGCGACAACTCCGTCTGGATCGGCGTGGCCAAGCGCGACGTGCGCTTCCGCCTGTATTCGGAGACGCACAACGTCGCGACGCGGGCCGAGGGCGAGAAGCTGATCGCCGACCTGCTGGCCGACCACCGCAAGCGGGGGGACCGCGTGCTGCTGGGGTTCGACTTCAACCTGGGCTATCCAGCGGGCACGGCCAAGCGGCTCGGCTTGGACGGCACCCCGTGGTCGGCGATTTGGAAGTTCGTGGCGACCAACGTCGTGGACAAGACCGACAACACCAACAACCGCTATCAGGTCGCGGCCAAGATGAACCGGCTGATGACCGACGCGGCCTGGCCGTTCTGGGGCGCGCCGGCGAAGCAGACGCAGCGCTGGCTGACCGCCACCAAGCCGCCGGAAGGGTCGGGCGACATGCCGGAGTTCCGGGCGACCGAGCTGGCGGTGAAGAAGGGCAGGCTGCAGCCCAAGAGCGTGTGGCAGATGCACGGCGCGGGGGCGGTCGGCGGCCAGACGCTGGTCGGCATCGCGGCGGTGCGGCGGCTGATGGAGAAGCTGGGCGAAAGCGCCGCAGTCTGGCCGTTCGGCACGGGCTGGCGAAAGCTGGATGTGGCCGACGTCGAGCCTTTGTCGACGCTGGTGGTCGAAGTCTGGCCGTCGATGTGGGACGCCAAGCCGGAACCGGGCGAGTTCAAGGACCAGGCCCAGGTGAGGGTCACCGCCGAGGCGCTGGCACGGATGGACGAGGCGGGCACTCTTTCTTCCGCCTTCGCCCCGCCGAAGGCCGCGACGGAAGAACTGATCGCCAAGGTGGAAGGCGAAGAAGGCTGGATATTGGGAGTTCAGTGACCCTCTCCCGCCGGGCGAGGCAAGCGAGCTCAATCCTCCCGTACGAAGTCCTGGGCGAACTCCGGGGCGGCGTCGTCTAGGTCCAGAAGGTCCTCGCCATCCTCGCTGGCGCCCGGCTGAGGCACTTCGAACCCGGCGGGGATGGCGAAGTCCAGCAGGCCAGCGGCCTTCATGTCCTGCAGGCCCGGGAGGTCGGCCAGGCTGGCCAGTCCGAAATGCTCCAGGAAGCGATCGGCGGTGCCGTAGGTGACGGGGCGGCCCGGCGTGCGCCGACGCCCGCGCAGGCGGACGAAGCCCATCTCGAGAAGCAGGTCCAGCGTGCCCTTGGACAAGGAGACGCCCCTCACGCTCTCGATCTCGGCGCGGGTGCAGGGCTGGTGATAGGCGATGATGGCCAGGGTCTCCAGCGCGGCACGTGACAACTTGCGCGGCTCGTCGCGCTCTTCGGTCATCAGGAAGGCGAGGTCGGGCGCCGTGGCGAAACGCCAGCGGTCGGCGACGCATTCCAGCCGGACGCCCCGGTCGCCATAGCGGTCCTTCAGCGCCATCAGGGCGGCGGTGACGTCCGCCCCCTCCGGCAGGCGGCGCGCCAGATCGGCGGCCGACAGCGGCGCGGCGGCGGCGAACAGCAGGGCCTCCACCCGGCGTTCGATCTCCAGTTCGTCGGGCCGGAACTTCAGATCGGTCACGGCGTCAGCTCCAGCGGCTGACCGCGCCCGCGCCGCTTGACGTAGAGGTCGGCGAAGATCGCCTCCTGCCGCACGTCCATTGCCCCCTCCTTCACCAGTTCCAGCCCGGCCGACAGGGTGGAGGCCAGATAGCTGGCGCGGCTGGGGCCGTCGGGGTCGTCCGGGTCGGCGTCGGGGGCGACGGCGGTCAGGGGCGTCCACTGCTGAACGGTCGGCAGGCGGGCACGCAGCCAGTCGCGGGCGGCCTCCAGCGGGAAGGCCTCGATGCGCTGGCCGGGCGTGTACTGCCGCCGCGCCTCGCGCCGACGTTGGGACACGTAGGCGCTCATCAGGCCGTACAGGTCGGCGTCGATCCGGTCCGACGGGATGATCACTGTCGCCTCGGGATCGCCGCGGGTGAAGACCTCGCGGCCCAGAACCGGGCGCTGGGTCAGGGTCTCGCCCGCCTTGCGCATGGCCTCCAGCTTCCGCAGGCGGAAGGCCAGGGCAGCGGCCAGCTCCTCGGCCGGAATCTCGCCGTCCTTGTCCTTTTCGGCGCGCGGGATCAGCAGCTTGGATTTCAGGAAGGCCAACCAGCTGGCCATGACAAGGTAATCGGCGGCGAGCGCGAAATTCCTGCGCCGCGCCTCCTGCACGAAGGCCAGATACTGTTCAGCAAGCGTCGTGATCGACAGCTTCAGCAGGTCGACCTTCTGCGCGCGGGCCAGCGCCAGCAGCACGTGCAGCGGGCCTTCATAGCCTTCCAGATCGACCACGAAGGCGTCGGCGGCGTCGGCCTGCTCGACGGCGGTGAAGTCCAGATTGGGCTGGAAGGCCTCGGTCAAATCACCAGCTCGCAGCCGTCAAACTCGACAACGACCGGATGGTCGGGATCGACTTTGTGATGTTCCGCCAGCTTGGCGGCCAACGGGACCATGAATCGAGGGGCGCAGACATCGATCTCCCGCCGCAGGCCCATCGCCTGGATGATCCAGAAATGCTCGATGAACGAGCGCGGGTCGGTCATCCGCTCAAGCGTGAGATCGAAGCCTTCCGCGCCCGTACCCACGAACGCCTCGGTCAGGATCGTGCGCGGATGCCCCGACCGAGTGTACGCGTCATGATAGGCGTCGAGACGATCCGGGATGGGCAGGCTCAGAAGGGCACGTTCCTGGGCTTCACGGGGCAACGACTTGATGGACGCATAGGCACTCGACGCCGGCGGGCAGCTCCCGGTCACCTCGCAAGACACGCAGCCGCCGAGCGAGCCGAAGACCGCGATCACGAAAAGGAGCCACGCCGCTTTCACGCCTGCGCCTCCCCGACATCCGGACCTTTGGCCGCGTCCAGACGGCCCGCCAGAATCGCGGCGAAGCGCTCCCGCGCCTCGCGCTCGTCCAGAGGCTCGGGCGTGTGGACGATGCGGGCCAGCGCGGCGGACGCCCGCTTTGCCGCCTTGCCCTTCACCTTGCCGACGCCGGCGGCGACCTGCTTCATCTCGGCCATGTCGCCGTTCCAGTGGACGACGGCGTCGCAGCCCGCCTTCAGCGCCGCCTCGGCCCGCTCGGTCAGCGTGCCCGACAGGGCGTTCATGACCAGGTCGTCCGACAGAAGCAGGCCCTGGAAACCCAGATGCTCCCGCATCAGCTTCACCGCCTTCTTCGACGTGGTGGCCGGACGCTTCTTGTCGATGGCGGTGAAGACGACGTGGGCCGACATGGCGATCGGCATGTCCGACAGGGCCTTGAAGGGCGCGAAGTCCCAGGCGTCCAGCGTGTCGAAGTCGGCGTGGACGGTCGGCAGCTCCTTGTGGCTGTCGGCGAAGGCGCGGCCGTGGCCGGGCATGTGCTTGATGACCGGCAGGACGCCGCCGGCCAGAAGGCCCTCGGCCGCCGCGCGACCCAACTGGGTCACCGTCGCGGGATCGCGGGCATAGGCGCGGTCGCCGATGATGTCGTGGGCGCCGGGCACGGGAACGTCCAGCACCGGCACGCAGTCGACATTGACGCCTACCGCCTTCAGATCGTGCGCGATCAGCCGGGCGCCCAGTCGCGCCAGTTCACGCGCCGCCAGCGGGTCGTTGGTCGCCTTCAGATAGGCCTCGCCGGGCGGGTACTTCTGCCAGTGCGGCGGGCCCATGCGCTGGACCCGGCCGCCCTCCTGATCGATCAGGATCGGCGCATCCCGGCCCACCGCCGCGCGCAGGGCGTCGGTGAGCCGCCGCACCTGCTCAGGCGACTCGACGTTGCGCCGGAACAGGATGAAGCCCCAAGGATCCGCGTCGGCGAAGAAGGCCGCCTCGTCTCGCCCGAGCTCCGTCCCGGCGCAGCCGAGGATCATGGCGGTGCTCATGACCGTCTCCCCGGAGTGGCGCGCGGGCTCAGCGGGAACCTCAGCGGACGATGCAGTCGCCGCCGGCGGCGCGAATGCCGCCGCACAGGGCGCGGGCGTTTTCGGTCGAAAGGCCGGTGATCGACGTCCGGTACAGAGTCGAGCCGCCCGACGACGTCACTTCCTGCACCCGCTTGCCGGCGCCGCCGGTCAGCTGAGGATAGCGAGCGACGGTCGCGGCCCACTGCTGGTCGGCCTGACCGGGCGTGGAGAAGGCGCCGATCTGGACGCTGGCGGAACCGCCGGCCGAGGGCGGCGGGGTCTCGGTCTTGGCGGGCGGCGTTTCCTTGGCCGGGGGCGGGATCTCGGTCTTGGGTTCCGGGCGCGGGCGCACCGTTTCCGGCGGCGGGGCATAGGTGGGCGCCGTGTCGGGGGCGACCGCCTCGTCATAGACGTCTATTCCCTCGGCCGGGTCGATCGGCTGGGCGTCGGCGGGCGCCTCGACCTTAAGGTCGCCGACGGGCGTGCCGACGGTCGGCGGCGCGTCCTCGGAGCCGCGCGGACCGGCGCGGTAGTACAGGATCACCGCCACGATCAGGACCAGCAGGACGCCGGCGCTGACCAGCAGGGTCACCGGCGGCGCCTTGCCCCCTCCCCCGCCGGCGCGGCCGCGCGGGTCGTAGCCGCCGCGGCGGAAGGCCAGGTCGTCGTCGGTCGGCGGGGTATAGGCCCCACGGTCCTGGCGGTGCGGATCTTCGTGCGACATGGCGGCCTCGCTGGCGTTCCGGGCGAATCGAATGCGCGGGCCCTGATCCTAGCGCCGCGCGGTCGGCTTTCGCATCACAGATCGAGGGCCAGATCGAGGCTGAACAGCCGTTTGTGCTCCTCGATCGCATAACGGTCGGTCATGCCGGCGATGTAGTCGCAGACGGCGCGGGCCTTCTTCGCCTCGTCGCCGCCGAGCGCCTTGCCCGACCATTCCGGGGGCATGACGTCGGGCTCGGCCATGAACAGGGCGAACATCTCCGACAGGATGCGCCGCGCCTGGCTGCGCGTGCGGTTGACGCGATAGTGGCGGTACATCCGGTCGAACAGGTGTTTGCGCAGCACGGCGAGATCGGCCTGCATGTCGGCGGAGAAGGCGACCAACATGCGTTTGGCCGCGCGGACGTCGTCCACCGTCTCGATGCCGTCCGCCGACAGCCGCGCTTCGGTTTCGGCCAGCACGTCCTCGACCATGACGCCGATCATGCGGCGCACCGCCTCCAGCCGGACCATGCGGTCGTCCAGATCGGGCCAGTCGCGGCGCGTGGCCAGCAGCTGCGGCCCGATCAGGGGCACGGTCTCCAGTTCCGGGAGGCTCAGCAGGCCGGCCTGCACCCCGTCGTCGACGTCGTGGTTGTTGTAGGCGATGTCGTCGGCGATGGCGGCGGCCTGGGCCTCCAGCGAGGCAAAGCCGCCGGGCCGCATGTCCCACGCCTGATGATACTCGCGGATCGGCGCCCATGCGGGCTCGTCCAGCCGGTGGGCGATCGGGCCGTTGTGCTTGATCACGGCCTCGACCGTTTCCCACGACAGGTTCAGGCCCTTGAAGGCGGGATAGCGCTCTTCCAGCTTGGTGACGACGCGGAAGGTCTGGACGTTGTGATCGAAGCCGCCGAACCCGGCCATGCAGGCCTGCAGCTCGTCCTCGCCCGCGTGGCCGAAGGGCGGGTGGCCCAGATCGTGCGCCAGGGCGACGGTCTCGGCCAGGTCGACGTCCAGCTTCAGCGCATGGGCCAGCGACCGCGCGATCTGGGCCACCTCCAGCGAGTGGGTCAGGCGGGTGCGGTAGTGATCCCCCTCGTGCGCCACGAAGACCTGGGTCTTTTCCTTCAGGCGGCGGAAGGCGGTGCAGTGGATGATGCGGTCGCGGTCGCGGGCGAAAGCGGTGCGGGTGCGGCTGATGGGCTCCGGGACCAGACGGCCGCGCGAGGCGGCCACGGTCTCGGCATAGGGGGCCAGGCGACGGTCTGAGGTGCTCAAGGGGTCTGCGCCGATGACGGCGGGCCTTTCCGAACGCCCGCCCGCGCCTCATATAGACAGCCGTGAGCAGCGTCCAATCCATGGAATTCCGCGTCGATGCAAGCCGGGCCGCCGGGCCGGAGGTCAGCCTGACTCCCGCCGCCGCGGCGCGGCTGGGCAAGCTGTCGGCGGATCAGGGCCGCGATCTTATGCTGCGCGTCGCGGTCGACGGCGGCGGGTGCTCGGGCTTCCAGTACCGGTTCGAGCTGGTCGAGGCGGCCGAGGCCGACGACCTGCGGATCGAGACCGATGGGCGGGCCGCGGTGATCGATCCGGTGTCCCTGCCCTTCCTGGTCGGATCGGTGGTGGATTTCGTCGACGACATCGGCGGGGCGCAGTTCGTGGTGCGCAATCCGAACGCGGCCAGCAGCTGCGGCTGCGGCGTCAGCTTCTCGATCTGACTTGACTTAGGTGATTGCCTAATTAGGCTTCGCCCTATGAACGATCTGTTCAAGGCCCTGTCGCATCCGGTGCGCCGCCGCATCATCGAGATGCTGCGCGCGGGGCCGATGACGTCCGGCGAGATCGCGGAGGCCTTCGACCTGAGCTGGCCGACGGTCACGGGGCACCTGAACGCACTGAAGGCCGCCCACCTGATCGCACCCGACCGGCAGGGCACGTCCATCCGATATCGGCTGGAGATCTCGGCCGTGGAAGAAGGCCTGGCCTTCATGCTGGGCGTGCTGGAGGCGGCCAGGGCCTTGGCGCCCGAGACGAAGGAGGCCCCCGATGAGCGGCAGACGCATCCATCCCGCTGACGTCGGCACGGCACTGTCCGCCATAGGCATGGCTGTCGCCGCCGTCTGGATCGCTCTGGCGGGACCGACCCGCAGCCTGCCCGTTCACTATGGCTGGGACGGCACGGTCGACGCCTTCGGCACGCGGGAGACCGTGGCCTTCATGCTTGGACTTATCGCCTTCCTCACCGCAGCGCTGGGCATGGGCATGGGCATCGCCGCACGCGCCGCCGCAGATGCTTCGAGAGCGCGCGCCCTGCGCGCCGGACAGTTGCTGATCCTGGTGGCCATGACGGCCGTCGCGGTGCTGGCGACGGCGGCGAGCGTGATGGGAGTGACGACCATCGCCGATGAGGCGCCCACGGCGGGCCTCGGCCTGTTGCTGCTGCTCATCGGCGCGGTGGTCGGAAGGGTCGGGCCGAATCCGATCGCGGGCGTTCGCACTCCGTGGGCTCTGAAGAGTCGACGGGCATGGGATCGTTCCAACCGGCTGGCGGGACGCCTGTTCAGCCTGATCGGCCTGTCCACGCTGGTCGCGGCCCCCTTCGCCCCGCAGCCGCTGACCTTCCAGATCGTGATCGCGGCCATCCTGCTGGCCGCCGCCGCCTCGATCTTCGAGAGCTGGCGGGTCTGGGACAAGGACCCCGACCGCCAGCCATTCTGATCTGCCCGAAAGGAGCCCGCCATGCTGTCGCTCGCCCTCGCCGCCGCCCTGACCCTGACCCTGACCGACCCGATCTCCACCCCGGTGCAGGTCGCCAGTCCGCTGGCGGCGCTGCACGGGACGCTGCTGACGCCCGAAGGCGGGACGCGCGCCGCGGCGGTGATCATCGCCGGTTCCGGCCCGACGGACCGAGACGGCAACAGCCCGCTTGGCGTGTCGGCGGGCTCCTATCGCCTGCTGGCCGAGGGGCTGGCGGAGCACGGCGTGGCGACCGTGCGGTACGACAAGCGTGGTGCGGGCGAGAGCGTCCCGGCGTTGGGCAATGAAGCCGACCTGCGGTTCGAGCACATGGTGGACGACGCCCTGGCCTTCGCAGCGGAGACGCGGACGCGGACCGGGCAGGAATGCGTCTGGCTGATCGGGCACAGCGAGGGGACCGGCGTGGCTCTGCTGGCGGCGGCGCGCAATCCGGACGGGATCTGCGGCCTGGTGCTGCTGTCCGGCATGGGGCGACGACCGCGGGCGATCCTCGAGGAGCAGTTGGGCACGCAGTTGCCGGAGCCGATGCGGACGCAGACCTTCGAGGCCTTGGCCCGGCTGGAGGCGGGCGAGCTGGTGGCGGACACGCCGCCCGCACTTGCAGCCCTGCTGCGACCGTCGGTTCAGCCCTTCCTGATCGGCCTGCTGGGGCTGGACCCCGCCGCGCTGATCGCGGCCTATGACGGACCGGTCTTCATCGGTCAGGGCGAGACGGACATCCAGACGACGGTGGTGGACGCCCGGGCTCTCAAGACTGCGCAGCCCAATGCGACGCTGGTGATCTGGGCCGGCGTCAACCATCTGCTGAAGGTCTCGCCGGCCGAGCGCATGGCGAACTTCGCGACCTATTCAAATCCGGACCTGCCTTTGGCGGACGGGGTGGTCGAGGACGTGGCTGGGTTCATCCTCACCCCGCGCTGAGAGTCTCCATGAAGCGCACCGGACGGCCGTGGGCCGTGCCGAGCAGTTCGCCGTCGCGCATGACCTGACGGCCGCGGACGATCGTGGCCATGGGCCAGCCCTTGGCCTCGAAGCCGTCGAAAGGGGTCCAGCCGCAGCGGCTGGCCTGCTGGTCGTGGGTGATGGTGCGCCGCGCGTTCAGGTCGACCAGGGTCAGGTCGGCGTCGTAGCCCTCGGCCATGCGGCCCTTGCCGGCCGTGCCGAAGACGCGCTGGGCGCCGGCCGAGGTCAGGTCGATGAACCGTTCCAGCGTCATGCGTCCCTCGGCCACGTGGGTCAGCATCACGGGCACGAGCGTCTGCACGCCCGGCATGCCCGACGGCGAGGCGGGATAGGGTCGCGCCTTCTCCTCCAGCGTATGCGGAGCGTGGTCCGAACCGAGGACGTCGACCACGCCCTGCCGGATGCCGCGCCACAGGCCGTCGATGTGCGGACGGTTGCGGATCGGCGGGTTCATCTGGGCCAGGGCCTTGAGGCGTTCGTAGGCCTCGTCCCCGTCGATCGTCAGGTGCTGGGGCGTGACCTCGACGGTGGCGACGTCACGGTGGTGCGCCAGGAATTCGATCTCCTGAGCCGTCGAGACGTGCAGCACATGGATGCGGGCGCCGGTCTCTCGCGCCAGACGGACCAGGCGTTCGGTGGACTGGATGGCGGACTGGGCGTCGCGGACCTCCGGGTGGCTGGTCCAGTCGCCGGTGCGGGCCAGTTCGCGGCGCTCCGCCAGGCGGTATTCGTCTTCGGAATGGAAGGTCGCGCGGCGCCGCACGTTCGACAGGACCTGACGCACCCCGTCGTCGTCGGCGATCAGAAGGTCGCCGGTCGAGGCGCCCATGAAGACCTTGACCCCGCAGCAGCCAGGCAGGCGCTCCAGCTCATTCAGATGGTCGGCGTTGGCGTGGGTGCCGCCGACGTAGAAGGCATGGTCGGTCCACATCCGGTCCCGGGCCCGGGCCAGCTTGTCCGCCAGGGTGTCCGGATCGGTGGTGTTCGGATTGGTGTTCGGCATCTCGAACACCGCGACGACGCCGCCCAGCGCCGCGGCGCGGCTGCCGGTCTCGAGGTCTTCCTTCCACTCCAGCCCCGGCTCGCGGAAGTGGACCTGGGTGTCGATGACCCCGGGCAGGACGGTGAGGCCGGTCGCGTCCACCACCTCTCCGGCCGAGGCCTGGGACAGGTCGCCGATGAAGGCGATCTTGCCGTCGCGCACGCCGACGTCGGCGGGGCCGCGTCCGGCGTGGTTGGCCACCTCGCCGCCGCGGACGATCAGGTCGTAGGTCTGGGTCATCAGGTCCGCTCCAGCCGCTTCACGGCGGCCTTGAACACCCTGTCGGCGGGCAGGTCCAGAAGATGCTGGATGGCCTGGTCCAGACGGGGGTCGATGGCGCGGTATTCGTCCATGGTGCGGGGCCCACGGCAGACGACCTCGCCGTAGGGGCCGCGCACGACGTCGTCGGACGGGCCGAAGACGGCGACCACGGGCGCCCCGGCGGCCACGGCCAGCTGAGTCCAGAGGCTGTCGCTGCCGAGGCACAGGGCGGCCCGGGACAGGGCGGCGCAGGTCTGGAGCCGGGTCAGGTGACGCGTTTCGATGGTGCGCTTGAGCGGCGCGGCCATGCGCAGCGCCGTGCGCGTCTCGCCGTCCAGATCGTCGCCGACGATCAGCAGGCGACCGCCGGCCAAGGGGCCGTCGTCGGCCAGCAGGCGGGTGGCGACCTTCACGTAGCGGTCGGTCGGCCAGACCTTGCCGATCCAGTCGGCGGTCGGGGCGACGGCGAGGATGGGCCCCTCCCCCTTGGCCAGCAGGGCGTCGGCGGCGGCGCGGGTCTCGTCCGACAGGAAGAGGCGCGGCCGGGGCGTCTCGTCCAGCTGGAGGGTACGGGCGGCGGTCTCGGCGGCGTGCTCGCCGGGCTCCGGCTTCACGCGGACGGCGCGTTTCTGGCGCTTCAGGCGGGCCGACAGCTCGGTGCCGCGCATGTCGACGACGAGGCCCCAGCGACGGTCGCGGACCTGGCCCCACAGCTTCAGCCAGTCCAGCCGCCCCTCGCGCTCCAGCACGATCAGCCGCTCGAGACCCGGCAGGTCGCCGAACAGGGGCGCGGACTGCGGCGAGCCGACGACGGTGACGCGGGCGCCCGGCATGGCCTCGACCACATGGGCCAGCGCGCCGGACGAGAGCACGGCCTCGGTGGGGTCGGCCTCGGCGACGTAGAGGATGGGGAAGCCCGCCATTCGCCGACCGTATACGGATTCTCGCGGTTTCACGGGAGCGGGGGAGCGACTATCTGGGGACGCATGAGCCCGAAAATCGCCCGTCTTGAGGACCGCGCCGTCGTCGCCGTGACGGGTCCGGACGCGCGGCCGTTCCTGCACGGACTGCTGACGCAGGACGTGATGACGTTGGCGGCTGGAGGCGTGCGGTTCGGGGCCTTCCTGTCGCCGCCCGGGCGGCTGATGTGGGATCTGTTTCTGTGGGGCTCTGAGGACGGCGTTCGGCTGGATGTGGCGGCGGATCGGCGGGACGCGCTGGTCACGAAGCTGACGATGCACCGGCTGCGGGCGCAGGTGACGATAGCGGCAGAGGCGACGCCAGTCTTCGTCTGCTGGGGCGGCACGGCCGAAGGGTTCGCGCCCGATCCCCGGCTGGCGGCGCTGGGCGGGCGGCGATTGGGTGAGGCGGAGGCCAACGCGACCGCCGACGACTGGCAGGCGCATCGACTGGCGCTGGGCGTGGCGGACCCGGACCGCGACTGCGGCATGGACCGCACCTATCCGATCGAGGCGAACTTCGACCTGCTGAACGGCATCGACTTCCAGAAGGGCTGTTTCGTCGGACAGGAGACGACCTCGCGGATGAAGCGGCGTGGGGCGATCAAGACCCGGATGGCGCCGGTGGCCTTCGAAGGTCCGGCGCCGGCGGAGGGGGCGGAGGTGCTGACCGCCGCCGACCTGCGCGCCGGGCAGGTGCTCACGGGGCGGGAGGGCCGGGCCATGGCCCTGTTGCGGCTGGACCGGATCGACGGGCCGCTGACGGTGGACGGACGGCCGGTGCGGGTCGAGCGGCCGGGGTGGATGGAGTCCTGAATCTTCACCCGCAGGGAGGGAGGATTCTGGATGTGCGAAGGCCCTCCGTCGTTTTCACGCGGAGTTGGGGAGGGCGGGCGGAGCGCCGGGCCTTCGCCCGGATGCTGTGATGTGATTACCGTTTCGACGAAGGCAGGGCGCTCCGCGCGGTTCGTCTGATCAGGAGCTGTCCGAGGTGGCCGGAACCACCGCATAGCGCCGCTGCTTCGCGACTAACGGACGCGCCCCCGGCGGGCGGGCGGGAGACTTGCGAACCCCGGACCCGGACGCGCGCCTTCCCGTGACGCGCCATGATGCTTCTTTGTGGCCCTAACGCTCGCGCCGCGGGCGCTCGCTGCTTGAGGGCAGGAGGACCGGGGTCGAACGATCGGGCCGAAGCACCGGCCTCCCGTGACGATGACACGTCCCGGTCGGCCCCCGCTCGAACCGCTCCCGCCGCGACAAGCTCGCAAGGCCTTGCGCCCTCCCCCGCGACGGAACCCCCAGATGCTGCATCACCCCCGAACCGACGTCGGAAAAACGGGGCGAAAAAGACCCACGGCGTTGAAAAGGCCCGGAAAGACGGCCGGGATCGTCATAATCGCGCGGATCAAGTCACCGCATTTTCGCTTTCTGGCGAGCGGAGAAGGCTCGCTTTAGCGCCGCGCCGTCTTCGACCCATCGATCAGGTCGGTCACCACCGCTGGATCGGCCAAGGTGGACGTGTCGCCCAAGGCCCCCGTCTCGCCCTCGGCGATCTTGCGCAGGATGCGGCGCATGATCTTGCCGGAGCGGGTCTTGGGCAGGCCGGGGGCCCATTGCAGGGCGTCGGGGGCGGCGATGGGGCCGATGACCTTGCGGACATGGGCGACGAGATCGGCCTTAAGCGCGTCGGTCGGCTCGACCCCGGCGTTCAGGGTGACGTAGGCCCAGATGCCCTGACCCTTCACGTCGTGGGGGAAGCCGACGACTGCGGCCTCGGCGACGTCGTCGTGGAGCACGAGCGCGCTCTCGACCTCGGCGGTGCCCATGCGGTGGCCGGAGACGTTGATCACGTCGTCGACGCGGCCGGTGATCCAGAAGTAGCCGTCCTCGTCCCGGCGGGCGCCGTCGCCCGTGAAGTAGCGGCCGGGGTAGGCCGAGAAATAGGTGTCGAAGAAGCGCTGGGGGTCGCCGTAGACGGTGCGCATCTGCCCCGGCCAGCTGTCGGCGAGGCACAGGTTTCCGCTGACCGCGCCGTGCAGTTCCTGTCCTTCGGCATCTACCAGGATGGGGCGGACGCCCGGCAGCGGCACGGTGGCCGAGCCGGGCTTCAGGTCCGTGGCGCCGGGCAGGGGCGAGATGAGGATGCCGCCGGTCTCGGTCTGCCACCAGGTGTCGACGATGGGCAGACGCCCCCGCCCCACCACCTCGTGATACCAGCGCCAGGCCTCGGGATTGATCGGCTCGCCCACGGTGCCGAGCAGGCGCAGGGAGGCGCGACTGGTGGCGTTCACCGGGCCGTCGCCTTCGCGCATCAGGGCCCGCAGCGCGGTGGGGGCGGTGTAGAAGGTCGCGACCTGGTGCTTGTCCACCACCTGCCAGAAGCGGCTGTGGTCGGGCCAGTTCGGCACGCCCTCGAACATCAGGGTCGTCGCGCCGTTGGCCAGCGGGCCGTAGACGCCGTAGCTGTGGCCCGTGACCCAGCCGACGTCGGCCGTGCACCAGTAGACCTCGCCCGGGCGGTGATCGAAGACGATCTCGTGCGTCCAGCTGGCCCAGAACAGATAGCCGCCGGTGGTGTGGAGCACGCCCTTGGGCTTACCCGTCGACCCCGAGGTGTAGAGGATGAAAAGCGGATCCTCGGCAGACATGGGCTCGCACGGGCAGTCGTCGGAGACGCCGTGCTTGGCCTCGCCGTAGCGGACGTCGCGGCCCGCGACGATCGGCACGTCGGCGTTGGTGTGGGAGATCAGCAGGACCTTGTCGACCTTGGCGTGCTCTGGGACCTTTTCCAGCGCCGCGTCGACGTTGGCCTTCAGCGGCACACGCTTGCCGCCGCGCAGCCCCTCGTCGGCGGTGATGACCACCCTCGAGCCGCAGTCCTCGATGCGGCCGGCCAGGCTGTCGGGGGAGAATCCGCCGAAGACGACGGAGTGGACGGCGCCGATGCGGGCGCAGGCCAGCATGGCCACGGCGGCGGCCGGGATCATCGGCAGATAGATCGTCACGCGGTCGCCCTTCCGGACGCCGAGCGACTTCAGGACGTTGGCCATGCGGCACACTTCGCGGTGCAGCTCGTCATAGGTCAGCCCGCCGGACTGGGCGGGATCGTCCCCCTCCCAGATGATCGCGCGCTGGTCGGCGCGGGCGGGCAGGTGGCGGTCGACGCAGTTGAGGCAGGCGTTCAGCACGCCGTCCTCGAACCACCGGATGCGGAAGTCATCCTTGTGGAAGGAGACGTCCTTGATCTTCGTCGGGGGGGTGATCCAGTCGAGCCGGGTGGCCTTTTCGGCCCAGAAACGCTCGGGATTCTCGAGCGCGGCGGCGCAGGCGGCGTCATAGGCGGCGCGGTCCATGCGGGCGCCGGCCCCGAAGGCCGGGTCGACGGGGTAGAGTTCCTTGTCGTGCGACACGCGCGGCCTCCCTGCGGCTTTTGTTCATGGGTAGCCCGCGCCGCTTGACAGGGGCAAGGTTCCGGGGCCTTTGGGCCGCGCTCTCGCGGGAGAGATCGGACCGGTGATTCCGGCTCGACGCCGAAGGCGCAACCGCCCCGGAAACGCTCAGGCAAAAGGACCGCGAAGCGCACGGACGCTGGAAAGAACCCGGCCGGGTTCGCCGACGGAGCAAGGCGACTTCTCGAGGTCGCCGGAATCTCTCAGGCTTCGAGACAGCGGGGGCTCCACGGGCGGGATCCGCCTTGAACGGAGACCCGACGCCGATGATTGACGAAACGCTGAAGACCACGCCGCTGAACGCCAACCACCGCCGGCGCGGAGCGCGCATGGTCGGCTTCGGCGGCTACGACATGCCGGTGCAGTATGAAGGCGTTTTGGCCGAGCACCGCTGGACGCGCGAGCACGCGGGGCTGTTCGACGTGTCGCACATGGGTCAGGCCAAGATCACGGGCGCGGACGCCATCGCCCAGTTCGAGCGGTTCGTGCCCGGCGACTACCAGGCGCTGAAGGCGGGCAAGCAGAAGTATTCGCTGCTGCTGAACGAGCGCGGCGGCATCCTGGACGACCTGATGGCCGGCAAGCCCGACCACGACGGCCTGTACGTCGTCGTCAATGCCGGCAACAAGGACGCGGACTTCGCGCACCTGAACGCCAATCTGTCGGGCGACGCCAAGTTGACGGTGCTGGACGACCGGGCGCTGCTGGCGATCCAGGGGCCCGAGGCGGCCGAGGTGATGGCCACGCACGAGCCGGTGCTGGCCGAGATGGGCTTCATGGATTCGGCGCGGCTGATGATCTTCGGGGTCGACTGCTACGTCTCGCGCTCCGGCTACACCGGCGAGGACGGATACGAGATCTCGGTGCCGGCGGCGGAGGCGGACCGGATCTGGGATTTGCTGCTGGAAGACGCGCGGGTGAAGCCGATCGGCCTGGGCGCGCGGGACTCGCTGCGGCTTGAAGCCGGCCTGCCTCTGCATGGCCACGACATCGACGCGGAGACCACGCCGGTGGAGGCGGGGCTGGCCTTCGCCCTTTCGAAGTCGCGCAAGGAGCGGGCGGACTTCGCCGGCGCGGACGTCATCAACGGGCAGCTGACGAACGGGACCGATCGCGTGCGCGTGGCCCTGATCGTCAAGGAAGGCGCCCCGGCGCGCGAGGGCGCCGAGATCGCCGACGCCGACGGGAACCTGATCGGCAAGGTCACGTCCGGCGGGCCGTCGCCGACCCTCGGCAAGAACGTCGCCATGGGCTATGTGCCGCCGCAGTTCGCAGAGCTCGGGACCGAGCTGAAGGTCGTGGTGCGGGGCAAGCCCGCCGCGGCCGAGGTCGTCGCCCTGCCCTTCGTCGCCCAACGCTATCACCGCAAACCGAAAGCCTGAGGATCGGCCATGAAGTTCACCAAGGATCATGAGTGGGTGCGCCTCGAAGGCGACGTCGCCGTCGTCGGCATCACCAAGCACGCCGCCGACCAGCTGGGCGACGTGGTGTTCGTGGAAGTGCCGGACGCCGGCAAGGCCGTTAGCAAGGGTGACGGCTTCGCCGTGGTCGAGAGCGTCAAGGCGGCGTCCGACGTCTACGCCCCGGTCGACGGCGAAGTGGTCGAGGGCAACGCGGCGCTCGGCACGAACCCGGAAACCGTCAACGCCGACCCGGAAGGCGACGGCTGGTTCGCCAAGATCAAGGTCTCGGACGCCGGCCAGCTGGACGCCCTGATGGATCGCGCCGCCTACGACCAGTACCTGACGACCCTCTGATCCCCCTTCCCTCCCGCACGGACCTCCCCGCCATGCGCTACCTCCCCCTGACGCCCGACGACCGGACGGCGATGCTCGCCGCCATCGGGGCCAAGTCGATCGACGACCTGTTCACAGACGTGCCGCAGGCGGCGCGGCTGGACGGGCCGGTGGACCTGCCGCGCGTGGCGGGCGAGCTGGAGGTGGAGCGGGCGCTGGGCGCGCTGGCGGCCAAGAACGCCACGGCCGGGACCGTGCCCTTCTTCTGCGGGGCCGGGGCCTACAAGCACCACGTGCCCGCGACGGTGGACCACGTGATCCAGCGGTCGGAGTTCCTGACCAGTTACACGCCGTACCAGCCGGAGATCGCGCAGGGCACGCTGCAGTACCTGTACGAGTTCCAGACCCAGGTGGCGAACCTGACCGGCATGCCGGTGGCCAACGCCAGCCTCTATGACGGCTCGACCGCCATGGCCGAGGGCGTGTTGATGGCGACGCGGGTGACGCGCCGGAACAAGGCGGTCATCAGTGGCGGGGTGCACCCGCACTACGTCGCGGCGACCGAGACGGTGGTGCATGCCGTGGGCGTCGAGACGCAGGTCCTGCCGGCCGCGGTGGACGCCGAGGCCGACGTCATCGCCCAGATTGGGCCCGACACCGCCTGCGTCGTCGTGCAGACGCCGAACGTGTTCGGCACAGCGACCGACGTGACGAAGATCGCCGAGGCCGCGCATGCTGCCGGCGCCCTGCTGATCGTGGTGGTGACCGAGGCGGTGTCGATGGGCCTGCTGAAGGCGCCGGGCGACATGGGGGCCGACATCGTCGCAGCCGAGGGCCAGTCGATCGGCAACGCCCTGAACTTCGGCGGGCCGTACGTCGGCCTGTTCGCCACGCGCGACAAGCTGATCCGCCAGATGCCGGGCCGACTGTGCGGCGAGACGGTCGACGCGGATGGCGAGCGGGGCTTCGTCCTGACCCTGTCGACGCGCGAGCAACACATCCGCCGCGACAAGGCGACGTCGAACATTTGCACCAACTCCGGCCTGTGCACCCTGGCCTTCACGATCCACATGAGCCTGCTGGGCGAAACGGGGCTGAGGAAGCTGGCCCTGCTGAACCACGAGGCGGCGGTGAAGACGCGCGACGCCCTGGCCGCGATCCCGGGCGTGGAGGTCCTGACCCCGCGCTTCTTCAACGAGTTCGCGGTGAAGCTGCCGAAGCCGGCCGCCGAGGTGGTGGAGCGGCTGGCGGAGAAGCGCATCCTGGCCGGCGTGCCCTACAGCCGCCTGGCGCCCGAGGCCGGCATGGACGACGTCCTGCTGGTCGCGGCGACGGAGATCACCACGGACGCGGACGTCGCGGCGTTGGCGAGCGCTCTCGCGGAGGCTCTGGCCTGACCATGTTCCGTGCGGCGACCCTCGCATGCGCCTTGGTCGCCTGCAGCGCAGCGCAGGCGCAGGACGGCATGGGCGACCAGCCGCCGCTGCTCACGCGTGCGCAGACCACAGAAGGGAACTGGTCTCCTCTGGTCGAGTGGATGCGTGAAAACGTTCCGTCTGAAGTGGACGAAGACCTGTCGACCATGATCCCGCACTACGCGCTTGTGTGGATCGACCGAGACACCGTGAAGCGGAGCGGCGATCTTGCTCAGGCTTGGCAACACTGGGAATTTTATGACGCCGACACCGCCCAAGCGATCGGCTTCAGATCCTTACGCCTTCTGCAACGCTATGACTGCAGCGACCGCAGCACCATTCACATGGAAGGCGCCTTCTACCCCGGCACCAACCTGACAGGAACGCCCGTCACCTTTCCGGACCCGAAGACTTCCGCGCCTGATGCGGCCAACTGGAAGGCCCTCAGCAATCTCATGTTTGAAGACGTCAGCTTGACCGTTTGCGAAGACGTCTACTTTTTCGACGAGGACGCGCCGCACCAATGAGCACCATGAACACCGTCGGTCGTCCGACCACGCCGATTGCCGTCCTGACCAAGCCCGCGACCCTGACGGGCGGGCGCGGTCTGTTGCAGAACGAAGCCCTGATCTTCGAGGGGGACGGCTGGGGCAAGACCGGGGTCGATCTGCCGGAGCCGAAGGGCGACGCGTCGGATCTGGGCGACCTGGTCCGCAAGGACCCCATCGGCCTGCCGGGGCTGAGCGAGCCGGAGGCCATGCGCCACTATGTGCGGCTGAGCCAGAAGAACCACGCCATCGACCTGGCCATCTATCCGCTGGGCTCGTGCACGATGAAGCACAACCCGCGTCTGAACGAGAAGATGGCGCGTCTGCCGGGCTTTTCCGACATTCACCCGCTGCAGCCGCAGTCGACGGTGCAGGGCGCGCTGGAGCTGATGGATCAGCTGGCGCACTGGCTGAAGACGCTGACCGGCATGCCGGCCGTCGCCCTGTCGCCCAAGGCGGGCGCGCACGGCGAGCTGTGCGGCCTGATGGCCATCCGCGCCGCGCACGAGGCCAGCGGCGAGCATGAGAAGCGCCGCAAGGTGCTGGTGCCGACCAGCGCCCACGGCACCAACCCCGCCACGGCCGCCTTCGTCGGCTATACGGTGGTGGAAGTGGCGCAGACCGAGGACGGTCGTGTGGACGTGGCCGATCTGGCGTCCAAGCTGGGCGACGACGTGGCCGCCATCATGGTGACCAACCCCAACACCTGCGGCCTGTTCGAGCGCGACATCCTGGAGATCAGCCGCCTGACGCATGAGGCGGGCGCGTACTTCTACTGCGACGGCGCCAACTTCAACGCCATCGTCGGGCGGGTGCGGCCGGGCGACCTGGGCGTCGACGCCATGCACATCAACCTGCACAAGACCTTCTCGACGCCCCACGGCGGCGGCGGTCCGGGCGCGGGTCCGGTGGTGCTGTCGGCGGCTCTGGCGCCCTTCGCCCCGGCTCCTTGGGTGGTGTCGGACGGCGACGGCTTCAAGCTGATCGAGCGCGAGGAAGAGGACGCGGCGCAGGCGTTCGGTCGCCTGTGCGCCTTCCAGGGGCAGATGGGCATGTTCGTCCGCGCCCTCAGCTACATGATGAGCCATGGCTCCGACGGCCTGCGCCAGGTCGCCGAGGACGCGGTGCTGAACGCCAACTACATCAAGGCCCGCCTGTCGGACCTGATGAGCGCCGCCTTCCCCGACGGGCCGTGCATGCACGAGGCCCTGTTCGACGACGAGTGGCTGAAGGGCACGGACGTGACCACGCTCGACTTCGCCAAGGCGATGATCGACGAGGGCTTCCATCCCATGACCATGTACTTCCCGCTGGTCGTGCACGGGGCCATGCTGATCGAGCCGACCGAGACGGAGTCGAAGGCCGAGCTGGACCGCTTCATCGAGGCCATGAGGGCGCTGGCGACGGCGGCCAAGGCCGGCGACGTCGACCGGTTCAAGGGCGCCCCGTTCCACGCGCCGATGAAGCGTCTGGACGAGACCCGCGCCGCCCGCGCGCCCAAGCTGCGCTGGACCGCGCCGGAAGGGTCCAACCTGGCGGCGGAGTGATCCGCCGCCTCAGACCGGCGTGAACAGGAAGTTGTTCACGTAGTCCGGCGACTTCCAGAAGCGCTCACCTTCGGCGCGCTGGTGCACGGCGGGGTCGAAGACGTCGACGGGGGTCAGGGCGCCGCGGTGGATCATCCAGCCGCGGTAGCCGAGATCCTGCAGATACGCGAAGCCGTCGACGACGGAGGAGCCGTCGCGCAGGTGCCGCTGCTCGCTTTCGAACAGCAGGGACGGGCGGTCCTCGGTCAGGATGCGGCGGGCGCCGCGGAAGACGCCGAGCTCGGCGCCCTCCACGTCGACCTTGAGGAAGCCCACGCGGTCGCCCGGCGCGAAGGCGTCGTCCAGCGTGACGACGGGCACCTTGACCTTCCTGGCGCCTTCGATCGGCACGAGGCTGGCCTCGGGCGAGTTTTCCGACGGCATGTACAGGTCGAAGGCGCCGGATCGGTCCGAGACGCCCTTGGCCTCGATCGTGACGTCGGCGAGGTTCAGACCGCGCACGATGTCCGACAGATAGGCCGCCAGTCCGGGCTGGGGCTCGAAGGCGACGGTGCGCTTCGCCCAGCGCGACAGCCAGTACATGTAGCTGCCCTTGTTGGCCCCGACGTCGCAGGCGATCGCGTCGCGGGCGACGTGGCGGTGGATGGCGTCCAGCTCGGCACGCTGGTCGAGGAGTCGGGCGCGGTGGGCGCGCCACAGGAATCTGGCTTTCATTCCGCATCCCATAGCGGGCGGCGAGGCGCGGGTCAGCCCGCCGCGCGCCGAAGGGCGGCGAAGGCCTGCTTGCCCCAGACCTCCGGTCCCTCCGTGCCGTCCGACGCCAGCCACGCCTCGGTGGCGAGGCGGAGCACGCCGATGGCGGTGACGGCGACGACGCGGACCTGGGGGTCGCCGGGATCACGGCCGGCGCGGCGGGCCAGGGCGTCGGCGAGCATCCGCTCCATCTCCTCATACTTGGCGTGGTCGCCGCCGCGCAGGGCGGGGGTGTCGTGGACCAGGCGGGCCAAGGCCTTGGCCTCGGCCGACTGATAGTCGCCGGCCATGTCTGTAAGCGCGTGTTCGGCCATTTCCAGCAGGCCCTCGCTGTCCGGACGGCGGGCGACGGCGGCCACGATGCGGGGACCGAGTCCGGCCTTGAAGCCCAGCGCGATCGCCTCCTTCGACGGGAAATAATGGAACAGAGTGCGGCGCGAGACGTCGGCGGCGGCGGCGACGTCGTCCAGCGTCACGGCGTCGAAGCCGCGTTCCAGAAACAGGCGCAGCCCTTCCTGCTGGATGCGGGCGTGGGTGCGGGCACGCTTCTGGTCCCGATGAGAAAGGTCGTCGTAGATTTGCACGGCTTGCATTTTTGCATTGAGTGCAGATATTGTCACCCAGCAGAACACGCTGCCTCGTTTCGCCCGCTCAGGAAATCCCCATGCGCTACTCCCCCGCCGACGTGCCGGACCAGACCGGCAGGTTCACGATCGTCACCGGCGGCAACGGCGGGACCGGGTTTGAGACGGCTAAGGTGCTGGCGGCCAAGGGCGCCGAGGTACTGATCGCCGCGCGGGACGCGAAGAAGGGCGAGCGGGCGGTGCGGGAGATCCGCCGCATGACGCCCGGCGCCCAGGTCCGGTTCGAGCGGCTGGACCTGTCCAGCCAAGCCGACGTGGCCCGCTTCGCGGAAGCTCGGCTGGCCGAGGGGCGGCGCATCGACGTGCTGGTCAACAACGCCGGGATCATGGCCCTGCCGAAGCGGCAGATGTCCGTCGACGGGCACGAGCTGCAGCTGGCGACCAACTTCCTGGGGCATTTCGCCCTGACGGCGCGGCTGCTGCCGCTGCTGAAGGGCGGGCGGACGGTGCAGCTGTCGTCGATCAAGCACCGCAGCGGGCGGATCCATCTGGACGACCTGAACCTGGAGCGCGGCTATGGCGACTGGAAGGCCTATGACCAGTCCAAGCTGGCAATGCTGATGTTCGCGCTGGAGCTGGATCGCCGCAGCCGGGCGAACGGCTGGGGCGTGACCAGCGTCGCGGCGCACCCGGGATATGCGCGGACGGGTCTGATCGGCGCGGGGCCGCTGGGCACGCGGCCGGTGTCCCGTTTCATGTTCTCGGTCGTCTATCGCCCCTTCATCGAGCCGTTGATCAGCCACTCGGCGGCGGACGGCGCCCTGCCCATCCTGATGGCCGCCACGGCGCCCGACGTGTCGCCCGGCGGCTACTATGGGCCGACCACCGGCAAGGAGCTGAAGGGGCCGGCCGGGCCGGTGGGCATGAAGCCGCACGCGCGCGACGAGGCCGTCGCGGCCGCCCTGTGGGAGGCGGCCGAGCGCCTGACGGGCGTGCGCTTCGGCTGAGAAGCCGCGTTCGCACCTGCGAAGCACGGAGATGTGAACCGCGGTCGTCAAGATCGGCGTATGCTTCCTGACGCGTAATCAGAACCGGAACGAGCGTTGGGAGGCGCTGAGGTCATGATGTCACGCGTAACCAAGGGAATGATCGCCGGATTTGCGGCAGCACTCGCCGTCGGCGCACTTGAGGCGGCTCAGTTGTGGGCCGGGCCATGGGTCGTCAGTTTCCCCCGATTGCTGACCGTCATCATGGGAACCGAGACGGTGGTTTGGACCGGATGGGCCGCCCACTTCGCCGTCGGCACGTTCATTCTGGGCCCGCTGTTCGGCATCCTGTGCCCGCGCATGCCGGGCGAGACGCCGGAGACCAAGGGCATGGCCTTCGCCATCGGCGCCTTCGTTCTGATGGGCCTGACCATCGCGCCCGAGGGCGGGGTCGGCCTGTTCGGCCTGAGGGCCGGCTTCCCCAGCCTGGCTTGGCTGATCCTGACCCACGCCGTGTTCGGCGCGGTGATGGGGGCGGTCTATGGGCGGCTGGTTGGACGCGACTGGCGGGTGCATCACGCCAGGGACGACATCCATCTGGCGCACTGACCGCGGACGAAACGAAGAAGGCCCCGAGCGACGCCCGGGGCCTTTTTCATGTCCGCGCAAGACGGGCGATCAGTTCAGGCGGTCGCCGATCTGGGCCACGGCCTGATCCAGCACCGGGTCCGGAGCGCCGGCGGCCAGACGGGCCGCCAGGATGGATTCGGCGGCGCGGGCGGCCTGTTCGACGGCGGCGGCCTTCACGTCGGCGGTGGCCTGGGCCTCGGCCTGGGCGATGCGGCGCTCGGCCAGCTGCTGGCGACGGGCCAGGGATTCTTCCAACTTGGCCTTGGTCTCGGCCTCCATACGGCGGGCCTCGTCCTCGGCGGCCTTCAGCATTTCGGTGGCCTGCGCCTCGGCCTCGGCCTTCTCCTTGCGGATCTGGGCCAGCAGGGCCTCTGCCTCGGAGCGCAGCCGCGCGGCCTCGTCCAGCTCGGCCTGGATCTTGGCGGCCTTGCCGTCGAGCACGCCGGCGATCAGCTTTGGCACGCCCGCGAAGACGACGATGGCCAGGAACAGGACCAGGCCGATGCCGACCCAGAGCTCCGGGTTCTCGAGGCTGTAGAAATGCGGATCAAGGAAGTACGGCATCAGGCGGCGCCCTTCAGCTCGGCGGCGGTGGGGGCCTTGCCGGTCAGACGCTCGACCATGGCCGAGGCGGCGTCGGCGGCGACGGTGGTCACGTTGGCCATGGCGGCTTCACGCGTCTTCGAGATGGCGGTCTCGGCCTCGGCGATGCGGGCGGCGACGGCGGCTTCTTCCGAAGCGGCGCGGGCGTTCGCCTCGGCGGTGACGCGATCCTTGGCGGCCTGGGCGGTGGCGCGGGCTTGGGCGCGGGCCTGCTCGACCTCGCGCTTGGCGGCCTCGGCCTGGCCGGCGGCCTCGGCCTGGACCTGACGGGCGGCCTCCACGGCGCCGGAGATGGTGCCGGCGCGCTCGTCGAACACCCGGCGCATGCGCGGGGCGAAGACCCTGGAAATCAGGAAGTACAGGACGACGAACAGGAAGATCAGATAGACGATCTGCCCGAACCAGTGCTGGAACTCGAACTGCGGCAGGCCGCCCGAGGCGTGCTCGGCGTCGGCGGCGTGTTCGGTCGAGGCGTGCACGTCTTCGAGCGCGGTACCGGGGGGCGCGTCGACGGGCACGGCGTAGGCGGTTTCTTCGGACATGTCTGGCCTGGTCGTCGGCGAAAGTCAGGGGCGGGTTCGAAGGGGACGGCGACCGCCCCCTTCGAACTCAGCGGATCACGAGATCCAGATCAGGATGCCCATGACGAAGGCCAGGATGCCCAGGGCTTCGGCCAGGGCGGCGCCCACGAACAGGTTGCCGACTTGCGAGGCGGCGGCCGACGGGTTGCGCAGGGCGGCCGAGACGAAGCTGCCGAAGATGTTGCCGACGCCGATGCCGGCGCCGATCATGCCGGTCATCGCGATGCCGGCGCCGATGAGCTTGGCGGCTTGAGGATCCATGGTTCTCTATCCTTGGGGTGGGTTTGGGTGGGGGTGAAGAGCTGGCCGGCCCTTAGTGGGCGTGGTCCAGGTTGACCACATCGTTGAGGTAGATGCAGGTCAGAACGGCGAAGACGAAGGCCTGGAGGAAGGCCACCAGGAACTCCAGCGCGGTCAGACCGACGGTCATGCCCAGCGCCAGCGGGAAGATCAGGACGCCGAACCAGCCGGCGGCGCCGACCACGGCCGTGGCCACGAAGCCCGCGAAGACCTTCAGCGCGATATGCCCGCCCATCATGTTGCCGAACAGACGCAGCATCAGGGTGATGGGACGCAGCAGGAAGGAGAAGAACTCGATCAGGCCGACGACCGGGCGCATCACCAGCGGCGCGCCGGTGGGCCAGAACAGCTTGAAGAAGCCCAGGCCGTTCTTGGCGAAGCCGATCACCAGGACCAGGCCGAAGGTGATGACGGCGAAGGTCGCCGTCACCGCCAGCTGCGACGTGGCGGTGAAGGTCAGGAACATGCCCAGGATGTTCATGCCCAGGATGAACAGAAAGATGGTGAAGACGAACGGGAAGTACTTCTTGCCGTCATGGCCGATGATCGAGCTGGTCATGCCGTCGATCATGCCGAACAGGGTTTCCCCCACCGCCTGCAGCCGACCCGGCACCACCTTGGCGCCCGAGGTGACGGCCGACAGGAACAGCACGACGATGGCGAAGCCGACCGTCATGGCGAAATGCGAGTTGGTGAAGGCCAGATCGACCGTGCCGACGACCGGCAGGGTCACGTCGGGGAGATCGACGAGCTTCTTGATCTGAAACTGCTCAAGCGGATCGGCCATAGGTCGATCAGACTCCTTCGTCGTCGTCGAAGGGAACCGCCTTGGGCGTCTCCCCGGATGCGTTGGCCTCGGCCATGATGCGTTGCGCCGTGCGCCACGCCATCCAGACCGAGACGGCGAAGCCCAGGAGGACCCCGCCGATGATTCCGTACGGCCGCGTGCCGGCGAAGTGATCCACGCCGAACCCGATGGCCAGACCCACGAACACCCCGCCGAACAGGTCGGCGATGATCTTCCACGCCTGACCGGCCGCCCGTTGCCCCGCCAACTCATGAGAGAGCGGCGGCGCCGTCCGCGCTTCCAGATCGGATGCGCTTTTGTTGAGACGAGCGATCGCCTCTTCGCGCGATTCCGGGGGCGTGGACATGGGTGGCCTCAGCGCTTCGACGCGAGCGCCGAAGGGGGTCTGAATTCGGCGCGGAACCTATAGGGGCGACCCCGGAAGGTCAAGGCGCGCGGGGTCACGGACAGGTAGCTGAAATTTCTCGACAAATCCGAAGTGCGGCGTTCAGGCGCGAAGGGCGCGGGCGGCGGCGCGGGCCTCGTCGGTGACGACGGCCCCGGACAGCATGCGCGCGATCTCCTCGTCGCGCTGGGCGGCGTCCAGCACGGCGACGGAGGTGCGGACCTGACCCCCGGCCTCGGCCTTGCCGACCTTCCAGTGCGCCTGGCCCATGGCCGCGACCTGCGGGCTGTGGGTGACCACGATCACCTGCGCGCCCTCGGCCAGGCGGCGCAGGCGGCGACCCACCGCCTCGGCCACGGCGCCGCCGACGCCCTGATCCACCTCGTCGAAGATCATGACCGGCTGGTCGCCGCCGGCGCGGCCGGCCAGCGCGGCCTTCATGGCCAGGGCAAAGCGCGCCAGCTCACCGCCGGACGCCACCGAATCGAGCGGGCCGAAAGGCTGGCCGGCGTTGGTGGCGACCTCGAACCGCACGGTCTCGCGCCCGTTGGGGCCGCGCCGGTCGTCGGCAACGGGGTCCAGCACGACGCGGAACTGGGCGCGCTCCAGCTTCAGTGGGCCGAGTTCGGAGGCCACGGCGGCCTCCAGCCGGCGGGCGGAGGCGGCGCGGGCGGCGGACAGGGTGGCGGCGGCGGCGTCCCACGCCTCGCGGGCGGCGGAGGCGGCACGGCGGCCCTGGGTCAGGGCGTCGGCGTCGCCGTCCAGCAAGGCCAGCTTCTCGCGGAACTGGACGCGCAGCGCCGGCAGCTGGTCCACGGTGGCGCGCAGGCGGCGGGCGGCGGCGCGCAGGGCGAACAGACGTTCCTCGGCCTTGTCCAGCCGGCCGGGCTCGAAGTCGAAGGCGTCGGCGGCGGCGTCGACCTGGGCCACGGCCTCGGCGGCCTCGATCAGGGTGCGGTCTATGGCCTCGGCCGCGGCAGTGAGGCGCAAGAGCACGGGATGCCCCTCCCCCACCCCAGCCTGACGGGCACGGCGACCCGCGTGATCGACGGCGCGCAGGGCCGAAGCGAGCTTCTGGCTGAGCTTGTCGCCGCCCAGGGCGGCACGGGCGTCGGACAGGTCTTCGAGCGCCTTTTCGGCCGCGCCCAGCACGGCGCGTTCGCCGGACAGGGCCTCTTCCTCGTCGGCGCGGGGATCCAGCTGGTCCAGTTCGGCGAGGTCGCGGGCCAGCTCCTCGCGGCGGACCTCGGCGTCTGCGGCGGCGGCCTGGAGATCGGCCAGCCGCGCCTCGGCGGCGCGCAGGGCCTCGGAGGCGGCGCGGACCGCCTCGACCTCCCCCGCCAGACCGCCGAAGCCGTCCAGCAGGCCGCGATGGGTGCGCCAGTCCAGCAGGCCGACGGTCTCGTGCTGACCGTGCACCTCGATCAGGGCGGCGCCGATCTCGCGCAGGGTGGTGACGCCCACCGCCTGGTCGTTGACGAAGGCGCGGCTGCGGCCGTCGGCGCCCAGAACGCGCCGCAGGATCAGGTCGTCGCCGGGCGGCACGTCGACGCCTTTCTCGTCCAGCAAGGCGATCAGATCGGCGGCGAAGGGCGCGGCGAAGGTGGCGACCGCGCTGGCCCGCTCGGCGCCCGCGCGCACGAGGCCGGCCTCGGCGCGCGCGCCCATGGTGAGGCCCAGGGCGTCCAGGATGATGGACTTGCCGGCGCCCGTCTCGCCCGTCAGCACGGTCAGGCCCGCGCCGACGTCGAGGTCCAGCGCCTCGACCAGCACCACGTCGCGGATGGACAGGCCCGTCAGCATGGAGCGACCCGATTCGTCATGGCCGGCATGATGGCACGGCCGGACGTGACGCTCAGCCCGGGATCAGACGCTGAAGCCAGTTCTCGCGCTTGCCTTCCGGCGCCTGGTCCGGCTGGGCCCCGCGTTCGGTCAGCAGGGCATAGGCTTCGGCGTACCACGGGCTGCCCGGATAGTTGTGGCCCAGTACCGAGGCGTTGCGCGTGGCTTCGTCCGTCAGGCCGAGCATCAGGTTGACCTCGACCATGCGGTAGAGCGCCTCGGCCACGTGCGAGGTGCGCTGGAAGTCGGGATTGTCGACGACGACGCGATAGCGGTTCATGGCCGCCAGCGGCTGGTCGGCGCGCTGGTAGTAGCGGCCGATGCTCATTTCCTTGCCGGCCAGCTGGTCGTTGACCATGTCGATCTTGACCAGGGCGTCGGTGGCATAGGCCGATCCGGGATAACGGCGGACCACCTCGCGCAGGCCTGCCAACGCCTGTTCGGCCAGAGCCTGATCCCGGCCCACGTCGACGATCTGCTCGAAGTAGCAGATGGCGCGCATGTAGAAGGCGTAGGCGGCGGACGGATTGCCGGGGAACAGCTGGATGAAGCGTTCGGAGGACGAAATCGCCTCGGCGTACTGACCGTCCTGATAGTGGGCGTAGATCTGCATCAGAATGGCGTGGCGCGCCCACTCCGAATACGGGTGCTGCCGCTCGACTTCCTGGAAGTAGTCGACGGCGTCGCGCCAGCGCTGGCGCTCCAGCCGGTCGTAGCCGGTGTTGTAGAGCAGTTCGACCGGACGCTCTTCATAGGCAAGGCGGGCACGCGGCCGATTGTTGCAGGCCGAAAGGCCGAGGCCGAGGATCAGGACCGCGGTCAGGGCGACCGCCGCACGGGACCTGGAAACTGACACGAAGCGACCTCTCGACGAATCCCAACCCGCGCGCCGACGGCGAGCGAGGCGGCGGTTCTACACCACACCTCCGGGCACGCCAATCGGATCGGGGCGGGACGGCTTGATGCGTCCGCCGCCCACTGCCAAAGAGGCGCGCCGGAGCCCCACGTTCTTCTTGCCGGGGCGATCGCGGCGAAAGGATGACGCCTCATGAAGCTGCTCTCCGGCAATGCCAACCGGTCGCTGTCCCAGGCCATCGCTGCGCATCTGGACGCTCCGCTGACCAAGGCAACGGTCAAGAGGTTCGCGGACAATGAGGTGTTCGCCGTCATCGAGGAGAACGTGCGGGGGGAAGACGTCTTCATCCTGCAGTCCACCAGCTATCCGGCGAACGACAACCTGATGGAGCTGCTGATCATGACCGACGCCCTGGTGCGGGCGTCGGCGCGACGGATCACGGCCGTGATGCCCTATTTCGGCTACGCCCGGCAGGATCGGAAGACCGGAGGCCGCACCCCGATCTCGGCCAAGCTGGTCGCGAACCTGATCACGCGCGCCGGTGCGAACCGGGTGCTGACGATGGATCTGCACGCAGGGCAGATCCAGGGGTTCTTCGACATTCCGACCGACAACCTGGTGGCCACGCCGGTGCTGGCCCAGGACATCAAGGAGCGCTACGCCGGGGCCGACGACCTGATGATCGTCTCGCCCGACGTCGGCGGCGTGGTTCGGGCCCGGTCGCTGGCCAGCCGTCTGGGCGCGGACCTGGCGATCGTGGACAAGCGTCGGCCCAAGGCCGGCGAGAGCGAAGTCATGAACATCATCGGCGACGTCGAGGGGCGTCGCTGCATCCTGTTCGACGACATCGTGGACTCCGGAGGCACCCTGGTGAACGCGGCCAAGGCGCTGATCGAACACGGGGCCACCGAAGTCTCGGCCTACATCAGCCACGGCGTGCTCTCGGGCCCGGCGGTCCAGCGCATCACCGACGGTCCGCTGAAGGAACTGGTCATCACGGACTCCATCGAGCAACCGCACGAGGTGGCCGCCTGCGCCAAGATCCGCAGCGTCTCGGTCGCTCCCCTCATAGGCGAGGCCATCCGCCGAATCGCCAATGAGGAGTCCGTCTCCAAACTGTTCGATTAACTGTCGGAAAACGGGTTGCGGCGCGCTATAAGCGCCGTCGACGTCGCGACCGAACCGCGGCGTCGTTCCAGACCCTGGGGAGTAGTCGTCGATGGCCTGGGCCTTCTCGCGTCGTCACCTGTCGCTCGCGGCCGTCGCCGCCTCGGCCGTTCTGGCCGCCTGCGCGCAACCTGAACCGGAAGCTCCGCCGCCGCCGCCCGCCCCGCCGCCTCCGCCGCCGCCTGCGCTGGCCCTGAACAGCGGCATCACCGACGCCGCCTCGATCTACGTGACCTTCATCCGCGAGGTCGGAACGATCGAGCGCAGCTTCTCCAGCCCCGAAGGAATTCAGGCCGCCATCCTGAAGGGCGCGGCCTATGAGCCGACCCAGCTGTCGCGCGGCATGATCGCCTATGGCGCGGTCCTGGCGCTGCAGTCGCCGGAGTTCGTGGAGGGCGTCCGACAGTACGCCGTGGACCCGGCCCAGCGGGAAGAGATCGTCAATCGCATCATCGCCGACCCGGCCTATGCCGCCACCCTGCCGGGCGCGGATCATGCTGCGGGCCTGATCGTGGCCACGCTGGGCGCGGACATCGCCGCCCTCGCCTCGATCGGCGACGCGATCAAGGAAGACGCCTACACCATCCAGGGCCGCAACGATCCCCGTCGCCGCTGGGCCACCACCCCGGCGGCCGGCCGGCCGGCGCGCATCGAGAGCGTCAAGACGCTGTCGGCCACGCGCATGCTGCCCTCGCCCGAGGAAAGCAGCCGACTGTTCGGCGCCGCCCATGCCGGGACCGGCCTGAACCTGTCGACCGCCCGGCAGGGCCCGCCGTACACGCCCGCCGTGGTGCACAGCCTGGCGATCGCGGCGCTGGCCGCGCTGGGGGCCGGCGGTGAGGACCGTCGCGCCTACACCGAGGCGCTGGTCGTCGAATCGAACAGCGAGTTCTGCTTCAACATGTCGAAGCTGAACCTCTTCCAGTGCCTCGCCGCCGCGCGTCCGAACTATGAGGACATGTTCTGCGTGGGTCAGCACATCGTGACGGACATCGCGCAGTGCACCTCGGCAAACACCGGACCGATGAGCCCGCAGATCACGCCGGCCCCGACCCTGGTGGGCGCGCCGTCGGCTCCCGCGACCGCCGCGGGCGCCGTGGCCGCGGCCGATCAGGCCCAGAACGCCGGGCGCCAGTAGGGCTTTCGTTCCGGGCTGTCTGGCCGGTTGCGCCGGGCCACGGGTGCGTGTATTAGCCCGCGCTCTTGAATTCGAGGGATCAGTTCCCCGCCGCGCGGGCCGGACAGTCGGCGCGGCGTTCGTCATTGAGGCTAGCCAGATGGCTGAGATCATTCTGAACGTCGACGTGCGCGATGGCACGGGCACCGGCGGCGCCCGCGCGGCCCGTCGCGCCAACAAGGTGCCGGGCATCCTGTACGGCGGCGGCAAGGACCCGGTGGCCATCTCGGTCGACGAGAAGGACTTCCGCAAGAACCTGTACACCGGCAAGCTGCTGGGCCACCTGGTCACGCTGAAGTACGGCAAGGAGACCCAGCCGGTCATCGCCAAGGACGTGCAGTTCGACCCGGTGTCGGACCGCCCGCTGCACTTCGACCTGATGCGCGTCGACGAGAAGCAGACCATCAAGATCGAGGTGCCGGTGCACTTCATCAACGAGGACCAGTGCAAGGCCTTCCGTCAGGGCGGCTCGCTGGAGATCGTCCGTCACTCGGTCGAGATCCTGGTCCGTGCCGATCACATCCCGGAAGACCTGATCGTCGATCTGGCCGGCCACAAGCTGGGCGACACCATCCGCTGGTCGGACGTCAAGAAGCCGTCGGACGTGGAAGCCACGATCACCGACCGCGACTTCGTGATCGCCTCGATCAAGACGTCCTCGGCCGCCAAGGCCGCCGACGAGATCGAGGAAGCCATCGCCGAGGAACAGGCCGCCGCCGCCGAGGAGGTCGCCGCCGACGAGGTCCCGGCCACCGAGCAGAAGTCGGACGAGGACGCCTCGGAAGGCTGACCTTCGGCCCTGATCTGGTAATCAGGACGGCCCCTCCGGCGACGGCGGGGCCGTTTCCTTTTGCGGACGACGCCACATGCTGATTCTCGCCGGCCTGGGCAATCCGGGCGCCAAGTACGAAGGCAACCGCCACAACATCGGCTTCATGGCCGCCGACGAGATCGCGCGCCGGTGGCGGTTCGGGGCCGAGCGGGCGAAGTTCCAGTCGGTGATCGCCGAGAGCGAGGTCGACGGGGTGAAGGTGCTTCTGATGAAGCCCCAGACTTACATGAACGAAAGCGGCCGCGCGGTCGGCGAGGCGGCGCGGTTCTACAAGGTCCCGCCTTCGAACGTCGTGGTCTTCCACGACGAGATCGACCTGGCGCCCGGCCGGTTCCGCATGAAGACCGGCGGCGGGGCGGCAGGGCAGAACGGGGTCCGCAGCCTGATCAGCCAGCTGGGTCCCGACTTCCGGCGGGCGCGCATGGGCGTGGGGCATCCGGGACGGCCGGAGCTGGTGCACGGCCACGTGCTGAGCGACTTCCACAAGGCGGAAAAGCCGTGGCTGGAGGCGCTGCTGACCGCCTGCGCCGATGCGTTGCCCTTTCTGGTCGCGGGCAATGACGAACGGTATCAGGCCGAGGTGCTGCGCCTGGCGCCTGCGCCGAAGTTCAGCCCGCGGCAGGCGGCGGGGGAATGACGGCTGCCTCCTCCCCATGAGCTTGCGAAATGGAGAGGGGGACCGCGGAGGACGAAGTCCGACGGGGTGGAGGGGCTCTGACCGCGCGCGAGGTCGAAGAGCCCCTCCACCACTTCGTGGTCCCCCTCCCCATCGCCGTGCGACGGGGAGGAGATGATCCTTATTCCGTCACCTCGTAGCGATAGGTCAGGGTCGCGCTCTCGCCGGGCGGGACGGTCAGGGTCCATGCCGGCCAGCCGGCGTCGGTGACGGCGCTGCGCTGGCTCTGGCGGGTGATGCGGAAACCGGTCTGGTTGAACTCCTGCGGGATCAGCTCGACCGTCTCGGCGTCGCCGCCCAGGTTGGAGACGACCACCTCGACCTCACGCCACTGGGTGGTCAGGGCGCCGCGGGTGCGTTCGCCGTCGGCGGTGACGCGGGTGCGGACGCGGACGTCGGAGGCGTCGCCGCGCTCCAGCTCGACAGGCAGGCCGACGGGGCGGTCCTGCGTCTCCGCCTCGCCCGCCAGGACCGAGCGGCCCTCCGGCGTGATCTGGCGCAGGCTCCAGGCGCCGCCCGGCAGGGCGATGCCCAAGCCGCCCGCCTCGGTGTTGCGCAGGCGGAAGACGACCTGGGGTGTGGACTCCTCGGCGTCATCTTCGGCGTCCATCCAGCCGGCGCCGATCCATTGACGGTTCACGCGGTCGTACGGAACGGCCGTGCGCTCCAGGAACCGCACCTGCTTGGTCTGGCGCGCCGCGACGGTGGTCGGGGACGGCAGGGTGTAGATTTTGTAGTCGCCCAATTCAGCCGCGGTTGCGAGATTGTCGACAACCGTGCGCTGGCCCGTCACCAAAATTTCTTCACGAGAGACTGCCATCGGAGGCGGCGGCGCCATCGGCGGTGGAGGCGCGACCGGCGGGTACCAGTCGCCCCCCATGTCCGGGTTCACACCATTGGTCGTCGTGTCCTGGGGCCAGCAACCCGGCTGGCGACGGCGGATGACGGGATCGACGGGGACGCTGCGGCCGGTGGTCTGCAGGTCGCCGGCCACGACCTGCACCGGGGCGTCGGGGAAGCTGGTGCCGCCGAAGTTGGCGAGAGTCAGCCAGCCGGTCAGGTCCAGCGTGCGGCCGTCGGGCGACAGGCGGGCGACGTAGTCGGTGGACCACTGCAGTCCCGTCGACAGATAGGCCAGGGTCACCGTGTAGCGGCCCGCCGCCGGGGCGCGGGTGCGGATGGACAGGGTCGGCTGATCGGACAGGCCCTCGGGCACGTCCTCGAAGATGACCCGCTCGATCATGCCCGAACAGGACAGGGCCTCGTACTTGCCGTCGATCTCCAGCACGGCGCCCGCGCCGCCGGAGCGGACGACGGCGGTGCGGACTTCCTGACGGCCGTTGGCCGGATTCGTGCGGACCACCTGCACCGTGTCGCCGATCGACTTGTCCAGCAGCGAGCCGGGGGTCAGCAGGTCGAAATCGGCGTTCTGCTCCAGCACGGCCGAGGGCAGGCCCTCTATGGTCACGCTCTGCGGCACGATGCCGGTCGAGACCCCCTCGAACCGGATCACGGCGTCGCCGGCCGGCACGTCGATCGTGCGGGTCTCGACGATCAGGGCCAGGCCCTCGCGGTCCAGTCGGCTCCACGACTGGCGAGAGCGCTCCATCAGCTCGACGGTGTCGACCGGCTGGTCGCGGTAGATGACCACGGTGGCCGTGTCGGCCTTCTCCGACGTGGAGACCGTCTGGGCGAGCGCCGGCGCGGCCAGCAGGCTGAGCAGCGCCGTCGCCGCCATCAGGGCGGCGCGCATCTCAGCCGCCCGTCTCGATGGTGGCGGTCAGCTTGACCTCGCCGTTGGCCGGAACCTGCACCTTCCAGACGACGGTGCGCGAATCCTCCAGCACGCCGGGGTGGCTCTGCTGCTGGATCTCGGTGTCGCGGCCAAGGCCGCCCTGACGCACCTCGATGGTGACCGGCTCGGGCCGGGCGTTGCGCAGGGTGTATTCGACCGAGCGGCGGGTGCGGAAATAGTCGACGATGCGGGTCGACACCCGCTCCTCGGTCACCAGACGCGGCTGGACCGTGACGTCGAAGGCCTCGCCGGTGGTGATGGCCAGGTCCGAGCCGGCGGGGGTGTGACTGATGGAGTCCTCGCCGATGAACCGCGGCTCGCCCGAGGCGTCGTTGATGTAGACGCGGATCGTGCCGGCCGGCAGCGAGCGGTTCTGGCCGTTGATCGGGCCGTTGGCGAACAGATAGGCGACCTCGACCGCCTGCGGCTGGCTCTGGGTCGAGAAGCCGTAGGTCTCCCACCGATAGCGCTTGGTGGTGGCGACGCCCGACACGTCCAGCAGGCCGACCTGCTTGTTCTGGTTGTTGGCGACCGTCACCCGTTCCGGCAGCGGGTAGACGTAATAGTCGCCCAGCGACTGGTCGTCCGACGCCAGCGTCCCGTTGCCGCGATAGTTGGCCCCGGCCGAGACGTCGCCGGCCACGACGCGCGTCTCCGCGTCGGTGAAGGTGGCGCCCGAGCGGTTGGTGATGGTCACCCAGCCCAGAAGGTCCAGGGTCGAGGCCTGCTCGTCCACGCGCATCACATAGTCGGCGGTCCAGCTGAGGCCGGAGGTCAGATAGGTCAGGGTCACGTCGCGGCGGCCGGCGCCCTCGGCGTCCATGGTCACGCTGAGCGTGGGGCGGGGGCGCAGGTTGGCCGGGACCTCGTCGAAGATGACGCGGGTCGGCACGCCGTCGTCGCGCAGCACCTCGACGTTGCCGCCGATGCGCAGGACCACGCCCTCGTTGGCGGCCAGCACGGTGGCGCGCTGGGTCTCCTCGCGGCCGGTGCCGGGGTTGATGCGGACCAGGCCGATCTCCTGACCCACGGCGCTCTGCATCAGCTTGTCGGGGGTCAGCAGGTCGTAGTCGAAGTTCTGCTCGACGACCTCGAGTCCACGGCCGGTCAGGCTGACCGTCTGGGGCCGTATCGAGGCGGAGACGCCGGGGAACTCCTGCCGCGAGCGGCCGGCGGGGATGTTCAGGCCGCGCACGTCCTCCACGAGGGTGACGTTGCCCTGATAGATGGTCAGGTCGACCCGCTCGGGCCCGCCGGGCCGGGTGTCGATCTGTTCCTGGGCGCTCGCAGCGCCCGCCATGAAGGCCAGCGCGGCCCCCGCCAGCAAAATCCGTCGCATCATCATCCCACTCCCACCGAACTGCCAGGCGGCACCGTCCCACGCGTTTCGCGCGAAGTCGAGCCGTCCGCGACCGCCGGACCTGCTGTCCGACCCATTGACCGTAGAGAGAGGCAGGAGGGTCGCCGCCTTTCCAAAACTGACCCTGCCTTACCGAAGCTGATGGGATGGGGCCCACGGATTGACGCGCCAACCGGTCCGCGCAAGCGTCGCCTCGAGAACGGAGTCGGGTTCGATGCGCGAGCGAAAAGCGGCCTTGGCGGCGGCGGCAGGATGTCTGATCGGCCTGTGGGGCGTCGGCACGCCGGGCACCATCGCGCAGGCCGCACCGCTCTAGGCGGCGACCTTCGCCGCCGCGGCCGCCGACTGCAACTTCGTGAAGGACGCTCAATACTGGCTCTGCAAGGCCCCCGAGGCGTCCAATTGCAATCTGGCGGAACGGTCGGACTACTGGTTGTGTCGGGGCCTGACGGAGCGGAATTGCAATCTGGTGAACCAGAGCGATTACTGGTTCTGCAGCGGCATGACGCAGTCGAACTGCAATCTGGTCGACCGGTCCGACTATTGGCTCTGCAAGGGCCTCACCGAGGATTGCGACCTCGCCGAGAGGGACGACCGCCTCAAGTGCGAGGCCTTCAGCCCGTTCTTCCGGAGATCCGCGTCGTGAGAGGCGCGGCATTCGCTCTTGTGCTGAGCCTGTCGACGGCCGTGTGCGGCGCAGCGCACGCCCAGCAGGAGGCCGCCGATTCAAGTCAGGTCCGCACCTTCCGGGCCGTGTCCCTGGATGGGGAGGTCACGCTGCGCGTCGCCCAGGCCGGCGACGTGACGGCCGCGGAAGAGCGCCCCACCGTCGTGATGTTTCTGGACCCCGCCGAGGCGCAGGCGCTGACCGACGGCCTCAATCGCTGCGGGGCGGACCAGGAAGCCTGCGGATTCGCCGCACCGGCCCATCGCATCACCGTGGTTTCCATCGACCCAGCCGAAGTGACCGGGCTGGCCGCACGACGCCCGGACCCCGCCGCCGCGACAGCAGAGTTCCTGGCGGACGACCTGCCCAAGTGGTTGTTCGCCGAGATCGAACCCGACGACACACTGCTGATCGCGGGGGGTGTGGAAGGCGTGGACGCCCTGCGCGGCGCGCTTCGACGACCCGGCGCGTACGACGCCCTGCTTCTGCTCGAGCCTGATCTGAGGCCGGACGTCGCGCTTCCGCTGATCGCTACCATCCGGCCGTTCGGGAGCGAGACGACAAACATCGACATCTACGCCGATCCCTGGAGCCCCGGCGAAGACCTGGCGGCCGAGACCCTGGTGAACGCCCTCGTGGAGGGGCCCCACTACGTCGACTGGATCACGCCGGACGATCAGCGCGTCGATCCCGACGCCGCCCGCCGCGAAGTGACGGTGGAACTGATCTGGCGCATGGCGGCGATCCCGCCATGGTGATCGCCCCGCCTTGCATTCTACACCCCCGCACCGGAGCCGATGCATGAAGACCCTGATGCCCGCCGGCGTATTCGCCGCAGCCGCCCTCGCGTGCGGCTCCGCGCTCGCTCAGCCCGCGTCCGAGCTTAACGGGACCTACCTGTTCGGATCCCCCATGACGCGGATGAACGGCGGCGTTCTGGGGCAGATTTCCGGCGTGATGGAGGTGCGGCCGAACGGGGATGGCCGCTATCATGTGTCGCTCTCCACGATGGAGAGGATCGACGACGGCTCGACGCAACGCCGCTCGTGGTCGCTGCAATCCTGCGACGGACGCGACGAGGGGCAGGACGTCGTCCTGACCTGCGAGATTTTGAACAGCACCCCCGGCTACATCGCGGACAGCTTCCGCCTGCGCTACGCGGAATGGATCCGCTGGGAGGGCGAGCTGATCTCGGCGGACACCTATCGGATCGAAATGTTCTTCCACGCCCGCTGACGCGGGGCGTGTTGCCGGTCGGTCGCGAGCGGGTTATGGCCGCGCCGTGGGAACCCGCGCCTTTCGGAACCTGACCGGCCTGCAGGCCGTCGCCGTCCTGGCGGCGACCTTTGCGGTCGTGTGGGGCGCCCTGTTCCCCTATGCGGCCCAGGCGGCGGCCCGGCCGGGGCAGCCGCTGGTGCTGTGCTCGGTCGAGGGGCCGAACACGGTCGTCGTCGACCCGGAGACCGGCCAGGTCGAGCAGACGTCCGACGCGCCGTCTTGCGCCGCCTGCGTCATTCCGCCCGTCGCCGTCCTGCCGCCCGCGCCGGAAGCGCCCGCCGCCCCGGTCGTGGCCACCGCCGTCATGCCGGCGCCG
>JAIEQC010000013.1 GCA_019748055.1 Caulobacteraceae bacterium | reverse complement strand
CCGGTTCTGGGGGGGTGGGGGGGTTAACTACACCCACCCCCCCCCCGGGCGCGGGGGGGGGGGCGGGGCCCCCCCGCCGGGCGGGGGGGGGGGGGGGGGGGGCCGGTCCGGCAGCCGGTGTGTGGGGTTGGCCCCCTCCACCACCCTTCGGGCGGTCCCCCTCCCCCGACGGGGGAGGATTTGGCCGGCATCAATCCGGCGCCAGCATGTAGCCGACGCCGCGCACGGTCTGGAGATAGCGGGGGTTCTTGGGGTCCGCCTCCAGCTTGCGGCGCAGGCGGGTGACCTGCACGTCGACGGCGCGCCCGGTGATGTCCGCCGTGTCGGGCGACAGGCTGATCCGCTCCACGGGCGCGTGGGCGTGAATGGCAAGCGTCTTCAGAAGCTGGGCCTCGGCCTCGGTCAGGCGCTGGGGCTTGCCGTCGCGGAGCAGCTCCAACCTTTCCATGTCGAAGACGGCGTCGCCCAGCTTGATCTCGCGCGGCGTCAGGGGCTTGCCGCCTGTGCGGCGCAGGATGGCGTCGATGCGCAGGGCCAGCTCGCGCGGCTCGAAGGGCTTGGACATGTAGTCGTCGGCCCCGCGCGACAGGCCTTCGATCCGGTCGCCCGGCTCGCCGCGCGCGGTCAGCAGCAGCACCGGCGTCGCCGAGGTCGCGGCCTGGGCGCGGATCCAGGTGGTAAGGTCGAAACCGCTCTCGCCGGGCATCATGACGTCCAGCACGATCAGGTCGAACTCGATCAGTTCGACCAGCCGGCGGGCGGCCGCCGCGTGCGCCGCGCCGGTGACGCGATAGCCCTCGCGGGTCAGAAACTCCTTGAGCAATTCCCGGATGCGGTCGTCGTCGTCCACCACCAGCAGGTGGCGGCCGGAACCGGGTCCCGCGACGGGGCCGGAGCGTCCATGGGAGCCGGTCATGGCCATCAGCGGCGGGCCCCGGCGTTGACGGGGGCGTTCGCGGCGGGTCTAACCCCAGACTCGTAACGGGAGACGACGTTCAATGGCCTTCGTTCCTTTCGACGATCGTGACGGCTGGATATGGATGGACGGTGATTTCGTGTCCTGGCGGGACGCGAAGACGCACGTTCTGACCCATGCCCTGCACTACGGTTCGTCGGTGTTCGAGGGTGAGCGTATGTACGCGGGCGAAATCTTCAAGCTGACGGAGCATTCCGAACGCCTGAAGCGCTCCGGCGAACTGCTGGACTTCGACCTTCCGTACAGCGTCGCCGAGATCGATCAAGCCTGCAAGGACACCTGCGCCCGGATGGGGCTGTCGGACTGCTACGTCCGCCCGGTCGCCTATCGCGGGCCTGAGCAGGTCAGCGTGACCGCCGGCGCGACCAAGATTCACGTCGCCATCGCCGTCTGGGACTGGCCCAGCTATTTCGACGCCGAGACCAAGGCCAAGGGCATCCGGCTGGAGTGGGCCAAGTGGCGCCGCCCCGACCCAGCCACGGCGCCGTCGGCGGCCAAGGCGGCGGGCCTGTACATGATCTGCACCCTGTCCAAGACGGCGGCGGAGAAGCGCGGATACGCCGACGCCATGATGCTGGACTGGCGCGGCTACGTCGCCGAGGCGACGGGCGCCAACGTCTTCTTCGTGCAGGACGGCGTGATCCACACTCCGCCGGTCGACGCCATCCTGGACGGCATCACGCGCCAGACGATCATCGCCATGGCCGAGGCCAAGGGCATCGAGGTGGTCGTCCGCCACATCCGTCCGGAAGAGCTGTCGGGCTTCAGCGAGTGCTGGCTGACCGGCACGGCGGCCGAGGTGACCCCGGTGTCGGAGATCGGCGAATACCGGTTCACGCCGGGCGCGATCACGCTGGGGCTGATGGAAGACTATTCCCGCCTGGTGCGGCGGCAGGGCTGAGCGTCACCAGCGCAGGGCGAAACGGCCTGCGATCGCGCCGAGCGCCGCCACGGCGGCGACGCCGAGCGTGTACCAGACGGCGACGAAGGCGGCGGTGGCCTCGGGGCAGTGCAGGCCATAGGCCGTGGCGGCCAAGGCGCCGGCCAAGGCGCCCATGGCCGCGCCCGAGAGGGTCGGCCGGGTGGGGGCCAGACGCCGGGCCGACAGCCAGACGAGGGGCGCGGCGGCCACGGCGGCCATGACGATGTTACGGCTGCACTCCCGCCAGCTCCACCCCAGCAGGTCGTCGAGCCGAAGTTCGGGCGGCAGGCGCAGCAGCTCGATCGCGCCGGCGATGGCCGCGACGCCGACGACGGCGGCCAAGGCGAGCGTGGGACGACGAGTGGGGGCGCCCGGCCGTCCCAGCCTGTCGACCCACCATAGGGCCGCGCCGGCGAGGGCGACGGTGTAGGCGGCCTTGAGCCAGAATGTCGGCCCCTGGACCGCGTCAGCCAGATCGCTGCGCGGGCCCAGCACGGCCAGAACCAGAGCCGCCGAGGCCGCGGCGGCCAGCAGCAGCCACGGCAGGCCGGGCCGCGCCGGGCGGGCGGGCTCCAGTCCCAGGGCCAGGGCCTCGATCAGGTCGTCGGTCTTCATGCACGCATGCTCACTTTCTCCATCAGGGCCTTGAGGCCCCGATGTACGCTCACCTTGGCCGCCCCCTCGGTCATGCCGTGTCGCTCGGCCGCCTCGGCCATGCTGAGCCCATGGACGCGCACGTCCTCGATCAGGCGCCGCTGGCGTTGCGGCAGCAACGAAAGGACGCGTGACAGGTCGCGGCGCACGGCCCCGTCTTCGACCGTGTGCTCGCCCGCCGGGTCGCCGGCCGCCTCGAGAGGGGCGGTCGGACGACGCGCGTCGCGCCGCAGGCCGTCGATCATCTTGTGGCGCGCGACGGCGTGCACCCAGGCGGTGAAGGGCAGGGTGGGGTCATAGGTGGCGCGCTTGGCGTGCACGGCGATCAGGGTCTCCTGGATCAGATCCTCGACGTCGACCCGGTCGCCCATCCGTCGGCGGAAGAAGGCGGCCAAGGGCGCGCGAAGTTCCGACAGCAGGGCGCGCCAGGCCGCGGCGTCGCCGTTCAGGCCGCCGATCATCAAGCTTCTGAGATGGGCTTCCCGTTCGATCACGCCGACCCCGGCTACGCCGCGTCCCGGAGCGAGGTTACAGGCGGCGGGAGCCCGGTCGACGGGTTTATTTTCCGGCGCCGCCGTAACCGCCGAAGCCGCCCCGCCGAACTTCTCCTCGACCCGCCGACGAGCGGGCAGCCCCTCGAAGGAGACGTTCCATGAAGACCCTCGCCCTCACCGCCGCCGGCCTGTCGCTGGCCGGCGCCGCCGCCGGCGCCGCCGTGGCCCAACCGGTCGCCCAAGATCGCCCGAACGGCGACAAGGAGCGCTGCTACGGCGTGTCGCGCGCCGGTCAGAACGACTGCGCCGCTGGCCCCGGCACGTCGTGCGCCGGAACCTCGACCCGCGATTGGCAGGGCAACGCCTGGAAGTACGTCGCCAAGGGCACCTGCACCCAGATCCAGACCCCGCGCGGCAATGGTTCGCTGACCGTCATCGCCAACCGCTGAGCCCGGCGATGACCTCCCGACCGACCGCCGCCCCCACGCCGCAAGCGAGTTCCCCCTCCGCCGGCGTCGGGCTGAAGCCGCAGCACTATGCGGACGCCCTGGCCCGTGCGGCGGCCGGTCGGGATCCCGGCCTTTGGTTTGAGGTTCACCCCGAGAACTACATGGTCGCGGGCGGGCCGCGCCTGAGATGGCTGGAGGCGGTCCGCGCAGAGGCCCCCCTTTCGCTGCACGGCGTGGGCCTGTCACTGGCCGGACCGGAGCGGCCGGACCGCGCGCATCTGGGCCGGTTCCGGGAGCTGATCGAACGGTACCAGCCGTTCGTGGTGTCCGAACACCTCGCCTGGTCCCGCGCGGCTGGGGTCTACATGCCGGAACTTCTGCCCGTGCCGCGCACTTGTGCGACCCTGACGCTTATGACCGACCACGTCGTCGAGGCGCAGGAGGCGCTGGGGCGACGGCTGCTGATCGAGAATCCGAGCGCCTACCTCGCACTCGACCACGACTGGGATGAGGTCGACTTTCTGACCGAACTGGCGCGCCGCAGCGGCTGCGGCCTGCTGGTCGACGTGAACAACGTCCACGTCTCGGCCCACAACATGGGCGCAGACGCCGAGACCTGGATCGACCGCGTGCCTGCCGCTCTGGTGGGCGAAGTCCACGTGGCCGGTCACCGGCCGGACCCGAACCTGGGCGACTCCCTGCTGATCGACTCCCACGACGCGCCGGTCGACGGGGCGGTCTGGGCCCTGCACGCGCGGCTGATGGCCCGCATCGGTCCGCGACCGACGTTGGTGGAGCGCGACGGCGACGTTCCCGACTTCGACGACCTGATGGCCGAGCGAAACACGGCCGAGACCGGCCTGCGCGGCGCGTCGCGGGAGATCGCGGCGTGACGACCTTTCATGCGGATTTCGCGGCCGGACTGCGGCGGACCCCGGCGACGGGGCCTATGGCGGTCTACGCCAACGGCGTGTTTCTGGGCGCGGTCCGGGCCTTGGCCGACGCCTATCCGACGATCATGACCATGCTGGGCGAGGAGGCGTTCGAGGCCACGGCGGTCGAGCATGCGCGTACCCATCCGCCGACCGACCCTGTGCTGGCGCTGTATGGCGGCGACTTCCCCGACTGGCTGGCGCGGTTCCCGCCCCTGACCGACTGGCCCTGGCTGGGGCCCGTGGCGCGGCTGGATCGGGCCTGGACCGAGGCGCATCTGGCGCCCGACGCGCCAGTGTTGACAGTCGCCGACCTGTCGCGAGCGGGCGCGAGCGCCATGGTCCGGGCCCTGAGGCCGCACCCCAGCCTGCGGGTCTTCCTGTTCGACTGGACGGCCCCATCGCTTTGGCTGGCCCACCGAAACGGCGTGGGCGGCGATCTGGTCTGGGACCGTCGGACCGAAGGACTTGCGATCTGGCGGCCGCACGACGTGGTTCAGCATCGCGCCCTGACGCCGGACGAGCACGCTCTGCTGGTCGACTGCGGCCGCGGCCGGCCGCTGGCGGTGGCGATGACCGCGGCCACTGCGCGCGGCGTCGACGCTTCCGCCTTGGTCGCCGGCCTCGTCGAGGCCGGCCTGTTCATCCCCGATCCGACGGAGACCCCATGAAAGCCATCCGCACCCTGCATGAGGGCCTGACCCGGGTCGTACCGGAGGCCGCGATCGCCCTGCTTCTGAGGCTTGGGATCGCCGCGCCCTTTCTGCTGTCCGGCCGGACCAAGGTGGAGGGCGCGCTGACGCTGACCGACACCACCTTCTTCCTGTTTCAGGAAGACTATCGCCTGCCGTTCCTGGCACCGGAGCCGGCCGCCTATCTGGCGACCTACGCCGAGCACCTGTTTCCGATCCTGATCATCCTCGGGCTGGCGACGCGGCTGTCGGCGGCGGCGCTGCTGGTGATGACGATCGTCATCCAGATCTTCGTCGTGCCGCTGGGCTGGCCGACCCACCTGCTGTGGGCCGGCCCGCTGGTCTACCTGATCGCGCGGGGGCCGGGCGCCTGGAGCGTGGACCGCGCGCTCAGGCTGGACTGAGCGCCCTCATCCCCGCGCTACGCGCACCACGACGTCGTCGACCTGGACCCCGCCGCGTTCGACCACCAGGTTCTGATAGCTGCGCTGGCCGTCGATGGTCTGGGTGCGGACGTCGGCGACGTCGATCGCGTAGCGGCGGCGCAGATACTGGGTCAGCTCGCCGGCAGTAATCATGTCGTCGCCGTCGGCGTTGGCCTCTCCGCCCAGGCCCGTCCGCAGGAAGTGGGACAGGTAGCCGCCCGCCTGGAACTTGCCGGCGACCTGGCTGGTCAGGTCCTCCTCCGACGAGAACATGCCCATGATCCCGGGGCGGGTCACGACGTTGCGCGCGAAACCGCCGGAGAAGCAGCTGTCCATGACGATCATGGCCATGCGGGCGTCCACCGAGGCGAACATCTCCCCCATCTCCGCGTCGCTGATCTGGCCGTCGACCATGACGATGGTCTCGGTCATGCCGTCGGGCTCGAACGGGCTGACGACGCCGCGGTTCTGGGCCCCGTGGCCGGAGTAGAAGAACAGGAAGATGTCGTTTGGCCCGGCCTGGGCCGCGACCTGGGCGAAGGCGGCCTTGACCCCCGCGACGGTGGCGTCGGCGTCGGTCAGCACGATGCTGGCGGGGTTCAGCAGGCCGTCGCGGCGCAGGTCCTCGGCCAGTTTGATGGCGTCCTCGTCGGTGTAGGGCAGGTTCGACGAATAGCCCTGATAGTCCGAGATGCCGACCATGACGGCGAAGATGCGCGGCCCGCCCGGTACGCCGGCCTGGCGCGGGGTGCCGAGGCTGAGGCCCGCCGTCAGGCGATAGGGGCCGGTCTCGCCCCCGTCGTATGAGCTGACCGCCACATCGTAGACGCCGTCGGTCGGCAAGACGAAGTCGATGCGGCTGTTGGTGCCGTCCGGGCCGTCGTCGTTGTTTTCGGCCACGTCGCCCGGTCCGAGAAGGAACAGGTTGGTGTCGAAGGCGTCGCTTTCGGCCGTCAGGGCGATGCGCGTGCCGCGCCTGCCCGTGAACTGGTACATGTCGACGTACCGCCCCTCGTCCAGGATCTCGTCGCCGGGTGAGAGGGTTCCGTTACGGACCACGCCGTCCTCGAACGCGGCCAGGGTGGTCGACGCGCCGGTGGGCGCGGTCTCTTCTCCCGCACGATCGACCGCGAGGACGAAGTCACCGGTCTCGCCGGGTTCGAAGCTGGTGGCGACCAGCTGGTACTCGCCGTCCTCGGGCAGAGTGACGATCAGCCGGCTGTTGGTGCCGTCCTCGCCGCTCTCGTCGTCGTCGTTGGCGGCGGAGAACTCGCCCGGACCGACCAGGAAGACGTAGGGGTCGAAGCCGCCCGAGCGCATGCGGATGTCCAGACGGTCTCCCGCTCGGCCCGCCAGCGTATAGGTCCGCATGTACTCGCCTGAGCGCAGCGTGGCGTCGCCCTCGCCCAGACTGTCCGACAAGGAGTCGCCCGGCGCGATGGAGGCGGAGGCGGTCAGCACCGGCGCGGGGGTCACGTCCTGTCCGGGCAGCGAAAGAGTCAGGCCGTATTCCCCAGTCTCGTCCGCCTGATAGCTGGTGGCGTAGATGCGCACTTCGCCGTCGGCCGGCATGACGAATTCGAGCCGGCTGTTGACCGAGCCACGGCCCGGCTCGTCGTCGTTGTCGGCCTCCAGGTCCGTGCCGCGAACCAGCAGATAGGGGTCGAAGGCGCCGGAGTTCAGGCGCACGACGTAGGTCTGGCCGGGTTCGCCCCGGAAGGTCCAACGGTCGACGAACTCGCCGGCGTCCAGACGGTCGTCGCCCAGCGCCAGCCGCCCCGCGCCGGTCTGGCCCAGCTGGATGTCGCCGCCGCCCTCGCGGCCCGATCCGGGGCCGGCGCCGTCGACCACGCTGATCAGGTATTCGCCGCTTTCGCCCGGCTCATAGCTGGTCGCGCTGATGCGATAGAGCCCGTCGGCGGGCAGCCGCACGGTGATGCGGGCGTTGGCCTCGCCCGTCGCGCGATCGTCGTTCCATTCCGACAGGCCGCCGGGCCCGCGCAGCATCAGGTAGGAGTCGACCTGGGTCGAACTCATGTTGATCGTGACCTGCTGGCCGGCGCGGCCCTGAAACGTCCAGACGTCGACGTATTCGCCGGAATCGAGCTGCTGGTCGCCGTCGCGCAGACTGCCTGCCGCCTCGCCGCCGATCGAGAGGCGTTGCTGGGCCCGAGCGTCGCCGCCAGCGAGCGTCAGGGCGACCAAGGCGGCGGCCACGGTCATCAGGATTGAGCGGAAAGTGCGCATCGACGGCTCCCCCAAGCTTTGCGTATCGACGCTACTCCAGTCATCCGCCGGATGAAAAGCCGACGGAAACTGACGACCCTTGCCAAGGGCCCAGGTGCGGCGCTCTAAGGCGAGGTCGCCTTTCGGGAGGGGCCGCGCCGCATGTTCTCCACGCTGAACGCCCAGGCCCTGTCGGGCGTCGTTTTCGTGATCGCCGCATGCTGGCTGCTGTCGGAGAACCGGAAGAGGTTTCCGTGGCGGCTGGCGCTGGGGGCGGTTGCCGTGCAGGCGGGGCTGGTGCTGGCGCTGTTCGCCATCCCCGGCTCGCAGGGCGTGCTGGCGGCCATCACCGGCGCGGTGGACGGTCTGGCGCGGGCGACCAACGAAGGCGCGAAGTTCGTCTTCGGCTATCTGGCCGGCGGCGATCAGCCGTATGGCGTGACCAACGAGGGGGCCCTGTTCACCTTCGCCTTCCAGGTGCTGCCGCTGATCCTGGTGATCTCGGCGCTGTCGGCGCTGCTGTGGCACTGGAAGATCCTGAAGTGGATCACCTATGGCTTCGGCCTGCTGTTCCAGCGCACCATGGGCCTGGGCGGGGCGTCGGCGCTGGCGGTGGCGGCGAACATCTTCCTGGGCATGATCGAAAGCCCGATCGTGATTCGGGCCTATCTGGACAAGCTGACCCGTTCCGAGATCTTCCTTATGATGGTGGTCGGCCTGGCCACCGTCGCCGGGTCGACGATGGTGGCCTATGCCGCGATCCTGGCGCCGGTCCTGCCCAATGCGGCGGGCCACGTGCTGGTGGCCTCGATCGTCTCGGCGCCCGCCGGCGTGCTGCTGGCGCGCATCCTGATTCCGGAGACGCCGGGCGAAGGCGGGGAGGTGGCGGACTATCGCTCGACCCTGAAATACGACAGCGGCATCGACGCCATCGTGAAGGGGACCGCGGACGGGCTGATGGTCGTGCTGAACATCTCCGCGGTGCTGATCGTCTTCGTGGCGCTGGTGGCGCTGGTGAACGTGATGCTGGGCGGCTTCTGGCTGTTCGACGGGCCGGTGACGGTGGAGCGGGTGCTGGGCTGGCTGTTCATGCCGATCGCCTGGCTGACCGGGGTGGAGTGGTCGGAAGCCGGGATCGCCGGGCGGCTGCTGGGGGTGAAGCTGACGCTGACGGAGTTCGTGGCCTTCATCCAGCTGGGGGCCGTTCCGGAGGGCGAGATGAGCGAGCGCACCCGCATGCTGATGACCTATGCCCTGTGCGGCTTCGCCAACATCGGCTCGGTGGGGATCACGGTGACGGGTCTGTCGGTCCTGATCCCCGAGCGGCGGCAGGAGGTGCTGGGCATGGTGTGGAAGGCACTGTTCGGCGGCTTCATGGCCACGGTCATGACGGCGTCGGTGGTGGGGGCCATGCCGATGGGAGTGTTCGGGTCATGAAGCTGTTCACCTCCCAACGCGCGCCCAATCCGCGCCGGGTCCGCTGGGTCATGGCGGAGAAGGGCCTGACCGACGTCGAGATCGTCGAGGTCGACCTGCTGGCCGGGCAGCACCGGACGCCGGAGTATCGCGCCAAGGTCGGCGTGCCGCACGTGCCGGCGCTGGAGCTGGACGACGGCACGACGATCTCGGAATCCGTGGCCATCTGCCGCTATCTGGAGGCCCTGCATCCGGAGCCGAACCTGTTCGGGCGCGACGCGCGGGAGCAGGCCGTGATCGAGATGTGGACGCGCCGGTGCGAGATGTATCTGGCCAATCCGATGATGCTGAACGTCCGCTTCAGCCATCCGGCGCTGGCCGCGCTGGAGGCGCCCCAGCCCCATGTGGCGGAGTGGAGCCGGGTCAACGCCGAGAAGTTCATGAAGACGCTGGACCGCCGACTGGCCGACCACGAGTGGATCGCCGAGGACCGGTTCACAATCGCCGACGTGGTGGCGGTGGTCGGCCTGGATTTCGCGCGGCTGATCAAGTACCGGCCGCCGGCCGAGCTGGAGAACCTGGCGCGGTGGCTGGAGGCCTGTCGCGCGCGGCCGGCGGCGCAGGCGGGCTTCTAGCTCCTTTTCTCGAACTTCCGGATGACCCCCGAGTAGGTCATCAGCACGCGCTCGCCAGTGGTGATCTGGCCGCGGGCGAAGATCAGGCTCTTGCCGGCCTTCACCACCTCGCCGGTCGCCTCGATCAGCTCGCCGACGTAGGCGCCGTCGACGAAGGTGGAGTCCAGCGAGACGGTCACGCCGGAGGCGCCTTCCATCTCCTGATAGGCGGTCTGGAACAGGGCGATGTCGGCGAAGGTCATGAGGCAGCCGCCGTGCATGCGGTTCCCGGCGTTCATGTGCTTGGGCTCGGCGCGGAAGGCGCAGCGCATGCGGCCGTCGGGATCGGGCCGGAAATAGAAGGGGCCGACCACCTGATCGAAGGTGCCGTGAAGGTCGTAGGTCTGCCAGCCGGCGAACTCGCCCTCGGCGACGGTGATCTTGGCGACCATCAAGGTCCCTTCATCTGGCGCCGACGAGCGCGAAAAAAGCGGGTCGATCGAGTCTATCGAGTCCAATTCGGAGAATTGTGCACTCCGAAAAAACAGGGTGCACATCGTGCACATCCGTCGGACGCGGCCTCGTCGTCGAGCGCAATATAGGACGGCGTCGGACGTGCGCAGGGGCCCCCGCGCTTTTTTCTTTCGCGCCGATGGGGGATAGAGACGCCATGAGCGACCCGATCGAAACCGAGATCTTCGAGCTGCTGGCCAAGCGCGAGCCGGGCAAGAGCATCTGCCCTTCCGAAGTGGCCAAGGTCATCGCGCCGGACCGCTGGCAGCGCGAGATGGGCAAGGTGCGCGCCGTCGCGACCGGGCTGGCGCGTCAGGGTCGGCTGGTCATCACCAAGAAGGGCAAGCCGGTGAACCCGGAAGCGTTCAAGGGCGTGATCCGGTTGAGGCTGCCGGACGGCGCGAGCGAGTGAGGAGCGCGGCGGCGCTGATCGCGGCGCTGCTGCTGAGCGCTTGCGTCGCGCCTCAGGTCCAGACGCCGCTGACGCCACCGGCGGGGTTCGCGGGGCCGAGGATCGAGGCGGACGCCTTCGTGGTGCGGGACGGGGCGCGGCTGGCGATGCGGTCCTGGGCGCCCCTGCATCGCGGACCTGACGTGGCGATCGTGGCGCTGCACGGCGTCAACGACAGTTCGGCGGCGTGGAGGTTGGCGGGGCCGTGGTGGGCCGAGAACGGCGCGGTGACCTATGCCTATGACCAGCGCGGGTTCGGGCGGTCGCCGGGGCGGGGGATCTGGCCGGGCGAGCTGATGCAGGACGACCTGCGCGACGTGGTCGATCTGGTGCGGGCGCGGCACCCCGGCCTGCCGGTCGTCGTGGTGGGAGAAAGCATGGGGGGCGCGGTCGGGATCGCCGCCTTCGCCTCCGACGACCCGCCCGAGGCCGACCGGCTGGTGCTGCTGGGGCCGGCGGTGTGGGGGTGGTCCAGTCAGAACCTGTTGAACCGGGTTTCGCTCTGGCTCACGGCGCGGGTCGCGGGGTCCTATGCCGTGGAGCCGCCGGAGTGGGCGACGCGGCAGGTGCTGGCCTCGGACAACTGGATCGAACTGATCCGCAGCGGGCGCGACCCGGCCTTCATCACGGCCACCCGGTTCGACGTGGTCCACGGCCTGGTCGACCTGATGGAGACGGCCTCGCGCGATCTGGGGCGGACGGGCGTGCCGACGTTGCTGCTGTATGGGGCCCACGACGACCTGGTGCCCAAACCGGCGATGCGGCGAGCGCTGGAGCGGGCCGGCGCACCTCCGAACCTGCGGACCGGATGGTACGAGGAAGGCCGGCATCTGCTGAACCGCGACCTGTTCGCCGTCGTCGTCTATGCCGACGTTCTGAGCTTCGCGCGGGATCCGACGGTCCGACTGCCCTCCGGCGCGCCGCCGGTCATGGACCGGTTGCCATCGCGGTGACGTGAGGGAAGGGCGCCTTGCCTCCGCCCCGTTCGGCGCGTATGGGCCCCGCAACAAAAATACCCAGGAAAGGCTCGAACAGGGCATGACGCTGTTTGATTCCCCGTCGTTCGCGAACCACGAAGGCATTCACGCCTTTTCCGACGAAAAGACCGGCCTCAAAGCCATTGTTGCGGTGCACTCGACCGCGCGCGGCCCGGCCGTCGGCGGCACGCGGATGTGGAACTACGGCTCGGCCGCCGAGGCGCTGGAGGACGTGCTGCGCCTGTCCAAGGGCATGAGCTACAAGAACGCGGTCGCCGATCTGGAGATGGGCGGCGGCAAGTCGGTGATCATCGGCGACAGCAAGACCCAGAAGACGCCGGAGCTGTTCCGCGCCTTCGGCCGGGCGGTCGATCAGCTGGGCGGGAACTATTATGCGGCCGAGGACGTCGGCGTGTCGGTCGAGGACATCGCCCACGCGCGGACGCAGACTGAATACGTGGTCGGCCTGTCGGGCGGCAAGGAAGGCTCGGGCGATCCCAGCCCGGTGACCGCCGAGGGCGTGTACCGCTCGACCCTGCTGGTCGCGCGTCGCCTGTGGAACCAGAACGACCTGACGGGGCTGACGGTGGCGGTGCAGGGCATCGGCCACGTCGGCGGCTACCTTGCCGACAAGCTGCACGCCGCAGGCGCCAAACTGATCGTCACCGACGTGAACGTGCCGCTTCTGGAAGAGGTCGCGGCTCGGACCGGCGCCGAGATCGTCGCGCCGGACGCCATCTATGACGTCAAGGCCGACATCTATGCCCCCTGCGCGCTCGGCGCGACGTTGAACCCGCAAACGCTGGACCGCCTGACCGCAAAGGCGGTGGTCGGCGCGGCGAACAACCAGCTGGCCACGCCGGAGATCGGCCGCATCCTGTTCGAGCGCGGCGTGCTGTACGCCCCGGACTACGTCGTCAACGGCGGCGGCATCATCAACGTGGCGTCGGAACTGAAGGCCCGCCAGACAGGCGGCGCCTATGACCCGGCCTGGGTCGAAGGCAAGCTGAGCCGCCTGATGGAGACGCTGGAAGAGGTGCTGGACCGCTCCGCGTCCGAGAAGCGCCCGACGCACGAGATCGCCGACGCGATCGCGGAGGCGCGCATCCAGAAGGCGGCGGAGCTGAAGCTGGCGGCGTGAATTCGCCGCCCGCCCAACGTCCTTAACGCCGCATTTACCACGCTCCCGGCAGTTTCTGCCTAGCGGGCGCGTTCGGATGTCCCGCCGATGGTTCTTAGGCGGGTGCGCGTGGGCGGCTTTACGGCGGCGGTGCAGAGATTCGGGATCGGTCGCCTGGCGGCCGTGCTGGGTGTGGCGGCCGGCGTCGCGGCGGTGCTGGTCGCCGTCATGATGCGCATCGGCCAGGCGCCGGACGCCCTGCTGTATTCCAACCTGGACCTGCGCGAGGCGTCGGAGATCACGACGGCGCTGGACTCCGCCGGGATCAAGTATTCTTCGAAGGGCGACGGCTCGACGATCTTCGTCAGCCGCGACGAAGTCGGCACTGCCCGCATGCTGCTGGCCGGCAAGGGCCTGGTGACCCAGGGGTCCGTCGGCTACGAGATCTTCGACGAGCAGTCGGTGCTGGGCCAGACTGAGTTCCAGCAGAATCTGAACGCCAAGCGCGCGCTGGAAGGCGAACTGGCCCGGGACATCATGTCCCTGCGCGGGGTGTCGATGGCGCGTGTGCGCATCGCCCTGCCGGAACGGGCGCTGTTCCAGGCGGACGCGGCGGAACCGACCGCCTCGGTCGTCGTGGGTCTGGGCGGGCGCGAGATGACGGCCGAGAACGTGCGGGCGATCCGCAACCTGGTCGCCTCGGCCGTGCCGAACCTGAAGCCGAACCGCGTGACGGTCGTGGACGACATGAACCGCACCCTGGCCGCCGGCGGCCAGGACGACGGCTTCGGCGCCGGGGCCGAGCAGGCCAAGGCCGGGACCGAGCGCCAGCTGCAGGCGCGGATCATGGACATCGTCGAGGGCGTGGTCGGCCCGGGCGCGGCGCGGGTTCAGGTCACCGCCGAGATCGACCACAGCCGCCAGACGACGCAGGAGCTGCGCTACGACCCCGACGGTCAGGTGGTGCGCTCGACGGCGACCAACGGCTCGACCGCCCAGGACACCAGCGCCCAGTCGCTGGGCGGGGCGACGGCGACGGAGAACATCCCCGGCGGCGAGGGCCCGCAGACCGCGCAGGTCGGATCCAGCCAGCAGGACACGTCCGAAACCATCAACTACGAGATCTCCAACACCACCACGACCACGGTGAAGGAGCCGGGCGAGGTTCGGCGTCTTGCGGTCGCCGTGGCGGTCGACGGCAAGTGGACGCCCGGCGCGGACGGGGCCGAGCCGACCTATGCCGCGCGTACGCCCGAAGAGATCGCCCAGATCAAGGCCCTGGTGGCCGCGGCCGTCGGCATCGACGAGACGCGCGGCGACAAGCTGGAGGTCACCAACGTCCGGTTCGACAGGGCCGCCCTGCCCGATGGCGGGACCGAAGCCGGCGGCGGCATGTTCGACTTCGGCAAGAACGACATCATGCGGGGCGTCGAGCTGCTGATCCTGCTGATCACCGGCATCCTGCTGATCTTCTTCGTCCTGCGTCCGCTGCTGAAGGCCGCGACGGGCGGTGGCGGCGCGCAGATGGCGGGTGCGGCTCCGGCGCTGCCCGGTGCGCCGGGCGTCACCCAGATCCAGACGGTGGCCGTCGCGGGCGGCGGCGGCGGCGGCGGAATCGCCCAGCTGACCGGTCCGACCGAGATGGAGCAGCGCCTGGACATCGCCCGCATCGAGGGTCAGGTGAAGGCGTCGTCGGTCCGCAAGGTGGCCGATTTCGTCGAGAAGCATCCGGAGGAATCGACCGCCATCCTCCGCACCTGGGTGCATGAGGGCTGATGGCCAAGCTCCTCACCAAGAAGGCGGCGGTCGAGGACGTCCGCAAGCTGAGCGGCCCGGAGAAGGCGGCCGTGGTCCTGCTGTCGCTGGGCGAGGATCACGTACGTCTGTGGCAGGGCCTGGACGAGGACGAGATCAAGGAAATCTCCCAGGCCATGGCCAGCCTGGGCACCGTCAGTTCGTCGGTGGTGGAGGAGCTGCTGCTGGAGTTCGTGTCCGGCATGAGCGGCTCCGGCGCCGTGATGGGCAGCTTCGAGCAGACCCAGAAGCTGCTGACCGCCTTCATGCCCGCCGATCGCGTCGACGCGATGATGGAGGAAATCCGCGGTCCGGCCGGCCGGACCATGTGGGACAAGCTGGGGAACGTGAACGAGGCGGTTCTGGCGAACTACCTCAAGAACGAATATCCGCAGACCGTCGCGGTGGTGCTGTCGAAGATCAAGCCGGACCACGCGGCGCGGGTGCTGACGGCGCTGCCTGAGGACTTCGCTCTGGAATGCGTGCAGCGGATGCTGCGCATGGAGCCGGTGCAGCGCGAGATCCTGGACAAGATCGAGCAGACGCTGCGCACCGAGTTCATGTCGAACCTGGCCAGGACGTCCAAGCGCGACAGCCACGAGCTGATGGCCGACATCTTCAACAGCTTCGACCGCCAGACGGAGGCTCGCTTCATCGGCGCGCTGGAAGAGCGGAACCGTGAGTCCGCCGAGCGCATCCGCGCGCTGATGTTCGTGTTCGAGGACCTGGCCAAGCTGGACCCGGGCGGGATCCAGACCCTGCTGCGCGCGGTGGAGAAGGACCAGCTGGGGCTGGCGCTGAAGGGGGCGTCGGAGAGCCTGCGCGAGCTGTTCTTCTCCAACATGTCCGAGCGCGCCGCCAAGATCATGCGCGAGGACATGGAGAGCATGGGGCCGGTGCGTCTGAAGGACGTCGACCAGGCCCAGATGACGATGGTTCAGGTCGCCAAGGACCTGGCCGCCAAGGGCGAGATCATGCTGGTCGGCCAGGGCGGCGACGACGAGTTGATCTACTGACATGAGCGCCGCCCGCCCCTTCGTTTTCGATCAGGAGTTCGCCGAGGACGGCCGGGTCGTCCGCGCGTCCGACTGGCGGCCCGCGCGGCGGGCCTATCTGCCCGCCGAGGTCGAGGCGCTGGTGGCCCAGGCCGCGGCGGAAGCTCGGGCGCAGGCGCTGGCCGAGGCCGAAGGGCAGCGCTCAGCGGCGCTGGCGGTGGTCGCCGACGCCGTGGCGCGGGGCCTGCCGGCTTTGTCGGACGTGGCGCGTCGCCACCGCGAGGAATCGGCCGAGCTGGCTCTGGCGTGCGGACGGGCTTTGGCGTCGACGGCGTTGGCGCGGTTCCCGGCCGGGGCGGTGACCGCCGCGCTGGAGGCGCTGGGCCGCGAGATCGAGGCGCAGGGCCGGCTGACGATCCGGGCGGGCGGGCTGGACGAGACGGCGCGCGGCCTGATCGAGGACGCCTGCGCCCAGGCCGGCCATTCCGCTGGCGTGGCCTTCCGCGACGACCCGTCGATGGCCCCCGCCGCCTTCGAACTGACCTGGGCCGACGGGCGGGCGGAGTTCAATCTGGACGCCGCCGCCGCGCGTCTGGCCGACGCCCTGCATTCTGCCCTGGCCGCCGAGGCCGGGCACGCCGAACCGCTTGATCTGGGAGCCTGACCATGGCCGCCGACCTGCCCCTCGAAGAGTTTCCCGACGGCACGGCGCTGGTGACCGCCGACGACGCGGCGGACAAGTCCGCCGCCGATCTGGCGCCCGTGTTCGACGTGCCGGTGAACATCGCCGCCGTGCTGGGCAAGTCGCACATGTCGGTGGCGCAGCTGCTGAAGCTGGGGGCCGGCTCGGTGCTGGAGCTGGACCGAAAGGTCGGCGAGGCGATCGACATCTTCGTCAACAACCGGCTGGTCGCGCGCGGGGAAGTCGTCGTCGTCGAGGACCGGCTGGGCGTGACCATGACGGAAATCATCAAGACCGAGGACGCGGGCGCCTGACCGGCGACCGGATGTAGGATTTAGGGAGGACGACCCATGCGGCTTCTGGTGGTCGGCAGACTGAGCGGACAGCTCGCCACGGCGGTGAAGATGGCCATGGCCCACGGGGCCAAGGTCCAGCACGTCGAGCGCGGGGACCAGGCGACGGAGCAGCTGCGCCGGGGGCAGGGCGCGGACCTGCTGATGGTCGACTGGCGCATCGACATCGCCGCCCTGATCGCGGCCAACGAGGCCGAGCGCATCCATGTGCCGGTGGTGGCCTGCGGCGTCGACGCGGGCCCCAGCGAGGCGGCGGCGGCGATCCGGGCGGGGGCCAAGGAGTTCATCCCCCTGCCGCCCGAGGCGGACCTGATCGCGGCGGTGCTGTCGGCGGTGGCGGACGACGAGCGGCCGATGATCTCCGCCGACCCGGCGATGAAGGCGGTGATCCAGCTGGCCGACCAGGTGGCGCGCTCGGAGGCCAGCATCCTGATCACCGGCGAAAGCGGCGTCGGCAAGGAGGTGATGGCGCGCTATCTGCACCAGAAGTCCAAGCGCGCCGAGCGGCCGTTCATCAGCGTCAACTGCGCGGCGATCCCGGACAATTTGCTGGAATCCGAGCTGTTCGGGCACGAGAAGGGCGCCTTCACCGGCGCCGTGGCCCGGCGCATCGGCAAGTTCGAGGAGGCCGACGGCGGCACGCTGCTGCTCGACGAAATCTCGGAGATGGACGTGCGGCTGCAGGCCAAGCTGCTGCGCGCGATCCAGGAGCGGGTGATCGACCGGGTCGGCGGCGGCAAGCCGGTGCCGGTCAACATCCGCATCATCGCCACGTCGAACCGCGACCTGGCCAAGTCGGTGGCGGAGGGCACGTTCCGCGAGGACCTGCTGTACCGGCTGAACGTCGTGAACCTGAAGCTGCCGGCCCTGCGCGAACGCCCGGCGGACGTCGTCGCCCTGGCCGACCACTTCGTGAAGAAGTACGCGGCCGCCAACGGCGTGCCGGCGCGTCCGATCTCCGAAGCCGCGCGGCGCGCCATCTCCGGTCACCGCTGGACCGGCAACGTGCGCGAGCTGGAAAACGCCATGCACCGCGCGGTGCTGCTGGCGACCGGGGCGGAGATCGACGTCGACGCCATCCGCCTGCCGGACGGGCAGCCGCTGACGGGGGGCGGGACCTATGACGCGGGTCCGGCCGGTCGCGCCGCCCAGACCGCCGACGCCGTCTCGCGCGCCCAGGTCGGCCAGACGGTGGCGCAGATGGAGAAGGCGCTGATCCTGGACACCCTGACCCACTGCCTGGGCAACCGCACCCATGCGGCCAACATCCTGGGCATCTCGATCCGCACGTTGCGCAACAAGCTGAACGAATACGCCGACGAGGGCACCGCGATCCCGGCGCCCCAGTCCGGCGTCGCCGCCGGCTACGCGGCCTGAGGGGATCCGGCGCCATGGACCGCAGAAGCGTCCTGACCGGCCTGTCGGCTCTGGGCCTGACCGCCTGCGGTCGTGCGCCCCAAACCTCGTCCGAACCCGCTCCGTCGGGCCCCGAAATGTTCGACCTGTCGGCGCTGGAGGCGCGGGACGGCGGGCGGCTGGGCTTCGTGGGCCATGATCTCGGGTCCGGCCGTATGCTGGCTTGGCGGGGGGAGGAGCGGTTCGTCTATTGCTCCACCTTCAAGATGTTCCTGGCCGCCGCGACCTTCCTGCGGGTGCAGGCGGGCGAGGAGCGGCTGGACCGGATGATCCCGGTGACGCGCGCCGACATGGTCAACCATGCGCCGGTCACCGAGCCCGCCGTCGGCGGCGCGCTGAGCGTCGAGGCCTTGATGAAGGGCACGGTGGAAGTCAGCGACAATCCGGCGGCCAACCTGCTGCTGAAGGCGATGGGCGGGCTGGAGCCGATGCGTGCCTTCTATCGTGAGCTGGGCGACGCCGACACGACGGTCGACCGCTTCGAGCCCGAGATGAACCGGCTGGACGGCGACAAGGACACGATCAGGCCGCTGAGTTCGGCGGCGAACCTGAAACGCCTGCTGATCGATGCGGACACGCCGCTGAGCGCCCCGCATAAGGACACGCTGCTGCGCTGGATGATCGACACGCCGACCGGGCCCGCGCGGATCAAGGCCGGCGTGCCCGCCGGTTGGACGGTGGCGCACAAGACCGGCACGGGCGGCTATGGCCCGACCAACGACATCGGCGTGCTGTATCCGCCGTCGGGCGCGCCGGTGATCGTCGCCGCCTATCACCACGGCGCGCGGGAGACGGCGGCCGAGCGGAACGAGGCGGTGATCGCCGAGGCGACGCGGCTGGCGCTGGTTGAGCTGGGGCGCGCATGACCGACGCTCCGGTCATGATGCGCGACGGCATGGCGCGGCCCACGGGCCGGGACATGCGCGGCTGGCTGATGCGTGGCGAAGTGCTGATGGCGGCGGGCGTCATCGGCATCGTCATGCTGCTGATCCTGCCGATCCCCAGCTTCCTGCTGGATCTGCTGCTGGCGATCTCGCTGGTGTCCAGCGTGCTGATCCTGATGACGGCGCTGTTGATGAAGCGGCCGCTGGATTTCGCCATCTTCCCGACGGTGCTGCTGGTCTCGACCCTGTTCCGGCTGGGCCTGAACCTGGCCTCGACGCGGCTGATCCTGAGCCACGGTCACGAGGGCACGGACAGCGCCGGCGCGGTGATTCAGTCGTTCGGCAGCCTGATGATGGGCGGCAGCTTCATCATCGGCATCATCATCTTCATCATCCTGCTGGTGGTGAACTTCGTCGTCATCACCAAGGGCTCGACCCGCATCGCCGAGGTGTCGGCCCGCTTCACCCTGGACTCCATGCCGGGCAAGCAGATGGCGATCGACGCCGACCTGTCGTCCGGCCTGATCGACGAGGACCAGGCCAAGCTGCGGCGCAAGGAGCTGGAGCAGGAATCGACCTTCTTCGGGGCCATGGACGGCGCGTCCAAGTTCGTGCGCGGCGACGCCGTGGCGGGGCTGATCATCACGGCCATCAACGCCATCGGCGGCATCCTGATCGGCGTCATCTCGCACGGCATGGCGGCGGGCGACGCGGCCAACAGCTATGTCCTGCTGACCGTCGGCGACGGTCTGGTGACGCAGGTGCCGGCCCTGATCGTGTCGATCGCCGCGGGCTTTCTGGTGTCAAAGGCGGGCGTCGAAGGCTCGGCGGACAAGGCGCTGGTGCAGCAGCTGGCGACCAATCCGGTGTCGCTGGGCGTGGTGTCGGGCGCGTCCGGCCTGATCGGCCTGATCCCCGGAATGCCCCTTCTGCCGTTCGCGGCCCTTTCGATCGGCGCGGGCTTCATGGCGTGGAAGCTGGGACGCGAGAAGCTGAGGCCCAAGCCGGTCGAGGCGGACGCGGCGGCGGCCAAACCCCGCGAGGACGTCGAGGAGCCGATTTCGACCGCCCTGAACATCGACGAGGTGAAGATCGAGCTGGGCTATTCCCTGCTGTCGCTGATCAACGAGCTGGAGGGGCGGCGGCTGACCGACCAGGTGCGGGCCCTGCGCCGCTCGCTGGCGCAGGAGTACGGCTTCGTCATGCCGGCGGTGCGCATCCTGGACAACATGAGGCTGGGCACCCAGGGCTACGCGATCCGCATCAAGGAGATGGAGGCCGGGACGGGCGAGGTGCGGCTGGGTCAACTGCTGGCGATGGATCCGGCGGGGCGTCAGGTCGAGCTGCCGGGCGAGCACACGCGGGAGCCGGCCTTTGGCCTGCCCGCCACCTGGATCGACGAGGGGCTGAGGGAAGAGGCGACGTTCCGCGGCTACACCATCGTGGACCCGTCGACGGTGCTGACCACGCACCTGACGGAGATCCTGAAGGAGAACATGGCCGACCTCTTGTCCTATGCCGAGGTGCAGAAGCTGCTGAACGGGCTGGAGGGCGAGGAGAAGAAGCTGGTCGACGAGCTGATCCCGTCGGTGGTGACGGTGACGACGCTTCAGAGGGTTCTGCAGGCGTTGCTGAGGGAGAAGGTGTCGATCCGGGACCTGGCCTCAATCCTGGAAGGCCTGGCCGAGGCGGCGCCGCATACGACGTCGGTGACGGGCCTGGTGGAGCATGTGCGCACGCGGCTGGCGCGTCAGTTGTGCTGGCAGCATCGCGGCGACGACGGCGCCCTGCCGATCGTCACCCTGTCGCCGGAGTGGGAGCAGGCCTTCGCCGAGAGCCTGGTCGGGCAGGGCGAGGACCGCCAGCTGGCCATGGCGCCGTCACGGCTGCAGGACTTCATCCGCGCGGTGCGCGACACCTTCGAGCGCGCGGCCATGGCGGGCGAGACGGCCGTGCTGCTGACCGGGCCGCAGATCCGGCCCTACGTCCGTTCCATCATCGAGCGCTTCCGCGGACAGACCACGGTGATGAGCCAGAACGAGGTCCACCCCCGCGCGCGGCTGCGGACGGTGGGCAGCGTCTAGGTCAGCGGACCTCGGTCCAGCCGCCGGACGAGGCGGTGCGGGCCGGAGCGTTCGTGGGCCGCGCGATGAGGCCGGACTGGGTGATCCAGACCTCGTATTCGGCGCCGTCGGCCATCGGCATGTAGGCGCCGCCGCCGTACAGCGTGTCGACCGCGTCGACCCAACGACGATACTTCCGTGCCATGTCCCAGGCGCTGATCGACCAAGGCAGGTCGATGGCCGGATCGCCGCCCTTGATCTCATGGACGCTGCGGATCGCGGTCCGTTCCTGTTCTGCCGTCTGGTATCTGCCGGACAGTCGATCGAGCCGATACTGGGTGTCCAGGCCCAGTACGTTGGCCCACGGCTTCCAGCGCAGAACCTGCGCCTCCAGCCGCCATTCGTCGCCATGCATGGCGTAGACGCCGACGACGGGTTGGGCGTCCTCGCCGGCGGCGGGCTGGGTGACGGTCGCCTCGAAATACTGGGGCCCCAGCTGTTTCGTTCGGATGGTGGCGACGGGGCGTTCGTAGGTCAGGCGGGACCAGGTCTGGACGTTCAGGCCCAGCAATGTCGCGATCGCTGCGGCGGCGAGAAGCCCGCCGCCCCCGACGGCGCCCAGACCTCCGGAAACGAACCGCCCGCGGAACAGGGATCCCAGTCCGCTGAAGAGGACGATCACGCCGAGGAACGCCGCCACCGAAGGCACGATCCACCACCACCACACCATGCCGTCGCTCCCTGCCTCGTCGCCAGCCCTGACTGTTCTATAGGCTCAATCCCGGCGTTCGGCGAAGGTTCACCCTTCAGGCGACTGGACTTCGCGCGTCACGGCGACGATGTTCCGCCGCCATGCCTGCCGACATCCGTTCCCGACTGGAAGCGTTCCGGCGCTTCCTGAACACCCCCGGCTTCGGCCGCCGGGTCGTTCTGCTGCTGTCCGTCGCGCTGCTGTTGAAGCTGGCGGTGAACGCGACGGCCTTTGTCCTGATCAGCCAGGCCGAACGGTTCGACGGGCAGGTGGAGCGGGCCCAAACGATCCGCCGCGAGGCCCGGGGCGTGCTGATCGACGTGCTCGCCGCCGAGACCGCCCAGAGGGCGCACCTTCTGACCGGCGACGGCGTGGCGCTGGACGTGGCGCTGAGGTCGATCGGGTCGGTCACGGAAGGTGTGAGGGTTCTGGCGCTCGACGTCGGGCAGGATGCGGAACTGGCCCCGCATGTCGCGGAGATCGTCGAAACCGCGCGCGGCAAGACGTCCGAACTGGGCGTGACGCTGGATCTGGCTCAACGCGGTCGCGTCGCGGACGCCGTGCGGATCGTCTCCACGGGCCAGGGACAGGCGCTGACCGATCGGCTGCGGACGGCGGTGAATGCCGTGGACGGAATCTCCAGTGATCGGCTAACCGCGGCCGAAGCCCGCTCCGGGATGGCCTTGCGGACGATCGGGGTGATGAACGGGGTGTCCAGCGTGCTGATCATCAGCCTGGCCATCGCCGTCGGCTGGCTTGTCCGGACCTACATCGCCGAGATGCGCCACAAGCAGATGGAGTTGGACCAGCTGAACGCCGGTCTGGAGAACCAGGTGCGGGACCGAACCCTCGCGCTGACGCGGGCCAACGAGGAGATCCAGCGGTTCGCCTACATCGTCAGCCATGACCTGCGCGCGCCGCTGGTCAACGTGATGGGCTACACCTCAGAGCTTCAAGCCTCAGGCAAGGCGCTGGAAGCGCAGCTGGCGGCGGTCGAGCAGAAGGCGCCCCAACTGGTCCAGCCCGACGCGGTGGCCGCAGTGCGCGAGGACGTGCCCGAGGCCATCGGCTTCATCCGGGCCTCCACCGAGAAGATGGACCGCCTGATCAACGCCATCCTGCGCATGTCCCGGGACGGTCGTCGTGCGCTGCGTCCGGAGCCGCTGGATCTCAAGGACATGGCCGAGTCCGCCGCGAAGGCCGTGAACCACCAGACGGAAGCGCAGGGCGCCCTGATCGAGGTCGGCGAGCTGCCGCAGCTCGAAAGCGACCGGCTGACCGTCGAGCAGTTGATGGGCAATCTGATCGACAACGCGGTGAAATATCTGGATCCCGCGCGACCCGGCCGCATCCGCATCGAAGGGGGCGACGGGCCCGACGGGATGGTTCGGATCGACGTCACCGACAACGGCCGCGGCATCGCCGAACGCGATCTGGAGCGCATCTTCGAACTGTTCCGTCGCGCCGGAAAGCAGGACCGGCCGGGCGAGGGCCTGGGTCTAGCCTTCGTTCGCAACGGGGCGCGCCGGCTGGGCGGCGACGTTCAGGTGACGAGCGTCGCCGGAGAGGGCTCGACCTTTTCGCTCATTTTGCCCAGAAGGCTGACAGTGACCGCGTCCGGAGATCCCGCATGAGCAACCCCGTCAAGATCGTCATGGTCGAGGACGACCACGGTCATGCCCGTCTGATCGAAAAGAACATCCGTCGCGCCAACATCTCCAACGAGATCGCGCACTTCGACGACGGCGGATCGGCGCTGGACTATCTGTTTTCGACGGAGGTCCGGGCCAACGGTCCGCTGTTGATCCTGCTGGACCTGAACTTGCCGGACATGTCCGGCACCGACATTCTGGCCAAGGTGAAGAGCGACGAGCGGCTGCGCCGCGCGCCCGTCGTCGTGCTGACCACGACCGACGACAAGACCGAAATCCAGCGCTGCTACGACCTGGGGTGCAACGTCTACATCACCAAGCCGGTCGATTATGAAAGCTTCGCCGACGCGATCCGGCAGCTGGGCCTGTTCCTGTCGGTGATGCAGGCTCCGGAGATCGAGTGATCGAGCTGAACCGTCCCGTACGGCTGCTCTACGTCGACGACGACCGTGCCCTGGCGCGGCTCGTCCAGAAGGAGTTGGGCCGGCATGGCTACGACGTCGTCTGCGCGGGCGACGGCGACGAAGGCCTGCGCCTGATGGCCGAGGGCGGCTGGGACGTCTGCGCGCTTGATCACTATATGCCCGGGCGGGACGGGATCGACGTGCTGCCCGAGATGATCGCCCTGCCGGACGCTCCTCCGGTGGTTTACGTCACCGGGGCGCAGGAGGGAGCCCTGGCGGTCGCCGCGTTGCGGGCGGGAGCCGCCGACTACGTCATCAAGGACGTGTCGGAGGATTTCACCTCGCTGTTGCGGAATGCGGTCGACGACGCGCTGAACCGCCGCCGCCTGCAGCGCGAGAATGAGCGGGCCCAGGCCGAGGTCGCCGCCGCGCGCGACCGGGCCGAGGCCATGCTGCGCGAGGTGAACCACCGCGTGGGCAACTCGCTTCAGCTGGTGTCCAGCTTCATCTCCCTGCAGGCGCGCCAGCTGAAGGACGAGGGCGCGCGGACGGCACTGCGCGAGGCGCAGGTGCGGATCGAGGCCGTGGCCCACGTGCACCGTCGACTCTACACCTCGGGCGACATGGCGACTGTGGCGCTGGACGAATACCTGCGAGGCCTGATCGACGAACTGGCCAAGTCCCTGGGTCCGGACGGGGCCTCGCCGGACCTGAAGCTCGAGGCCGAGCCGATCACGGTTTCGACGGACCAGGCCGTGTCTCTGGGCGTGATCGTGTCCGAGCTGGTCACCAACGCCGCCAAGTACGCCTATGCGCCCGGACAGGGCGGCGAGATCCGGGTCATTCTGGGCAAGGCCGGCGACGGGCGCGCCCTGCTGACCGTGGAAGACGACGGTCCGGGCATTCCGCCCGACGACAAGCCCAAGGGCACAGGCCTGGGCCGAAAGATCATCGCCGCCATGGCGGGCGGGCTGAAGAGCGCGCTTGAGTTCGACGCCGAGCACAAGGGCGTCCGCGCGCGGCTGGCCTTCGACCTTTGACGCCGCGGCTGCAGTTCGGACAGGCCGAGCCGGATCTGGAATACCGGGAGCGGCCGACGGCCTTCGGCGTCGCGGAGCGCGACGGCCGGATCGCCTGCGTTCGCGTGGACCGGGGGGCCGCCAGCTATTTCGACCTGCCGGGCGGCGCGGTGGACGGCGAGGAGACCGAGGCCGAGGCGCTGGTGCGCGAGTTCGTCGAGGAGACGGGGCTGACGATCGAGCCCGGTGAGCGCTTCGCCGCGGCGGGCCAGCTGTTCCGGAAGTCGGACGGTGCGCCGGTGCACAATGTGGGCGGCTTCTGGACGGCGTCGGTGGTCGCGGAGGACCCGTCGGCAAAGGTCGAAGCGGATCATGAGCTCGTCTGGCTGGAACCGGCGCGGGCGGTCGCGGAACTGCGCCACGACGCCCATGCCTGGGCGGTGGCCAAATGGCTGAGAGTCCGGGACAAGCGCGGCCATATGGAACGGTGAGGATCGGCTGCGCGCTGTCTTGGCGGAAGCGGCGTCGAAGGGACGCCGTCAGTCGGAAGGAAGTTCCCCATGCCCGATCATGACCGCATCGAAGGCGCCGCCAAACAAGCCGGCGGCAACATCAAGGAAGCCGTCGGCAAGATGACCGGCGATGAGAAGCTGAAGGCCGAAGGCCGCGCCGATCAGGTGGAAGGCAAGGTCCAGAACACCGTCGGCGGAATGAAGGACTCCCTTCGCGACACCAAGCACTGAGGCTTCAGTCGAAATCCAGAATGTCGTCGAGCAGGGCGGGATCGCCCGTGCCGATGGTGCAGCGGCCGGACGTCGACGACGTTCGGCCGTCGGCGCTTCTGTAGCGGCTCTGTTCGCAGTTCAGGCGCGGGTTCCGCGCGGCGGCGCGGCGGTCTTCTTCATCCCGAATCCTGCGCTCGACCCGGTCGAAACAGTCGGCGACGTCCTCAGTCGCGGGGCGCACGCCCGGGCGGCACTGCTGCGCGACGTAACGCACCGGGTCTGAAAATGCCTCGGGGGGCAGGGGTTGCTCCGCATCGGACCGGCGAACGGTCGGGCCTCTTGCGGCGGCGTCGTTCCAGTAGAGATCGAAACCCCAATCATCCTCGTCTTCGACCGCGTCGCCCGGCGTCGCGGCGAACGGGTCGGGAAAGGAGACGACGGGCGCCGGCGGCGGGAGTTGCGGCGGAGGCGGCGGGTCCTGGAGCGAAAGCGCCACGGCGGCGATGAGCAGGATCATGGGAGACTCCCTTCATCGCGACTGATGCCGCAAGGCATCGCCGTCGGCCACTGACGCGGTCTGACGGCCGTCAACGCGAGAGCGCGCGCATCGCCTTTTCCAGCCCGTCGAGCGTCAGCGGATACATGCGGTCGTCGACCAGTTCGCGGATCATGCCGATGGAGGCGGAATAACCCCAGTAGCGCTCCGGCGAAGGGTTCAGCCAGGCGATGCGGTCCCACTGCTGCGTCGCGCGTTTCAGCCAGACGGCGCCCGCCTCCTCGTTCCAGTGCTCGACCGAGCCGCCGGGCATGGTGACCTCATAGGGGCTCATGGTGGCGTCGCCGACGAAGATCGCGCGCCAGTCGGCGGGGTATTTGTTCAGGACCTCCCACGTCGGCGTCTTTTCCGAGTGGCGACGTCGATTGTCCTTCCAGACGCCCTCGTAGAGGCAGTTGTGGAAGTAGAAGAACTCCAGATGGCGAAACTCCGTCCGGGCGGCGGAGAAGAGCTCCTCGCAGAGCTTGATGTGACCGTCCATCGAGCCGCCGACGTCCAGGAACAGCAGCACCTTGATCGTGTTGCGCCGTTCCGGCCGCATGTGGATGTCCAGCCAGCCCTGACGCGCCGTGCCGTCGATGGTGGCGTCCATGTCCAGCTCGTCCGGGGAACCCTGACGCGCGAAGCGGCGCAGGCGGCGCAGCGCGACCTTGATGTTGCGCGTCCCCAGCTCGACGGAATCGTCGAGGTTTCGATATTCGCGCTTTTCCCAGACCTTGACCGCGCGGCCCTGACGTCCGGGACCGCCGATGCGGACGCCTTCGGGATTATAGCCGCCGTGGCCGAAGGGGCTGGTGCCGCCGGTGCCGATCCACTTGTCGCGGCCTTCATGCCGGCCTTGCTGTTCCTCCAGCCGCTTGCGCAGGGTGTCCATCAGCGCGTCGAGGCCGCCGAGCGCCTGGATCTGGGCCTTTTCCTCGTCGGTGAGGTATTTCTCGGTGAGCAGTTTCAGCCAGTCCTCGGGGATTTCGGCCGGTGCCAGGGCGTCGGGCCCCACGGTTTCGACCCCGGCGAACACCTTCGCGAAGACCTGATCGAAGCGGTCGTAGTGCTTCTCGTCCTTCACCAAAACCGCGCGCGACAGGTGGTAGAAGTCGTCCACACGCCCGGAAGCCACGCCCCGGTCCATGGCCTGCATCAGATGCAGCCATTCCTTCATCGACACCGGCACCTTGGCGTCGCGCAGGGCGGTGAAGAAGGGGAGGAGCATGGATGGACTCTAGCACCCGGATGGGCGGCCCCCAACCGGCCGGATCAATCGGGCGCGCGCACCACCAGAAGGCTCGCCAGCGTGCTGATGGCCTCGGCTTCGTTGCGCGGGCCCGTCGCCCGGACCTTGACCATCCAGGGGCCGTGTTTCTGCACGGCTACGAAGGTGAACATCTCGCGGCCGGAGACAACAATGTCGAACCCGGCCCAAAGCGGCTCGCCCAGATCGGAGGACGCGATCGGAAGCTCCCCGGTATGAGGTTTGGCGTCCGGCAGGCGCCGCAGGATCGCGCCGACGGCTAGGTCCATGTCGTCCTCGGCCGAAGGCTGATCCGGATATCGGGTGAAGTAGAGTGTGAACTCCAACGGTCCCAAATAGCTTGCGCAGGAGACGTCATCGCCGCGCGGAAGGCCGGGAACGGGGTCGGCGCGCAAGGAATCAGCGCCCTGATCGCCGATCAGGAGACAGCGCAGCCCGCTCTGCCGGTGCCGAACGGCAGGGATGTCAGTGACGGTCGCGTTCTCGAAAACGTCTGCCGCCTTAGCGGCCTCAACGACACGGTCGGCCTGATTGCGAGCGGCCGCGATCTGAGAGGCGGTTGGTCCGTCGTTCGTGTCCTGGGCCGCGACGCCCGTATGCAGGGCGAACGCCATGACGAAGGCGGCAGCGACGCGTCTGATCATCTTTGGGCGCTCCGAACTGTGCGGATCAAGCCACGCCGGCCTCGCCCCGTCCATCCCGCCGTAGGATGAACTCGTCGTCCAGCCAGTCGCCGACGGGATACTGATACTCCCCCGCCTTCTCGAATCCGTGCGCGGCGTAGAGCTTCTGGGCCTTCAGATTGCCGCTCCAGACGCCGATCCATAGCGGGCCGTCCGTGTGGGCCTCCATCCAGTCCAGCGCGCGGTTCAGAAGGGCGGTGCCGAGGCCAAGGCCCTGGGCGGAGCGGTCGACGTAGAGGCGGCGCAGTTCGGCGTGGTCGGGCTTCGCGTCCGGGTGCGGCAGTCCGTTGGGACCCGCGTTGGCGAAGGCCAGAAGGTCGCCCTCCCGGTCGGCCACCCACCATGCGGCGCCGGGTTCGGCGAGGGCGACGCGGGTCGCCTCGACGCCGAAGGTCTTGTCCAGATGGGCGGCGAGATCCGACTGAGGATAGGGGATGCCGAACCCGGTCACGAAGGTGTCGATGAAGGTGCGCCGTCCCAGCCGCGAAAGGGCCTCGGCGTCTTCGGGGCGGGCGGGGCGGATCAGGACTTCAGCGGCCATGGTGGCGCTTTAGACGGAACATGTGAGGCGCGACAGGGGGGCGAGTCGCCGCTTATGTTGGCCCCATGGCCGTGCCGATCTTCACCCACCCGGACATGATCCGCCACGCGACGGGCGAGGGACACCCGGAGCGCCCCGCCCGGCTGACCGCCGTGCTGGACGCCCTGGCCGACGCTGGCCTGAACCGCGACCGCCGCGCGGCGACGGAGGCGGCGGTCGCCGATCTGGAGCGGGTGCATCCGGCCGAGTTCGTGAGGGGAATTCGGGACGCCTCGCCCGACGACGGCATGCGGGCGCTGGATCCGGACACCGTGCTGTCGCCCGGCAGCGTGCGCGCGGCGCGGCTGGCGGCGGGGGCGGTGATCGACGCCGTGCGGGGCGTGGCTGCAGGAGACTTCACGCGCGCCTTCTGCGCCGTACGGCCGCCGGGACACCATGCCGAGCCCGACCGGGCCATGGGCTTTTGCCTGTTCTCCAGCGTCGCAGTGGCCGCGCGGGCGGCGCAGGCGGCGGGCTTGGAGCGGGTGGCGATCGTCGATTTCGACGTCCATCACGGCAACGGCACCCAGGCGGCGGTGCAGGCCGATCCGACTCTGTTCCTTGGGTCGATCCACCAGATGCCGCTTTATCCCGGAACAGGGGCGGCGTCTGAGACGGGCGTCGGCAATGTGGTCAACGTGCCGGTCGCCCCCCATGAAGCCCGCGAATCGTGGCGGGCGTCTTTCCAGGGCGGCCTGATGCCGGCGCTGGAGGCGTTCGGGCCGGACCTGATCCTGATCTCCTCGGGCTTCGACGCCCATCGACGCGATCCGCTGGCGCACCAGAGCCTGGAGGCGGAGGACTTCGCCTGGGCCACGCGCGCGGTGGCGGAGGTCGCGCGGCGGGTCTGCGGCGGCAGGATTGTGTCGTCGCTCGAGGGCGGTTACGACCTTGAGGGACTGGGCCGGTCCGCCGTCGCCCACGTTCAGGCTCTGGGGGAGGAATGAGGATGCGCGCCGACCGGCCTGACGCCGGCCCCGTCGCCGTCCGCGGATCATGACCGTGCAGGAGCCGATCGCCCGCCCCGTCGCCGCACTCGCTCCCGCCGTTCCGGCGGCGGCGGAAACCCCGGCGCGACCCGGCTCGATCACTCTGACCCGGCATGGCGAGCCCGCCCTATCCCGCAAATGCCTGATCACCGCGCGCCAGTACAAGGACTGGTGGGCCAAGTATGAGGTCGGGGGTCTGCTGGCCGGGCAGACGCCGCCGGCGGAACTGGTCGCCGCCGCGGAGGGGGCGGGGGCGATCTACGCCTCCACCCGCCAGCGGGCGCAGGAGACCGCCGCCGCCGTCGCGGCCGGGCGGGAGGTGATGTCGGACGCCCTGTTCATCGAGGCGCCGCTGCCGCCGCCGGACCTGCCGGACGCGATCAAGCTTTCGCCGCGCTGGTGGGGCGTGGTGTCGCGCATCTGGTGGCGGCTGTCGGACCGGCACCACCAGGAAGAGACCCACCGCGAAGCCAAGGTCCGCGCCGACCAGGCCGCCCGCAAGCTGATCGCGCGGGCCGAGGCGGGCGAGGACGTGCTGGTCCTGGCCCACGGCTATTTCAACCACATGGTCGGCAAGCGGCTGAAGGCTAACGGCTGGGCCCTGGTCCACAACCAAGGCTTCAAATACTGGAGCCAGCGCCGCTACGAGCGGCGGTGACCGTTGCCGGGCGCGAGAGGCGGCTCTAGGTTCCGACGCGATGACCGATCCGACCCCCGCCGACGCCGACCTGTCCTTCGAAGCCGCGCTGACGCGGCTGGAATCTCTGGTGCAGCGGCTGGAGTCCGGCCAGGCCCCGCTGGAAGAGGCCGTGTCCCTTTACGAGGAGGGCGCGCGGCTGAAGGCGCTGTGCGAGGCGCGGCTGAAGGAGGCGCAGCTGCGCGTCGAGAAGGTCGTGCTGGGCGCCGACGGCCGCCCGACGGGCACGGCGCCGGCCGACTTCGGCCAATGACCGCGCCGGCGGCCCTGATCGGCTACGACGACTTCCTGAAGGTCGACGTCCGCGTCGGCCGGGTGCTGGAGGCCGAGCCCTTTCCCGAGGCGCGAAAGCCGGCGTTCAAGCTGAAGATCGACTTCGGGCCCGACGTCGGGGTGAAGAAGTCCTCGGCCCAGATCACCCGCCACTACACGATAGAACAGCTGCGCGGGCGGCTGGTGGCGGCGGTGGTGAACTTTCCGCCGCGCCAGATCGGGCCGTTCATGTCCGAGGTGCTGACCCTGGGCTTTCCCGACGCCGACGGCGAGGTGGTGCTGGTGGGCGTGGACCGCGACGCGGTCGTCGGCGGGATGCTGTTTTGACCGCTCTGGCCGCCAATTCGCCCGAGCAAGGGGTGCTTGACCGGGTGGCCGAGGTGGCCGACCTGGTCACCGTGGCGCTGGACGAGCTGCTGCCTCGCGCGGACGGTCCGGAATCGCGGCTGACCGAGGCCATGCGCTATGCGGCGCTGGGGCCGGGCAAGCGGTTGCGGCCCTTCTTCGCGCTGGAGGCCTCGCGGCTGTTCGACCTGGAGGAACGGCCGGTGCTGCGGGCCGCTTGCGCGCTGGAGTGCGTGCACGCCTACAGCCTGGTGCACGACGACCTGCCCTGCATGGACGACGACGACATGCGCCGGGGCCGGCCGACCCTGCACCGCGCCTATGACGAGGCGACGGCGGTTCTGGCCGGCGACGCGCTGCAGACCGCCGCGTTCGACATCCTGTTGCACGAGGACACCCACGACGACGCGGAGATCCGCTGCGAGCTGGCGGCGCGGCTGTCGCTGGCGTCCGGCGCGCGGGGTATGGCGGGCGGTCAGATGATCGACCTTCTGGGCGTGCGCGACGACCTGGGCGGCGTGGCGCGGATGCAGAGGCTGAAGACCGGGGCCCTGTTCGCCTATGCGTTCGAGATTCCGCTGATCCTGGCGCGCGCGGGCGAGGCGCCGAGCCACGCCCTTCTCAGCTTCGCCCACGATGTGGGGCTGGCCTATCAGATCGTCGACGATCTGCTGGACGTCGAAGGTGATCCGGAGGCGCTGGGCAAGGCGGCGGGGGGCAAGGACGCAGCCTTGGGCAAGACCAATTTCGTGACCTTGCTGGGGGTCGATCAGGCCCGCAACCGGGTGGCGCATCTGGCGGATCAGGCGCGGTCGCACCTGGACCTGTTCGGCCACGACGCGGAGATCCTGCGCGCCAGCGTGGATCACGTGCTGACGCGCAGCCGCTGACGGCGGCGTCGTTCCCTCTCGCGCGCCGGGAAATCCCGCACTAAGAATGCGGAATGCCCGACACGCCCCTGCTCGACAAAGTCAGATATCCGGCCGACATGCGCGGCTTCGACGCCGCCCAGTTGAGGCAGCTGGCGGCGGAGGTGCGGGCCGAGACGATCGACGCCGTGTCGGTCACCGGCGGGCATCTGGGCGCGGGACTTGGCGTGGTCGAGCTGACCGTCGCCCTGCACCACGTGTTCGAGACGCCGAAGGACATTCTGATCTGGGACGTCGGGCATCAGTGCTATCCGCACAAGATCCTGACGGGGCGGCGCGACCGCATCCGCACCCTGCGGATGGGCGGCGGTCTGTCGGGTTTCACCAAGCGGGCGGAGAGCGAATACGACCCGTTCGGCGCGGCGCACGCCTCGACCTCCATCTCGGCGGCGCTGGGCTTCGCAGCCGCCCGCGACCAGAAGGGCGAGAAGAACCGGATCGTCGCGGTCATCGGCGACGGATCGATGAGCGCGGGCATGGCATACGAGGCCATGAACAACGCCGTCGAGGCCACGTCCGGCCAGCTGATGGTGGTGCTGAACGACAACGACATGTCGATCGCGCCGCCGGTCGGCGGCATGAGCGCCTATCTGGCCGGGCTGGTCGCGGGCGGCGCCTATCAGGGCATGCGCAAGCTGGGCAAGCGGGTGGCCGAACACCTGCCCCGCCCGTTCAAGACCGCGGCAAAGAAGGCCGAGGAGTACGCCCGCGGCATGGTGACGGGCGGCACGTTCTTCGAGGAACTGGGGTTCTACTATGTCGGGCCGATCGACGGGCACGACCTGGACAATCTGGTTCCCATCCTGAAGAGCGCGGCGGCCATCACCGACAAGCCGGTGCTGGTGCACGTCGTGACGCAGAAGGGCAAGGGCTACGCCCCCGCCGAAAGCAGCGCCGACAAGCTGCATGCCGTGGTCAAGTTCGACGTAGTGTCGGGCAAGCAGTCCAAGGCCGTCTCCAACGCTCCCAGCTACACCAAGGTGTTCGGCACCGAGCTGATCAAGCGGGCCGAGCGGGACCCGAAGGTGGTGGCCATCACCGCCGCCATGCCGTCGGGCACGGGTCTGGACCTGTTCGGTCAGGCTTTCCCGGATCGCACCTATGACGTCGGCATCGCCGAGCAGCATGCCGTGACCTTCGCCGCCGGCTTGGCGGCCGACGGCATGAAGCCGTTCTGCGCCATCTATTCCACCTTCCTCCAGCGCGGTTACGACCAGGTGGTGCACGACGTGGCGATCCAGTCGCTGCCGGTGCGCTTCGCCATGGACCGGGCGGGGCTGGTGGGGGCCGACGGCTGCACCCACGCGGGCTCGTTCGACGTGGGCTACATGGGCGCCCTGCCGGGCATGGTGCTGATGGCGCCGTCGGACGAGGCGGAGCTGGCGGCCATGATTGCGACCTCTCTGGAGATCGACGACCGGCCCTCGGCCTTCCGCTATCCGCGCGGCGACGGGGTGGGCGTGGAAATACCGGACCTGGCGGCTCCGCTGGAGATCGGGCGCGGGCGCATCGTGCGCGAGGGCACCGCCGTGGCGATCCTGAGCCTGGGCACCCGCTTGCAGGAGTCGCTGAAGGCCGCCGACCTGCTGGCGGCGCGCGGCATCTCCGCGACCGTGGCCGACGCGCGCTTCGCCAAGCCGCTGGACGTCGATCTGATCCTGCGTCTGGCGCGCGAGCACGAGGCGCTGATCACGGTCGAGGAAGGCGCCATGGGGGGCTTCGGCGCCTTCGTGCTGCAGGCGCTGGCGGAGAAGGGCGCGCTGGACGCGGGCCTGAAGATCCGCACCCTGCACCTGCCCGACGTCTTCCAGGACCAGGACGCGCCCGTGAAGCAGTACGACCAGGCCGGCCTGAACGCGGAGCACATCGCCGGCGCTGCGATGACGGCGCTGGGCGTGGCCATGGGCGCCGCAAGGGCCTGATTTCGGCCGCGAAAGCCTTGCCGTCACGAGCCTCAGGCCCCAGTTAGGGTTCACCCCGAAACGGAGCCTTCCCTCCCGACGCCGCAGGAGCGCCGATGCCGCACGCCGACACCCTGATCTCCACTCTGGTCGGGGGCTTCGTGCTGGCCTTCACATTCGGCATGCTGGCGAACCGGCTGAAGCTGTCGCCGCTGGTCGGCTATCTGCTGGCGGGCGTGGCGGTGGGGCCGTTCACGCCGGGGTTCGTGGCCGACACCTCCCTGGCGCCCCAGCTGGCCGAGATCGGCGTCATCCTGCTGATGTTCGGCGTCGGACTGCATTTCTCGCCGAAGGACCTGATGCAGGTCCGCAAGGTCGCCGTGCCGGGGGCCCTGGTGCAGGTCGCCGCCGCCACGGCCATGGGCTGGCTGCTGGGCCGGTTCGTCCTGGGACTGGGCGACGTGGAGGCGGCGCTGATGGGTTTCGCCCTGTCCGTGGCGTCCACCGTGGTGCTGATGCGCGCGCTGGAAGAGCGCAAGCAAAACAAGGGCGAGGTCGGCCGCGTGGCGGTCGGCTGGCTGATCGTCGAGGATCTGGTGATCGTCATCGCCCTGGTGCTGCTGCCCATGCTGCTGGCGCCGGCGGGCGAGGCCTCCAGCCCGGGCGACCTTGCCGCGGGGGTCGGCTGGACGCTGCTGAAGGTGGCGCTGTTCGTGGCCTTCATGCTTGTGGTCGGCGGGCGCGTGTTGCCGTGGGTGCTGGTCCGCATCGCCCACACCAAGTCCCGCGAGCTGTTCACCCTGGGCGTGCTGGCGATCGCGCTGGGCATCGCCTGGATCGCCTATCAGCTGTTCCACTCGTTCGCGCTTGGGGCTTTCCTCGCCGGTCTGGTGCTGAACGGGACGCCGCTGGGTCACAATGCGGCCGAGCGCAGCCTGCCGCTTCGCGACGCCTTCGCCGTGCTGTTCTTCGTGTCGGTCGGCATGCTGTTCGACCCGATGATCCTGATCGAGCAGCCGCTGGCGGTGCTGATCGCGGTCGGCATCGTGATCGTCGGCAAGACGCTGGCGGCCCTGGCCATCACCACCGCCTTCCGGCTGGACCGCGCGACCAGCCTGACCGTCGGTGCGTCCCTGGCCCAAATCGGGGAGTTCAGCTTCATCCTGGCGGCGCTGGGCGTGTCGCTGGGCGCCATGAGCCAGACGACCCACGACCTGATCCTGGCCGCCGCCCTGCTGTCGATCTCGCTGAATCCGTTCGTGTTCAGGCTGATCGACCGGATGGGCGCCAAACCGGAAACGCCCCCGGCCAAGGCCGAGGGCGTCGCGGTTCGGGATCTGATCTAGGGACCTACAGAACCCCGATCATGCTGGCGACCAGCGGATGGCGGACGATGTCGCGTTCGGCCAGCTGGACCACGCCGATGTCCGGCACGACCGACAGTTTCTCGGCGATGTCCGACAGGCCGGAGACGCCCGGCAGCAGATCCGACTGGTGCGGGTCGCCGGTGACGACCATGGTCGAGTGCCAGCCGAGGCGGGTCAGCAGCATCTTCAGCTGCACATAGGTGCAGTTCTGGGCCTCGTCGACGACGATGAAGGCGTTGTTCAGGGTCCGGCCGCGCATGTAGCCGATGGGCGCGATCTCGATCAGGCCTTCGGCCATCAGCGCCTTGACCCGCTTCATCGACAGCCGGTCCGACAGGGCGTCGTAGAGGGGCCGCAGATAGGGGGCCAGCTTGTCCTCCATGTCGCCCGGCAGGAAGCCGATCGACTCGCCGGCCTCGACCGCCGGGCGGGACAGGACGATGCGGCCCACCTTGCCGGCCTCCAGCGCCTCGACCGCCTTGGCGACGGCCAGATAGGTCTTGCCGGTGCCCGCGGGGCCGAGGGCCAGGACCAGGTTGTGATGATCGATCATCGTCATCAGCTCGGCCTGACCGTCGGACTTGGGCTTGAGCGTCTTCAGATAACCCTGGTCCCGCTCGTCGTTCGACGGATGGGGCGACCAGCCCCGGTGGCTCTGGCTCGCATGCTGGCCGGCGTGGTGCGGCAGTCGCCGCACCTTGGCGTCCTCTATGAACTGACTGGAGTCGAGCACGCCGAATTCGCGAGACATTTCGCGGGTCTGACGCTTCAAGGCCGAACGCTTGGTCATTTCAGGCTCCAGGCAGGCATGAAAAAAGGCGATGCCGAAAAAGCATCGCCTCGAACGAGGGCGGGGAGGGAGGAAGCGGAGACGACGTGTCCGCCCGGGTCGGTGGAGGCTTCATGCTCCAGCGGGAGAACCCGCCGACCGGAACGCAGCACGCGCGTTCTCCGTGGGTTGACCGGACCGGGGTTGATCCGGCTTCGGATCCGGGGCCGAAATGGCGGCCTCGAATCGCATTCGCACTTTGATGCTAGCGTGGTTTACGAACGCTTAAAGAGCGGATTTCGCTGAGTTTTGGAGGGGTTCGGATGAATGTTCACGCGCTCGGAGACAAGTCTCCGCGCCTGCCGGCCGAGGGTGAATACTGGATCGCTCCGAATGCGACGCTGGTAGGAGACGTGATTCTGAAGCCCGGCGCCAGCGTCTGGTTCGGGGCCGTGCTGCGCGGGGACAACGAGCCGATCACGGTGGGCGAGGACACCAACATCCAGGAGAACTCGGTCCTGCACACCGACATGGGCGAGCCGCTGACGCTGGGGCGCGGCGTGACGGTGGGGCATATGGCTATGCTCCATGGCTGCATGGTCGGCGACTACAGCCTGATCGGGATCGGCGCGGTGGTTCTGGGTCGGGCGAAGATCGGGAACCACTGTCTGGTCGGCGCGGGTGCGCTCATCACCGAGGGCAAGGAGTTTCCGGACGGCTCGTTGATCGTCGGCAGTCCGGCGCGCGTGGTTCGACAGCTGGAGCCAGGTCAGATCGCGGCGCTGAAAGGGTCGGCGGAGCACTATGTGCAGAACTGGAGGCGGTTCGCCCGGAATCTCAGGACCCTCTGATCGCCTCATCGGTCGCCAGCAGTCGTTTCAGCCGCGGCGTGACGATCGGGATCGTCAGCATGGTCGATCCGACCGCCATAAGCAGCAGGGCGGTGAAGGCGGCGTTCGTGATCACGCCCTTGTCCAGAAGGATGTTGGCGAAAATGATCATGATCAGTGCCTTGGTCTGAAGCAGCCAGCCGATCACCGAGGCCTCGCCCGGCCGCCATTTCAGTAGGCGTCCGGCGAGATGCACCCCCGCCAGCTTGCCCGCCACGGACGCGACCAGAAGCAGGGCGGCCGCCCCAAACACCGCGACGCCGCCCATGTCCCATTGGGTCCTGAGGCCGGTCGACAAGAAGAACACCGGCATGAACGCGATCAGGACGGAATCGCGGAACCGGTCCATCCGTTCGCGGTCGAACCAGGCCGAGTCGAGGACGGCGCCGGAAAGGAAGGCGCCGACCATGAAGTGCAGGCCCGCCCAATCTGCCGCGAAGCCGCAACCGGCCAGCCAGATCAGCGCCACGAACCACCGGTCCCGCTCGGGGATTCGCCGCATCACGGCTCGGACAGCCAGCGTCAGGACGGCGAAGGCGATCAGGAAGCTCACCTGGCGGCCGATCCGTTCCCAATCCAGAAGGATCAGCGCCAGAACGCCCCAGATCGCGACGTCGTCAAGACTGGCGTAGCGCAGCACCCGCTGGCCCAAGGGCCGACGCAGGATGTCCAGCTTTTCCATGAACAGCATCAGGATGGGCAGGGCGGTGACCGCGCACGCCATGCCGATGCCCAGCACGACCTGCCAAGTCTGTCCCGTCTCGCCTGCCCAACCCGGCCAGCGCAGCATGACGAGAGCCGCAAGGCTGCCCAAAGCCAGCGGCGCCGCAAGCGCGAGGCCGGCCGTCACCCCCGTCTCTCCGCGCTTCGCCCAGGCCTGACGCAGGTCCAGTTCCAGTCCCGCGACGAAGACGAAGATCATGACGGCCCACCACGCCACGCCGTTGAGCGCAGCGATCACGGGGGGCGAGAAGACCGTGGCGTAATAGGTCGGGAAGACGGCGCCCAGCACGCCCGGCCCCAGCAGGATGCCGCCCACGATCTGAACCACCACGAGCGGGGCCCAGTGCTCGGTCCGGAAAAGACGCCAGACCAGATACGGCACGCTGAAGATGATCAGCATGGCGATCAGGAACAGTTCAGTGGTCGTGACGGCGTGCCCCATGCCCCCGGAATGGCACAGCCTGAATGTGCGGACTAGGCGATGCGCCGTCCGTCGAGGGCGGCCAGGGCCAGTCGTGGCCGCGCCGGATCGCCGACCGCCATCGACATTCGGGCGGAGAGGCGGTGCGGCGTGTGTGCGGGCAGGGTCAGGGTCGCGGTCGGTGCGACGAGTCCCAGGATCAATTCCTGGCCCGCGCCTGCGCCTTGGAATGCGGTCACAGTGACCTCGAGCGCCGCGTGACCGGCGTCGACGCCGGCGACGATGACGACGGGCCGCGCCTCCCGCACAGACTGGCGCACGGCGGCGCCGACCATGGCGATGGAGCCGGCGCGCCACATCGCCGACAGCGTCGCCCCCGTCAGCGGGCCGTCATGGAAGGCCTCGAGCCAGTCGCCGGCAAGGCGGATGCGGAGGTCGTCATCAGAGCGCTCGGCCAGGAAGGCGCGAGTCAATCTGGGGCCGAGGGCGTCGGGTCGAAGCGCCGCTCGGGCCGGAAGTCCCGCGCGCACGGCTTCCCCCCGGCTCAGGGCCGTCCAGAGGTCGATCAGAGCCTGCGTATCAGGATGAAACATCGTCCCGGTCTCCGGCGCCTGCCGCGCAAGTCCGGGGCCGTCGCAACGGAATCGAAAGAGGCGTCGTGATCCGATGGGGACCATTGCGGCCCGCTTCTTGCTGGGGCCGCGCGTGACTGAACCATGTGGAGGCGCCCGATGGGGTTCCGAGCGATCACCTGGCTGCCGGCGGCTGTGACACTTTTCGCCGTCGCGGCCCTTGCCGACAAGGCCGCGGCCCAGTGCGGGCCGGTGTGTCCGCCCCCGCCGCCGCCTTGCTGCGAGCCCCCTCCGCCGCCGCCTCCGCCGCCTCCGCCGCCCACGCCGTGCTGCGACCAGCCGCCCCCTCCACCGTGTTGCGGCGGCGGCGGAAACCTGAACGTCAACGTCAATGTGAACGCCAACTCCAACGCCTCGGCGAGCGCCTCGGCGCGCGGCGGAGCGACCGTGATCGTGGCGGGCGGCGGCGGGGCCTACGTCAACGTCGAGCAGCCCTATCCGACGACGATCAGCGGCCTGCACGTCGGCGGCGGCATGGTGCGTGAAGTCATCAAGGTGCCGTTCGAATCGCGCCGTCGCGTGGAGCGGCGCGTGGTCATTCGGGCCGTCTGCATGGATGACCGCGGCCGACCGCATCCGGCGGCCCAGGTGCGCCCGGACCGCGACGTCTGGGGCGACTATGACGGCGAGTTGTTCCGCTGTCTGGCCGGCACCTACATGCAGGTGACGATCGCGGACTGGGACGGCTCCGAGCGCTTCGAGCACGGCGAGACCACGACTTGCCGCAAGGGCGACAGTCTGTGGCACGCGCCGGGCGGCACCGTGGAATGCAAGCCGCAGAAGCCGGAGCGCGACTGTAACGAGCGCTCGCTGCTGCGCCGCTACGGCGCCGGCGTGAAGGTGCTGACCATGTGGTACGAGGAGACCTACACCGAATATCGCGAAGAGGTCGTGGTCCGCGAAGGCTGGGCGGTGCAGGGCGGCGCGATCACGCTGGACGGCGGCGTCGGCGGCCGCGTCTTCTGAAGACGCCGTTCAGCCGCCCGTCAGGCGGCATGGCACAGAGTATGGGTTCGTCGCTCCGTCGACGATCCTGAGAGAGACTGGCCCCGGCGCATCCCCTTCGCGCCGGGGCCTTTTTTCGTCACTCGTCCGCGGGCGCCGCCGCGACGCGGGGCGTCACCGTGATGCGATAGGCCGTCGAGGGAGCCAGGTATTTCGCCGCCGCCGCCTGCACTTCGGCTGCGGTGATCGATTCCAGGTCCGATTCCGCCGACCGCAGGGCGGGCAGGCGGTTGGGGTCCGTCTGGGCCTCGGACAGTTCCGAGAGCCAGAACTCGTTGGTCGCGCGGCTGCGGCGCAGGGCCTCCACGCGCGGGCGGCGGGCGCGCTCCAGCTCGTCTTCGGTGATGGGGTTCGTGCCCATCGAGGCGGCGATCCGATCGACGTCGGCGAAGAAGCCGGCGAGCTTCTCCGGCGGCGCCTCGATGGCGGCGGACACATAGCCGTAGCCGGCGAAGTTGCCCGACGCCTGCGCTCCGACGTTGGGCGAATAGGTCACTGCCTGCCCTTCGCGCAGTTCCTCGATCAGTCGGAGACGAAGCACGTCCGCCACAAGCCGGACCACGCGCGCCTCACGGACGTCGCTGAAGTTGTCCACGGTCGGCCAGGCGACGAAACCCAGCGCCTGATCCGGACGACCGCCGTGCTTGAAGTCGAGCGGTTCGGACGTCCCGGCGGGGAAACGCGACGTCGTCTGAGCTTCGGTAAGGGGCCGTGCGGAGCCGCGCGGGGGCAGGGCCCCGAAGGTCGAGGCTACGGAAGCGATCGCCGCATCGACGTCGACGTCGCCCACAATGACGATCTCGATCGGACCTGAGGCCAGCGCGGGACCAACGGCGGCCTTCAGGTCGTCGATCGACCATGCGGCGATGTTGTCCAGCGAGGGGAAAGCGAATCGGGCGTCGCCGGGCCGCAGTCGGCTGGTCGCCTCTTTGGCGAAGACCCCCTGAGTCGTGGCCTCAAGCGTCGGCAAGACCTGGCGGAACTGGGCGCGGGTGCGCTCGAACGGCTCCGGGCGCCAGGCCGCGTCGGTAGCGTAGGCGGCGAGAACCTGCATCTGGACGTCCAGATCGGCCGGCTTTGTGGCCCCGGACATGATGAAGGCGTCCTCTCCCGCAGCGAGGCCCGCGGAATAGGTCTTGCCTGTCAAAACTTCTTCCAGCTGCTGGGCGGTGAGGCGTCCGAGGCCGCCCTCTGCGAAGACCGGGCCCAGGGCGAGGACCGGAAGCGGGCGGTCCGTCGGCAGTTCCAGCAGGCCCTGGCCGAGGCGGACGGAAACCAGAACCTGTTCGTCGCGATAGGTCGTCGGCTTGACCGTCAGGCGAACGCCGTTGGCGAAAGTCACGAACGTGGTGTCGATGTCTTCGACCACCGTCCGCTCAGTCACCGTTCCGGCCGGCCCGAAGTCGGAGTAATCCCAAGATGCGGTCGCTGCGGCTTCCGGCGCGGTGACCGGGACGGCTTCGGACGCCGTCAGCGCGGCCAGCAGAGCCTCTTCGCCGCCTTCCGGGGCGGTCGGGCCGGTCAGGTAGACCAGCGGACCGCCGCCCGTGAAGGTCGACTTCAGGACGACGTTGACCTCATCGGCCGTCAGTCCGGCGACCGCGGCTTCGAACAGCTGCAGATTGGTGGCGGGCGACGTGAACACCGTGTCGGCGTTCACCGTGCCGACGATGCCGTTGGCCAACTGGGGCGTTCGTCGCGTCGCCGCGCCCTCGGCCGCGTTGGTCAAGGCCGTCCGAAGTTCGGTGATTTCGCGATCCAGCTCGGCCTCGGTGATGCCGAACTCCGCGATCCGGCGCGTTTCCTGTTCGATGGCCGCCAGCGCCGGTTGCCATGCGTCGCCGTCATAGGAAGCCGAGACTCCCGCCAGCAGCACGCTGTCGAACAGGTTCGACCGGCTGGCCGAGGCGCCGATGAAGGGCGGCTGTGCGCCGCGGCCGATGACGCCGAGCCGGCGGTTCAGGACGGCCAGGCCGAGACCGCGCACGGTGTTCTCACGCCGCAGGGCCTGGGTGTCGGGCCGATCATCCGGCGGTGAGAGCCAGGCGATCTGGATCGACGGCGAGAGGCCTGCCTCGACGTACATGCCGGCTTCGCGCTGGCGCGGCCGCACGACGCCCAGATCCGGCTCGGCGCCGCTGGGCTGAGATGTGGTCCAGTCGCCGAAGGTTGAGACGACCTTCGCCTCCATCTCCGCGACGTCGAAGTCGCCGACCACGACCACCGTGGCGCGCTCGGGGCGATAGTAGGCCTCGTAGAACTCGACGAAGCGCTCGCGCGGGGCATTGGCCAGAACCGAGGTCGAGCCGATCGGCAGTCGCCGGGGCACCAGCTGGCCGGGCATGAGGAAGTCGAGCTGGGCCAGCAGCGACCGCAGCTGCGGATTTGCCCTTGTGCGCTCCTCGGAAAGGACGATGCCGCGCTCACGATCGATGGCGGCGGTTTCCAAGGTCGCCTCCCCGAGCATCTGGCGCAGGATGAACAGGCTTTCGTCCACCGTGGCCGTCTCGGTGTTCGGCAGGTCCAGCTGGTAGACGGTCTGATCGAAGCCCGTGGACGCGTTGGTGTCGGCTCCGAACGCCAGGCCCAGCCGCTCAAGACGCTTGGTCAGTTCGCCCTCCGGGATCTCGGTCGATCCGTTGAAGGCCATGTGCTCCATGAAGTGGGCGAGGCCGAGTTGGTCCTCGCGCTCCATCAGCGAGCCGGCGTCGATGCGGACCCGGATGGACGCCTGACCGGGAGGCGACGCGTTGCGCATGATGGCGTAGCGAAGGCCGTTCGGCAGTTGGCCGAACCGTACATCCTCGGCCGCGGGCACGTCGCTGGCCGCCTGGGGCCAGGGATCCGACGGCGCCGCTCCGTTCGCGGCGGCGACGGGCGCAGCTTGCTGGGCTTGGGCGACGGCGGGCACGGCCGCGACCAGAGCGATCGAAGAGGCGGCGAGCAGCAGAAGACGACGTGGGGAACGCATGGACGATCAGCTCCGGAAACAGGGCGCGGACGGTCAGGCGCCCCCAAGGGCCGCGCAAGGGCGCGGGTCGTCGCACGGTTGCCCGCCCCCGATCCGCCCCACAAGTTACAATCCCGTCAGTTTCCGGGGCGCGTCACGTAGAAATTGGCCGCGTTGCCGGTTGCGTTCGTGCCGGTGATCACTGCGCGGCCGTCGCCGCCGATGGACGTCCGGGCGGTCGCGGAGACGTCGCCTGCATTGGCTTGGACGTTGTCCGCCTGCAGCGTCGCGCCGCATTCCGCACAAGCGTAGCCGGTGACGCTGTTCCCCACCGCATCGGCCCCGACGTAGGCGTCGTAGCCGTAGGCGCCGGAGAAGCTGGCGTCGGCCTGGACCCCGCCGGTGTTGATCTGCTCATTGTCGATGCGGACGTAAATGTCGTCGTTCCCGACGGACAGGGCGTTGCCCGACGCCTGGGCGTGGCTGGTCGCGCGGCCGTAGTCATAGCTGGTGACGATCGATTCCGCCCAGACGCGGGACGCATTGTTCTGCTGCGCTTCGACGACCGACGAGCCGCCGGCATTTGCGAAGACGGCCTGGTTGCCGCCCGCACGCGCGCGGCCGGCCAAATCCCAGGCATTGCCGGCGTTGGCGCTGGTCCCGGCCTGCACGAGGGCCCCGGTGTTCGACTGGTTCAGCGTCAGGTTCTGACTGGCGGGGGCCGTGCCGGTGTAGGCGACGACGTTGCCCAGGGCCTGGCTGGTCACCTCGGTCGCGCCCGGTGCGTACTGAACGGCGACGTAGTTGGACGAGAACAGAGTGGCGGCCGTGTCCTGGCGGATCGCGCCGTCGATGTGGCCGTCCCTAGCCGCCAGGGCGACGGTGTTGGCGACGGCCGAGGTTTCGATCCGCCCGCCGCCGATCAGGCGCGCGGTCCCACCCGACAGGTCGGAGATCGCCTCAATCCGGACGTCGCCGACGGTCTGGGTCGCGTTAAGCGTCAGGTCGCCGCCATAGGCGCCGCCTGCCAGATAGTTGCCATTGGCCTGGGTGACGGACGTGACGTAGCCGTCGGTGTCGCCGTTCAGGACCGGGGTCGTCTCGGCCGAAACGTCGCCCTGAAGCTCCTGCTCAGAATCCACGGTCAGATGGCCGGTCTCGACCGCGCCGGACAGGGTGTTGCCGGTGGCCGAGGTCGAGACGGTGACCTGGTCGTCGGCGTCGGTGGCCGTGACCGTCTGGCGTGCGGCGACGGCCCCGCCCTGGAATTGGCGGTTCAGGACGATCGGCGCGTCGGGATCCTGGGCCTGGGCCTCAGTACCGGCTGCGACGCACGTCGCCGTCGCGGCGATCATGCCAGCGAGTCGGATCAGCGCGAGTCTGGCCATTGTTGGTGTCCGTGTTGGGATACGCCGGGTAATAGCCCCCCGTGGGCCCGTAGGTGTCGCGCAGCAGCTCGTTGCGGGTGTCGAGGCAGATCTCCGGTCCGGGCGCGCCGTACAGGTTGGCCATGAACTCGACCGTGGCGCGTTCCACCAGGGCGCGGACGGCCAACTGCACCGGCTCGAACCCGCCTTCGCCCGCCGAGATGTCGAAGACGTTGCCGTTCAGGAAGTCGAAGACGCCCGCCGAGATCTCGCGGCCGATGATCTGCTTCTGGTAGGAAACGACGTCGACGACCTCCAGCGTGGTGGTCTGCACCATGCGCAGGTCGATGGCGACGTTCATGACGTAGTAGCGCCCGGCGAGGGTGCCCGACAGCGGGGTGTTGGTGTCCGCCTCTCCGCCCAGGAAGTCCCAGCCGGCGGAACGGATGTTGTAGTTCACCTCGGTGATGCCGCCGACGATGTAGAAGTCCGAGCCCGGCACTTGGCCGGCCAGGATCTGGCGATAGGCCACGTCCTCGCCCTCGCGGCCCGGATCGCCAATCAGCTTGTTGTTGGCGTAGCGCAGCTCCAGCTCGGACACCGAGGTGTCGTAGCGCTCGACGATCTGGGCTCCGGACTTGGCCAAGGCCGAATAAGCCATCAACGACGCGCCGCCCGTGATCTGGCGCCCGCCGTCGGACGAGACCGTGCCGGTGTAGTCGCTGATCCGGCCGACCGCGATGCGCGGCGACGGCAGGTCGTAGCGCCGCGCGTAGTCCGCCAGACAATAGAGCGCCACGGAGTAGGGCGTCGGATTGGCCGTCACCGGAGCGTTGCCGATGGGCTGGGCATAGCGGCCGTCGGAGCCGGCTACCGGGGCGATGCAGCCGCCCAGCAGGGCCGCCGCGGAGCCGACCGTTCCAAGAATGCGCAGACGGCGCAGAAGGGGGCTCATGGCAGGTCCAAGGTTCCGTTCAGGGACGTCCCGGCCCGCACGTTGCCGGTGTTGGTTTGGGTCGAGTTGACGATGACGGTGTTGTTGTTGCCCTGGACCACGACGTTCAACTGGTTGCCGATGGCGGTGGAGCCGCCGATCGTGGTGCGTCCGTCGCCGCCGAGGCCCCAGGAACCGGTGGCCGATGCGCCGCCGCTGGAACTGGAATAGGCGCCCACGCCCGTCTGGATGATACCATTGACGATCAGGCGGTTGTGATTCGCGTCACGCGTGCTGCCGCTCACGGGGCGCGCGGTGGTGTAGCGCGAGCCGCCATAGCCCGCCTGCAGTTGTCCCGTGCCGCCGTATCCTTGGGACTGGGCCTGCGCCGCATCGGCCGTCGAGAGCGTCAGGACGGCGCCCAACACAACCCCCGAGCCGGTCAGTGTCCACTTCATGCCGAGGCTCCACGCGATCTTGCCGAACGAACCAGCAAGTCACGTGCCAAAATGGGAGGGAGACCTTAATGACGGCTTAGTGTCGATTCCTGCCGCCGTTCCGCGTGTTATCCGGTGTCGATGACCGAATCAGAGCCCAGCCGTGAACCCGCCGTGAAAGCGCCGCCGATCGTGCTGCTGCTGGCGCTGTCGATGCCGGCGTTGTTCTTCTTCCAGGAGCGGCTGCCCGACATGGGCCTTTCGTTGGCGCTGTACCCCCAGCGCGTGATGGAGGGCGACTGGAGCGGGCTGGCCACCTCCATGTTCCTGCACGGCGACTGGGCGCACGCGATCATGAATGCGGTGGGGGCGCTCGCCTTCGCCACGCCGGTGGCGCGGATGCTGCGCGGAGGGGCCGGCGCGGTCGCGTTCGCACTCTTCTATATGGCGTGCGGAATTCTGTCGGCCGCAGGGTACGTTTTGGTGCACCCCGACGGCACAGATCCGGTGGTCGGAGCGTCGGGGGCCGTGTTCGGCCTGATCGGGGCGTCGACGCGGATCGTGGGGCCGGGATTCGTTCTGCCGCTTCTGGATCGCCGAGTGCTGGGCATGGCGGCGGTTTGGATGGGGCTGAACCTGCTGGTCGGCGTGATCGGCCTGTCGGCGTCGGGCATGGGGGCGCGCATCGCGTGGGAGGCGCACGCGGCGGGCTTCCTGGTGGGCATTCTGGCGGTCGGGCCGCTGGGTCGAGTGTTTCCGCCTCGAATCGATCGCATTGCGCCGGCGGCGGAACCGGGCGACAGTCTGCACTGAGCGGCCCCGGTCCGCGGCCGGGCGCGCGCCCACGGCCATGACCACAAGGGAGGACCGCATGCTCGTCACCGAAATCCTGAAGCAGAAGGGCGGCGCCGTCTTCTCCATCGCGCCGGACGAACCGCTGTCGGCCGCCTGCGCCCAGCTGGACGAGAAGCGGGTGGGCGCCCTGGTGGTCTGCCGCGACGACAAGGTGGTGGGGGTGATCTCCGAGCGTGACGTGGTGCGGGCCGTGGCGCGGGGCGGGCGCGAGGCGCTGGATCGCCCGGTGGCCGACCACATGACGCCCGACGTGGTCTTCGCCGATCCGTCCGAGACGGTGGGGGATCTGATGAACCGCATGACCGACCGCAGGATCCGGCACCTGCCCGTCCTGTTCGACGGACGCCTGACCGGCGTGGTGTCGATCGGCGACGTGGTGAAGTGTCAGATCGACGAGGCCACGCGCGAGGCCGAGAGCCTGCGAACCTACATCGCCGCCGGCTGACGCCGCTCGGCGAGCGGCGCTCGGAAGAAAGTCGCGGAAAGCGTCGGAATCGGCTTGCGGCCCGAAAAGCCCCCGCCTATATCGCCGCCTCGCTCGGAAACGGGCCGGACACGGACGGGACGCGGGGGCCGAAAGGGCCTTGCCAACGTCGAAAGCTTCGGTTAGTTTCCGCGCCTTCGATCGAATCGTCGGATCGTCCCAGCGGGGGAGGGTTGCTTCTCCCGGCGGGGCCTTTTGCGGTCCGGTTTCACCTTGGTGAAGTCGCCGCAAAGAAGTCCGAAAAGATCGGTTGACGCAGGGATCGGCCCTCTCTAGAGACGCCGCTCCCGCCGCCCCCGGGTTTCCTGGACGGCGGCCTCGGAGAAAGAGTTCGGTTCTTCGGAAACGGGCGCTTGACACGGAAAAACGAGGCGACTAAATCGCCGCCTCCGCCGACCACCGGCGCTAAACAGTGGGCCGGGGCTTCCTCGGTGCGGTCTTTGAAATCGTTGATCTGGAAAGAGAAACGCAGGCGGCGGTGTCCTAGCGACGATCCTAGAGATCGTCTCGACACTGACATCTGCGGTCTTTTTGAAAAGACATACCATGTAACCGATCTTCGGATCGGCGAACGTGGGATCTCGTCAAGAATACGTAGAACTAATGCCAGGACCGTTTAGCACGGTCCATGCTTAGGTCAGAAGTCAACTCAACCTGAGAGTTTGATCCTGGCTCAGAGCGAACGCTGGCGGCAGGCCTAACACAT
>JAIEQC010000048.1 GCA_019748055.1 Caulobacteraceae bacterium | reverse complement strand
GCGCTGGAAAGCCGCCTGCGGCGTCTGGGGGCCGCCGTGCCGGTGGTCCCGCCCGACGCGACCGCCCGGGTCTCGGCCCTGCCCGGCGGCCGGTCGCGCCTGACGCCGCCCCTCTCCGGCCCGCCCGCCGCCCGGTTCGGCCGCGACGTGCCCGGCTGGCGTTGGGTCGGGACCGGCACTCCCGCCGTCGCGCCCGCCCCCGCCCGCGTGGCTTGGGCCGGACCGCACGAGGCCTGGGGCCGGCTGGTGATCCTGGACCTCGGCGACGGCTGGCAGGTCGTGGTGCTGGGCCTGGTCGACCTGTCAGTTTCTACCGGCGACCGGGTGGAGGCGGGTCAGGCGCTGGGCGCAACGCGCGCGGGAGAGCCCCTCCAGTTCGAACTGCGTCGGCAGGAGGCGCCGGTGGATCCGGGCCGGTTCCTGGGCGGCGGGTGACCTTGCGCGCGAAATCTCTGGCCGACGCCGGATGACGCTGATTTTATGAATGCGACGCCGACACGCCTTGTTTCCGCCGCGCCGGCCCCGATCAATCCAGTTCCTCCCCCGCGCGCGCCGCGCGCCCAGACGAAGATGCGAGACCCGATGCGCAAATCCCTCATCGCCGGCTGTGCCGCCCTGGCGATCGGCGCGGTCGCCGTGACCGCCGTGGCCCAGACGCCGCGCAACGAGACGTTCCGGATGCTGGAGCTGTTCGGCGACGTGCTGGCCGTCGTCGAGCAGGCCTACGTCGTGCCGGTCGACAACAAGAAGCTGATCGAGGCGGCGCTGGGCGGCATGATGACCGCGCTGGACCCCCATTCCAGCTATCTGGCGCCGGCCGGTTTCGACGACCTGCGCGAGCGGACCGAAGGGCAGTATTCGGGCGTCGGCCTGACCATCAGTTCCGAGGCGGGGCTGGTGAAGGTCATCTCGCCCATGGACGGCGGTCCCGCCGCTCGCGCGGGCGTGCAGGCCGGGGACGTCATCTCCAACATCGACGGCGTCAGCGCCGCGGGTCTGAGCGTGTCGGACGTGTCGGAAAAGCTGCGCGGCGCGCCGGGCACCAGCGTCAACGTCACCTTCCTGCGCGACGGATCCGACCCGCTTGAGGTCACCCTGACGCGCGAGATCATCAAGATCGAGTCGGTCACCGGCCGGATGGAGGGCGGCTTCGCCGTCATCCGCATTTCGACCTTCGACGAGAACACGGTCCGCGACCTGAACCGCGTGATCGGCGAGCTGAAGACGGCCAACCCCGGCATCGAGGGCTACGTCGTCGACCTGCGCAACAACGGCGGCGGCCTGCTGTCGGCGGCGGTGGGCGTGTCGGACGCCTTCTTGGAGCGCGGCGAGATCGTCAGCCAGCGCGGCCGTCGTCCGGACCAGATCGACCGCTGGTCGGCGCGACCGGGCGACCTGACGGACGGCAAGCCGATCGTGGTGCTGGTCAACTACGGCTCGGCCTCGGCGTCGGAGATCGTGGCCGGCGCGCTGAAGGACCATGAGAGGGCGACGATCGTCGGTCTGACCAGCTTCGGCAAGGGGTCGGTGCAGACCGTGATCCCGCTGCGCGGGGGACAGGACGGGGCCCTGTCGATCACCACGGCGCGCTACTACACGCCGTCGGGCCGCTCGATTCAGAAGATCGGCATCGAGCCGGATCTGGAAGTGTCGCGCTCGGCCGCCGAGGCGCGGATCGTCTCGCGGTCGTCGTTCGTCTACTCCGAGGCGGCCTACGCCAACTCGCTGGACGCCTCGATCGGCGAGGAGCGCCGCGGCCCGCACATTCCGCAGGAGGCGCCGGGCGAGGAGTGGCCGGAAGACAAGGACTATCAGCTGGAGCGGGCGTTCGACGTGTTGCGCGCCGGCGGGAACCTGGCCGCCCTGGCCCCCGCGCCCGCCGGGATCGTCGTGACGCCGCCGGAGCAGCAGAACGCGGCGCTGACGACGGAGGAGTAGAGCGCGCGCGGCGCCTTTCATGGCTAACGGCGCGTTAGGCTTTCTTAACCGCCCCGGCGGCATCCTCGCGCCGTGACCATGTTCGCCAAACGCCAGTCCGCGCTCGCCGCCTCGGCCGGGCGCCCGCCCGAGCGCCGCAGCGTCAAGCCGGCGCTTGGGACCGTGCTCGCCTTTCTGAAGCGGCCGCCGGTGGCCGTGGCAGCCTCGGCCGTGCTGCTGTTCGGGGCCGTGGCCCTGTTCGTCTCGGTTCTCGGCGACCCGTCGGCGGGCGCGCCGTCGGCCCGGATCGGCCTGAAACGCGAGGCGCGCGTCGAGACCGCGCCGACCGGCATGGAGGCCTTCACCGCCGGCATCGGCGGCGCCTATCAGGACCTGGCCGCCGGGCCCGACGCCCTGGTCGGCGAGGCGACCATCACCCTGCCCGACGGCGCGACCGTCTCCGGCGCCGGGGCGGCGATCACCGCGCCCCGCCTGACGCCCGCCTCGCCCCTGGTCCGGGCCCCGCTGGCCGGACTGACCGAGCCGGGCCCCAACGGTCCGCTCCCCGTAATCGCTGCCGACGGCCGCGTGCCGGCCCAGGCCTATGCCCGGCCCTTCCGCGGCGACGGGCGGCCGCGCGTGGCGCTGATCGTCGGCGGACTGGGCCTGAACGCCGTGACCACCCGCGCCGCCATCGAGCGCCTGCCGCCGGAGATCACCCTCAGCTTCGTGCCGTATGCCGAGGGGCTGCAGGGCTGGATCGACCTGGCCCGCGCGCACGGCCATGAGGTGATGATCGAGATTCCGATGGAGCCGACCGGCTATCCCGACAACGATCCCGGCCCCTACACCCTGCTGGCGTCCGGCGGGGCGGCGGACGTGGAGGCCAAGCTGCCGTGGCTGCTCAGCCGCGTGACCGGCTATTTCGGCGTCATGAACTATCTCGGCGACCGGTTCGTCACCTCCGACGCCGGCTTCTCGGCCTTCATGAGCGAGCTGCGGCGCCGCGGCGTGGCCTTCGTCGACGACGGCGTGGCGCGGCGCCGACCCGGCGCCTGGGCCCGCGCCACGGCCGACCACGTGGTGGACGAGGTGCAGACCCCGGCGGCCATCCTGGGCCGGCTGAACGCGGTCGAGGCGCTCGCCAAGCAGCGGGGCGGAGCCCTGGGCGCGGGCTTCGGCTATCCCGTCACGGTCGAGGCCGTGGCGCGCTGGGCCGCAGGACTTGACGCGCGCGGCCTTCAGCTGGCGCCCGCCAGCGCCATGACCCGCGCCGGCTGAGGTGGAACGGGACCTCTCCCTCTATCGCCCCAACGTCGGCGTGGTCCTGTTCAATGCCGACGGGCGCGTCTGGCTGGGTCACCGGATCAACACGCCCGGCGCCTGGCGCTGGCAGTTCCCCCAGGGCGGCGTCGACGAGGGCGAGGATCTGGAGACCGCCGCCCGCCGCGAACTGTGGGAAGAGACCGGGGTCCGCTCGGTGGAGTATCTGGACCGGACGCCCGGCTGGATCGCCTACGATTTTCCGCCCGATCTGGGCGGGCCGCGCGCCAAGTGGGGCCACAAGGGCCAGAAGCAGGTCTGGTTCGCCTACCGCTTCACCGGCACGGACGCCGAGATCGATCTGGCCGCCCATGGCGAGCAGGAGTTTGACGCCTGGCGCTGGGCCCGGCTGGACGAAACGCCCGCTCTGATCGTGCCGTTCAAGCGCGCCGTCTATGAGCAGGTGCTGACGGCCTTCGCGCGGTTCGCCGGCTGACGAACCGCGCCCGGCGGGGGAGTCAGTGCGCCCCGCCGCCCGTCGCCGCCTTTCGCTCCTTGGACTTGCGGCTCCACATGTTCAGCCCCTCGACCAGGGCCGAGAAGCCCATGGCGGCGTAGATGTAGCCCTTGGGCACGTGCACGCCGAAGCCGTCGGCGATCAGCACCATGCCGATCATCAGCAGGAAGCCCAGGGCCAGCATGACCACGGTCGGGTTGTTGTTGATGAAGTTGGCCAGCGGATCGGCCGCCAGCAGCATCACCGCCACCGCCACCAGAACCGCCACCACCATGATCGGCAGGTGATCGGTCATGCCCACGGCGGTCAGGATCGAGTCGATCGAGAAGACCAGGTCCAGCAAGATGATCTGGAAGATGGCCGAGCCGGCGTTGTTGATGGCCACCGACTTCTTGTCCAGCACGTCGTGGTCGGACGGGACGGGGTCGACCGAGTGGTGGATCTCCTTCGTGGCCTTCCACACCAGGAACAAGCCGCCGGCGATCAGGATCAGGTCCTTCCAGCTGAACTGGGTCTCGAAGGCCGGCTCGCCGTGCTCGCCGATCGGCCCGACGATGCCGAAGTCTACGACCGTGGCGGTCAGGCCGACCAGCCAGGCGATGATCGACAGCAGGGCCAGACGCATCACCAGGGCGAGGCCGATGCCGATGCGCCGCACGCGCTGGCGCTGGTTCTCGGGCAGCTTGTTCGACAGGATCGAGATGAAGATCAGATTGTCGATGCCCAGCACGACCTCCATGACCACCAGGGTCACGAGGGCGGCCCAGGCGGCCGGGTCGGAAAGAAGCGGCGTGATGCTGTCGAGCATGGAGGTCCGGTCCGTTGAGGGAAGGCCCCTCATAACGCGCGTCGGGCTGCGGCGGTAGCGGGGCCCGCTGGACGGGTGCGGTTCAGCGTCGCGGCCCGTCGCACGGCCCCGCCTCGGTTGCCCCTTCGGACAAAGGGTGCTATCCGGCGCCCGGCTTAGGCCAAGAGGGCGTCAACAGACGTTTTCGAGGCGTGCTTTCTTCAAGCATTTCAGGCCCTTCGACCGGCGCGATGCTCGCCGCCGGCCGAGACCCCGAACGTTCACTGCGCGGAAATCACATAAGTGGCTGACGAATTCAGGACGACGGAAGTCGGCGACCGCTACGCCCAGGCGCTGTTCGACCTGGCCGATGAGACGGGCGCGCTGGACGCCGTGCGCGCGGACCTGAAGTCGCTGCGCGCCGCCCATGGCGAGAGCGCCGACCTGCGCCGCCTGCTGACCTCGCCGGTGCTGAAGGCCGAGGACGTGTCGCGCGGACTGCTGGCCATCGCCGACAAGGCGAAGTTCAACGGCACGACCCGAAACTTCCTGGGCCTGCTGGCCCAGAACGGCCGCGCCCGCGACCTGATGGGCGTGATCGTCGGCTTCGAGCGCCTATACGCCAAGAAGACAGGCGTGGTGGCGGCCGAGGTCGTCTCGGCCCAGCCGCTGTCGACGGCGCAACTGACCCACGTCCGCTCGGCCCTGCTGAAGGCGCTGGGCAAGGCTCCCGAACTGACCGCCCGCGTCGATCCGTCGATCCTGGGCGGCCTGAAGGTCAAGGTCGGCTCGAAGCTGTTCGACGCCTCGCTGAAGACCAAGCTCGATCAGATGAAATTCGCGCTCAAGCGCGCCTAACCACTCGGCGCCCCGGCGCTCGCGAAGACGAAGACGAAAGAGACCACGATGGACATCCGCGCCGCTGAAATCTCGGCCATCCTCAAACAGCAGATCGCCGGCTTCGGCGTCGAGGCGGACGTCTCCGACGTCGGCCAGGTGCTGTCGGTCGGCGACGGCATCGCCCGCATCCACGGTCTGGACAACGTCCAGGCCGGCGAGATGGTGGAGTTCCCCAAGGCCGGCGTCAAAGGCATGGCCCTGAACCTCGAGCGCGACAACGTCGGCGCCGTGATCTTCGGCTCGGACGCCGCCATCGGCGAGGGCGACGAAGTCCGTCGTCTGGGCGAGATCGTGGACGTGCCGGTCGGCAAGGGTCTGCTGGGCCGCGTCGTCAACCCGCTGGGCGAGCCGATCGACGGCAAGGGCCCGATCCAGTTCACCGAGCGCCGCCGCGTCGACGTGAAGGCGCCGGGCATCATCCCCCGCAAGTCTGTGCACGAGCCGATGCAGACCGGCCTGAAGGCGATCGACACCCTGATCCCGATCGGCCGCGGCCAGCGCGAGCTGATCATCGGCGACCGTCAGGTCGGCAAGACTGCCGTCGCCATCGACACGATCCTGAACCAGAAGTCGGTCAACGCCACAGACGACGAGTCGGCCAAGCTGTACTGCATCTACGTGGCCGTCGGTCAGAAGCGCTCGACCGTCGCCCAGATCGTGAAGACGCTCGAGGAGTCGGGCGCGCTGGAATACACCATCGTGGTCGCCGCCACCGCGTCGGAGCCGGCCCCGCTGCAGTTCCTGGCCCCGTTCGCCGGCACCGCCATGGGCGAGTTCTTCCGCGACAACGGCATGCACGGCCTGATCGTCTATGACGACCTGTCGAAGCAGGCCGTGGCCTATCGCCAGATGTCGCTGCTGCTGCGCCGCCCGCCGGGCCGCGAAGCCTATCCGGGCGACGTCTTCTATCTGCACAGCCGCCTGCTGGAGCGTTCGGCCAAGCTGAACGCCGACTACGGTTCGGGCTCGCTGACCGCCCTGCCGCTGATCGAGACCCAGGCCAACGACGTCTCGGCCTACATCCCGACCAACGTGATCTCGATCACCGACGGCCAGATCTTCCTGGAATCCGACCTGTTCTATCAGGGCATCCGCCCGGCCGTGAACGTCGGCATCTCGGTGTCGCGCGTGGGCTCGTCGGCCCAGACCAAGGCGATGAAGAAGGTCGCCGGCACCATCAAGGGCGAGCTGGCCCAGTACCGGGAAATGGCCGCCTTCGCCAAGTTCGGCTCGGACCTGGACGCCTCGACCCAGAAGCTGCTGGCCCGCGGCGCCCGCCTGACCGAGCTGCTGAAGCAGCCGCAGTACAGCCCGCTGACCATGGAAGAGCAGGTCGTGTCGATCTACGCCGGCACGCGCGGCTATCTGGACGGGATCGCGGTCTCCGACATCGGCCGCTTCGAGCGCGAGCTGCTGGCCCGCATCAAGTCCTCCAACCCCGGCCTGCTGGAAGGCATCCGGACCAAGAAGGACCTGACCCCCGAGCTGGAAACCGAGCTGAAGGACGTCCTGGCGGCCTTCACCAAGACCTTCGCCTGATCTGACACCGGACTGAGAGAGTAGCGCCGGATGGCCAGCCTCAAGGAAATGCGCAATCGGATCGGAAGCGTGAAGTCCACGCAGAAGATCACGAAAGCCCTGAACATGGTCGCCGCGGCCAAGCTGAAGCGCGCCCAGGACCAGGCCGAGAGTGCGCGTCCCTATGCCCGCAAGATGGCCGCCGTCATCGCCAACCTGGCGGCCGGCGTGTCGGGCGACGGCGCGCCCAAGCTGCTGGCTGGCACGGGCCGCGACCAGAAGCACCTGATCGTGGTCGCGACCGGCGACAAGGGTCTGGCGGGCGGCTTCAACACCAACGTCATCCGCGCCGCGCGCGAGCGGATCAACGCCCTGATCGCCCAGGGCAAGGACGTCCGCATCGTGGCCGTGGGCCGCAAGGTCCGCGACGGCCTGACCCGTCTGTACGGCGACAAGCTGATCCGCACCTTCGAGATGAGCGAGCACAAAACCGTCGGCCTTCCCGCCGCCGAGCCCGTGGCCCAGCTGATCGCCGAGGAGTTCGAGGCCGGCAATGCCGACGTCGTCACCCTGTTCTACAGCCGCTTCCAGTCGGTCATCTCGCAGGTGCCGACCGCCAGGCAGCTGATCCCGGCGGTCGTCGACGGCGACGCCCAGCCGATCGACCTGAACGGCGCGGTCTATGAGTACGAGCCGTCCGAGGAGGAGATCCTCGACACGCTTCTGCCCCGCAACGTCACGACCCAGGTCCTGGCGGCGATGTACGAGAACCAGGCCAGCTTCTTCGGGGCCCAGATGGGCGCCATGGACAACGCCACGCGCAACGCGGGCGACCTGATCCAGAGCCTGACCCTGCAGTACAACCGCAAGCGCCAGGCCCAGATCACCACCGAACTGATCGAGATCATCGCCGGCGCCGAAGCGCTCTGATCCGACCTCTCACACGACACGACTTTCCGAACGGAACGCACCGATGACCGACACCGCCGCCCCCAAGAAGACCACGACCCGCAAGCCCGCCGCGCCCAAGGCCCCCAAGGCCGCCGCCGCCCCCGTGGCCGCCAAGCCGACCGCCGCGGTCGCCAACGGCCGCATCGCCCAGGTGATCGGCGCCGTCGTGGACGTGGAGTTCGACGGTCACCTGCCGGCCATCCTGTCGGCGCTGGAGACCCAGAACGTCGACCAGAAGACGGGCGAGCCCTTCACCCTCGTGCTCGAGGTCGCCCAGCACCTGGGCGAGAACATGGTCCGCACCATCGCCATGGACACCACCGAGGGCCTGACCCGCGGTCAGCCGGTGACCGACACCGGCCAGTCGATCCTGGCCCCGGTCGGCCCGGGCACGCTGGGCCGCATCATGAACGTGGTCGGCGCGCCGATCGACGAGCAGGGCCCGATCAAGACGACGATGTATCGTCCGATCCACCGCGACGCCCCCAGCTTCGAGGAGCAGTCGACGTCGTCGGAAATCCTGGTCACCGGCATCAAGGTCATCGACCTCATGTGCCCCTACACCAAGGGCGGCAAGATCGGCCTGTTCGGCGGCGCCGGCGTGGGCAAGACCGTGACCATGCAGGAGTTGATCAACAACATCGCCAAGGCGTACGGCGGCTATTCGGTTCTGGCCGGCGTGGGCGAGCGCACCCGCGAAGGCAACGACCTGTATCACGAGATGATCGAGTCCAACGTGAACGTGGACCCGACCAAGAACGGCGGCTCGACCGAGGGCTCCAAGTGCGCCCTGGTCTACGGCCAGATGAACGAGCCCCCCGGCGCCCGCGCCCGCGTCGCCCTGACCGGCCTGGCCCAGGCCGAGTACTTCCGCGACGAGGAAGGCAAGGACGTGCTGCTGTTCGTCGACAACATCTTCCGCTTCACGCAAGCCGGTTCGGAAGTGTCGGCCCTGCTGGGCCGCATCCCCTCGGCCGTGGGCTACCAGCCGACGCTGGCCACCGAGATGGGCAACCTGCAGGAGCGCATCACCTCGACCAAGAAGGGTTCGATCACCTCGGTCCAGGCCATCTATGTGCCCGCCGACGACCTGACCGACCCGGCGCCGGCCGCGTCGTTCGCCCACCTGGACGCGACGACCGTGCTGAGCCGCGACATCGCCGCCCAGGCCATCTTCCCGGCCGTTGACCCGCTGGACTCGACCTCGCGGATCATGGACCCGCTGGTCATCGGCGAGGAGCACTACAACGTCGCCCGCTCGGTTCAGGAAGTGCTGCAGCAGTACAAGGCGCTGAAGGACATCATCGCCATCCTGGGCATGGACGAGCTGTCGGAAGAGGACAAGCTGATCGTGGCCCGCGCCCGCAAGATCCAGCGCTTCCTGTCCCAGCCGTTCTTCGTGGCCGAGCAGTTCACCAACTCGCCGGGCAAGTTCGTCTCGCTGGAAGACACGATCCGCTCGTTCAAGGGCATCGTGGCCGGCGAATACGACCACCTGCCGGAAGCGGCCTTCTACATGGTCGGCCCGATCGAGGAAGCCGTCGAAAAGGCCCAGAAGCTGGCCGCGGACGCGGCGTGATGAAGACGGCGGCGATCATCCCGGCGATGATGGCCGCCCTTCTTCCGGCGACGGTAGCCGGCGCTCAGACGAACTCCGATCAAGCGTTGTTCGACGTCGCGTTTGAGTTTTGTCTTTCGAGCTTCGAGGCTCGAGCCGCCGGCCTCGACGAGCCTGAGCCTCTGGATTGGAACGGGCGGGCCGGGGGCCCGATGGGAGTTTGGGAGCGCCAGCAGACCTTCGTGATGCGCAGTCCCATGACGTGTACGATCACTCAAGATCGGAGTGCCGCTGACATAGCTGACGGGCTGCCTGCGCGGCTCGAAAGCCTCGGCTTCAGCCCCAATCCTGACGCCCGCGGATTTCAGCCCGGCGGAGTGGTTTGGGACCGATTGCCTGTGCGGGTGATGGTCGAACGAGTTAAAGAGAGCCAAGTGGAGGATCGTGTCGTCCTCATCTTCGGCATCGCAGCAGAGACGGATTGATGGCCGGCAAACTGAACTTCTCCCTCGTCTCGCCCGAGCGCGAGGTCTTCTCGGGTCTGGTGGACCAGGTCGACGCCCCGGGCGTCGAGGGCGACTTCGGCGTCCTGGCCGACCACGCACCCTTCATGACGGCGCTGAAGGAAGGCACGGTCACCGTGATCGACGGCGGCACGCGCCGCCGCTTCGAGGTGCACGGCGGCTTCGCCGACGTGACGCCCGCCGGCCTGACCATCCTGGCCGAACGGGCCCTGGAACTGACCGAGGCCTGATCCGGCTTCAGATGCATCTCCACGGCCGCCCTTCTCGCGAGGGGCGGCCGTCGTGCATTGCGCCGTCAGAAACGGAAGCTTCGCCCTACCGAGCGATCGCGGTTAGGCTAACCCCCGAAACTGGAGGTCCCGCACATGCGCCCCGTCGCTTTCGCCGCCGTGATCGCCTTGTCGGCCTGCGCCGTCGCGCCCCGGCCCGCCTGCGGCTGCCTGCCGCCCCGGCCGGAGCCGGTCGCGCCTATGCCGGTGCTGAGCCCCGAGGTCGAGGCGCGGCTGGTCGTCCAGGCGCTGGAGACCGGCTGCCGCGACATCGGCGCGCCCGACGCCGTCACCGGCATGGCGATGTCCGAGGGCTGGATTCGCGTGATCCCGGCGACGGAGTATGTGCATTGCGCCGTGGAGGTGGACGGTCCTTCGGCGCGCATCGCGGCGGTGAACGACGGCCTGCTGGCCTATGCCCAAGGCCTCGACCTGACCTGGAACGTACGGGACTCCCGGCCGCTGTGGAGCGCCGATGGGCGCCGGGTGATCCGGCGCACGCGCGGCGAGAGCGGCCAGGGCGAGCCGGAGATGACCTGGACCTTCACCGAGTTCCAGGCCCCGACCGAGGAGGTCACGACCCTGAGGGTCGAGTGGGAGCCCGCGCGCCTGCGGACCCCCTGAGCCCGGCCTTGCCTCAGCGGCCGTAGGCCGGCGGATACGCCCCCTCGCCGCCGTTGCGGTAGCGGTCGCGCAGCAGCAGGTTGCGCGCCGTCAGCGGCTGCTCCTGGCCCCGGATGAACACCGCCACCGGCTGGCTGAGGGGCTCGAGCGGGTCGCCGGACCAGACCACCACGTCGCCCTCGGCCCCGGCCGACAGGGTGCCGAACCGGTCCCCCATGCCGAAGATGCGCGCCGGATTGGTGGTGATGGCCGCGATCGCCGCGTCGTGCGGCAGGCCGTGCGACACGGCGTTGCCGGCGTTGTAGCGGGTCTCGCGCGCCCGGTGGATCGAGCCCTCGTTGCCCTTGATGGCGATGACCACCCCTGCGGCGTGGAGGGCCGCGGCGTTCTGCATCCGCGCGCCGCGCCGCTCCAGATTGCCGGGCAGGTTGGTGACGGGATTCAGCAGGACCGGCACGTTCGCCGCCGCGATCTGGTCGGCGACCATCCAGCCTTCTTCGGCCCCGTCCAGGATGATGCGGATGTTCTCCTCATCCGCCAGACGCAGCACCTGCAGGATGTCGGACGCGCGGTGCACCGTGACGATCAGGGGCATGCGCCCCTCGGCCACCGGGATCAGCGCCTCCAGGTCGGCGCGAGACAGCGACAGGTCGCGCAGGCCGCCTCGCTCGTACGTCGCCTTGTTGCGGGCATAGAGGCGGACCTCGGCCATCGTCTCCTTGAACAGGGTGAACTCGGCCCCGCGGGCGCCGCCCGCCACGCCGGCCCCGGCATCGCCGAAAGGCGCGACCATGGCGACGCGCGGGCGAACCAGGATGTCGGTCCCCTGACCGAGGTGGATGATCGCCGCCTGACCGGCGAACAGGCCTGGCGTGTGATAGCCGCCCTCGCCCGCGCCGGCGGTCTCCTGCTCATGGTAGTGGCCGCCCGAGGAACCCGGGTGGTTCGGCACCACGATGGCGCGGGTCACCCCGCCCAGACGCGCCGTCGGCAGGGTGATCGACCAGGGGTCGAGGCCGTAGGACACGTCGAACGCCGCACTGAGCGTGTTGGAGGCGTTGCGCAGGTCGTCGCCGACCGACGAGATCTCCGACCCGCCGAGGCCGGAATCGACCGAGACGATGCCCGGCGTCACCACCTTGCCGGCGGCGTCGATCACGCGGGCGCCGGAGGGTGCGGCGCCCGTTCCGACCGAGACGATGCGGCCGTCGCGCATGACGACGGTGCCGTTCTCGATCACCGACGTGCCGGTGTGGACCCGCCCGCCGACTATGGCGGTGACCTCTTGAGCCAGGGCCGGTCCGGCCACGGCCATGACGGCGGCGGCCAACAGAAGGGTGCGACGGATCATCAGCGGGCTCCTTGGCGGACGCCGGCGGCCGTCTGGCCGTACCCGGGCTGGCCCAGTTCGAAGTCGGACAGAGGCTGGTAGTTGGGGTCGTTGCGGTCGAAGGAGAGGCCGCCGTCGACGTAGACCTGATCGGCGCGGGCGTAGACGCTGAACGGATTGGCGCTCCAGATCACGACGTCGGCGCGCTTGCCGGCCTCCAGCGAGCCGGTCTGGTCGTCGATGCCGATGGCGCGGGCGGCGTTGGAGGTGATCCAGCCGATGGCGTGCTCTTCGGAGATCGTCATGCCGGCGCGGCGGCCCGCCGCGAGCGCCGCGGCGGCCTCCTGGTTCAGACGCTGGGTCAGTTCGGCGTCGTCGGAGTGGACGACGGCGCAGCTGCCTTCGGGCGCGTCGACCAGGGCGACGTTCTCCTCGATGCCGTCCAGGGCCTCCATCTTGAAGCCCCACCAGCCGGTCCACATGGCCGCGCAGATGTTCTCGCGCGCCAGCAGCGGAGCGACCTTGTAGGCCTCGGTGGCGTGGTGGAAGGTCGTGATCTTGTAGCCGAACTCCCGCGACATATCGATCATCAGCGCCATCTCGTCGCCGCGATAGCAGTGGTTCTGGATCAGGATCGACCCGTCCAGCACGCCGACCAGGGTGTCGAGCTCAAGATTGCGGGTCGGGGGCGTGCCCTCTCCCGTCTCACGCCAGCGGTCCCATTTGTCCTTGTAATCCCGCGCGGCGATGAAGGCGGCGCGATAGCCGGCCATGTTGCCCATGCCGGTCGCGGGCGAGGAGTTGCGGCCGCCGTAGACGCGGCTGGGGTTCTCGCCGCAGGCCATCTTCACGGTGTAGGGCGCGCCCGGGAACTTCATGCCCTGCATGGTGATGGACGGCACGTTGCGCAGCGTCACGCCGCGCCCGCCGAACAGGTTGGCCGAGCCGGGCAGGATGTGGAGCGTGGTCACGCCGCCGGCGCGGGCGGTGTTGAAGCCCGGATCCTGGGGCCACACCGAGTGCTCGGCCCAGACCTCGGCCGTGTTCGGCTGGGTGGCCTCGTTGCCGTCGCTCATGCCAGTCACGCCCGGCGAGGGATAGACGCCCAGATGGCTGTGCACGTCGATGATGCCGGGGGTGACGAAGCGGCCCCGCGCGTCGACCACGCGATGGCCGCCGGGCACGGGGGTGGAGGCGTCGCCGACGGCGGCGATCTTGCCGTCGGTGACGATGACGACGCCGTTCTCGATCTTGCGCCCCGCACCGTCGAAGACAGTGCCGCCGACGATGGCCATGTTCTCGCGCGGCAGGCCGCGATAGGTCGAGGGATAGGCGTCGGCGACGGTCGCGGGATCCAGTCCCTGGACGAGCGCCTTGCGCTCGCGCGGGGCCTCGGCGGCCTCTCCGGTGTCAGGCGACCCCGTGGTGGCGCAGGCGGACAGCACCAGCGCGGCCAGGCTGACGCCCAGCAGGGAAACGGATCTCATGCGGCAACCCCCGAACGGTCGGCCCCCTCGGCCGAGGCGGGGATTAGAAGAACGTCCGGGTCCAGACGTCGAGGCCCGATTTCATTACAAGTCGGTAAGGTACGGCGTCGCGCTCTTCGGCGGGCGCGGCGCCGGCTCGGCGCGGAGGGTCCCGGCGGGCGGCGGGATCAGGAGCTCGGTCGACGGGCGGCGGTCGAACAGCCAGTCGGCCCAGCAGGAGACCGGCAGGGGCAGGACCCCGCGCGTGTGATAGGGGGCGACGTCCGGCCCCGGCTCGGCCGTCAGCAGGGAAAAGGCGGCGCCCGGCCCGCCCGCTTCACCCGCGCGCCACAGGGCGGCCAGGGCCAGCGGCTCTCCGTCGGCGCCGGCCAGCCGCCACCGGGTCTTTGGGTATTTGTCGCCGGTGAACTCATAGAAGCCGGAGACCGGCACCAGCGCGCGCCCACTCGCGGCTCCGTTGGAGAAACGCCGCCCCTCGGAGCGGAAGTTGATGACTGGCGGCCTCTTCGGCGCCGGGGCGGGGAAGCCGAAGCGCATGGGAACCAGAACTGACGCGTCGCCGTCGTCGGGCGAGGCCCGCACGGCCCACCCTGCGTCGGTGGGCCGCACTTCGTCGGACGGCTCGATGTTCGGCAGGCCGCCGGGAAAGGACAGCGGCGCGCCCGCCTTTTCGAACAGGCGCACAAGCTGCCTGACGTTGAACCGGGCCTCGTAGGACGCGCACATGTCGTCCAGCGGCCCCGGCCGTCAGCCCAAGGCCTTCATCAGCTCCGGCACGGCGGTCTTGTAGTCCGCCACCAGGCCATAATCCGCGACCTGGAAGATCGGGGCGTCGGCGTCCTTGTTGATCGCGACGATGACCTTGGAGTCCTTCATGCCGGCCAGGTGCTGGATGGCGCCCGAGATGCCGATGGCGATGTAGAGGCCCGGAGCCACGACCTTGCCGGTCTGGCCGACCTGATAGTCGTTGGGAGCATAGCCCGCGTCCACCGCGGCGCGGCTGGCGCCCACGGCGGCGCCCAGCTTGTCGGCCAGTGGGTCCATGACGGCGTGGAACTCCTCCGCCGAGCCGAGCGCGCGGCCGCCCGAGACGACGATCTTGGCGGCGCCCAGTTCCGGGCGGTCCGACTTGACCATCTCCTCGGACACGAAATCGGTCTTGGGCGCCGAGCCGCCGGACACGGTCTCGACCTGGGCCGAGCCGCCCTCGCCCGCTGCGGTGAAGGCCGTGGGGCGCACGGTGATCACCTTCTTGGCGTCGGCCGACTTGATCGTCTCCAGCGCGTTGCCGGCATAGATCGGGCGCACGAAGGTGTCGGGGGCCACGACCTCGATGATGTCGGAGATGGGCGCCACGTCCAGCTTGGCGGCCAGGCGCGGGGCGAAATTCTTGCCGTCGGTCGTGGCCGGGGCCAGCACGGCGTCATAGCCGCCGGCCAGCGGCAGGACGGTCGCCTCGACCGCCTCGGCCAGCGTCTTGCCCAGCTCGGCGCTCTCGGCCAGCAGCACCTTGGAGACGCCGTCGATCTTCGCGGCCTGGTCGGCCACACCCTTGGCGCCCTGACCGACGACCAGAACGTGGACGTCGCCGCCGAGCGCCCTGGCGGCGGTCACGGTCTTGTGGGTGGTGTCGCGGACGGTCGAGCCGTCGTGATCGGCGATGACGAGAACGGCCATTACAGCACCCCCGCGGACTTCAGCTTGGAAACCAGTTCGGCGGCGTCGGCCACCTTGACCCCGGCCGAGCGCTTGGGCGGCTCGGTGACCTTGACCACGGTCAGGCGCGGGGCCGTGTCGACGCCGTAGTCGGCGACCGCCTTCATGGCGATCTCCTTCTTCTTGGCCTTCATGATGTTGGGCAGCGACGCATAGCGGGGCGTGTTCAGACGCAGGTCCACGGTCACCACCGCAGGCAGCTGGGCCGCCACGGTCTGAAGACCGCCGTCCACTTCACGCGTGACCACGGCCTTGCCGCCGTCGATGGCCAGCTTGCCGGCGAAGGTGGCCTGGGGCCAGTCCAGCAGGGCGGCCAGCATCTGGCCCACCGCATTGTTGTCTCCGTCGATCGACTGCTTGCCCATCAGGACCAGGTCGGGCTTCTCCTCCTCGACCACTGCCTTCAGCAGCTTGGCGACGGCCAGCGGCTCCAGGTCCGCGTCCGACTGGATCAGGATGCCTCGGTCCGCGCCGATTGCGAGCGCGGTGCGGATGGTCTCCTGCGCCTGCGACGGGCCGATGGAGATGACGACGATCTCGGTGGCCGTGCCGGCCGCGTGGCCGCCCTTGCCTTCCTGCATCCGCACGGCCTCCTCGACGGCGATCTCGTCGAAGGGGTTCATGCTCATCTTGACGTTGGCCAGATCCACCCCGGTCTGGTCGGCCTTCACACGGGCCTTGACGTTGTAGTCGATCACCCGTTTGACGGGGACGAGAACCTTCATCGGATCATCCATCGAAATGCCGAAATCTGGCGGCAGGGATTGGACCGACCGACCGGGCCTGTCAACGTGACCCGACGTAACGGCTGGGAGCGCCTATGCACCGTCTGCTGACCTTCAAGCGCCTGAGCGTCCTGTTCCTGGTGGCCTTCGCCTGCTCGTTCGGGCTGGTCCTGGCCTACGACCAGCTGGTTCGGGCGCCGGGCGACCGCTGCGAGGAACAGGGCAAGTGGTGGGACCGCGAGGGCCGCGTCTGCGCCCAGCCCATCGCCATCGCCGAGATCACCGGCCGGCCCAACGGCGTCAGCCGCGAGGAAGCCTCTCGCCAGAAGAACCGCGAGCTGGTGGCCATCGAGCGCCAGCTGGCCGCCAACGAGCGGGCGGTCGCCGCCGACGCCGAACGCCAGCGCGCGGCGCTGGCCGCCGCGGAGGCCGAGCAGTAGAGCCGCCGCGAGCGTGAGAGTCGGAAAAAAAGACTCTCATTTCCATCACCGTGGCGTCTCGCCAACGCCGGTCATGAAAGCATGGGCGACGGGTGCGTCAAAAACGGACGCGGGTTCAGCGGGTGGCGCCAGGAACCCACTTCACGTCGTCGGCCCCGTTCGCGTTCGCCCGTCGGGCGGCGACGAACAGCCAGTCGGACAGGCGGTTGAGATAGCGCAAGGCCGCTGGCGTGGCTTCGCGTCCCGCCTCGACCATGGCCACGGCGTCGCGCTCGGCGCGGCGGCAGACGGTGCGGGCCAGGTGCAGATGCGCCGACAGGGCCGATCCGCCGGGCAGGATGAAGCTGTCCAGCGCCTTGAGGCTCTCGTTCATCCAATCGATCTCGGACTCGAGCCGCTCGACCTGGGCGTCGACGATGCGCAGCGCCTCCCATTTCGGCGCGGGCTCCAGCGGGGTGGCCAGGTCGGCGCCGAGGTCGAACAGCTCGTTCTGGATCCGGCCCAGCGCCGCGTCGATGCGATCGTTTTGACCCGAATGCAGGCGCGCCACGCCGATCGTGGAGTTCAGTTCGTCCACCGTGCCGTAGGCGGCGACGCGCGGGTCGCATTTGGACGCCGCCTCGCCGGTTGCCAGCCGTGTCGTGCCGTCATCGCCGGTGCGGGTGTAGATGCGGTTCAGGACGACCATCTCAGCCCCCCTGGGTGGATTTCCACCACATGCCGGCGACCAGCAGCAGCACCGCAACTGCCTGCAGGGCGACGCGCAGGCGCATCAGCCTGTTGGAACGTGACCGGGCCCCGGCGTCGGTCTGATACAGCGAGCGGATGCCGAAGCCGAGCGTGATCGCCACGGCGACGATGACCACGATGGTGAGGATGTCGAGCAGGTCCATGACGTCAGTCTAGGGCGGTTCCGCAGGCAAGGCCACGCTCCGGGCATCGCGGCATATCGCGCGGTCGCCCCCACGGCCATCCGTCCAACTCCTTGAAAAGCTGACGTTAGGGAACTGGAAAGTGTGGCGCGGGAGCCGCAGGCCGCCGCGTTTCGACCCCCAAACGCGCTTCGTTCAGCGGACCGTCATCCCCTTCGCGTCAGGATGAGGAACGATGTCGGAGCCGCAGGCTTAGAAAGGGCCATGCCGATGCGACTGAAATCCCTTTTGAGCCGGGTGTGCGTCCCCGACGCCCTGGACATGGAAGAGCACTATCGCACGCCAGCGGAAAAGACCGCAGACCTGGTGGTGCACGTCGTCGGCCTGACGCTGGCGGCGGTGGGCGGCGTGGTTCTGGCGGTGCTGGCGGCCATCTACTCCGGCGTGGGCACGGTGGTGGCGACGGCGGTCTATGCCCTGTGCCTGGTGGCCATGCTGACCGCCTCGACCCTCTACAACCAGACCCGCCCGTGCGCCGCGCGGCCGGTTCTGAGGCGTCTGGACGAGGCCGCGATCTTCCTGATGATCGCCGGCAGCTACACCCCCTTCACGACCCAGCGGTTCGAGGGCGGGTGGGCCATCGGCTTCACCCTGCTGGTCTGGGCATTGGGCATCGGCGGGGCGCTGGCCAAGCTGTGGGCGCCGCGTCTGTCGGACGCGATCTGGAGCGCGGTCTACGTCGCTTTCGGCTGGCTGGCGGTGTTCGCGCTGAAGCCCATGCTGGACACGGTGCACCCCGCCGCCCTGATCCTGCTGGTGATCGGCGGACTGATCTACACCGCCGGAGTCTTCGTCTTCATCAGCCCCAAGGTGAAGTTCCGGCGCGCCATCTGGCACGGCTTCGTGGTGACGGGCGCCACCGTGCACTGGGCCGCCGTGCTGGTCGGAGTGGTGCTGGCCCCGGCCATGGCCTGACCCTGCGTAAGGGCTGGCGTCCGGCGCCGCGCTGCGGGATACTGCGAAAACCGACCGTTTCGAGGGGCGCCGCGTGACCGATGCCAACTCCGGGGGAACCCGGCCGATCGTCATCAAGAAATACGCCAACCGGCGGCTCTACAACACCGCCACATCCGCCTACGTCACGCTGGAGGACCTGGCCGGCATGGTCCGGGCCGGTCAGGAGTTCACCGTCCACGACGCCAAGTCGGGCGAGGATCTGACCCGGCAGATCCTGACGCAGATCATCTTCGAGGAAGAGAGCCGGGGCGAGGCCTTGCTGCCGGTCCAGTTCCTGCGCCGGCTGATCGGCTTCTACGGCGGGCAGATGCAGTCGGTGCTGCCCAGCTATCTGGAAATGTCGCTCGACACGTTCGCCAAGCAGCAGGAGCAGCTGCGCGGCCAGTTCAAGCAGGCCTTCGGCGGAGCCCCGGGCGCGGGCCTGCTTGACGAGGCGGTGCGGCGCAACATGCAGATGTTCGAACAGGCCATGCGGATGTGGCCCGGCTTCGTCGGCGGGATGCCCGCCGCGCCCAAATCCGAAGAGACCGCGGCTCCTGCCGCCGACGACGGCCTGGCCGAGATGCGCCGTCAGATGGACGAGATGCGCGCCCAGCTCGACCGTCTGGCCGGCGACGCCGCCCGAAAATGAGCGACGAGGACCGCCGCGAGGCCGACCGGCGCGCGCGCGATCGCCGTGCGTCGGGACGGGCCTTGGTGCCGGTCGATCCAACGCCGCCCGAAGAACCCGGAGCGACCGCGTCCGGCGCCCGGAAATCCACGCCCGCCGACCCGGCGTTTTCCGCCCAGCTGATGGGTCAGGAGGGCCAGCGGCGCGGGCTGAAGGGCGGCCCGCCTGTGCTGGACGCCGCCCGCAGCGGCTATCTGAAGGCCCAGCATTCCGGGCCTGCGGAGCGCCGTCCGAAGCCCGGCACGGTCACGAAATCCGACGTCTGAGACCCGGCACGGTCCTTGCTGTGAAGGCTGTGAAAGCCTTCATCCCGGGACCGCCCCATGCTCGCCTTCCTCGCCCGCACCGTCGACGTGACCGTGATCGCGCTGATCTTCGTCGCCTTCGGCTGACGATCCGGCGCAGCGTCGCTGCGCTGAAGAAGCGAGCGACCGCGCCCTAGACGGCCCCGAAATCCAGGTCCTTACGGGCGGCGATGATCGTCACGATGAAGCCCGCCAGAACGTCCAGCATCACCATCGCCACGATCAGGAAGAAGGTCGAGGTGGCGAAGCCGCGCAGCAGCAGGAACTCGACCAGGCAGATGACGAACAGGATCATCGACAGGGCGTGGTTGACGATCGCCACCTTCTGGCTGGACGTCGATTTCAGCAGTTCGAAGAACAGCAGGATCAGGGCGAGGAACAGGATCAGGTCGCCCGCCCCCACGTTCCACTGCGCTCCCGAGGCCATGCCGATGGAGAACATCGGCTCCCGCAGGCGCTCGTCGGCCAAGGCCGCGCCGCCCGTAAGCGCCACGATGTTGTAGAGGATGACGGGGATCACCAGCAGCGGAAGGGCGATGAGCATGGCTCGGTCCTCTCTGGCCCACAGACACGGTTAACGCTGGATACCCGCGTTCGTGCCGAACCGCCAAGCTGAATCGCCGAGCGGGCGAGGCGCGTCAGACCTCTTGGACCGCTCCGGGATTCCGAGCCCGCGTCTTCAGCCACATCACGCCCAGCAGGTCGGACAGAGACGCGATCAGCCGGTCCAGATTGGTGTACTTCGACCGACCCGTTTCGCGGTGCCGGTGGCCGACGTCGAGGTAGAGGTTGCGCCATCCCTCGCGGATCATCAGCGCTGGCAGGTAGCGGTGCATGTGATCGAAGTAGGGCAGACGCAGAAAGGCGTCGCGGCGGAAAGCCTTAAGCCCGCAGCCGGTGTCGGCGGCGTCGTCGCCCAGCAGCCGGCGGCGGATGCGGTTGGCCCAGACCGAGGCCTGGCGCTTCGCCTCGGTGTCCTGACGGCTGGCGCGGACGCCGCCGACTAGGGCGACCTCGGGCGAGGCGTCCATCAGGGCCTGCACCAGGCGCGGCGCGTCGGCCGGCGGGTTCTGGCCGTCGCCGTCCATCGTCACCACGATCGCGCCCCGCGCCGCCAGCACGCCCGATCGCACCGCCCGGCTCTGTCCCGCGTTGGAAGGATGTGTCAGGACGCGCAGCTGGGGATGGAGGGCCTTCAACGCCTTGAGCTCAATCAGCGTCGTATCGCGGCTGCGGTCGTCGACGAAGATCATCTCATAGTTCCGCCCCGCGAAGGCGGCGGCGATCTCCTCGACCAAGGGACCGACCGCCCCGGCTTCGTCGTGGACGGGCACGACGACGGAGATGTCGGGGGCGGCGGGCTGGCTCATCCCGCGTGAATAGCCGCCCCGGCGACGCCGCGAAAGCGCCCGCTGACGCGCGGTATCGAAGCGTGTAATCAGACCGTCATGGGACGGCTGGACTTCGACCGCATGATCGCCGGCTGGCGTGGACCGCTGCTGGCCGCGCTCGTGGCGCTGCTCGCCGGCCTGCCCGGCCTGTTGATGCTGCCGCCGCTGGACCGCGACGAGAGCCGCTATGCCCAGGCCACGTCGCAGATGCTGGAGAGCGGCGACTACGTCGACATCCGGTTCCAGGACGAGCCGCGCTGGAAGAAGCCGGTCGGCATCTACTGGGCCCAAGCCGCAGCGGTCGGCCTGACCACCGGGCCCGAGGCGCGGGCCATCCAGCCCTATCGCCTGCCGTCGCTGCTGGCGGCGATGATCGCGGCCTTCGCCTGCGCCTGGGCGGGGGCGCGGCTGTTCGGCGCGCGCGCGGGGTTCCTGGCCGGGGCGATCCTGGGCGCCAGCTTCCTGCTGTCCAGCGAGGCGGGCATCGCCAAGACCGACGCCGCTTTGTGCGCGGCGGTGACGGCGGCCATGGCGTCGCTGGCCCGCATCTATATGGCGTCGCGCGCGGGCGAGGCGCCCGACCGGCGGCACAAGTTCGTCTTCTGGCTGGCGCTGGGCCTGTCGATCCTGATCAAGGGGCCGATCGGCCTGATCGTCGTCGCCCCGGCCATTCTGGCGCTGTGCCTGTGGGACCGCGACGCGCGCTGGCTGAAGCGGTTGGGCTGGGGCTGGGGTCTGCCGCTGGTGGCGCTGATCGTGGGTCCGTGGGCGCTGGCCGTGACCATCGTCACCGACGGCGGCTTCTGGCGCGAGGCGATCATCGGAGATCTGGCGCCCAAGGTGGCGGGCGGCCATGAGAGCCACGGCGCCCCCCCGGGCGTGCACCTGCTGCTGCTGCCCCTGCTGATCTTCCCCGCGGCCCTGATGCTGCCGGCCGCGATTTCGACGGCGTGGAGCCGGCGCAGCGAGCCGGCCATCCGGTTCCTGATCTGCTGGCTGGTCCCGGCCTTCCTCATCTTCGAGCTGACCCCGACCAAGCTGGTGCACTACACCCTGCCGACCTATGGCGCGGTGGCGCTGCTGGCGGCGGCGGCGCTGACGCGGCCGGTCGGCGTGCTGTCCGGCAGGATCGGCGCGGGCCTGCACCTGCTGTCGGCGGCGCTGATCGCGGCGGTCGCCATCTACGGGCTGAACAATTTCGGCACGTCGACGGCCCAGACCTGGGCGACCTTCACCGTGCTGTGCGCCGTCGCCGCCGGCGGACTGGGGGCTTTCCTGATGCTGAACCGCGCGCCGGTCGCGGCCTTGGCCCTGTCGCTGGTGTTCGGCGTTCTGGCGCACACGGCGCTGGTCGGAGAGATCCGGCAGCTGCGGCCGCTGGCCGTCGCGCCCCAGCTGACCCGCGCGCTGGAGGCGGCGGCGCTGCACCCCCGTCAGGGCGCGCCCGGGCCAGTTGCGATCACCGGCTTCCACGAGCCCAGTTTCGTCTTCCTGGCCGGGCGCGACACCCAGCTGACCGACGCGGCCGGCGCCGCGCGCGCTCTGATGGAGGGGCGCCCCGCCATCGTCGAGGCGCGCGACGCCGCGGCCTTCGCCGCCGCCTCGGACGGCATGCCCGGGCGGGCCGTGGCCGAGGTCCGGGGCCACAACTACTCGACCGGCGACGACGTCGCCCTGACGGTCTACGCTCCCGTCGTCCGGCCGTGATGCCCGTATGAGCCGCCCCATAACGATCGTCGAGGTCGGCCCGCGCGACGGGCTGCAGAACGAGACGGCGGTGCTGGAGCCCGCCGTGCGCGCCGAGCTGACGCGCCGGCTGGAGGCCGCGGGCGCGCGCCGGATCGAGGCCGCCAGCTTCGTCCATCCCAAATATGTGCCGCAGATGGCGGGCGCCGAGGAGGTGATGGCCGCTCTGCCGCCGGAGCCGGGCCGCAGCCGGATCGGACTGGTGCTGAACGCGCGCGGCTATGACCGGGCCCTGACGACGGCCGTGGACGAGGTCAACGTGTCGATCGCCGCCACCGACGGCTTCGGCCTGAAGAACCAGGGACTGGACCGCGCCGGCCAGATGGCGATGGTCGAGGAGATCGTGAACCGGCGCAGCAATGCCGCGCCGGGCGGCGAAGCCCCGTCGCTGTCGGTCACCATCAGCTGCGTCTGGGGCTGCCCCTTCGACGGCGAGGTGGGCGTCGATCAGGTCGCCGATCTGGTCGGCCGACTGGGCGCTCTGGGGATTGGGGAGATCGCGCTTGCCGACACCATCGGCGTCGGCGATCCGTGGAGTGTGCGCACGAAGGTCGAGGCCGCCCGGAAAGCCGCGCCGGACGCGACCCTGCGCCTGCATTTCCACGACACGCGCAACACCGGCGTCGCCAACGCCTTCGCCGGGATCGAGGCAGGGGTGGACGTGCTGGACGCCTCCGTGGGCGGCATCGGCGGCTGCCCCTTCGCCCCGGGCGCGACCGGCAACGTGGCGACGGAGGACCTCGTCTACATGCTGGAGCGCGCGGGCTTCCCGACCGGCTACGACCTGGACCGCCTGATCGAAACCGCCCGCTGGATCGGCGAAAAGATCGGCCGCCCCGCCCCCAGCGCGCTCAGCCGCGCGAGCGGTTGGCCGAAGGGCTGAGCGCGCTTTTCACCGCTTCCTCAGCTTCCGCTCATGCCGCGCAGCGCGGCGATCGCCACCGTGCCGTCGTCCAAGCGAAGGAGACGGGACATGACGGTGACGCGGGCGGATCTGGATCGGCTGTGGGGCGCGCTGCGCCTGCTGGGCTGGGGCGCGGTGGCGGTGGTGATGGCCGCGCCGGCGGTGGCCATGGCACTGGACGCGCCGGGCGTGAACTGGACGGCGAGCGACTTCGTCTTCGCCGGCGTGCTGCTGATCGGCGGCGGCGCGATCATCGAGCTGGTCGCAGCGCGGGTGAAGAACCCCGTCCTGCGCATCGGCTTCGCCCTGTTCGTCGTGGCGATCGTCGGCCTGATCTGGATCGAGGGCGCGGTCGGGATCTTCCACTGATCTTGCCCTTCTCCCCTTGCGGGAGAAGGTGGCGGGCGAAGCCCGACGGATGAGGGGTCTCTGTGGCCTCGCCTTCAAATTTGGATGAGGCGGTCGCCGGTGCGACCCCTCATCCGACCTCGCTGCGCGAGGCCACCTTCTCCCGCAAGGGGAGAAGGATTTCGGCTCAGAGATTCAGCAGCGCCGGGTCGCCGCCCTGGGCGGAGATGTTGTTGCTTATGGCCTTTTCGGCGGCGTAGCGGATCAGGCTGTTGGGGCCGCCGGCCTTGGGGCCGGTGCCGGAGAGGCCCTCGCCGCCGAAGGGCTGGACACCCACCACCGCGCCGGTGACGCCGCGGTTGATGTAGACGTTGCCCGCCGGGACCAGACGGATCACCTCCTCGGCGAAGGCCTCGATGCGGCTGTGCACGCCCAGCGTCAGCCCATAGCCGCGCGCCGCCAGCTTGCCGGCGACGGCCTTCAGATCGGCCGGATCGTAGCGGTGGACGTGCAGGATGGGACCGAACACCTCGCGCTCCAGGAAGTCCGGCGTGGGGATTTCCGCGATGGTCGGGGCGAACAGGTCGCCCTTGTCGGCGCCGGCCGGCAGTTCGGCGCGGGCCACGACCTTGGCCTCTTTCTGCAGGCGCTCGACGTGCGCCTCCAGCGCCTTGCGGCTTTCGGCGTCGATGACCGGGCCGATGTCGGTGGCCGGATCGGTCGGGTCGGCCACGACCTGCGCCGCCAGCGCGCCCTTCAATCCCTCGATCAGGGCGTCGGCGGAATCCTTGGGCACATACAGCACCCGCAGCGCCGAGCAGCGCTGGCCCGCAGAGCCGAAGGCCGACAAGATCACGTCGTCGATCACCTGTTCCTTCAGCGCCGTGGTGTCGACGAACATGCCGTTCAGTCCGCCGGTCTCGGCGATGAAGGGGATGATCGGACCCGGCCGGTTCGCAAGTCCGCGGTTGATGGCGGCGGCGGTGTCCGTGCCGCCGGTGAAGGCCACGCCGTCGACCAGCGGATGGGTGGTCAGCTTCACCCCCACCGTCTCTCCGCGTCCGGGCAGCAGGGCCAGCAGGTCGGCCGGGAGGCCCGCCTTGAAGAACAGGCGCACGGCTTCCGCCGCGATCAGGGGCGTCTGCTCGGCCGGCTTGGCCAGCACGCCGTTGCCGGCGGCCAGGGCGGCGGCGATCTGACCGGTGAAGATGGCCAGCGGGAAGTTCCAGGGGCTGATGCAGGCGAACACGCCGCGCCCGTGCAGGACCAGCTGGTTGATCTCGCCCACCGGCCCCTTCAGGTCCTGCCGCCCGCCGAACTGCTGTTCGGCCAGCATGGCGTAGTAGCGGCAGAAGTCGGCGGCCTCGCGCACCTCGGCCACGCCGTCGTTCAGCGTCTTGCCCGCCTCACGCGAAAGCAGGGCCACCAGCCGGTCCATGTCCGCCTCCAGCGCGTCGGCCATGGCGCGCAGAACCGGGGCGCGCCCCGCGCCCTGACGGCGGTCCCAGGCGACCTGGGCGTTCGCGGCCAGTTCGGCGGCCCGGTCGACGTCGGCCTCGGTGGCCTCCGACACGTGACCCAGCACCTGAGTGCGGTCGAAGGGATTGGTCACCTCCTGCGACGCCGTGCCGGCCAGCAGCCTGCCGCCGACGATGGGGCCCGACGTGAACCGCTCGGCGTCCACCTTCCTCAGCGCCTGCAGATGACGCTCGCGGTCGGCGGCCTGGCTGTAGTCGCGACCCAGCGAGTTCTGTCGGTCCATGTACATGTCCTTAGGCACGGGGATCTTGGCGTGGCGGTCGGGGTGGGCCTCGACCTGCGAGATGGGGTCGGCGGCGACGGCCGATGCGGGCACCCGCTCGTCCAGCAGGGCGTGGACGAAGCTGGAGTTGGCGCCGTTTTCCAGCAGGCGGCGGACCAGATAGGGCAGCAGGTCCTCATGCCCGCCCACGGGGGCATAGGCCCGCACGGTGACCGGGCCGAAGGCGGCGCGGGCGGCGTCGTACAGCGCCTCCCCCATGCCGTGCAGGCGCTGGAACTCGATCTTGACCCCGCGCGCGGTCGCCATGCGGTGGACCGCGGCCAACGAATACGCGTTGTGGGTGGCGAACTGGGCATAGACGTGCGGCGCCGCCTCGATCATGGCGCGGGCGCAGACGAGGTAGTTCAGATCCGTCGCGGCCTTGGTGGTGAAGACCGGATAGTCCTCGCGTCCCGCCACCTGCGCCCGCTTGATCTCCGTGTCCCAATAGGCGCCCTTGACGAGACGCACCATCAGCCGGCGACCCGACGCCTTCGCCAGCTCGGCGACCCGCGCGATCACCTCCGGACAGCGCTTCTGATAGGCCTGAACCGCGAGGCCCAGTCCCTGCCACTGACCCAGCGACGGCTCGTGCGCCAGCCGGTCCAGCAGTTTCAGCGACAGGGCCAGCCGGTCCGCCTCTTCGGCGTCCATGGTGAAGTTGATGTCCGCGTCGGCCGCGATCTTCGCCAGCCGCAGCACGCGGGGATACAGCTCGTCCCACACGCGCGCCTCGTGCGTCGCCTCATAGCGCGGCGACAGGGCCGACAGCTTGACCGAGACGCCGTGGCCGGCCTCGGGGCCTTCTTTCGCCACCTTGCCGACCGCCGTGATGGCGTCGGCGTAGATGCGCTCATAGCGTTCGGCGTCGGCGGCGGTGCGGGCGCCCTCGCCCAGCATGTCGAAGCTGCACAGCCAGCCCTCGCGGTCCGCGCGCTTCAACGCCGCCTCGATGGTGCGCCCCACGACGAACTGCTCGCCCATGATGCGTACGGCGGCGGCCACGGCCTCGCGGATCACCGGCTCGCCCAGACGGCCGACGATGCGCTTCAGGAAGCCCGGCAGGTCGGTGCGGGCCTGGTCGTCGACGTCGACCAGCTTGCCGGTCAGCATCAGGCCCCAGGTCGAGGCGTTGACGAACAGGCTGTCGGACTGGCCGAGGTGCCCCGCCCAGTCGGCCGAGCCGATCTTTTCGGCGATCAGCCGGTCGCGCGTGTCATCGTCCGGCGTGCGCAGCAGGGCCTCGGCCAGGCACATCAGCGCCAGACCCTCGCGCGTGCCCAGCGAGAACTCCTGCAGGAAGCTCTCGACCACGCCCTGCCGCTTGTTCGACCGGCGCGCGCGTTCGACCAGATCGACCGCCTGCTCCAGCACCGCCGCGCGCTCGCCCGCGTCCAACGGCGTGTTCGCCAGCAGGCCCCGCACCGTCGCCGTCTCGTCGGCGAACTTGCCGTGGTCGAGGGCGTCCCAATCCTGTGTGAGCGAAGGGGTCGAAGCGGCGGTCGCGATCATGGGCGGCACATACTCTCTTCTCGCCATCACGGGAAAGGGCCAGAGTTGCGTCGTGAACGTCAGGGCAGGAGGTGGCTCTTGAGACCGGCCGTGGCCTTAGTCTTGATCCCAATGATCGGTTGCGCCGAAAGCTCCGGGACCGGTGACCCGGCGAAGGACGCAAGAGACGCCAGTCAGATCGCTCGACTTATCGAGGACGACTTCCGCCGGTTTTGTCTCGGCGCTGGTGCGACGCGCGAATCCATTGCGACCTTGGCTGAAATGGCCGGGTGGGAACGATATGTAGGTCACCGCGAAGGTTGGGCATTCGTCGATTACGATCGAAGCCGCAACGAGCGTAACGGGCTCCTTCTGTCCGCGTCTCAGAGTGGCCTCGTATGCACAGTCGACAACGTGTGGGCGGACGGCCACCAGGTTGTGCGAGAACTCTGGCGGAGGATTGAAGCGACCGCTCCTGCGGGGGCTGGGAGCCAAACCGCCTTTGAGGTCTGTCGAACCGGAGCGATCGATGGACGGGAGGTCAGAGCTTGTTCGATCGATTTCACGCCGCACGGCGTATCGGCAGAGCTTTCCGCCAACGTGCCCGGTCTGAGCGCACCGCAGGCTCGCCAATGACCGCCTGACCGGTTAGATCATCTTCCCGTTCCAATGGCGGAGCCATCCGGCCCAATGCGCATCGTTCTGGCCACCGACGCCTGGGAGCCCCAGGTCAACGGCGTCGTCCGCACCCTGTCCCGCATCACGGCCGAGTGCCGGGCGATGGGGCATGAGGTGGAGGTGATCCAGCCGGGTCAGTTCAAGACCATGCCGATGCCGACCTATCCGGAGATCCGGCTGGCGCTGGGAGCCGAGGAAGAGATCCGCGAGCGGCTGCGCGCCTTCGAGCCCGAGGCCGTCCACATCGCGACCGAGGGGCCGATCGGCATCGCCACGCGGCGCATCTGCGTGGAGTGGAAGCTGCCCTTCACCACCAGCTATCACACCAAGTTCCCGGAGTACGTCTCGGCCCGGTTCCCGGTGCCGGTGCAGCTGGGCTACGCCTACATGAAGTGGTTCCACCGGCCGTCCGGCCGGCTGATGGTCGCCACGCCGACGCTCCGCGACGAGCTGACGGCGCACGGGTTCAAGAACGTCTCGCCGTGGACGCGGGGCGTGGACACCGAGCTGTTCAACCCCGACCTGGCGCCGATCTATGAGGAGCTGGGCGGCAAGGACTGGCCGCGGCCCTTCTTTCTCAACGTCGGCCGGGTGGCGGTGGAGAAGAACATCGAGGCCTTCCTGGAGCTGGACCTGCCGGGCACCAAGATCGTGGTCGGCGACGGCCCGGCGCGCGCCGAGCTGGAGGCCAAGTATCCGCAGGCGAAATTCCTGGGCGCGAAGTTCGGCGAGGAGCTGGCGCGCTGCTTCAGGGACGCCGACGTGTTCGTCTTCCCCAGCTGGACCGACACCTTCGGCCTGGTGATCCTGGAGGCCATGGCCACCGGCACGCCGGTCGCCGCCTATCCGGCGCACGGGCCGATCGACATCATTCCGGGCTCCGGCGCGGGCTTCATCGACGACGACCTGAAGACCGCCTGCCTGAAGTGTCTGGAGATCGACCGCAAGGACGTGCGGGCCTACGCCGAGAAGTTCAGCTGGCGCGCCTCGGCCGAGGAGTTCATCGCCAATCTGGAACCCTATCCGGAGCCCGAGCGCGGCCGCTTCTGGCGTCGCCTGCGCCGGATCACGCGGCTGAGGAAAAAGGCGGCGGCCTAGGCCGTCACTCCTCCGGGCGGGTCATCGGGGTACGGGCGCGGACGGCCTGGCGCTGGGCTTCCAGTTCGGGCGCCGGCAGCGGCACCAGACCCCGGTCCTGCAGATAGCCGCCGCGGCCCGAGGCGGCGTCGGACAGATATTCGGTGACGAACAGGTCCAGCCCCGGCGTCACGCCGATGTGGGCCATCTTCACGTAGACGTACATGGAGCGGGAGATCGGATAGTCGCCCGAGGCGATGGTCTCGAAGTTGGGCGCCACGCCGTTGACGGTGGCCGCCTTCACCGAGTCCGAGTTCTGCTCCAGGAAGGAATAGCCGAACACGCCCAGCGAGCCCGGCGTGCGGGTCAGGGTCTGGACGATGGCGTTGTCGTTCTCGCCGGAGTCCACCCACAGGCCGTCCTCGCGCAGCGTGTGGGCGCGGGTCTCGAAGGCGTCCTCGTCGCTTTCGGCCAGGGCTGCCAGCGCCGGCAGGGCCTCGGCCGACGGCGTCATGCCCAGCTCCAGCCAACTGTCGCGCGTACCCGAGGTCGGCGGCGGGCCATAGGCGAGGATGCGCACGTCCGGCAGACCGGCGCGCACCTGGGACCAGCTGGTGTTCGGGTTCGGCACGAACTCGCCGTTCGGGCCCGGCACGCTCTTGGCGAAGCCCAGGTAGAAGTCCGACCCCTGGAAATCGTAGTCGGCGCCGGAGCGGGCCACGGCGACGACCAGGCCGTCGTAGCCGATCTTGATTTCAAGGATCCCGGTCACGCCGTTCTTCGCGCACTCGTCGAACTCCGACGCCTTCATGCGGCGCGACGCATTGGCGATGTCGGGCGTCGCCGGGCCGATGCCGGTGCAGAAGGCCTTGATGCCGCCGCCGGTACCCAGGCTCTCGACCTGCGGCATGGCGAAGTCGTTGGCGCGCGAGAAATTCTCGGCCACGCGGGTGGTGAAGGGAAACACCGTCGACGACCCCGCCGCCCAGATCCCCTCTCGCGATCCCCCGCCGCCGTCGCAGGCGGCCAGCACGAGCGCGGTCAGGGCGACGACCGGAACGGTCAGGCGACGGACGGACTTCACGGACGACTCCAGGCGACGGCGATTCCGCCCGCTTAGAGCAGACGTTTGCGCATGGCTTGTGACAGCAGATCGATCAACGTCACGGCCACGACGACCACGATCACGATGGCCGACACGGCGCTGTAGTTGAACGCGTTCATCTGGTCGAACAGCACCTGACCGATGCCACCGGCCCCGATAAGGCCCAGCACGGTCGCCGATCGGCTGTTGGATTCGAAGCGGTAGAGGGCGAACGAGGTCCACAGTGGCGCGACCTGGGGGATCACGCCCCAGACGATCTCGTGCAGCTTGGACGCCCCGGTGGCGCGCACGCCTTCGACGGGCCCCTTGTCGATGCTTTCGACGGCTTCGGAGAACAGTTTGGCCAGCACTCCGGCCGTGTTCAGCGTGATCGCCAGCACGCCGGCCAGCGGACCCAGCCCGACGACGACGACGAACAGCAGGCCGATCACTAGGTCGGGGATCGAGCGCAGCAGGTTCATCAGCCAGCGGACCGGCTGAACCACCCAGATGGGCGCGATGTTGCGGGCGGCCGCCAAGCCCATGGGAATGCCGAGAAACACTGCCAGGAACGTGCCCCACAGGGCGATCTGGATCGTCTCCCACATCTTCTCGACGAACAGGCGCCAGTCGGAGAAGTCCGGGCGGAGCAGGCCCTCGGTGATATTCTGGAAATTGGCGGAGTTGCTAACCAGGCGCGACAGGTTGCCGAGGTCCACGGCGTCGAAGCTGTAGATCAGCACGGCCGCGACGCCGCCCCAGATCAGCAGATCCAGCAGCCAGGCCTGCAGGGATTTCGACGGCGGGGCCGGAATGGCGCTCGCCGTGACGGGCGCGGTCGTCAAGGCTGGACCTCACGCTTGGCGCGCAGGGCGTTCAGCTCGGTCTCGGCGGCCGTAACGCCCGCCTGGTCGCCCTTGGCCCGGGCCTCCTGCAGCTTCTGGTCGGCGACCAGTTCGCGCACGGGGTCCAGATAGGCGTCGTCGGCGGCGCGGAACTGGGAATAGTTCAGGCCTTTCAGAACTTCCTTCTGCCGCGCGGCCTCGGCGCCCTCGCCTTGCCCGTAGGTCAGGAAGAACCCACGGACCTTCTCCTTGACCGCCGGGTCCAGGTCCTCGCGCACCAGAATGCCGGACTCCGGGATCGGCGGGGACTTCCAGATCTCCTGGATCTGAGCGGCGATCTGCGGGTTCTGACGCTCCAAGAAGACGGTGTTGACGGTGTTCGACGTCGCCACCTGCAGCACGCCGGAAGCCACGCCGAAGGCGTTGGCCTGATGGTTGGCCGCGCGCACGGTCTTGAAACAGGCTTGCGGGTCCACGCCGCGCTCATTGAACAGGAAGGTCATGGGCGCCAGCGTGCCCGACGTGGACTGGGCGTCGCCGATGCCGAAATCGTAGCGCTTTCCGCACGCCAGCACGTCGTCCAGCGTGATGCCCGAGCCGGCCTTCACGATCAGCGTCGACTGGTAGGAATCCCGGCCCTCGACGTCCACGGTGCGCGCGATGACCTCCGCGTCCGCACGATCGATGGCCTCGATCGCCGACTTGGCCGCGAACCACGCGACGTGCGTCTGGCCGCCGCGCATGGCCTCAACCAGCACGGTGTAGTTGGAGCCGAAGAAGGGCTCGACCGGAATGCCGACGGCCTTCTCCAGATCGTCCAGCAGCGGCTGCCACAGCGGGCCGGACGAGGCCTGGCCCTCGGCCGACAGGATGGAGAAGACCAGTTTCGACGGCGCGCCGCCGGACGCGGTCTCGTCGCCGCCCCCGCAGGCGGCCAGGGCGCCGGTCATCGGCAGGGCCACGCCGGCGGCCAGGATCGCGCGACGCGAAAGGCTGAAGCGGCTCATTGCTTGGTCTCCCAGAAGGCGTCCTCGAACTCGGGGCCGTAGATGTCCACGAGGGTCTTGGTGTCCAGGCCGGTCGCCGGGCCGTCGTAGACGACCTTGCCCGCCTTCAGCGCGACGACGCGCTCGCAATAGCGGATGGCGTAGTCGACCTGGTGCAGCGTCACGATCACGCCCAGACCGTCGCGCTTGTTCAGCTCGACCAGCAGCTCCATCACCTTGCGGGCCGACACGGGGTCCAAGGAGGCGACGGGTTCGTCCGCCAGGATGGCCTGGGCGCCCTGAACGATGGCGCGGGCAATGGCGCCGCGCTGCTGCTGGCCGCCGGACAGGGTGTTGGCGCGCTGGGCGGCGTAGTCGGCCACGCCGACGCGGTGCAGGGCCGCCATGGCCTTCTTCTTGTCGGCCCCGGGCCACAGGCCCAGCGTCCCCTGCCAGCCGGGGATTCGCCCGAGGGCCCCCAGCATGACGTTGGAGAACAGGCTCAGCCGGCCGACAAGATTGAACTGCTGGAAGATCATGCCCAGCCGGGCCCGCGCCTTGCGCACCGCGCCGGTGACGCGGCCGTCCTTCTGCACCGTCTCGCCGAAGACGGCGATCGTGCCGCCGGCGTCGATCGGCTGAAGCCCGGTGATCGAACGCAGAAGAGTGGACTTGCCCGAACCTGACGGCCCGATCAGGGCGACCATCTCGCCTTGTGCGACCTCGAGGGACACGCCGTCGAGCGCCTTGCGGGCGCCGAAGGTCTTGGACACGCCGCGCACGGAGGCGACGGCGGAGGCGGCGGCTGAGGTCATGAAAAGGGAGGTTCGACGGTTGATCGGACGACGCCGCCGGACGAGCTCGGGGCAAACCTTAATGGCACGACCGGCGCCGATGCGTCCAGCTTCGCCGTGCTTGCGATGCGACGCTTCGCCCAATTCCGGATCCGGTCAGGCCCCGACTGGGTTCGGCGGGCGCCACGCCCCGAAAAAACCGCTTTACATGACAGGTCGATGACCTCATATCGCGCGCTCCGGCGGACCCCGTAGGTCCTCTTCTGCGCCGCTAACGCCGGTCTGGGTTCAACAACTAACAGGGGGTTACGTGAATTGCGCACGTACCATCTTCCCCTGGACCTGGTCCGTGAGCGGTCTCCGGAGCGTCCCGTCGCCCTCGTGCGACCGCGCTCCGTCTCCGTAGCGGCGCGCTGGTTCCAGGACAATCTGAAGGCCGACGTCTTCTATGCGGTGAAGGCCAACCCGTCGCGCTGGGTCATCGAGACCCTCGTCGAGGCTGGCGTCACCGGCTTCGACGCCGCCTCGATCGCCGAGATCGAGCTGGTGCGCTCCGTGCTGCCCGAAGCGCGCATCGCCTTCATGCACCCGGTCAAGAGCCGGGGCGCGATCACCAAGGCCTATTTCGAGCACGGCGTCCGCACCTTCTCGCTGGACAGCCATGACGAGCTGGCCAAGATCCTCGACGCCACCGGCGGCGCGACCGACCTCAACCTGCTGGTCCGCATGGCGGTGTCCGCCGACGGCGCGCAGTACAGCCTGTCGGGCAAGTTCGGCATCGGCGTCGACCAGGCCCCCGCCCTGCTGCTGGCCACGCGCCAGGCGGTGAAGGACGGGCTGATGGGCGTCTGCTTCCACGTCGGATCGCAGTGCATGCGCCCGTCCGCCTATGAGGCCGCCATGGCTCAGGTCGGCCGCGCCATCACCCGCGCGGGCGTGTTCGTGGACATCGTCGACGTCGGCGGCGGCTTCCCCTCGGTCTATCCGGGCATGGTCCCGCCGGACATGAGCGAATACGCCGACGCCATCCATCGCGGCTTCAGCGAGATGCCGGTGTCGGAAACCACCGAGCTGTGGTGCGAGCCCGGCCGGGCGCTGGTCGCCGAGTCGTCGTCGGTGCTGTGCCGCGTCGACCTGCGCAAGGGCGACGCCCTGTATCTGAACGACGGCAGCTACGGCTCGCTGTTCGACGCCACCCACTCCCGCTGGCCCTTCCCGACCAAGCTGGTCCGGGACGGCGAGGCGTCGTCGGACCTGAAGCCCTTCCGCTTCTACGGCCCGACCTGCGACTCGATCGATCACATGCCGGGGCCGTTCCACCTGCCCGCCGACGTGCAGGAAGGCGACTTCATCGAGATCGGCATGCTCGGCGCCTATGGCGTCGCCATGTCGACGGGCTTCAACGGCTATGGCGAACACGACGTCGCCGCGGTCGAGGACGCCCCGATGGCCTCGCTGTACGGCCTGGCGCCCCGCTCCATTCCCACCGTGCGCACCACGGCGGAAGAGCAGGCCCGCAAGGTCGTTCGTCTGTCGCGCCCCAAGGGCAAGGCGGGCCAGCGGAAGCAGCGTCGGCGCTAAAGCGTCACACGCGCGTTCTAATCAGCAGCGGCCCGTCGCTCCGTCCGGGCCGCTGTTCCTTTTGACGACGGGCGCTCAAACCAAAGGGAAACCCTTGCAATGAACGCTCCCGTTCAGTCCAACCAGAAGGCCCAGCTGCTCCAGAACGTCGTGGAGCACATCGACATCACCAGCTTCGACGCGCGCCCGATCATCGACAGCATGCGCAAGATGTCGTTCTCGAGCCGCGACACCGCGCGCGCGGCCGACATCTTCAACATGGCGATCGAGGACGAGACCTGCTCGCCCTGGCTGATCCTGGCGGGCTCCACCTCGGCCGGCGGCTGCATGCATGTGTACCGCGACATGGTGAAGTTCGGCATGATCGACGCCGTGGTCGCCACCGGCGCCTCCATCGTCGACATGGATTTCTTCGAGGCGCTCGGCTTCAAGCACTATCAGGCGGCTGGTCCGGTCGACGACAACGTCCTGCGCGACAACTACATCGACCGCATCTACGACACCTACATCGACGAGGAAGAGCTCCAGGCCTGCGACCACACGATTCTCGAGATCGCCAACCGGCTTGAGCCGCGCGGCTATTCCTCGCGCGAGTTCATCTGGGAGATGGGCAAGTGGCTGTCGGAGGGGAATGCGAAGAAAGAAGGCAGCCTGATCCAGACCGCCTATGAGATGGGCGTGCCGATCTTCTGCCCGGCCTTCGTCGACAGCTCGGCCGGCTTCGGCCTGGTCAAGCACCAGAAGGAGCGGGCCGCCGCCGGCCAGCCCTATATGATGCTGGACGCCATCGCCGACTTCCGCGAACTGACCGACATCAAGATCGCGGCGGGCACCACCGGCCTGTTCATGGTCGGCGGCGGGGTCCCCAAGAACTTCGCCCAGGACACCGTCGTCTGCGCCGAGATCCTCGGCGTCGAGGCCGACATGCACAAATACGCGGTCCAGATCACGGTCGCCGACGTCCGCGACGGCGCCTGCTCGTCCTCGACGCTGAAAGAGGCCGCCTCGTGGGGCAAGGTCTCGACCACCTATGAGCAGATGGTCTTCGCCGAGGCGACGACCGTCGTTCCCCTGATCGGCTCGGACGCCTACCACCGCGAAGGCTGGAAGAAGCGCCAGCCGCGCCGCTGGCAGAAGCTGTTCGAAAAGGCCTGACGGTCCTTCACGACGCAAGCGTCCGTGACGGAGGCTCAGAAGGCCGGGAGCGATCCCGGCCTTCTTCATGCACGGAACCGACCTTGGCCGTCGTCGCTTATGCGGGCGAAGGAGACAACCTATGGCCGACCAGAACCACGAGGGCCGCGAAGCCGACCAGATGGGCGAGAAGCCCGATCTGGGGCGCGAGCCTGACCGCCTTAAGGACGCCCTGACCGGCAGCGACATGGGGTCGGACACGCGGGCCGGATCGCTGCGTGGAGGTTCCGCTTCGGGCTCGGACGTCGATCCGGACCAGGACGAGGTCAATCGGAGCCTGACCGAGCAGGGCCGCTCCGGTCCCGACGCCCAGCCGAAGCGCGTCGACGCCGATCCGGTGAAAAACACCGGCACGGGCGGCGACGGCGCCGTCGAGGAGCAGCACGGGGCCGACGCCGCGACCGGGTGACGCGGGCCGATCGCCGCCGCACCGGCGCCTTGCTGGCGCCGCGAGTCTGGGCCAACGTGACGCTTCGGTTGAACGGGAAAGTGACCTTGAGAATGAAGGGGATGTGGCTTGCCCTCCTGGCGACGGCCGGGCTGACCCTGGGCGCCTGTTCCCAGCCGGCGGACGACGCCGCCGCCGAAGCGCCGGCCGCGGCAGAGTCCGCTCCCAAGACACCCATGGCAGCCGGTCGCCCTGCAGCCGCCAAGGCCCCCGCCTATGCCGTGCTGCCGCAGGACGGCACGCCGGACGGATCAGCGACCGTCGCCGACGGACCTGAGGGACCGGGCGGCATGGTGACCTATCAGACCGCGCTGTCCCCCGACGCCGTCGTCGAGTTCCACCGCGGCCATGCCGAGGCCGCCGGTCTGGCGACCGTCATGACCATGACTCAGGGCGAGGCGCGCGCTTACGGCGCGGCGGCGCAGGACGCGTCGGGCGCCGGGGTTCAAGTCGTGGCCTCTCCGATCGCGGCTGAGGGCGGCCGACCCGAAACCTCTGTGACCCTGACGTGGACCGCCGGCGGCTGATCCTGACGGGCGCGGCGGGCCTCGCGTCCGCCTGCGCCTCGCCGCCCCAGCTCCCGCTCGGCACGCCTCTGCCAGACGACCGCCTCCTGTTCGCGCAGGCGCATCTGGAACTTCACCCTCGCGTCGCCGCCCAGCATTTCGACTGTGCCGTAGGCGCGCGATTGGCGGCGCCGCCTCGCCCGGCGCTGACCGCCGTGTTCGAGCGGTTGGCCCGGGAGGTTGACTCCCGAGTTCCGCTTGCCGCGACGCCCGTCGACGGCGTCTGCGCCCGGCTGAGGCCCGGTGAGGGCCGCCAGGTTGGCGCGTCGCGTCGCGCCGCGCTTGCGGCGGCCTATGGCGGGGCCTTGTCCTATCTCGCACCCGACCGCGTCGGTGCGATCGCCGTACGCGTCGGCGACCTGGCTGAATCCGAAGTCCTGTGCGGCCTCACCGACGCGGCCACGTCGCGTGCCGGACTGTCCTTAGGGGCCGCGGCGCTCGACGCCGTGACGTCGGACCCGGCGATCCGCGACCTGCTCGACCGCGCTGCCGCGGAAGTCGCCGAAGCACGCCGCGATACGCTGGAGAGCCCCGGCTGCGCCGCCGAGCGCCGGACGCTCAGCCCCCTGCCGGGCGGGGGCTGACGAGCGCGCCGTACAGGTCGGTGCGCCGATCGCGGAAGAAGCCCCAGGCGGCGCGGTGGCGATCCAGGAAGTCGAGGTCGAAGTGGTGCACAAGCACCCCTTCCTCGTCACGGCCGAGGCTTTCGACCAGATCGCCGCGATGGTCGGCGATGAAGCTGGAGCCGTAGAAGGTCTGGCCGGCCTCAGTGGCCTGCTCCGTACCCGTCCGATTGGCGCCGACGACCGGAACGACATTCGACACGGCGTGCCCCTGCATCGCGCGCCGCCAAGGCTCTGCGGTGTCGAGTTCCTTGTCGTGCGGCTCCGACCCGATGGCGGTTGGATACATAAGCACCTCGGCGCCCTGCAGCATCATCGCCCGCGCGGTCTCGGGGTACCACTGGTCCCAGCAGATGCCGACGCCCACCCGGCCGAAGCGGGTGTTCCAGACCTTGAAGCCCGTGTCGCCCGGCCGGAAGTAGTATTTTTCCTGATATCCGGGCCCGTCCGGAATGTGGCTCTTGCGATAGACGCCCAGCGCGCGGCCGTCGGCGTCCAGCATGACCAGACTGTTGAAATAGTGGGGCCCCTCGCGCTCGAAGATCGAGACCGGAATGGCCACTCCCAGTTCGGCGGCGATAGGCTGAAGCGCCGTCACGCAGGGATGCTCCGCCCACAGATGAGCCTCGGCGAACCACCGCTCCTCCTGGCTGACGCAGAAGTACGGCCCCTGGAACAGCTCAGACGGCAGGATCACCTGCGCGCCCTTGCCGGCCGCCTCCCTGACGAACTCCACGGTCTTGGCGATGTTCGCCTGCAGGTCCTCGCCGTAGGACGTCTGGATCGCGGCGACGCTGATCGTTCTGGCCATCAGGCGGGCTCCTGCTGGGAGATGCAGTGGAAGGATCCGCCGCCCGACAGGATGGCGATGGACGGCAGGAGGATGATCTCGCGATCTGGGTAGACGGACTTCAAGCCCTCGCCCACCAGGCGCGCGGCCTGCTCGCTGCCGTAGGTCGGCACGATCACCGCGCCGTTGGCGATCAGGAAGTTCATGTGGCTGGCGGGAATCGGTCGCTCGTCCTCGTCACCGACGAAACCGGGCGACGGCAGGGGGAGCAGTTTCAAGGCGCGTCCCTCGGCGTCGGTCATGGCCAAAAGAGTCTGCGCCACCTCGGCGTAGACGTCGGCGTTGGGGTCGCCCTTCCCCCAAGCGACCGGATGCGCCACCGTGCCCGGCGCGACGAAGCGGGCCAGGTTGTCGACGTGGCCGTCGGTGTGGTCGTTCAACAGGCCGTCGTCCAGCCACAGCACCTTGCGTGCGCCAAGCGCCTGAGACAGCGCGGCCTCGGCGGCCGCCTCGGTCCAGTCCGCATTGCGGTTGGGGTTCAGCAGGCACTGCCGCGTGGTCAGGATGGTGCCTGCGCCGTCGTGCTCCAGGGCGCCGCCTTCGAGGACGAAGTCATGCCGGTCCAGCGGCGTGCCGGATGCCGCGCCGATCTGGGTCGCCACCGCATCGTCATGCTCCAGCTCGTACTTTCCGCCCCAGCCGTTGAAGCGGAAGGCCGCAGCGCGAGCCGACCCCGCACCGAAAATCGGACCGGTGTCCCTCAACCAGATGTCGCCGAAACGACCGTCGATCACCTGAACGCCGTCGAGGCCCGCGAACCGGGCTTCAGCGTCAGGCAGGGCTTCCGGCTTGCCGACCATGAGCTTCACGCGCTCCCGGCCCGGTCCGGCAAGCGCGCGGACCAGCGCCTCGACCTCGGCCTGGGCCGGCTTGAGGTTCTCCTCCCACAGCTCCGCATGGCTGGGCCAGCCGACCCACATGGCGCGGTGCGGCGACCATTCGGCGGGGACGGGGGCGGGCAGGGTCATGGGCGTGGGGTGTCCGGTGCGGCGAGCCGCGCCATATGGCCACGACGCGACATGCATTCAACGCCCGATCGGACAGCGACGCCCTCAAGCAATGAGCGAGCGCGTCGCGAACGGTGGGGCAGCAGAAAAGAGAAAGGGCGGCCCGTCTCCGGACCGCCCTTCCAAGTCGTTCCTGAAAAGCCGCCGATCAGTAGGCGACGCGCAGGGTGGCCATCCAGGTGCGCGGGGCGCCCGTGGTGGCGAACGGCACGCCATAGCCGAGCGTGCCCGGCGTGGCCGAGGCGCGGGTGCCCAGGCCGGCGTAGTAGTTCTCGTCGGTCACGTTGGTGACGTTGAACTGAAGGTAGGCGCCTTCGAAGCCCAGCGGGGCGAAGTCGATGCGGGCGTCGACGTCCACCAGGGTGAAGGCGTCATCCTTCATGTCGTTCACGTCGGTGATCCAGCGCTCGCCGGTGTACTTGCCCTGGATGCCGGCCGAGAAGATGTCGTTGAACTCGTAGTTCACGCGCAGCGCGGCGGTCCAGTCCGGCGTTTCCACCAGCTTCTTGCCGGCGGTCGGCAATTGGTCGCCGGCGGCGTTGAAGCGGTAGTTCTCCTGCAGTTCACCGTCCAGGTAGGCGATGGAGCCGTAGAGGCTCAGCGCTTCGACCGGCGACCAGCCGATCGACCCTTCGAAGCCCATCAGCTCCACCGAACCGACGTTACGGTCGACGAAGGTGTTCAGGTCTTCATCGAAGGTGTTGACGATGCGGTTGTCGTAGTTGGTGAAAAAGCCGGCGGCCGAGGCGACGACCGTGCCGCTGCTGTAACGGTAACCGACGTCGACCGTCTGAGCCGATTCCGGCTGAACGGTCGGATTGCCGATCGAGTTGTCGGCCAGACGGCGCACGACGTACAGGCTGTCGGTGCGCGGCGCCGACAGGGTCTCGGCGTAGCTGGCGTAGACCGAGTGACCTTCGCCGAAGCGGTAGGACACGCCGACGTTCGGCAGCAGGTCGTCGTATTCCACTTCACGCGCATAGGGCGCGATGAACTGCGTTGCGCCCGTGCTGGCGAATGTCACGTTGCCATTGGCCAGAGTGGCGTTCGGCAGCTCGGACGTGCATCGCACGTTCGACGAGGAGTTCTGCGAGAAGCAGTACTGGTTCAGCTCACGCTTGAAGAACGGGGCACGCACGCCCAGCGACACCGTCAGGGCGTCGTTGAGAAACAGGCCGCGGTATTCCAGGGAGAACTGGTTCAGCTCGGCGTAGGACAGGCGGTCGCGCGACTGCAGGGCATAGCCGTTGCGGTTGACGACGCGGTTTTCTTCGGCATTGCGGCCGCCGAACCAGTCGCGGAAGCGCGGATCGATCGGGTTCACGAAGTCGATGAAGCCATAGTGACCGTTCTGGCGGTGACGACCCCAGTCATACGCGTAAGCGGCGCGGATGCGGTGTTGGGCGTTCAGATCCCAGATCAGCGAGGTGTTGAGGCCATAGCGGTGCGTGTTGGTGTTCGACGGCGTCATGACGCGGACGCGGTCCAGGGTGTCGCCGTCGCCGTTCAGATCGACGCCGCCGGTCGTGAAGGTGCCGCGCAGCAGAGCGTCGGTTTCCGACAGGACGGCCTGCTGGGTGCCGCCGTTGGCCAGGGTGTACTGGAACGACGGGTCGACCGTCAGGACCAGGCCTTCGGCGAGGGTGAAGCGCGAGTTGCCGCGGATGTTGCCGGTGTTCGACGGGTTGATGCGCAGGCCCCAGTAGTTGGTGCCGTTCGCGTCGTTGTCGGCCACGCCGTTGCGGAAGGTGGGCGCGATGTAGGTCAGGTCGAAGTCGATGTCCCAGCCGCGCGGATCGGTTTCCACCTGCGGCAGGACCGAGCGGTCGGCGTTGCCGATGTTCGGGCCGAGGTAGTTGTTGTTCCGGTTCTCGTTGTAGTGACCCGACAGCGCCAGGAAGTCGCCGTTGTCGCCCAGCGGCTGGTAGATGCGGGCGTTGAACTGGGTCTTCTGCAGGTCGCCGCGACCTTTGAACTTGTCATAGTTCTGGCGGGAAACGGCGAACCAGGCGCTCGTTCCCAGCGGACCGAACTCACCCGTGTCCATCAGGAACATGAAGCGGTTGTAGTCGAAGTCGCCGAAAGAGGCCTGGTACCATCCGCCGAACTCGTTTGCAGGGCGGCGAGACTGGTAGTTGATGGTGCCGCCGGTCGAGGCCGCCGTGGGGCTGTCGACGTCGGTCGTGCCCTGGTTGACGGTGGCACGCTCGATCAGTTCCGGATCCAGCTGCTGGTTGGTGTAGGTGGCGTAGTTCCCGGTGTCGTTCAGCGGAATGCCGTCGAAGGTCAGCGACACGCGGTTGCCGTCGAAGCCGCGCAGACGGATGTTTCCGCCCGACGTGCCGTACGGGTCGGCATTGTAGAAGTTCACGCCGGGGACCAGGTTCAGCGACTGCAGGATGGTTTGGCCGGGCTGCTGCGTCGCAATGAACTCCTGCGTGATCGAGGAGCGCGTCTTGGCGACGGTTTCGGCCACGATGGCGCCGTCGATGTTGCGCGGACCGCGGCGGCCCGTGACGACCACTTCCTCGACGACGGTGGCTTCAGCCGCGTCGGTGCCGGTCGATTGGGCCGAGGCGGCCCCAGCGGCCATGAGGCCGGTGAACAGGGCGGTGGTCGCCCAGAACGCGCTCTTGCGGTTCATCATGGTTGTCGTATCCCCGATGGAAGGCATGCGGCCGCACAGCGCGGACCCCGGCCCGAAATCCCGCCCCGTCTAGGACCCCGGTCATACGGTCAGCCGACAATCATGTGACAGACGTGTGACAGCGCCACAGGGTGTCGCTGCGGCCACACACAGCATCTGGGGTCAGCCTGCGGCCTGATCGCCCCATATGGCCCGTAGGCGCGCGTCCCGACCGCAGAAACGGCTGTAGCCGCCATAACGCACAGGGTTGCGCCGCGCGAAATCCTGATGCTCCGCTCCGGCTGGCCAGAAACGAGCCGCGTCGCGCACCGGCGTGGCGAAACCGCGCACCCGCGACGCCGCTTCGGCACGCGACGCCAAGGCGAGCGGTTTCTGGACTGCCGTGGCGAACACCGCGGTGCCATAGGGCGCGCCGCGATCGCAGAACTGGCCGCCCACGTCCGTGGGATCGATGGTGCGCCAGAACCGGTCGACCAGTTGGCGGTAGCTGATCCTGCGAGGGTCGAAGGTCACCTGAACGGCTTCCAGATGTCCCGTGCCGCCTCGAACGACCTGGTCATAGGTCGGATTGGCGACGCGTCCTCCGGCGAACCCCGACACAGCCGACACCACGCCCGGCATGTCCTCGAAGTTCTTCTCCACTGACCAGAAACAGCCGCCGGCGAATACCGCGACCTCAACCGGCCCCTGAACGGCAGGCGCGGCCTCGGGCGCCGGATCTGGCCCGCAGGCCACGATCAAACCCAGTGCGGCGAAGAGGGCGGGCAAAGATCGCGGGCGCATGAACCATTCTCTCGCAGGGACGCCGGACATACGACCGCCCGTCCGCTTCGGTTTCAAGCCGCGATCATTCGTTCCGCGATCCGCTCCGCAGTGCGCCGCCGCAGGCGCGGGCCTTCGAAGCTCCCGTTGATCTGAGTTCGGGCGATGACGGCCGAACGGAACCGGAGGAAAAGTTCAGTGTCGGGTCCGAGGGGGCGCGTCCAGAACGACGCCAGCGGACCTTGGTGCGTCAGGCCCTCGAAGTCGAAGAAGGCACGACCCAAAACCTTGACCGGCGTTCCGAACCCCAAGGCCGCAAGCGCGGCGCTGGAGTTGTTCACCACCAGTCCGCACGATGCACGACAGAGGGCGGCCATGGCTCCCCCGTCGATGAAGCTGACTCGATCGGCGACGCCGTGGCGCTTGGCGATCGTCCGGGTCGAGGCCGACTGATCGATAACGGCCGGGTCCAGCGGATGGTTCTTGACGACGAGCCTGAGGCGCTGCGGCGCGTTGCGGGCGAAGTCCGACAAGACGGCATCCAGAAACGCCGCATTCGTCGTGAGCGCCGAATGCCGCGTCAGTTGGCTGTCCCCTTCGCGCTGAAGACAGACCAAGACGAACGGTCCCTGCCCGATCACCTCGCCTGCGTTCACCGGTTTACCGAGGCGCAGCTTCAGCCAGCGCCGGGCATGACCGACGGCCTGTCTCCAGGGTGGGGGTTCGAAACCCGAATCCGGCCGAGAGTAGATCGGCAGGAAGCGCTCCGCGAGCCAGTACCGTGCCACGGCCATGACGAGGGGCCGGGTCACGGAACCGACCGGGTCGGGCTCCGGCGCATCGACCGCATGCCCTGCATACCCCTCGGCGGATCGTGGCAGAACGGAACTCGCCGCCGCCACCCCGTCCCTCTCAAGCGTCACCCAGTCCGGTCGGAAGTAGCCGTTTTCAAGAATCCACACCCTGGGATGACTGCCGGCGGTCTCCAGCACGGGCCGCGTCTGCCAGCGGCCTTCGCCGTAGATCACGACGTCGGTCCAATGCGGCGCCAGGGCGCGATATGTCGCCGGCCAGTCGGCGACCGCGCCCCGATACTCGATCCCGCCAGGACCGCGGCGCGAGATGACGTCGCCGGCATTGAAGATCATGTGCCCGACATCGCCGCCGCGCGACCTCAAGGCGGTTGCGAACTCCCGGCCGAAAGGACCGTACGGCAGATTGACGAGCAGGAAGCGTCGACGCACGCGCGGTCTTTCCAAGGAAGCGTCCAGCCCGCGCTTTAGATCGCGGGCGGCGATCCGCCAAGGCGAAGGGCCCGCCGGAGTGATCCGGCGGGCCCCTGCTTGGTGTTTCGACTTGTCTTCTGAGCTTTGGCTTAGAAGT
>JAIEQC010000016.1 GCA_019748055.1 Caulobacteraceae bacterium | reverse complement strand
GTCGCCGAGGCGCCGGCGACGTCAGCGCCCGCGCCGGTCATGGCGGCCCCCGCCCCGGCGGCGGCGCCCCGCGCCCTGACGCGGGCCGAGATCGAGGCCCTGCCGTTCACGGTCTCTCTGCCCGAGGGCTACGTCCTGACGGCCGGCCGGCCCGGCCCCGACTTCCAGGTCTGGACGGTGCGCAAGGGCGGTCTGGCCCAGTTGATGATCTATGCCGGGCCGTCTTCCCAGTTCCCGATCCACGCCGGAGAGACGGTCGTGGCGGGCGGGCGCAGCACCATCGTGGTGGTCGAGGACGGCCGCAGGCGTGCGCTTGAGCACCTGTTCCAGCAGTCGACGGCCCCGCACCACATCCACGTCTGGGTCGCCAGCCTGGACGGGGCGGACCGGGATCGCGCCGAGGCCATGGCCCACGGGGTGAGCCCCCGCTAGCGGGCGATCAGACGGCCGGGACGCGTCGCGTGGCTTCCAGCGCCGCGAAGTAGCGGGCGGCGACGTCGCCTGACAGGCGCGGGCGCGCCGACTGGGCGTCCTCGATCAGCTCCAGCACCGTCTCGACGACCTCGTCACGCGAGAGGTGGCCGCCGTTCGACAGCAGGTCCAGCCGCTCGGTCAGGGTGCGCGGGCGAGGCGGAACGGCGACGGTCGCGATCGTCGAGGGCGCGTGAGCGGCCTCGGACGCGGCGCCCGCCGGCTCCGCCAGCTTGCCGCAGCGACGGCACCGGTCGGAGCCGTGGCGTTCCGACCAATACCAAGTGTGACGGCACAACAAGGACGCAAGCGACATGATGAAGTCTCCCCACAGGGGTTACCTCAGAAACCGCCGTTACTGTCAATGCCCGTTAAGGCTTGATTAGCCTTGAGTTTTGTCGCCCCCGCCGTGACGGGAGTGGAAATCCCGCCGAAACTCGCCCAGGCGTCCGGCCGCGATGGCGTCGCGCATCGCCTGCGTCAGCGCCTGGTAGAAGGCGAGGTTGTGCCAGGTCAGGAGCACCTTGCCGAGGATTTCGTCGGTGCGGATCAGGTGGTGGAGATAGGCGCGGGAATACTCCTGCGACGCCGGGCAGGGGACGGAGACGTCCAGCGGGCTTTCGTCCTCGGCGAAGCGCGCGTTCTTGAGGTTCAGCGGCCCGTCCCATGTCCAGGCCTGACCGTGGCGGCCCGCACGGGTGGGCAGAACGCAGTCGAACATGTCGACGCCGCGCCAGACCGCCTCGACCAGATCCACCGGCTTGCCGACGCCCATCAGGTAGCGGGGCCGGTCGGCGGGCAGCATGTCGGGGGCATAGTCCAGCACCTCGCACATCGCCTGATGGCCCTCGCCCACGGCCAGGCCGCCGATGGCGTAGCCGTCGAAGCCGATCTCGCGCAGGCGATCCGAGCTCTCGCGGCGCAGGTGTTCGTAGGTCGAGCCCTGCTGGATGCCGAACAGGGCCTGGGTCGCGCGCGTGCCGAAGGCCTCCTTGGACCGTTTGGCCCAGCGGGCCGACAGCTCCATGCCCTCACGGGCCCGCGGCTCCTCGGCCGGCCAGGCGACGCATTCGTCCAGCTGCATGGAGATGTCGGCGCCGATGCGGTCGGCCTGGATTTCTATTGAGCGCTCGGGGGTCAGGACGTGCTTGGAGCCGTCGACGTGGCTGGAGAAGGTGACGGCCTCCTCGGTGAGCTTCGAAATCCCCGACAGGGACATGACTTGGAAGCCGCCGCTGTCGGTCAGGATCGGCTTGTCCCAGCGCATGAATTTGTGGAGGCCGCCCAGCCGCTCCATCCGCTCCGGGCCAGGGCGCAGCATCAGGTGGTAGGTGTTGCCCAGGATGATGTCGGCGCCGGTCTGCTTCACCTGATCGACCGTCATGGCCTTGACCGTCGCGGCCGTGCCGACCGGCATGAAGGCGGGGGTGCGGACGTCTCCGCGCGGCGTCTTCAGCACGCCAGTGCGGGCGCGGCCGTCGGTGGCGGTGATGTCGAAGGCGAAGGGCAAATGTGCACTCTGATTTTTTTGAGTGCACATCGTGCACATTTGGGCGGTCGAGGATGAGAGCCTGAAAAAAGACTCTCATTTCCATCACGGTGCGCCGGGCGCGGATGAGGAAGCGGACATCATAGCAGGCCTCTGGGGCCTGTTCGGTTCAGGGGGTCAAATCGTTGCGAAACAACAGACTTCCGTCGCCGTAGGAATAGAAGCGGTAGCCCGTGTCGACCGCATGGGCATAGGCGGCGCGCATCGTCTCCAGCCCGGCGAAGGCCGAGACCAGCATGAACAGGGTCGACTTCGGCAGGTGGAAGTTGGTCATCAGCACGTCCACGGCACGGAAGCGGTAGCCGGGCGTGATGAAGATGGCGGTGTCGTCGTGGAAGGGGCGGATCACGCCGTCCTCGGTCGTCGCGCTCTCCAGCAGGCGCAGGCTGGTGGTGCCGACGCAGACGATGCGGCCGCCGGCGGCGCGGACGGCGTTCAGGGCGTCGGCCGTGTCGGCGGACACCGTGCCCCATTCCGAGTGCATCCTGTGGTCGGCCAGGTCGTCGGCCTTGACCGGCAGGAAGGTGCCGGCCCCGACGTGCAGGGTGACGGCGTGGGTCGAGACGCCCCGGGCCCGGATCGCGTCCAGCAGGTCGGGCGTGAAGTGCAGGCCGGCGGTCGGCGCCGCCACCGAGCCGTCGTGGGCGGCATAGACGGTCTGATAGTCCGACCGGTCCCGGTCGTCCTCGGCGCGTTTGGCGGCGATGTAGGGCGGCAGGGGCATGACGCCGATCTGCCGGATGGCGTCGTCCAGCGCAGGGCCGGACAGGTCGAAGCGCAGGGCGACCAGGCCGTCGTCGTGCTTGGCGAGGACGGTGGCGCCGAGGCTTCCTTCTCCCCTTGCGGGAGAAGGTGGCTCGCGCAGCGAGACGGATGAGGGGTCGCTCAGAACGTCGTCGTCATCTGCGTCGAGGCGGATTTCACGGTCGCCGCCGGTGCGATCCCTCATCCGACCGACTGCGTCGGCCACCCGTCGGGCGTCGCCCTCCACCCGCAAGGGGAGAAGGAATTGAATGCGATCCCCCGCCTTCAGGCGCTTGCCGGGTTTCATGAAGGCGGACCAGACGTCCGGCGCGTCGCGGTGGTGCAAGGTGGCCTCGACAGGGACCGACAGGGTCTCGCCGTCCGGGCCGGGGCGCGTACGGACGCCGGACAGGCGCGCGGGGATCACCCGCGTGTCGTTGAACACCAGGGCGTCGCCGGGACGCAGGAAGTCGGGCAGGTCGCGGACGATCCGGTCCTCCAGCCCGCCGTCGCGCACCACAAGCAGGCGCGCGGAATCGCGCGGCTCGGCGGGACGGAGCGCGATGCAGTCCTCGGGCAGGTCGAAGTCGAAGTCGGCGGTTCGCATTGGCCGGGGCTTGGGCCACGGTCGAGGAGAGGGGTCAAGTCTCGGCTGTGGGGACGGGCGCGGTGGATGGGCGAACGGCGGTCTGCTAGCGTGCGGCGGCAGACAGGGAGAGACCTATGCGGACGGTGATCGTGGCCCTCGTGCTGGCTTTGGCGACGGCGCCGGCCGCGGCTGCGCAGACGCCTTCGATGGCGGCTCTGGCGGAAGCTCGAACAAGAGTGGGCGCGCCTGACGTCATCTCTCCCTATGGGGCCGATCCTCTGCAGATCGGTCACCTGCGCCTGCCGGAGGGGCAGGGGCCGTTTCCCGTCGTCGTCCTGATTCACGGGGGATGCTGGTCGGCCGCCTATGACGACGTCACGGGCATGGGGCCGCTGGCCGAGGCGCTGACCGCGCGGGGCGTGGCGACGTGGAACCTGGCCTATCGCCGTCTGGGCGACGCCGGCGGGGGATGGCCCGGCACGTTCGAGGACGTGGGCGCGGGGATCGACCATGTGCGCGTTCTGGCGGGCGACCATCCGCTGGACCTGACGCGGGTCGTCGTGGCCGGCCATTCGGCGGGGGCGCATCTGGCGCTGTGGGGCGCGTCGCGGCCCGCGCTGGCCGACGCCCGGTTCGGGGCCGATCCCCTCCGGCCGATGGCGGTGGTTCCGATCGACGGGCCCGGGACGCTGGCTGGCTTCATCGGCATCGACGCCATGGCCTGCGGTCGGCCGGTGATCGTGCCCTTCATGGGCGGGACGCCGCAGGACCTGCCCGAGCCGTATCGCATCGCCTCGCCCCAGGATCAGCTGCCGTTCGGCGTGCGGCAGCTGGTGGTGCAGGCCGAGTTCGCGCCCCTGATGCAGCCCTATGTGGCCGCAGCCCAGGCGTCGGGCGACGCGGTCGAGACGGTGGTGCTGGAAGGGGCGGACCATTTCGACCCCATCGTGCCCGGCCGACCCTATGGCGATCGGGTGGTCGAGGCGATCGTGGAACTGGTCGGCGACCGCTGAAGGCGTGACGCGGCCGTCAGGTCGGCTATTGAGGCGCGACCGATCCGCCGGAGCCGCCCATGACCGACCGCTATTTCGACGACCTGACCGTGGGCGAAAGCTGGACGGGCGAGCCGTTCGACATCACCGAGCAGGAAATCATCGACTTCGCGCGGCAGTTCGACCCGCAGCCGATGCACGTCGATCCCGACAGCGCGCAGGCGAAGCGGTTCGGCGGGCTGATCGCCAGCGGCTGGCATGTGGCCAGCCGGGTGATGCGGGATTTCGTGGACGCCAACCTGTACGGCGACGTGCCGCTGCTGGGGCTGGGGATCAACGATCTGCGCTGGCGCGTGCCGGTGCGGCCCGGCGACCGGCTGACGGTGCGGCGCGAGGTGCTGGAGCTCGTGCCCTCCGAGAAGCATCCCGACCGCGGCCGGGTGCGCACGATCACCGAGGTGAGCAACCAGAACGGCCAGATCGTGATGAGCTTCGAGAACTGGATGCAGCTGCCGAAGCGGCCGAAGACCTGACGCGCCGTTGACCGCGCCCGGCGCAGGCGTCAAACCGCCCGCCATGCTGCAGAACCTCGAAACCCTCGCGCGCGAAGCCAAGTCGTGGCCGTTCGAACAGGCCCGCAACCTGCTGGACCACGTGCTGAAGAAGCGGCTGTCGGACGCGGACCGCGTCGCGGCGAAGCTGCTGATCGACGCGGGCAAGGCGGACGAGGCGCTCAGCACCTTCGAGGCCCTGCGCAAGCCTGTGCTGCTGGAGACGGGATACGGCCCGTCGGGCCTGCCGCACATGGGGACGTTCGGCGAGGTGGCGCGGACGACGATGGTGCGCAACGCCTTCCGCGCCCTGACCGGCGACCACTGGCCGACGCGGCTGGTGGCGTTCAGCGACGACATGGACGGGCTGAGGAAGGTGCCGGACGGCGTGCCGAACCCGGAGATGCTGAAGGAGGACTTGCACCTGCCGCTGACGAAGGTGCGCGATCCGTTCGGGACGCACGACAGCTTCGGCGCCCACAACAACGCGCGGCTGCGGGCGTTCCTGGATGGCTTCGGCTTCGACTATGAGTTCATGAGCTCGACCGAGCAGTATCGCTCGGGCCGGTTCGACGCCGTGCTGCTGCGCGTCCTGGAACGGTTCGACGAGGTCATGGCGGTGATGCTGCCGACCCTGGGCGAGGAGCGGCGGGCGACCTATTCCCCTTTCCTGCCGATCAGCCCGGTGACCGGCCACGTGCTGCAGGTGCCGACGCTGGAGCGGGACGTGGAGGCGGGGACCATCACCTTCGACGACCCGGCCGGGGGGCGCACGACCGTGCCGGTGACGGGCGGGCACGTGAAGCTGCAGTGGAAGCCGGACTGGGCCATGCGCTGGACCGCGCTGGACGTCGACTATGAGATGTCGGGCAAGGACCTGATCGAGAGCGTGCGCGAGTCGTCCAAGCTGTGCCGCGTCATGGGGGGCGTGCCGCCGGAGGGCTTCAACTACGAGCTCTTCCTGGACGTCGAGGGCAAGAAGATCTCCAAGTCCAAGGGCAACGGCCTGACGATGGACGAGTGGCTGCGCTACGGCACGCCCGAGAGCCTGGCCTGGTACATGTTCCAGTCGCCGAAGTCGGCCAAGAGCCTGCACTTCAACGTGATCCCGCGGGCGATCGACGACTATCTGAGCTTCATCGACCAGTATCAGGCGCAGGAGCCGGCCAAGCGGATCGACAACGCCGTGTGGCACATCCACGCGGGCGATCCGCCGAAGGTGGCGTCTCCGGTGTCGTTCAGCCTGCTGCTGAACCTGGTGGGCGTCGCCAATGCGTCGACCAAGGATCAGCTGTGGGCCTACATGGCCAAATACATCCCGGACGCGACGCCCGAGAGCGAGCCGACGCTGGACCGGCTGATGGGCCATGCGCTGAACTATTTCGACGACTTCGTGCGGCCGGCCAAGGCGTTCCGGGCGCCGACGGAGCAGGAGGCGGCGGCGTTCCGAGACCTGGCCGACCGGCTGCGCGCCCTGCCGGCGGACACGACGGACGGCGAGGCGATCCAGAACGAGGTCTATGCGGTGGGCAAGGCGCACGCCTTCGAGCCGTTAAGGGCGTGGTTCGGAGCGCTGTACGAGGTGCTGCTGGGTGAGAAGCAGGGGCCCAGATTCGGCTCGTTCGCCGCCATCTATGGCCTGCCGCAGACGATCGAGCTGCTGGAACGGGGCGCAAATGGCGATCTGGCGGGCTGAAACCTGAACCGAAAACAACAAGCGGTTCAGGGGATACGCGGGCCGGCTTGGGCATTCTGTCTCCATCGACCAACTCGAAAAGGAGACGAGAGCCATGTCGAACGGCATCAAGAACACCCTGATCGCGGGCGCCGCCCTGGCGGCCGCCGCAGCCATCCCCGACGTCGCCTCCGCCCAGGCGAACGGCATCACCAACTGCGACGCCCCGGGCGGCCGTCAGCAGGCCGGCGCCCTGATCGGCGCGGTCATCGGCGGCCTGGCGGGCAGCCAGGTGTCGCGCAACGAGCGCACCCTTGGCGCCGTGGTCGGCGCCGGCGCCGGCGCGGCGGCGGGCTCGTACATCGGCTGCAACCAGCAGCGCGCGCGGGCCAACGCCTCGGCCAGCGCCTCGATCGTGCGCCCGACGACCAACGTCCGCGTCCGCTCGGGCCCCGGCACCAACTATCGCCAGATCGGCAGCGTGAGCCGGGGGCAGGCCCTGCAGGCCGTGAGCTCGTCGGGCGAGTGGGTGCAGATCTCGAGCGGCGGCTGGGTCAACGCCGACTACCTGACCTACTGATCCGCCTGAGCGGATGACGGAAAGGCCGCTCCATCGGGGGCGGCCTTTTTACTGCGCGCGATCATCAGCGCTGCACGCGCTCGGGGGTTATTGCGTGACCCAGAGGATGCGGCTCATCCAGTCGACGTCGCCGCGGGGGATTACGCGATCCGGGTGCTCCGGGTTGATGGAGCGAAGGGTGATGGAGCGGGTCGAAAGCGCGGCCAACTCCTTGGCCAGGGTCTCGCCGGTCACTGTGCGGACGACGACCCGGTCGCCGCGTCGCGGGGGCGGACCGTCGCGATCGACGATCACGGTGTCGCCCGGGCGATAGAGGGGGACCATGGAGTCGCCCACGATCTCCAGTCCGAACAGGTTGCGGCCGGGCGTCGGCAGGTCGGCCCAAGCCCATCCGTCGCCGGTGGGCAGGCCCGCGTCGTCGAAGAAGCCGTCCAGTCCAGCCTGCGCCAGGCCGATCACCGGGGCCTGGGGCGAGGGCCCGCGGTCTTCGGCCAAGGCGGCGAACTCCGTCAGAGACGCCCCGGTCACCTCCAGAATGCGGTTCAGGCTTTCGGTGGACGGCCAGCGCGGCCGTGCCGCCGGGGCAGGGCCCAGCCGCTTCGACGGATTGAAGCTCGTCGGATCAAGTCCGGCCTTTCGGGCGAGGCCCGACGGGCTGAGACCGTGCGCCTCCGCCAGTCGGTCGATGGCGCGCCAGAGACGGGCATGAGACAGGGGCATGGACTGCCGATCCGTGATTCGGCCGCAGGATAATCAGGAATAGATGCCTATTCCAGCCCAGCCGCGCGCCGTTCCATCCATACCCAGAAGGCCCCGACGCCGATGGCGAGCAGGACGCCGTAGCCCGCCAGATTGATCACGAAATAGTAGGCCGAGATCGACGGCCGCATGTCCACGAGCATCAGCACGTGCGAGGCGAAGACCAGAAGCTGCATGGCGGTGGCCCAGACCGCCCACGCCCGCCGGGCCTTCCAGACCAGGGCGCCCAGAACGCCGAGCATGACCAGATCGATGGCCATCATGCTCCACTGCGCGCCGTAGAGATTGCCGTCGTCCTGGACCAGCATGGAGGCGAACCAGCCGAGACCATAGGCGCCCGCGGCGATCTTCTCGGGCTCCTCGCCCTTCCAGAAGGCCAGAAGGATCACCAGTCCGGTGAAGACCGCCCCGACCTGGGAGTAGAGTGTGTCGAACATCAAAACGCCCCCAAGCCGAAGCTCGGGGGCGATGATGCCTTGAGTCAGTCGGAACCGGAATGCCCGGCGCCGTACATGACGCAGATTTAAGGCGCGGCCTTAGGACGCGACGCGCAGGTGGCCGGTCTTGGTCGGCGGGGTGCCGCCCACCGGGGTTTCCCAATCGTCGGGCTTGTCCACCGGACCGACGGCGTAGACGCCCCAGCCCATCTTGCGGTGGTCGCGCTGCAGTTCGGCGTGGCAGGCGACGATCGCCTCACGCGCCGTGCCGAGGGCGGCGATGGTTTCCATGGCCTTGGCCTGCGAGCCGGCGCCGGCGACGGGCGACACGGACAGGGCGGCGCGGGCCGCGATCATCGTCTGCACCAGGGTGGTGGCCTGGCTGATGGCGGCGTCGACCGCTTTCTCGGTGGCGTGCAGATCGTTCGCCAGACCCGAGATCACCTGAGTTCTGTCCATAATCGTTTACCCTCCATTAACTAGTAAACGATCCCTTAACACGACCTGCGGCTGAGTTCCATAGGCTTCGAATTCGCCTGTCCGGGGACGGCGGTCCCGGCGCATGAGTGCGTCATCGCGGGCTGATAAGTGGGCTGCGCAAGGGCCCCCGACGTCGCGAAGACGCCGGGTCGGGCCGCGATGCGAGAGGGAGCAGCGGCCCGGAAACTAGGCCGCGCGGCCCGTCTGGCCCCGATGCCGCAGCATCGCGTCCGCAAGCACGCAGGCGGCCATGGCCTCGACCACGGGCACGCCGCGCAAGGCGACGCAGGGATCGTGGCGGCCGATGGTGCGAAGATCGGTGTCCTGGCCGTCGCGGGTGACGCTGCGTCGCGGCGTCAGGATGGACGAGGTCGGCTTGAAGGCCACGCGCGCGGTGATCGGCTGGCCTGTCGAGATGCCGCCCAGAACGCCGCCCGCGTTGTTGGACAGGAAAACGGGCCCGCCGTCCGGCCCCATCCGCATCTCGTCGGCGTTGTCTTCGCCGGACAGTTCGGCCGAGGCGAACCCCGCGCCGATCTCCACGCCCTTCACCGCATTGATCGACATCAAGGCGGCGGCCAGTTCGGCGTCCAGCTTCCCGTAGAGCGGCGCGCCCCAGCCGGCAGGCACGCCGGTGACCTCCAGCGACACGACGGCTCCGATCGACGAGCCGGCCTTTCGCACTCCGTCAAGATAGGCCGACCAAGCCTCAACGACCTCTGCGGAGGCGGCGAACAGGGGATTGTCGTACACTGCGGCGAAGTCGATCGCGTCGTCGGCGATGCGGTGCGGGCCCAGCTGCGTCACGCCGGCGCGGATCACGACGCCCTCGCCGAGCACCTTTCTCGCCACTGCGCCCGCGGCGACGCGCATCGCCGTTTCGCGCGCAGACGACCGCCCGCCGCCTCTGGGGTCTCGCACGCCGTATTTGGCGTCGTAGGTGAAGTCGGCGTGCCCCGGACGATAGGAGCGGGCGATCTCGCCATAGTCTTTCGAGCGTGCGTCCTCGTTCTGGATGAAGAGAGAGATCGGCGTCCCGGTGGTCACCGGCCCCGCGCCGTCGTCGAACGTGCCGGAAAGGATGCGGACCGCGTCGCTTTCCTTGCGCTGCGTGACGAACCGGCTCCCGCCGGGCTTGCGGCGGTCCAGCCACGGCTGAAGATCGGACTCCGTCAGAGCAATGCCGGGCGGGCAACCGTCCACCACGCAGCCGATCGCCGGCCCGTGGCTTTCGCCCCAGGTGGTGATGCGAAACAGATGACCGAAGGTGTTGTGGGACATTTCGACCCAAGGCTTAGGCCGCGCGGCGCTCCGGCGTCCAGTCGCGGGCGAAGCGGGCGCGCAGGTCGGCGGTCGCCGTCGGCGCGTCCTCGACGGGCGACAGCGTCACGAACGGATGGCCGCGCCTGCGGTTTCCGCGCGGCGGCAGGCCCAGGTCGCGAAGGCGCAACCGCAACGTCGGATGATCCGGAACCAGCCAGGCCGAGCGGGGGCCGGCGTGGGTGGCGATCTCGATGCGGCCGCCGTCGCGCAGCTGCTGACGGGTGACCGGCGCGGACATGTGCAGATCGTCGCCGACCGCCGAGAGGGCGCCGCAGCCGCGGATGACCACGGCCAGGTACAGGTCCACGCCATCGCGCCCCGCGCCCTTCAGCCGCAGCCGGTCGCCGGTGCGCAGGCCGGGGGCATATTTCGCGCGAAGACGCTTGCCCCCGCTCCGGACCACGGTCTCCCCGCCCAAAAGGGCCTGCATCGGCGTGATGGCCAGCGTGGCCGGGGCTGGCTGGCGCACGTCGGGAGCGGGCAGGGCCAAAGGTCCGTCGAGCCGCCGCAGAACCTCGTGAGCGGCGATGACCCGGCGGAACGTCCATTCGTCGCCGCCCGGCAGATCGGGTCGCGCGGCCTTGACCGCGCGCCGGAAGGCGGCCGTGAGCTCCGCGCCATGTGCGGCGCCGTCGAGGCCCAGAAGGGCCCGGGCCTGTACGACGGTCAGATGTGCGGCTTCCCCACGCATCCCCGACAAAGGCCCCGATCAGCGTCAATGCCGGGTTAACCGTGCCGCACTTCCGCGCGGCCGCATCGCGCGCTATCGCCGGCGCATGACCGCTCCCGTGATCCCGCCCAGCCCGTCGCGTGAGGAGTACGCCCGCGACTATGCCGCCGCGCTGGCCGCGAATGGGGACGAGACGATCTTCGACCGCGCGGAACCCATCGGTCTTTTCGTCGCCTGGTTGGCCGACGCCCGCGCGCATGAGGTCAACGACCCGAACGCCATGTGTCTGGCCACCGCCGACGCCGACGGCGTGCCGGACGCCCGCATGGTTCTGCTGAAGGACGTCGACGCGAGGGGCTTCACCTTCTACTCGAACGCCGAGAGTGCGAAGGGCGGTCAGCTGGCCGCGCGGACGTCGGCGGCGCTGCTGTTTCACTGGAAGTCGTTGCGCCGTCAGGTGCGGGTGCGGGGAGCTGTCGAGCCGGTGACAACGGCGGAAGCTGACGCCTATTTCGCCAGCCGGGCGCGGGAGAGCCGGATCGGAGCCTGGGCGTCGGACCAGTCGCGGCCGCTGGCTTCGCGGGCCGAACTGGAGGCGGCCGTGGCGCGCGAAACCGCGCGGTTCGGCGACGGTGAGGTGCCGCGTCCCCCGCATTGGACGGGCTGGCGCGTGGTCCCGAGCGCGGTGGAGTTCTGGCGTGACCGGCCGTTCCGCCTGCACGACCGACTGCGGTTCGACCGTGTGAGCGACGGCTGGTCGAAGACCCGGCTTCAGCCCTGACCGATCAGCGGCGGACGACGCCGTAGCGAGCCATGAAGGTCTCGACCGCGTCGGCGGCGATCTGGTCCGCGGCGCGGACAGGCATGACCTCGTCCCCGGTGACCAGAGGCATGAAGAAGACGGGGTGTTCGATCATGCCGAACAGTTGGCCGGCCGCCCACGAAGGGTGCTCGACTCTGAGTTCGCCGCGGTCGCACATGTCGCGGATGACCTTGATGACGTAGGCGCCGAACTCGCTCTTGCCCTTTTCGAAGAACTTCACGGCGACGTCGCGAAAGCGCGGGCGCTCGGCCATGACCAGGCGGAAGACCGAGCGCACGAAGGGGTCGGCCATGAACCGGGCATAGCCGACGGCGAAGTCCGTCAGCTGGTCCCGGGCCGGTCGTTCCTCCGCAAACACACGCATCATCTGGGCGGTGAACTCGCACGCGGCATCGTCGATGACGGCCGCGAACAGATCCGACTTGCCCGCGAACATGGCGTAGAGCGTGGCGGTGGAGACGCCCGCCTCTCGCGCGACCGCTTCCATCTTGGCCCCGGCGAAGCCTTCGGAAGTGAAACGTCTGCGCGCCTGACGGAGGATGGTCTGACGCTTGAGGTCGGGTTCGGGCAGGGCGCCGTGCATGAGTCTTTTCGTCGATTCAGGCGCACGCCGACCCGCGCGTGAGTCGGACTGCGCCGAACGACGTTACGGCGTCGGCGCGTCGGCGAGAAGGGGGCGGATGCGCGGATCGAGCAGAAGCGGGGCCGCCAGCCTGTCGACGGCCTGGCGATCCTCCAGCCTGACCGCCGCAGTCACATCTGCGACCACGACGTCGGCCACGACACGGGCGGGCTCGGTGTGCCGTTCATGGCCCGGCCGCACGGTCTTCAGATACTGGGCGATCACCGAAGCGGCGGATCGGCCGCGGGTCTCCTGATCGCGAAGCAGGCGACGGATGAAGCGGATGTCCGCCGGTGTGTCGACGAACACCTTGAGGTCGAACAGCGCGGCGAGGGCGGGCGTGGACAGCACATGGACCCCCTCGACGACCACGGCGGGGGCGGGATCGACGCGGCGGGTGGTCTTCTCCCGCCCGTGGGTGACCATGGAATAGACGGGCGCGTCGATCGGCCGGCCGGCCTTCAAATCCGACAGATGGCTGGCCAGCAGGCCATGATCGCGCGCCGCAACGTCGTCGAAGTCGAAGGCGGCGGGGTCGAAGCCGGGCAGGGCGGCGGCGTCCACGTACCAGTCGTCCTCGCTCAGCAGGACCGCCGCGCCGGGGCGCATGGCCGCGACCAGGGCCTCGGCAAGCGTGGTCTTGCCGGAGCCGGAGCCGCCGGTGATCGCGATCAGCAGGGTCATGCAGCGGGCTTTAGGCGTGGCCGGCCGCGACCGGAAGTCCCGGCCCGCTTCCGTCGCGTCACGTTGCCTCGCGCGGCCCGCGCCGATAGCGTGAAGAGGACGCCGCGATCAGACGGCAGACTATGGGGATCGACATGCTCGGATTGATGCAGGACTGGCCTCTGACGGTCGACAAGATCCTGGACCACGCCAAGAACTGGCATCCGCATCGCGAGGTTGTGACCCGCTCGGTCGAAGGTCCGATCGTCCGCACGACCTATTCGGAGATCCACGGCCGGGCCAAGAAGGTGTCGAAAGCCCTGCTGGACTGGGGCGTGAAGCCCGGCGACCGGGTGGCGACGCTGGCCTGGAACACCGCGCGCCACATCGAGGCCTGGTACGGCATCATGGGCATCGGGGCGGTGTGCCACACCCTGAATCCGCGCCTGTTTCCCGAGCAGCTCGGCTACATCATCAATCACGCCGAAGACAAAATCATCTTCGTCGACCTGACCTTCATCCCCCTGCTGGAGGCGATCCTGCCGCACTGCCCGTCGGTGGAGCGGGTCGTCGTCATGACCGACGAATACACCATGCCGGCGACCAAGCTGCCGCAGGCCGAATGCTATGAGCAGATCGTGGCCGGCGCGTCCGGCGAGGTGGAGTGGGGCGGGTTCGACGAACAGACGGCCTGCGGCCTGTGCTACACCTCGGGCACGACCGGGAACCCCAAGGGGGTGCTGTATTCGCACCGGTCGAACTTCATCCACACGCTGCTGGGCATGCAGTCGACCGTGCTGGGGCCGTCGCCGAAGGAGACGATCCTGCCGGTGGTGCCGATGTTCCACGCCAACGCCTGGGGCATCGCCTTCGCCGCGCCTGCGTCGGGGGCCAAGCTGGTCATGCCGGGCGCCAAGATGGACGGCGAGGCCATCTACGAGCTGCTGGAAAGCGAGCAGGTGACCTTCTCTGCCGCCGTGCCGACCGTGTGGCAGGGGCTGCTGGCGCACATGCGGGCCAACGGTCTGAAGCTGTCGACGGTCAAGCGCGTGCTGATCGGCGGCTCGGCGGTGCCCGAGAGCCTGATCCGGGCCTTCAACGACGACTTCGGCATCGAGGTGCTGCAGGGCTGGGGCATGACCGAGACCTCGCCGATCGGCACCCTGTCGAACCTGACGCCCGAGCTTCTGGCGCTGCCCTACGACGAGCAGTTGAAGTGGCGCACCAAGCAGGGGATGCCGCCGCTGGGTGTGGAGCTCAAGCTCAAGAACTACGCCGGCCAGGAGATGCCGCACGACGGGCACACCTACGGCCGCCTGATGGTGCGCGGGCCCACGATCGCGGGCGGCTACTTCAAGGGCGAGGGCGGAGAAATTCTGGACAACGAGGGCTTCTTCGACACCGGCGACGTCTCGACCATCGACGAGCACGGGTTCATGCAGATCACCGACCGCGCCAAGGACGTCATCAAGTCGGGCGGCGAGTGGATCAGCTCCATCGAGATCGAGAACATCGCCGTCGGCCATCCGAAGGTCGAACTGGCGGCCGTCATCGGCGCAGCGCACCCCAAGTGGGACGAGCGGCCGGTGCTGGTGCTGAAGCTGAAGCCGGGCGAGAGCCAGAACAAGCAGGAGCATCTGGACTTCCTGCAGGGCAAGATCGCCAAGTGGTGGATGCCGGACGACGTGGTCTTCGTCGACGACATCCCGCTGGGCGCGACCGGCAAGATCGACAAGAAGGTCGTGCGGGAACGGCTGAAGGACTATCGACTGCCGACGGCCCAGGCCTGATCCGGTGGCAGGGGGCGGATCACGATCTGGCGGGACGGCGTGGCTGGTCGCGGGCGCCCTCGCGGGGCCCCTGTGCGTGTTCGCGGCGTCGATGGGCACGCGGGGCGGCTTCTGGAGCCCAGACTTCGCGCTGGATGTCCTGACGTTCCGGGTGGGAGCCGGTCTTACGGCGATGGGCGCCGTCTGCATCGTGGTGCTGGCCTTCCAGTCGATGCGCCGACCTAAGGCTGTGGGTCTTGCGGCGGCCGTGTCGGTTCTGGCCGTCGGGGCGACGGCGGCGGGGCTGATCCTTCGCTGGCCGGCCTTCAATGAGCTCCAGGCCTGGGACGTGAGCAGCGACCGAGACGACCCGCCCGGCTTCTCGCGCATCCTGGCCGGACGCCGGGCGGCCGAGGGGGCGGCCCGGGCGCCGTCCCCGGCAGGGCCCCAGGCTTGTCCTGGCGCGGTCTCCGTCCCCAGCCAGCTGACGCCCGAGGCGGCCTCGGCGGCGCTGGAGGACGCGGGGTTCACCGTGATCGGCGCGGCCGCCTTCCGCGCGGAGGGCGAGCGACGGGGCTTCTGGTTCGGACTGGCGCACGATGCGGTGGTCCGCATTCGTCCCGGCCGGACCGACCTGCGGGTCACCGCGCGCACCGCGCGGGCGCAGGGGGAGGAGACCTGTCGTCTGGCCTCGGCCCTGTCGCGGGCGCTGGCCGCGCGGGCGGAACCTCAGCCGGGGGCGTAGGCGGCGTCCAGCGTGGGGGTGGGCGTCGCCACGGCCCGACCGTCGGCGACCATGGCGATCAGGTGAGCCCAGACCGACAGCGACGCCGCGGGCCACAGGCGGCGATCCACCGCCGCATAGAGGTGCGGGACCATTTCGGCGATGCGCGCGTCTCCCGCGTGAAGCCGCCTCAGGATCTGCGCGTCGCGATCCAGCCGGTGCGCGCGATAGGCCGCCAGAAACGGCGCGGGGTCGTCGATCGCCGCGCCGTGCGTGGGCCACAGGCGGTCGAAGCCGGCGGCGATGACCCGGTCGAGACTGGCCATGTAGGCCGCCATGTCGCCGTCGGGAGGGGCCACGACGGTGGTCGACCAGCCCATGACGTGGTCGCCGCAGAAGAGAGCGTTCTCCTCTTCCAGCGCGAAGGCGAGGTGGTTCGAGGCATGGCCGGGCGTGGCCAGGGTCCGCAGGGTCCATCCGTCGCCGCTGACGACCTCGCCATCGGTCAGCAGCCGGTCGGGGCGGAAGTCCTCGTCTTCGTCCGCGTCGAGACCGCCGGAGGCGTGGATCGTGACGGGAGGAGGGGGCGCCGCCAGCACGGGGGCGCCGACGACCCGGGCGAAGGGACGGGCGAGCGGCGCGTGGTCGCGGTGGGTGTGGGTGACGAGCACGTGGCTGACCCTGCGGCCGTCGACGGCGGTCAGAAGCGCCTCAAGATGGCGAGGATCGTCCGGGCCGGGGTCAATCACGGCCACGGCCGCGCCGGCCGTCTCGCGCCCCAAGATGAAGGTGTTGGTTCCGGTGAAGGTGAAGGGGCCGGGATTCTCGGCCGTCACCCGCGAGATCAGAGGCGTGTGCCGGACGTGTCGCCCGTAGGCGGGATCGAAGTCGCGGACGAAGGGGATCATGGCCGGGGCTGGCCCGAGGTTTGCCTTAACGAGGCGTAAACGCCCTTCGGAGCCCGGAAAATGGCCGCCACGATCGCCCTCAACGTCTCAAATCGGCTCCTGACGGTCGCCGCCGTCTTCCTGTGTATCATGGCGGCGCAGCTGGCCACCGCGTCGTGCACGCCGGAGCCGGCCTCCTATGCCGCGCGGGCGATGATCCAGCGCTGAGTCGCACCGCCGCAGACGCGGCTCAACCCGCAGGCGAATACCGGCGTTCATTGGGCGAAACGGTGCCGACGGTCCGTTGCTGATCGGCGTTAATGCATAACATCACTTCCAGAAACCTGCGTTGAATCAGACTTCTGGGTCGGTGTGGCCAGATTGCGACAATGAGGCGACGATCAGGTTACGGGCCTGTAATTGTCATGACGTCGCACCCCGCCATCGGCTAGGGACAAGGCAATCTGCGTGCATTGGGGCTCGCGGATGCTCAACGTCGACGCCGCGAGGGGCCCGGAAACGGGATGCTCGGCGCCGGCCCTAGGAGGACTGTCTCTTGAAGACCCACACGATCCGGCAGCGTCTGCTGCAATCGACCATGATCGGCGGAACGGCGCTGATGGCCCTGGTGGCCGTCCCCGCGGCCGCCGTCCTGCTGGCCCCCACCCAGGCGGCCGCCCAGAACATCGTGCAAGGCGCCGTGGCCGGCACCGTGGAAACCCAGACGGGCCAGCCCGTCTCCGGCGCCACCGTGACGCTGCAGTCGGTGGCCCAGGGCTTCACCCGCACCTACACCACGGGCGCCGACGGCTCGTTCCGTGCCGTCGCCCTGCCGCAGGGCCAGTACGTCGCCACCGTCACCTCGGCCGGCAACGCCGCCCTGACCGAGACCGTCTCGGTCGGCGCCGGCGGCACCACGTCGCTGATCTTCACGGTCGGCTCGGCCTCGGGCGCGATCGACACCTCGGGCGCCACCGCCGTCGACGACATCGTGGTCGTCGGTGTGCGTCAGGCGGTGTCCGAGTTCGACGCCACCACCACCGGCCTGACGGTCAACGTCGAAGAGCTGTCGCGGAACATCCCGATCGCCCGCGACGCCAACGCCGTGGCCCTGCTGGCCCCGGGCGTGACCGCCTCGGACGGCGCCTTCGGCAACATCCCGACCATCGGCGGCGCTTCTGCCGGTGAGAACACCTACTTCGTCAACGGCCTGAACATCACGAAATTCCGTGACTTCACCGGCTCGTCGATCGTTCCGTTCGAGTTCTACCAGACGCTGGAAACCAAGACCGGCGGCTATCAGTCGGAATTCGGACGCGGCACCGGCGGCGTGCTGAACGGCACGACCAAGTCGGGCGGCAACGAGTGGGAATTCGGCGTCACGGCCTATTGGGAGCCGGACTCGCTGCGCTCGCAGTCCCCGGACACCTATCTGGCGCTGAACCAGTTCGACGAGACGAACTCCAGCGACCTGATCTTCGACTTCGGCGGCCCGATCATCCGCGACCGCCTGTTCATCTTCGGTCTGTACAACTTCCGTGACCGCGAGTTCTACAACGCCGGCACCAACGGCACCGCGAACCGCGTCACCAGCGACGATCCGTTCTACGGCGCCAAGGTCGACTTCCTGATCACCGACGACCACCGCCTGGAGTTCACCTACTTCAAGGACGAGCAGGAGCAGGTCACCGAAGTCACCCAGATCAACACCGGGACCGGTGCCACGACTGCCCAGAACGGCTCGTCGACCTTCCGCTTCGGCGGTGAGAACTGGATCGCCCGCTACACCGGCATCTGGACCGACTGGCTGACGACCTCGATCTCCTATGGCGTCAACGAGTACAACGAGCAGAACTCCTCGCCGGGCGACGCCTTCGCCCTGATCACCGACCTGAACCCGGCGCGTCCGCGTCTCGGGCGCTGGCTGATCGGCCAGCCGTCGATCAACGAGGACCGTCGTGAGGTCCTGCGCGCCGACGTCGACATCTACGCCGACTTCTTCGGGGCTCACCACTTCCGCTTCGGCATCGACCAGGAAACGCTGGAAGCCTACCAGGAGCTCGACTACTCGGGTCAGGGCTACAACTACTGCCGTCCCGGCGGCCCGATCTCGACGGCGGTGAACTGCACCGGCGACCGGACCGGTGGCCTCTGGTACCGCTACCAGACCTATGACGGCGCCGGCCTGCCCCAGCGCGTCCGCATCCGGGCCTACGACAACGACGGCGGCTGGGAATCCATACAGAACGCCTACTACCTGCAGGACAGCTGGGAGGTCACCGACCGCCTGACCCTGAACCTGGGCATCCGGAACGAAGGCTTCGAGAACAAGAACATCGCCGGCGTGGCCTTCGTCGACCTGCCCGACCAGTGGGCTCCGCGTCTCGGCGCGACCTATGACGTCTTCGGCGACGGCGACGCCAAGCTGTTCGGCTTCTACGGCCGCTACTTCCTGCCGGTCGCGGTGAACACCAACCAGCGTCTGGCCGGCGCCGAGTTCTTCATCCAGGACGTCTGGACGCTGAACCGGACCGGAGGCGCGACCGACACCAACGCCGACGGCATCAACGATACGACGGGCGAGCCGATCCTCGGCACGTTCGTCAGCGGCGCCAACTTCGCTTCGGGTGAAGTGCGTCCGATCTCGACCCAGGTCGATAAGGAAATCGACCCGATGTACGTCGACGAGTTCATCCTGGGCTACGAAGCCCGAGTGTTCGACGACTGGACGTTCAGCGTGAAGGGCACGTACCGCGAACTGGGCACGGCCATCGACGACGTCGCCATCGACGCCGCCGTTCTGGACTACTGCTCGGGCGCCGATCCGGACAACCTGACCTACGCCGAGTGCTACTCGGTGTGGTACGGCTTCCACCAGTACGTCCTGACCAACCCGGGCGAGGACATGGTGATCACCCTGTCCGGTGCCGACCTGTCGCGCGCCACGGGCGGCCGGGTCACGACGGATCGGGAAATCACCCTGACCGCCGCCCAGCTGAACTACCCGGTCCCCGAGCGCACCTACAAGGCGCTGGAACTGTCGATGGAGAAGGCCTTCGACGGCGTCTGGGCGGGCCGCTTCAGCTACGTCTGGTCGGAAAACAAGGGCAACTACGAAGGCGCCCTGAAGTCGGACAACGGCCAGACCGACCCCGGTCTGTCGCAGGACTTCGACCAGCCCGGCCTGACCGACAACTCGTACGGCTTCCTGCCGAACCACCGCGAACATACGTTCAAGGCGTTCGGCAACTGGCAGGTGACCCCGGCGTTCAACGTCGGCGCCAACCTGCTGATCCAGTCGCCGCGCAAGTTCGGCTGTCAGGGCGTGCACCCGACCGACTTCTTCGCCTCGCTGTACGGCGCGGCGTCGTGGTTCTGCGGCGGCGTGGCCACCCCCCGCGGCGAGTCGTTCGAGAGCGACTGGCTGACGAACGTGGACATGACGTTCTCGTACGACCTGGCTCAGGTGTTCACCATTCCGGGTGAATCGCTGGTCCTGCGCGCCGACGTGTTCAACCTGTTCGACGCGGACTCGGAGCAGGACTTCAACGAGTTCGGCGACCGCACCGGCCCGGCCGATCCGGATCCGAACTACGGCCGCGTCACTGCCTACCAGCAGCCGCGCTCGGTTCGCTTCAGCCTGGCCTACCGCTTCTAAAGAGCGGAAAAGCCGAAAGAACGGGGCGGCGGGTCTTCGGACCCGCCGCCTTTTTCTTGCCCGGCGGTCCGGAGGGCTCTATCCGGCCGGGATGAAGTTGGAATCGTCCATGCGTCCTTTGCTCGCCGCCCTGACCGGCGTCGTCCTGCTCGCCGTCGCCGCCCCCGCACTGGCTCAGGACGAGGTGATCCGCACCGGCGGCACCCAGTTCACAGCCGACGACGGAGAGCGCTCGCGGCGCACGCGCGAGGCCATGGCCTATGCGACTGCCCTGCCGCCCGGCGCGCCCGACGCTGACTATTCGCTTGTGGCCTGGTGCGAGGCCCTGGTGTCTGGGCACGTCGCGGTCGGGGAGAGCCTCGCGACGACCGACGAGCTGGACCTGCGCCTGATCGACCTCGGTCGGGCGGAGGCGGTGAAGTTTCGGTCCGCGCTGGACGCCGGGCGCGCCTTCCAGTCGGCCGAGGCGATCGCCGAGGCGGAGGCCGCCGCCGACGGCGCCCGCCGTCAGTGGGCTCCGATCCTGGCGGGCGACCAGGCCCTCCGGAACGAGACCTTCGGCCTCTTCTTCGGCCTGCCCGGCCGCTGTGAGCACGCTGCGCGGCGGGTGTCGCTGGGGATCACCGACGCCCCGCCGACGCTGAAGGACGTCGGGCTGGAATAGGCGCTAGGCCGCTTGCCCGCGCGCCTCCGCGCCCGGGTCATAGTTCAGGATCGGCGCCAGCCAGCGCTCGGCCGTATCCAGGTCCCAGCCCTTGCGCCGCGCATAGTCCTCGACCTGGTCGCGATCGATCTTGCCGACGCCGAAGTAGTGGCTTTGCGGGTGGCCGAAATAGAGCCCCGACACCGACGCCGGGGGCGTCATGGCATAGCTTTCGGTCAAGGCCATGCCGGCATTGGTCCCGGCGTCCAGCAGGCGGAACAGGGTCGCCTTTTCCGTGTGGTCCGGCTGGGCCGGGTAGCCGGGGGCGGGGCGGATGCCCTGGTACTTCTCCTCGATCAGGTCCTGGATCGTCGCCGCCTCGTCGGGCGCATAACCCCAGAGCGTGGTCCGCACCTCCTTGTGCAGCCGCTCGGCGAAGGCCTCGGCCAGACGGTCGGCCAGCGCGGTGCACATGATCGCCGAATAGTCGTCGCCCGCCGCCTTGAACTCCGCGGCCTTCTCCAGCTCGCCGTGGCCGGCGGTGACCGCGAAGGCGCCGATCCAGTCGTCGCCGGTGGGCGAGACGAAATCGGACAGGGCCGCGTTCGGCTTTCCGTTCGACTTGGCGATCTGCTGGCGCAGGGTGTGGAACCGGGCGATCTCGGCTGTGCGCGTTTCGTCCTGGAAGACCACGATGTCGTCGCCGTCGGCGTTGGCGGGCCAGAAGCCGACGACGCCCTTGGCCGTGAACCACTTCTCCTCGACGATGCGCTTCAGCATCGCCTGGGCGTCCCGGAACAGGTCCCGGGCCGCCTCGCCGACGATCTCGTCTTCGAGGATATGCGGATAGCGGCCGATCAGCTCCCAGCTGGCGAAGAAGGGCGTCCAGTCGATGTGCTCAGCCAGATCGGCCAGGTCCCACGCTTCATAGGCCCTGACGCCCGTGAAGCTCGGCGCGGCCGGCCGCGGCGCGGTCCAGTCGACGGCGACGGGGTTCTTGCGTGCGTCGGCGATCGAGGTCCGCGCCTTGACCTCCTGGCCCCGGGCATACTGCTCGCGGATGCGGATGTATTCGTCGCGGGTCGCGGCCTCGTTCTTGGCCTTCTCGGTCTTGGACAGCAGCCCCGACACCACGCCCACGGCGCGGCTGGCGTCCACGACATAGGTCGTCGACCCCCGGCGATAGGCCGGCTCGATCTTGACCGCCGTGTGGGTCCGGCTCGTCGTCGCCCCGCCGATCAGCAGTGGGATGTCGAAGCCCCGTCGCTCCATCTCGCGTGCCACGAACACCATCTCGTCCAGAGACGGCGTGATCAGGCCCGACAGGCCGATGATGTCGACGTTGTGCGCCCTGGCCTCGTCGAGGATGCGGTCGGCCGGGACCATGACGCCGAGGTCGATGACCTCGTAGTTGTTGCACTGGAGGACCACGCCGACGATGTTCTTGCCGATGTCGTGGACGTCGCCCTTGACGGTCGCCATCAGGATGCGCCCGGCCTGCTCGCGCGGCTTTCCGGCCTTTTCCGCCTCCATGAAGGGCTCGAGATAGGCCACGGCCTGCTTCATCACCCGAGCCGACTTCACCACCTGGGGCAGGAACATCTTTCCCGCGCCGAACAGGTCGCCGACCACGTTCATCCCGTCCATCAACGGGCCTTCGATGACGTGGAGGGGCCGCTCCGCGCCTGCGCGCGCCTCCTCGGTGTCGGCCTCGATGAACTCGGTGATGCCGTGGACGAGCGCGTGTTCGATCCGCTTGCCGACGGGGGCCTCGCGCCAGGTCAGATCGACGACCCGGCCCGCGCCCTTGTCGCCCTTGTAGTTGGGCGCGAGGTCGACCAGCCGCTCGGTGTTGGACACATCGGTCCGCTGCGGCCGGTTCAGGATGACGTCCTCGACCGCCTCTCTCAGCTCCGGATCGATGTCGTCATAGACGGGCAGGTCTCCGGCGTTGACGATGCCCATGTCCATGCCCGCCTGGATGGCGTGGTACAGGAACACCGAGTGGATCGCCCGGCGCACCGGCTCGTTGCCGCGGAAGCTGAACGACACGTTCGACACGCCGCCCGAAACGCGGGCGTAGGGCAGGGTGGCCTTGATCGCCCGCGTCGCCTCGATGAAGTCGACGGCGTAGTTGTCGTGCTCCTCGATCCCCGTCGCCACGGCGAAGATGTTGGGGTCGAAGATGATGTCCTCGGGCGGGAAGCCGACCTCATCGACCAGGATCCGGTAAGCGCGCGTGCAGATCTCGATCTTGCGTGCGGCGGTGTCGGCCTGGCCCACCTCGTCGAAGGCCATGACCACGACGGCGGCGCCATAGCGCAGGCATTTGACCGCCTGTTCGCGGAACTCCGCCTCACCCGCCTTCATGCTGATCGAGTTGACGATCGGCTTGCCCTGGACGCACTTCAGCCCCGCCTCGATCACCTCCCATTTGGAGCTGTCGATCATCACCGGCACGCGGGCGATGTCGGGCTCCGCCGCGATCAGGTTGAGGAAGGTCCGCATGGCGATGGCGCCGTCCAGCAACCCCTCGTCCATGTTGACGTCGATGATCTGGGCGCCGGCCTCGACCTGCTGGCGCGCGATGTCGAGCGCGGCGGCGTAGTCGCCCTCGACGATCAGCTTCCTGAACTTGGCCGAGCCCGTGACGTTGGTCCGCTCGCCGACGTTTATGAAGGTGGGTCTCACTACGTTAGCCGCCACGCAGCCGCGATCTGATATTCTCGGCGCATCTCGGTGAGGAAATCTCGCATATCTTTGACTCGTGCGGAGAGTCGTTCGTCATTTTCTGGTCGGTGGGTAGGGGTCCAGTCATGCTTCCGCTCGGCCAGCCTCTTGAAAAAGTCCCGACACTCAGGTTGCGACCTCATCAACTGACCTAACGCAATCGTTTCGAACGCTTGTCTGGCAGTCATGTGGCCGGGCTGACCGTCGGCGTTAAAGTATCCCATTCTAAAGTCGCCCACGATGTTGTCGTGAACATAACACAGCCATCCGCTGTAGACGTCTACCGGAAGAAGTCCAGCGCGAAACATCTCCCATTCATTGATCTGTATATTCCAATACTTCTGGTAAAAGAACTTAATCTCACGAAGCTTTAGATCTTTGTCTTTTCTTTCAAACCGGTCCTTGAGCTCGCTTCGAAGCTCCATGAACTCTAGGAACCGTTCGGAAAAATGCAAAAACGCATTAAAAGCCGATTGGCGTCTACCTTCGACTAACTGATGTTTGATCTGACGCCACGCAATCAACGCCGCCAATAGCGCGATCACCAGCGAAGCGATCGTCGCGAGCGCCGCCCAATCATCCCACGAAGTGACGGGTAGCAACCTCATGCCACCATCTCCAACGGTTCCAGCCCCGACAGCCGCAGGGCCACCGGCCGCTCCGGGATCGCGCGCGGCGTCACCCCCGCCACCTCTTCGGCCACGTGCCGGATGTGCTCCGGCGTCGTGCCGCAGCAGCCGCCGACGATGTTGACCAAACCCGAGCGCGCCCATTCCTCGATGAAGTGGGCGGTTTCGTGCGGTTCCTCGTCGTACTGGCCCATGGCGTTGGGCAGGCCGGCGTTCGGATAGGCCGCGACCAGGGTGTCGGCGACGCGGGCGAGCTCGGCGATGAAGGGCCGCATCAGGTCGGCGCCGAGCGCGCAGTTGAAGCCGACGGCGAAGGGTTTGGCGTGACGCACGCTGTTCCAGAAGGCCTCGGCCGTCTGGCCCGACAGGGTCCGGCCCGAGCGGTCGGTGATGGTGCCGCTGATCCAGATGGGCAGGGGCTCCAGCCCCTCGTCCTCCAGGTCCTTGATCGCCTTGATCGCCGCCTTGCAGTTCAGCGTGTCGGTGATCGTCTCGATCAGATACAGGTGCACCCCGCCTTCGTTCAGCGCCTTCACCTGGTGGCGATAGGCCTCGTAGACCTGGTCGAAGGTCACGCTGCGGGCGCCCGGATCGTTCACGTCCGACGACATCGACAGCATCTTGTTCAGCGGCCCGATGGAGCCCGCGGCGAAGCGGGGCTTGTGCGGCTCTTTCTCGGTCCAGCGGTCGGCGGCGGCGCGGGCCAGTTTCGCGCCTTCCAGATTGATGTCCCAGACCGCGTCGGCGTGGAGGTGATAATCGTCCTGGGCGATCGTCGTGGCCGAGAAGGTGTTGGTCTCGGAGATGTCGGCCCCCGCCGCGAAATACTGGTCGTGCAGGTCGGCGATCACGTCCGGCCGGGTGATGCAGAGGATGTCGTTGTTCCCCTTCATCTGGCCGTTGTGAGCTGTGAAGCGGTCGCCTCTGAAATCTGCTTCTGACAAGTCGCGCCGCTGGATCATCACGCCCCACGATCCGTCGAGCACGAGGATGCGCGCCTTCGCGGCGGCGTGAAGCTGGGCGATGCGGGCTTGGCGGGTCATGTGGACGCGCTCTCCCGGACGCCGAGCACGCGGCAGATCGCGTACACGAGGTCGGCGCGGTTCAGGGTGTAGAAGTGGAAGTCCTGGAACCCCTCCTCCTGCAGCCGCGCGCAGGTTTCGGCGGCGACGGACGCAGCCAGCAGGCGGCGGGTCTCGGGGTCGTCGTCCAATCCTTCGAAGTGGGCTTCCAGCCAGTCGGGCACGGAGGCGCCGCACGCCGCGCTCATGCGCTTGAGGCCGTTGAAGTTGGACACGGGCATTATTCCAGGGATCAGCGGGATGCCGATGCCGGCCGCTCGTACCCGGTCGCGAAAGCGCAGGAAGGCGTCGAGGTCAAAGAAGAACTGGCTGATCGCGCGCGTGGCGCCGGCGTCCACCTTGGCCTTCAGCACGTCGACGTCGTGCTCGATCGACGGGCTCTCCGGGTGCTTCTCCGGATAGGCTCCGACCGTGATCTCGAACCCGCCCACGCGGCTGATGGCCGCCGCGAGTTCGGTCGCGTTGGCATAGCCGTCCGCGCGGGGGACGTAGGCGCCGCCGATGCCCGCGGCGCCAGGCGGATCGCCGCGAAGGGCCACAATGTGCCGTACGCCGGCGGCCTTATACTCGGCGATGACCTCGTCGATTTCGCCTCGGCTGGCCTCCACGCACGTCAGGTGGGCCGCAGGTTTCAGGTCCGTCTCGGCCAGAATGCGGCTGACGGTTCGATGAGTCCGCTCGCGCGTCGACCCGCCCGCCCCGTAAGTGACGGAGACGAACTCCGGCTTCAGCGGCGCCAGGCGCGACACGGCCCGCCAGAGGCCCGCCTCGGCCTCATCGGTCTTGGGCGGAAAGAACTCGAACGACACGCGCGGTCGACGCGAGTCACGACCGGCCCGGGCCACCGGCCCCAAGGGAGACAGCAGCAGCGCGCGGGCGTCCGCCAGGTTCATCGAAACGGTCGTCATGCGGCCTTCACTTCTTCCTCGGCAAGGCGTCGCGCGGTCCAGATGCAGACGGTCAGGCCCTCGCGGTCGGGAGGCAGCACGGTCGCGGGGACGGCTTCCAACGAACCGGCCGTCAGCCAGCGGCGCATCTCCAGATCGTCGAACCCCAATCGACGGTGCTGATGCTCGTCACGCATATGCTCCAGCGCGTGCGGCGCGAAGTCGACGATCAGCAGGCGTCCACCCGACCGGACCAGCCGAGCGGCTTCGGCCACGGCAGCGGCGGGATCGGTCAGGTAATGAAGCACCTGATGCATCACCACGAGGTCGGCCGTCCGGTCAGGCAGGCGCGTGGCGAAGACGTCGCCATGACGCAGCTCCACCCTGTCGATGCCGGCCTTCGCCACATTGGCGCGCGCGATATTGAGCATGTTCTGGCTGAGATCCAGCCCGATCGCGGTCTTCGCCGTGCGGCCCAGCAAAGTCAGCATTCTGCCTGAGCCCGTACCGAGGTCGACCATGCGGTCGAACGGCCCGTCTCCGGCCGCTTCGATGATCGCGGCCTCGACCGCGCTCTCGCGGACATAAAGCGACCTGATCCGATCCCAGCTCGGCGCGATCTGTTCGAAGTAGGCTTCGGCTTCCGCCTCTCGCTCACGTCGAACGGTTTCCAGTCTCCGCTGATCGCCCTCTCCGTCGACGTCGTCGAGCAGATCCAGCACAGCATCGATCAGGCGGCGTGCCGACGTATCCGACGACAGGCGATAGAAGACGCGGGCGCCGTCCGGAAATCGCTCGATCAGACCCGCTTCAGCCAGCAGTTTCAGGTGTCGGCTCACGCGTGGCTGGCTTTGTTCCAGAACGCCGGACAACTCCATCACCGAGAGTTCCTCGGTTGCGAGCAGCGCGAGGATGCGCAGGCGCGTTGGCTCGCCGGCCCCGCGCAAGGCCTCCACGAGATGTTCGGCCCGAAAGGTCATGAGGTCGTATAAAGATATCCTTATATGATTATGCAAGTGAAATCCGGTGGGTCAGCCTTGATCCAACGGCAGCGTGGCGCGACGGTGTGACCTTGCTCACGGAGCCCTTCATGTCCCGCCTCCTGGCTATTGCGGCCTTGGTCACGCTCGCCGCCTGCTCCTCGCCGGTCTCGGATGAGGCCGAGCGTGACCCTGGCGCCGCCGGTCCGATCAGTCCGGGCGACGCACCTCCACAGCCTGACGTCGCCACCTCGTCCGTGGCCTCAGTCTCCGCGAAGCCGGGCGCTGCGCCGCCCGAACCCTCAGCGGCCGATGTCCCGGCGCCACAGGGCATCCCCGCCGATCCCGATCGCCCCGTCGGTCCCGTCGTGGCCGAGACGCCCAAGGAGGGCATCACTCTGGCGCAGTTCCAGGTGTCGATGGTCGAGCGCGTGATGGGGCTGGACGCTGACAAGGACGGCGCCCTCAGCCGTCACGAGATCGCCGCGGGCGGCGATGGTGCGCGGATGATCGGCATGGCCGATTCCGACCGTGACGGCCGCGTCACCCCGGCCGAAATCCGGGCGGGGGCGAGCTTCATGTTCCGGCAGATGGATCAGAACCGCGACGGCCGGGTCACCGAGGACGAACGGCCCCAGCGCTGATCTTCAGGGCGCCGGGGTCACCGGCGGCCGGCCGTTCAGCACGGCGTCGAGGTTCTGCAGCAGCAGGCCCAGCATGGCCTGCACCGCCTGGGTCGTGGCTCCGCCGGTGTGGGGTGTCAGCACGGTGTTCGGAACGTCGGCCCAGCGCGCGGCTTCCGTAGGCTCGGTCTCGAACACGTCCAGCGCGGCCCCGCCAAGCCGGCCAGACTTCAGCGCGGCGATCAGGGCGTCCTCATCCACGACCTGACCACGCGCGACGTTGACCAGCAGGCCGTCGGGGCCCAGTGCCGCCATCACCTCGGCCGAGATCAGGCCGCGGTTCGTGTCGTCCGCGCGGCAGGCGACCACCAGAACGTCGCTGGCCTTGGCGAGATCGATCAGACTGTCGGCGCGCGGCCACGGCACCTCCTTCGCCCGCGGCCCCCACCACGACGGGATCATGCGCATCGCCGCGCCGCGCCGGGCCACGGCCTCGCCGATCGCCCCCAGGCCGACGATGCCCAGCTTCAAGCCGGCCAGCGAGCGGGTGATGGTCTTGGATTGCGGCGTCCACCGGCCCGCGCGAACGTCGGCGTCGCCTGAGGCGATCCGTCGGTGCGCCGCCAGAATCAGGCCGATCGCATGGTCCGCCACGTCCTCATGGTTCACGCCGGGCGCATGGGTGACCTCCAGCCCGCGCGCCCTGCACCAGGCCGGGTCGATGCCGTCGTATCCGGCCGTGAAGCAGGCGACGTGCCTCAGTTTCGGCAGCCGATCGATCAAGGCGGGATCCAGGGGGAACTCACCCGCAACCACAACGGCCTCAATCAGCGCCTCGGCCTCGACCGGCGGCCCCTCCCAAAGACGATGGACGTCGTAGGCGCTCTCAAGAAAGGGCGCGACCGGTCCCAAATGGGGTTGAACGATCAGAACGGCGGGGCGGCTGGACATGGGCGGAAGATAGGCCAGTCATGCAGGCGACGTCAGCCCTCCGGCTTGCGTGCGAAGGCGGCGCGATCGGCCCGTACTGCCTCGACGATGATCGACATGACGGCGCGGATGCGGGCCAATGCCTTCAGGTCCGCATGCACCACCAGCCACAGGCTGCGCTCCAGCCCCACGTCGCGCGGCAGCACGCGGCGCAGGCCGGGCTCGCGCCGGGCGATGAAGTCCGGCAGCACGCACAACCCCGCGCCGGCCAGGGTCGCCTGCATCTGGGCGATCAGGTTGGAGCTCTGCAGGGCCACGTGGATGTCCACGTCCGGCGCCTGCATGTAGTCCAGCTCGGGCGCGTACAGCAGGTCGCCGATGTAGCCGACGAAGCGGTGACCGGCCATATCGGCGCGTGTTCGGATCGGTGGGCGCGCGTCGAGATACGAAGGCGCGGCGTAGAGGCCGAGGCCGTAGTCGGTCAGCTTGCGCGACACCAGCCGCCCCTCGCGCGGAGGGCTGAGGGTGATCGCCACGTCGGCCTCGCGCTTCGACAGGCTGACCACGCCGGGGATGGCCACCAGCTGGATCTCCAGCTCCGGATGCCGCTCGGCCAGCTTCACCATCAGGGGCGCGAGGAAATAGCTGCCGAAGCCCTCCGGCGCGCCGATGCGGACGGCGCCGGTCAGCGCCTGATCCGCCTCTCCGACCTGACCCGCGGCGCGCAGCGTCAGGCTTTCGATCTGCTCGGCATGGGGCAGCAGGCGTTCGCCGTGCGGGGTCAGGGCGTAGCCCTGCGGGCTGCGGTCGAACAGGCGGGCGCCCAAGGCCGCCTCCAGCGCCGAAATGCGCCGGGCCACCGTCGTATGGTCCGCGCCCAGCCGGGCGGCGGCGGCCGTCAGCCGCCCGGTGCGCGCCACGGCGAGGAAGGGGCGCAGGTCGTTCCAATTGAAGTCGTCGGCCACCGCGTCCACCTGTGCAAAAACGCACAATGAAAGCGCGGATAATGGCATCGTGCTGGCGGAAAAGCCATGACATAAGCTCGGCCAACAGAGTTCACCCAACCGGGATCGCCGCCATGGCCTTCGACGCCGCCGACTTCCGCCCCGCCCCCCAAACCGCCGCGCCCGACGTCGCCCCGTGCCCTGTCTGGACCGCCGCGAACCCGGACCGTGCGCTGGCGTTCCTGTTCGTGGCGCCGCAGGACTGCGACGCCGTCGACGTCCTGACCGCGCTGGAGGCCTGATCCGTGACCGACGCGCGCCGCGAGCCGCCGCTGATGATCCCGCCGGACCCCGAGGTCGTGGCCGAGGCCCTGACCGGCCTGATGTTCAGTGCCGCCGCCGCCGTGCGCGCCACGACGCAGAAGGCGCTGTCGGCCGAGCCGCTGCCCTATGACCCGACCACGATCGCCCGCGCCTGGGTCGACTTCAACACGGCGGTGATGACCAGCCCCGCAGCCCTGATGCACGCCCAGATGCAGGGCTGGCAGGACTGGACCGTCCTGTGGCGCGGCTTCGGCGAGCGGATGATGGGCGGCAGCCCGGAGCCCGTGGCAGCCCCTGAGCGCGGCGACCGCCGTTTCTCCGATCCGGCGTGGACCGAAGAGCCGGTCTACGACTGGCTGAAGCAGGCCTATCTGCTTTCGGCGAAGCGGATGCAGGAGTTCGTCGCCGCCGCGCCGGTGGACGAGGCCACGCGCGCCCAGGTCGATTTCGCCGGGCGTCAGCTGATGAACGCCCTGTCGCCGACCAACTGGGCCCACACGAATCCGCAGGTGGCGCGCCGGACGGTCGAGAGCGGCGGGCTCAGCCTGTTGACGGGCCTGACGAACCTGCTGGACGACGTGGCCCGCGGCGACGGCCTGATCGCGCGCCGGGCGCCGAACGATTTTGAGCTGGGCCGGAACATCGCCGCCACGCCCGGCGCCGTCGTGTTCCGCAATGAGCTGCTGGAACTGATCCAGTATGCGCCGACGACGGAGAAGGTCTTCCGTCGCCCGCTGCTGTTCGTGCCGCCGCTGGTCAACAAATACTACCTCTTCGACCTGACGCCCAAGGCCAGCTACCTGAAATGGCTGGTGGATCAGGGCCATACCGTCTTCGTCGTGTCCTGGGCCAACCCGGACGAGGCGATGGCCGACAAGGGGCTGGCCGCCTACGTCAAGGACGGCGTGATCGCCGCCATGGACGCGGTGCGGACGGCGACGGGCGAGGCGGACGTCGATCTGGTCTCCTACTGCCTGGGCGGCACGTTGTCGGCGATGACGCTGGCGTATCTGGCGCAGACGGGGCAGGGCGATCGCGTCGCCTCGGCCACCCTGATCGCCGCCCTGGTCGATTTCGGCGACATGGGAGAATGGTCGGTCTTCACCGGTCAGGGCGACCTGAACGCCTTCGACCGCTATCTGGACAGGAAGGGCTTCGTTGAGGCCCACGACCTGACCAAGCTGTTCGCCACGGTTCGCGCCAACGATCTGATCTGGTCGTCGGTGGTGACCCACTACCTGCTGGGCGACGAGGCGCGCGCCTCGGATCTGCTCTGGTGGTTCGACGACGGCGCGCGCATCCCGGCGCGGTTCCTGCGGGAGTACGGCCGCGAGATCCTGGCCGGCAACCGGCTGAAGGACACGGGCGGCGTGACGATCGACGGCGTCGCGCTGGACCTGTCGAAGATCGAGACGCCCGTCATGCTGATCGCGCTCAAGGACGACCATGTCTCGGCGTGGAAATCGACCTATGCCCAGCGCACGCATTTCGGCGGGCCGACGCGGTTCCTGATGGGCGGCTCGGGCCACAACGCCGGCATGATCAATCCGCCGGCCGCGAACAAGCACGGCTACTGGACCAACCCCGATGCCCCCGCCGACCCCGAGGCCTGGCTGGCCGGCGCGACGAAGCACGATGGCTCCTGGTGGCCCGAATGGCAGGGCTGGCTGCGCGAGATGGGCGCCGACGACCAGGTCAAGGCCCGCAAGCCCGGAGCGGGCAAGCTGAAGGCCCTGACGGCCGCCCCTGGCGACTACGTCCGGGTGAGGCACTAGGGTCGGAAGGAGCGCGGACCTCCAGGTCCGCGAAAGCGGCGATCGCGCAAGTCGCGGACGTGGACGTCCGCGCTCCAAAACAAAAAGGCGGCAGGATCACCTGCCGCCTTTTTGCGTCGGCAAGTCTGAGACCTACCGCCCGAACTTCTGGAACTTGATCCGGTGGGGGATGAGGCTGTCGGCGCCCAGGCGGCGCTTCTTGTCTTCCTCATAGGCTTCGAAGTTGCCCTCGAACCATTCGACGTGGCTGTCGCCCTCGAAGGCGAGGATGTGGGTGGCCAGGCGGTCCAGGAACCAGCGGTCGTGGCTGATGACCACGGCGCAGCCGGCGAACTCTTCCAAGGCCTCCTCGAGGTTCTGCAGCGTCTCGATGTCCAGGTCGTTGGTCGGCTCGTCGAGCAGGATCAGGTTGCCGCCCGTCGCCAGCGTCTTGGCCAGGTGCACGCGGTTGCGCTCGCCGCCTGACAGCAGCCCCACCTTCTTCTGCTGGTCGCCGCCCTTGAAGTTGAAGCTGCCGACGTAGGCGCGGGTGTTGATCTCGCGCTTGCCCACCATCATCACGTCGGTGCCGCCGGAGATGGCTTCCCAGATCGTGTGATTGGGGTTCAGGTCGTCGCGCGACTGGTCGACGTAGGCCAGCTTGACCGTCTCGCCCAGGCGCATCTTGCCGGCGTCGGGCTGTTCCTGGCCGGTGATCAGGCGGAACAGGGTCGACTTGCCGGCGCCGTTCGGGCCGATGACGCCGACGATGCCGTTGGGCGGCAGCTTGAAGGTCAGGTCCTTGAACAGCAGCTTGTCGCCATAGGACTTCTCCAGCCCCTCGACCTCCAGCACCACGTTGCCTAGGCGCGGGCCGGGCGGGATCTGGATGACGGCGTGGGTCTGGGCCTTGGCCGAGTTCTCCTGCTCGGCGACCATGCGCTCATAGGCGGCCAGACGGGCCTTGGACTTCGCCTGACGGGCCTTGGCGCCGGAGCGGACCCATTCCAGTTCGCGGGTCAGGGCGCGCTGGCGGGCCTCGCTCTCCGACTGCTCCTGCACGACGCGCTTCTGCTTGGCTTCCAGCCAGCTGGAATAGTTGCCCTCGTGCGGGTGGCCCTTGCCGCGGTCCAGCTCCAGCGTCCACTTGGTGACTTGATCCAGGAAGTAGCGGTCGTGGGTCACCAGGATGACGCAGCCCGGGAAGTTCTCCAGATGATGCTGCAGCCAGGCCACCGACTCGGCGTCCAGGTGGTTGGTCGGTTCGTCCATCAGCAGCATGTCGGGCTTGGACAGCAGTAGGCGCGCCAGCGCCACACGACGCTTCTCGCCGCCCGACAGGTTGGTGACCTCCCAGTCGTCCGGCGGGCAGCGCAGGGCGTCCATCGCCATCTCGATGCGGCTGTCGATGTCCCAGACGTCGCCCGCGTCGATCTTCTCCTGGAGGGCGGTCATCTCCTCCATCAGCTCGTCGGAATAGTTCTCGGCCATCTCGGCGGCGATGGCGTTGAAGCGGTTGACCCACTGCTTCTCTTCGCACCACGCCTCGACGTTCTCGCGGACGTTCAGGGCGGGATCCAGCTGCGGCTCCTGCTCCAGATAGCCGCGTTTCACGCCATCCGCGGCCTTCGCCTCGCCCTGGAACTCGGTGTCCAGCCCGGCCATGATCTTCAACAGGGTGGACTTGCCCGAGCCGTTGACGCCGACGACGCCGATCTTGGCGTCGTTGTAGAAGCTCAGCCAGATGTTCTCGAAGACCTTCTTGCCGCCGGGATAGGCCTTGGTCAGGCCCTGCATCTGGAAAATGTATTGCTGCGCCATGGGGAGCGTCGCGCCCTGTCGTCTGGAGTGTGGGGAGGTCGGCGCGGGATGTAGCGACTGGGGCGGCGGAGGGCAAATGAGGCGGGCGTTTGTCGGGCCGCCGTCATGCGCTACCGTTCAGGCATGACGCCGCCCGACCGCATCTACGCTTGGGTCTTTCGGGATCGCGCCTTCGCCCCGGCGGGGGACGCCCACGTCTGCGTCGTCGAGCGCGGCGTGATGGCGAAGTACCTGACGCCCGAGGAGGTCTCCTACGCGTTCACGGGAAGTGCGACCTACGGGGGCCTGTTCAGCCAGAAATTCGTCGGCGTATGGGGCAGACGAAACGGCAAACGCTTCAGACGATTCCTTTCCGAACGAGGAGCGCAGGTTCAGATCATCAACAGCAAGCCGGCGCGGGCGCGCTTGCTGTGGTTCTCCGACGGCGGTTCACGCCGCCGATTGCGTCGACTGAGCGACCTCGAGCCCCGGCACGACGAATACGACATGGATCTCGGCTTGCCCTGACGATCGTCAGGCCATCAACGCTCCCGCCATCCTCAGATCCTCCACGAACCGGGCCCGTTCCGCCGCCGCGGCGGCCTTGTCGGGGATGCGCAGCAGGTAGCTGGGGTGGACGGTCAGCAGGGCGGTCGAGCCGTCCTCCAGCGCGATCGGGCGGCCGCGTTCCTTGGTCACCGCCACCTTGCGGCCCAGCACGCCATAGGCGGCCGTGGCGCCCAGGGTGACGATCAGTCTCGGCTTCACGATCGCCCGCTCGGCGTCCAGCCACCAGCGGCAGACTTGAACCTCGCCGGTCGTCGGCGTCTGGTGGATGCGGCGCTTGCCGCGCGGCTCGTGCTTGAAATGCTTCACCGCATTGGTGACGAAGGCGTCCGTGCGGTCCACCTCCGCCTCGGCCATGGCGGCGTTCAGCACCTGACCCGCCGGACCCACGAAGGGCTCGCCGGCCAGATCCTCCTGATCCCCCGGCTGCTCGCCGACGATCATCAGGTCCGCCCGCGCGGGGCCGCGGCCGCATACGCCCTGCGTCGCGTCGCGCCACAGGGGGCAGCGGCGGCAGCCCTGCACGGCGCGCTCAAGCGCCTCCAGGGACGCCGGCGGCGGGGCGTCCTGCGCGGCGCGCTCGACCACGGGCGCGACGGCGCGGACCAGTTTCGGGTTGGCGGGCGTGGCGGGCGTGGCGACCATCTCGCTTTCCCGAACCTCCGCCTGCGCCACCAGTTCCGGGATGAGGGACGCCTCGGGCAGATTGGCCCAGTACCGTTTGGGCATCTCGCCCTGCATGGTCTTCGTCTTCAGGCGCGCCGGGTTGAAGGTCGAAGCGAAGTAGGTCTTCCAGAACTCCTCGATTTCGTCTTCCTGAGGGGCCATGTCGCGCGTGGCGGGCGGGCCGAACGCGAGGGTCTCGCCGTTCCAGTCGGCGGTGCCGTCGGGGGTCAGGATGGTCCAGCGCATGGTGGTGAAGCGGCGCTGGAAGAAGGGCGCGGTCTTCTCCAGCACTCTGTGCGCCGGCTCGAACCAGGCGATCCAGCGCTCGCCCGCATCGTCCTCGACCTGCCGAAACCGGACGAAGGCCTTCATCTTGTGGCTGGCGCGGCTGACGTTCTTCGCCCGCTCCATCGCGTCCGCCACGTCGCGGTCGGAGACCACCTTCAGCAGGTCGCGCTCGGACTGCAGCCGCCAGAGCAGACGGTACAGCAGATCGAAACGGTCCTCCGACCGATGCAGGGCGACCTCGGCTCCGAGGTCGAGGAAGGTCCGGGGGACGGTCAGGAAGACTTCGGACCGCTTCCCATGGCTTTCAACGGAAGGGGCGGGAGAAGGGGCGTCGAACAATCCGCCTTGTTCCCCCACCCGAAACCGCGCCGCCTGCGGTTCCACACCTGCCCGCAGCAGGCCGCGCGCCGCCTCGCGCCAGGCGGTGAAGTCCGTCTCCGAGGTCAGACGCACGGTCCGCATCAGAACAGGCTCAGCTGCTCCGGCGCGCGGGCGGGGGCCAGCCGCGCCTTCAGGTCCACCGCGTCGGTCAGCCCGCCGGGCGTCCAATCCAGCGTCGTGATGAAGGGCCGCACCTTGTCGATGCCGCGCGTCAGCCGCTGCACGTCCTCCAGGCGAAGGGTGCGGTAGCGCCGGACCGAGATCATCCGGTTGACCGACTTCACCCCCAGACCCGGCACGCGCAGCAGCATCTCGCGGTCGGCCACATTCACGTCCACGGGAAACCTGTCCCGGTTCGCCAGCGCCCACGCCAGCTTGGGGTCGACCGCCAGATCGAGCATGCCGTCGGGCGAGGCCGAGGCGATCTCCGGCGCCGAGAAGCCGTAGAACCGCATCAGCCAGTCCGCCTGGTACAGCCGGTGTTCGCGCATCAGCGGCGGCTTCGACGGGGGCAGGACGGAGGACGAATCCGGGATGGGACTGAAGGCCGAATAATAGACCCGGCGAAGGCCATAGCCGCCGTATAGCGACGCCGAGCGGTCCAGGATTTCCGCGTCCGGCGCGCCGTCCGCGCCGATGATCAGCTGGGTGGATTGCCCGGCCGGCGCGAAGCGCGGCGGTCGCTTGCGGTCCTTCTTCCCGCCCTTGGCCTCCTCGACCTTCAGGCGGACGCGACCCATCGCCTGTTTGATGACGCCCGCGTCCTTCTGGGGCGCCAGCCGCTCCAGCGCCTCGTCGCGCGGCAGTTCGACGTTGGCCGACAGGCGGTCGGCGTAGAGACCGGCCTGCTCGACCAGCGCCGGGTCGGCCTCGGGGATCAGCTTCAGGTGGATGTACCCGCGAAAGTCGTGGTCCTCTCGCAGGCACCTCGCCACGCGCACCATCTCCTCCATCGTGTGGTTCGACGACTTCACGATGCCGGACGAGAGGAAAAGGCCCTCGATGTAGTTCCGGCGATAGAAGTTCAGCGTCAGGTCCACGACCTCCTGCACGCTGAACCGCGCGCGCGGCACGTTCGAGCTGGTGCGGTTGATGCAGTAGGCGCAATCGAAGATGCAGAAGTTCGTCAGCAGGATCTTCAGCAGCGACACGCATCGCCCGTCCGGCGTGTAGGCGTGACAGATGCCCATCCCCTCGGTCGACCCCACGCCCTTGCCGCCGACCGAGTTTCGCTTGCTCGAGCCGGACGAGGCGCAGCTGGCGTCGTACTTCGCCGCATCCGCGAGGATTTCCAACTTCTTCCGCAGATCGAGACGCGCCATGCGTTCTGGATATGTTCTTGCTGGACGTGATGCAAGCGGAGCCGGAGCGGTTGTCGTCTCGCTCGGGCTCCGCCACGATGCCCACGTGACCGCCGCCCCCGAAATCTGGTTCTACCACCTCGAACGGTCCAGCCTGGAGCAGGTGCTGCCCGGCTTGCTGGAAAAGACGCGCGAGCGCGGGTGGAAGGCGCTGGTGCGGGTCGGGTCGCCCGACAGGCTGGACGCCGTCGACCGCGATCTGTGGACGTACCGGGACGACGCCTTCCTGGCCCACGGCCGCGCCGACCGGCCGCATGCGGAGCGGCAGCCCATCCTTCTGTCGCAATCGGGAGAGAACCTGAACGGCGCTCAGGCGCTGTTCATCCTGGACGGCGCAGAGCTTGGCCGCACGGAAGGGTACGAAAGATGCTTCATCCTGTTCGACGGACGCGACGATCTGGCGGTGCAGGCCGAGCGCGACCGCTGGAAGGCGCTGAAGGGGCAGGGGGCCGCGCTGGCCTACTGGAAGCAGTCGCCGGAGGGCGCCTGGCAAAAGGCGGCCTGATCGCGATCGGCCTCGCGCTCGCGGCCTGCGCCGGGGGCGATGCGCCCGCCTCGAACACCTTCCGGCCCGTGGGCGTCGAGCCGGCGGTGGTGACCTCGGCCATTCCCGTGGACGATCTGACCCCCGCGTCCGCCGCGGCGGTGCCCGGCGCGGGGACGGACCAGTGCGGGGCCGGCGATCTGCAGTGGCTGGTGGGGCGCGACCGGAGCGAGATTCCCGTGCCCGTCAATCCCTACGGCCGCCGCGTCACCTGCACCACCTGCGCGGTGACCGAGGACTATTCGCCCACGCGCCTGAACATCTTCTTCGACCAGGACTCCAACAAGGTGGCCTCGGTTCGCTGCGGCTGACCGTCCTCCACGAGAAAGGAATGCCCATGACCCGTTTCGCTCTTGTGGCCCCGCTGGGGCTGCTGGCCCTGGCAGCCTGCGCCCCGATGGAAGGGGCCGGGCCCGGCATGCCCGAGACCGGCGGATCCTGCCCGGCCGCCAAGTATCAACCCTATGTCGGCCGCAACCAGTCGACCCTGCCGGCGGCCGCGCCGGGAGAGGTGCGGCGCGTCGTCTGCGACACCTGCGCGGTGACGATGGATTACAACGCCAGCCGCGTGAACGTGATCTTCGACACCGAAACCAACATAGTCGAGAAGGTCACCTGCGGATGAGATCGCTCGCCCTGATCGCCGCGGCCGGGCTGGCCGTCACCGCCTGCGCCCCCATGCCGGAGGACGGCGTCGCCAGCCCGCAGCAGTGCGACGCAGACGACGCGCGCTCGCTGATCGGCAGCCATGTCGGCGCGGTGACCTTCCCGGCGGACAAGAACGTGCGGATCGTCTGCACGACCTGCCCGACGACCAAGGACTGGCGTCCCGACCGCCTGAACGTCCGCTTCGATCAGGAGACGGGCATCATCCAGCAGGTCGACTGCGGCTGAGGTCCTCGCGCGGCGGCCCGGCTCAGCCGCCTCCGCGCAGGATCGGCGCGCCGATGGACCAGGTGTGGCCGAACGGGTCTGTGACGCGGCCGTAGCGGTCGCCCCAGAACTGGTCGGCCAGCGGCATGGACGGCACGCAGCCCGCCTTCAGCGCGCGCTCCCACCAGAAGTCGGCGTCGTCGACCTGGAGGTGCAGCACCACGCCCTTGGGCTCGACGTCGACGGCGTTGCCGTACTCCGGAAACTCGTCCGACAGCATGACGACGCCGCCGTTGATCACCAGCCGACTGTGCATCAGCCGCTCGCCGTCGTCGGCCACATTGCGGAACTGTTCCTCGGCGCCGAAGGCCGCGCGATAGAACTCCACCGCCGCCTGCCCCCCGCGCGAGGGAATGGTCAGATAGGGCGTCACGCCGGTCGGCTGGATCGTGTTCGGATCGGTCATAACCGCCTTATCGCCCTTCCCCCTTGATGGGGGAAGGTGGCTCGCGAAGCGAGACGGATGGGGGTGCGCCGGCTGTGGTCGAGCGGGAGAGCAACGCCAAACGCCGTCACCCCCAGCCCAACCCTTCCCCCATCAAGGGGGAAGGGCTTATCTGCGGCATGTCCGACCTGTTCGAAGCTTCCGGGGTTCATCCGCCCGACGCGCCTCTGGCCGAACGCCTGCGTCCGCGCAGCCTGGAGGAGGTGGTGGGCCAGAATCATCTGCTGGGGTCGGGCGGGCCGATCCGGCGCATGGTCGAGGCGGGGCGTCTGGGCTCCATGATCCTGTGGGGGCCGCCCGGCACCGGCAAAACCACCATCGCCCGGCTGCTGGCGCAGGCCGCGGGCTACCAGTTCCAGTCGCTGAGCGCCGTCTTCTCCGGCGTCGCCGATCTGAGGAAGGCGTTCGAGACCGCGCGCGGCCGCCGCGCCGCCGGCCAGTCGACCCTGCTGTTCGTCGACGAGATCCACCGTTTCAACCGCGCACAGCAGGACGGCTTCCTGCCGTATGTGGAGGAGGGAATAGTCACCCTGGTCGGCGCGACGACCGAGAACCCGTCGTTCGAGCTGAACGGCGCGCTCCTGTCCCGCAGCCAGGTCTACGTCCTGAAAAGGCTGGACGATCCGGCACTGGATCAACTGTTGACTCGGGCCGAGGCGGCGGAGGATCGCGCCCTGCCGCTGACGCCGGAGGCTCGGCAGGCGCTGCTCGCGCTGGCCGACGGCGACGGCCGCTATCTGCTGACCATGGCTGAGGTGCTCTTCGCCCTTCCGGACGCCGAGCCGCTGGACGTGCAGGCGCTGGCGGGCACCCTGCAACGCCGCGCGCCCGCCTACGACAAAAGTCGAGAAGAACACTACAACCTCATCTCCGCGCTGCATAAATCCGTTCGCGGGTCCGACCCCGACGCGGCGCTGTACTGGCTGGCGCGCATGCTCAACGGCGGCGAGGATCCGCTGTACCTGGCGCGCCGCATCGTCCGCATGGCGGTCGAGGACATCGGCCAGGCCGATCCGCTAAGCCTGCTGATCGCCAACGCCGCCAAGGACACCTACGACTTTCTCGGGTCGCCGGAGGGCGAACTGGCCCTGGCCCAGGCCGTCGTCCACCTGGCCACCGCGCCCAAGTCGGTCGCGGTCTACAAGGCCTATGGCGCGGCGAAAAAGGCGGCGCACGAAACCGGCTCCCTGATGCCGCCCGCCAACATCCGCAACGCGCCCACGAAGCTGCTCAAGGAGCTGGGCTACGGCAAGGGCTACCAGTACGACCCGGACGCCGAGGACGGCTTCTCCGGCGCGAACTACTTCCCCGAAGGCATGGACCGCCGCACCTTCTACGACCCGCCCGGCGAGGGCCACGAGGCGAAGGTGCGCGAGCGGCTGGAGCGCTGGGCGCAGCTGCGCGCGCAGAAGAGCTGACGAACGCCCTTCTCCCCTTGCGGGAGAAGGTGGCCTCGCGGAGCGAGGTCGGATGAGGGGTCGAGGCACGACGCCGGAGGCGTTGGGCCGAGGAAAGCGACGTCCTCGGTCGTATACGACCTCGTCCACCCCTCATCCGTCGGGCTTCGCCCGCCACCTTCTCCCGCAAGGGGAGAAGGGTTAGACGGGGCGGCCTAGGGAGACTCTCTTCATGCAATCCATCCTCGAACAGCTCGAAGCCCGTCGCGCCGCGGCCCGTCTCGGCGGGGGCGAAGCCCGGATCGCCAGCCAGCACGCCAAGGGCAAGCTGACGGCGCGGGAGCGGATCGAGGTCCTGCTGGACGAGGGCAGCTTCGAGGAGACCGACATGTTCGTGGAGCACCGCAGCCACGACTTCGGCATGGACAAGCAGCGCATCCCCGGCGACGGCGTGGTGACGGGCCGCGGCACCATCGGCGGGCGGCTGGTCTACGTCTTCTCCAAGGACTTCACCGTCTTCGGCGGCTCGCTGTCGGGGGCGCACGCGGCCAAGATCGTCAAGATCCAGAAGATGGCCCTGACCAACGGCGCGCCGATCATCGGCATCTTCGACGCGGGCGGCGCCCGCATCCAGGAGGGGGTCGAGAGCCTGGCCGGCTATGCCGACATCTTCCTGCAGAACACCCTGGCGTCCGGCGTCATTCCCCAGATCAGCGTGATCATGGGCCCGTGCGCCGGCGGCGACGTCTATTCGCCGGCCCTGACCGACTTCATCTTCATGGTGAAGGACACGTCCTACATGTACGTGACCGGCCCCGACGTGGTGAAGACCGTCACCAACGAGGTCGTGACGCACGAGGAGCTGGGCGGCGCCCGCGTGCACGCCGGCAAGTCGGGCGTGGCCGACGGTGCCTTCGAGAACGATCTGGAGGCCCTGTCGGAGGTCCGCCGCCTGATCGGCTTCCTGCCCCTGTCGAACCGCGAGAAGCCGCCGGTGCGCGACAGCTATGACGATCCGGAGCGGGACGAGGCCAGCCTCGACACCCTGGTCCCAGCCAATCCGAACCAGCCCTACGACATGAAGGAACTGATCCTGAAGACGGTCGACGAGGCCGAGTTCTTCGAGATCGGCGCCGACTATGCGAAGAACATCGTCACCGGCTTCGGCCGTCTGGACGGCCAGTCGGTCGGCGTGGTCGCCAACCAGCCCCAGACCCTGGCGGGCGTGCTGGACATCGACTCCAGCCGCAAGGCCGCGCGCTTCGTCCGCTTCTGCGACGCCTTCGGCATCCCGGTGGTGACCTTCGTCGACGTGCCGGGCTTCATGCCGGGGACCAAGCAGGAGTACGGCGGCCTGATCAAACACGGCGCCAAGCTGCTGTTCGCCTATGCCGAGGCCACGGTGCCCAAGCTGACCGTCATCACGCGCAAGGCCTATGGCGGCGCCTATGACGTCATGAGCTCCAAACACCTGCGCGGCGACGTCAACTACGCCTGGCCCACCGCCGAGATCGCGGTGATGGGCGCCAAGGGCGCCGTCGAGATCATCTTCCGCAAGGAGGCCGGCGACCCCGAGGCGCTGGCGGCGCGGGAAGCGGAGTACAAGGAGCGCTTCGCCAACCCCTTCGTCGCCGCCAAGCTCGGCTACATCGACGACGTCATCATGCCCCACGGCACGCGGCGGAGGCTGATCCGCGCGCTACGGACGCTGAAGGGCAAGGTGGCGGAGAACCCGTGGAAGAAGCACGACAACATTCCGCTGTGACTACGGATCGGGGGTGGGTGAAATGAAGATTCTACGCATTGGCGGCACCTTGGTCGCCGCGATCGCCATGACGATGGCTGCTGCGCCTGACCCCGCTCGCGCCTGCTCCAAGCAGCATTACTCGGACGATGGTCGTTATGTCGGCGGAAACCTGATCGCGCAGGTGGTCGGGCAGGCGGAACTGATCCAACTGGTACGCGTCACGCAGAAGCGCATCGTAACGCGCAGCTATACCCTCGGTGACTGGTACCTGCAGTTTGGCGACACTGAAATGCCGGCTGGGATGCCTGAATACATCGACCATTTTGTGTTTACCCTGGAAGCCGTCAACACGTTCAAGGGAGAGCTGGTCGCGGAGCCCTGGCTCATCGAAGATCCTCTTCGCGTCGTTGGTTATGACTTCTCGCCGCTCGCAGATGAGGCCTCCCCAGGCTTGCTGGAAGAAAGGCCACACCCAAACAGCCTGCCGGAATGGGTTTTTGAGCGCCCCGCTAGCCAGGGCTTCGCCTTCAGTCCGGCGAGTGAGGGCGCGGGGTTGGGCCTAGGGGAGTGCTCACCGCCTTACTTCATGGAAGTGGACCAGCTGTTCGTCGCCCTTCGGCGGTCGGACGGACGACTTTATCCTGCGAGTGGAGCGTTCCCTCTGGAAATAGAAGTCGAGCTGTCGACCGGGGGCGGTGGGCGCCGCCGCGAAACACTTGTCATGCAGTCGCTGATCCCGGTCTCGTCCCCGGACGACCCGCTTGTCGCGAATGTGAGGCGCGCCCTTGCAGGAAGCGTTTAGAGCGAGCGGTCCCTGACCAACCTCCTCTTCCTCTGTTCCCGCAACCGCCTGCGCTCGCCCACGGCGGAGCGAATCTTCGCCGACCGGCCGGGGGTGGAGGCGGCGTCCGCCGGCCTGGCGCCCGACGCCGACGTGCCGGTCGATCCCGAGATGCTGGCGTGGGCCGACCTGATCTTCGTCATGGAGGCGGCGCACAAGGCCAAGCTCCAGCGGCGCTTCGGTCCGCACCTGAAGCGCGCCCGCGTCGTCGTGCTGGACATCCCCGACGACTACGCCTTCATGCAGCCCGAACTGGTGGCCCTGCTGGAGAAGAAGGTGGGGCCGCATCTGCGGTGATTCTTCTCCCCTTGCGGGAGAAGGTGGCCTCGCGGAGCGAGGTCGGATGAGGGGTCGCACCGGTGACCGCCGCATCGATTGGAGCGGCAAGGTCTCAGAGACCCCTCATCCGTCAGGCTGCGCCTGCCACCTTCTCCCACAAGGGGAGAAGGGAAGGGGGGAACTCCCTCGCGCCCGCCTCATTGTCTCCTGCGACCCCCAGCCCCTCGCAGGAGACCTCCCCATGACCGATGCGACCCGTTTCGACGAGACCGAGACCACTTTGATCCCCGCGACCGAGGGCCAGTACGGCACGGTGGACGACGGGCTGCGGCAGGACCCGGCGGCGCCGGAGCGCCCCTCGCTGCGCGAGACGGTGAAGGGCGACCTGTCCGCCGCGCGCGAGCAGGCCCGCCAGCGCGCGATCGCCGCGCGTCAGGCGGTGGTCGAGGACCCGCTGCGCTCGGCCTTCACGGCGCTGGGCATCGGCGTGATCATCGGGATGATGCTGCGCCGCTGAGGTCGCGACCGCATCGTCCGATGCGGCGACTTGACCCGCGCAGTTGTGACGATCCCGTCCGTCTTTCCGTTCCTTTTCAACGCCGTGGGTCTTTTTCGCCCCGTTTTTCCGACGTCGGTTTCGGGGTGATGCAGCATCTGGGAGTTCCGTCGCGGGGGAGGGCGCAAGGCCT
>JAIEQC010000044.1 GCA_019748055.1 Caulobacteraceae bacterium | reverse complement strand
GCGCGGCGGCGCGCAGACGGGTGCGCCGGTCCTCGACCAGCCGCCCGGCCGCCCGCACGCTTCGCGCCGACAGGTCCGCGACCCAGCCGACCAGATCGGCAAGAACCGGCGTGACCATCTCGGCCGCGCCGGTCGGGGTCGGGGCGCGCCGGTCCGAGACGAAGTCGATCAGGGTGGTGTCCGTCTCGTGCCCCACGGCCGAGACGATGGGGATGCGGGCCTGGGCCACCGTGCGGGCCAGGGCCTCGTCGTTGAAGGGCCAGAGGTCCTCCACCGAGCCCCCGCCGCGCGCGACGATGACCAGGTCGGGGCGGGGCACGGGACCGCCGGGGGGCAGGGCGTCGAAGCCGCGGATCGCCGCGGCCACCTGACCCGCCGCGGCGTCGCCCTGGACCACCACCGGCCAGACGATCACGCGGCAGGGCCAGCGCTCGGCGATGCGATGCAGGACGTCGCGGATGACCGCCCCCGTGGGGCTGGTGATCACGCCGATCACGGAGGGGTGGGGCGGCAGAGGCTTCTTGCGCGCCGCTTCGAACAGGCCCTCGTCGCGCAGCTTGACCTTCAGCGCCTCCAGCCGGGCCAGAAGGGCCCCGGCGCCGGCGGCCTCCATGGTCTCGATCACGATCTGGTAGCTGGAACGCGCCGGATAGCTGGTGATCTTGCCGGTCACGATCACCTCCAGCCCCGTCTCGGGCTGGATGCCCAGGCTTCGCGCCGAGCCCTTCCAGATCACGCCGTCCAGGCTGGATTTGTCGTCCTTGAGCGTCAGGTAGATGTGGCCCGAGGCGTGGCGGTTCACCTTGGACACCTCGCCGCGCAGGCGCACGTGGCCGAAGCGATCCTCAAGCGTGCGCTTCAGGGCGAACGACAGCTCCGAGATCGACAGAGGCGGGTTGTTGTCGCGTGGCGGCGGGGCGTCCACCGGGCCCTCGAACACATAGGAGTCGTCGGTCATGCCCGGAACCTAGACCGGGCGCTCGCCTCGGCAAACTGGGAGCGGGGCCGCTGTGGGTCGCAGGGCGCGCCTGACGTCGCCGCCTTGACCGCGCGGGCCCCCCGCGTCATTCCCCGCGCCGATGAACATCCTGCTGGTCGGATCGGGCGGGCGCGAGCACGCCCTGGCGTGGAAGATCGCCCAGTCGCCGCTGGTCCGGCGGCTGGTCTGCGCGCCAGGCAATCCCGGGATCGCCAAGCATGCCGAACTGCGCCCCGACCTGAAAGTCACCGACGCCGACGGCCTGACGGCGCTGGCGCGGGAGATGAAGGCCGATCTGGTCGTCGTTGGGCCGGAGTCCGCGCTGGAGGTCGGGCTGGCGGACCGTCTGGCGGCGGCGGGCATCCCCTGCTTCGGGCCATCCGCCCGGGCGGCGCGGCTGGAGACGTCCAAGGCCTTCGCCAAGGGTTTTCTGGAACGGTGGGAAATTCCGACTGCCGGCTTCGGCGTCTATGAAAAGCTGAGCGAGGCGCGCGACGCGTTGAAGGTGTTCAAGCCGCCCTACGTCATCAAGGCCGACGGTCTGGCGGCGGGCAAGGGCGTGGCGATCAGCCCGGACCGCAAGGACGCCGAGGCCGAGATCGTGCGCATGCTGGACGGCCGCTTCGGCAAGGCCGGGGCACGCGTGGTCATCGAGGAGTTCATGGCCGGCGAGGAGGGCAGCCTGTTCGCCCTGTGCGACGGGACCCGAGCGGTGCTGTTCGGGGGGGCGCAGGACCACAAGCGCGCCTTCGACGGCGATCTGGGCCCCAACACAGGGGGCATGGGCGCCTATTCGCCTGCGCCGGTGTTCACGCCAGAACTGGTGGAGGAGGTCGAGCGCCGGATCGTGCGGCCCACAGTGGCCGGCATGGCGCGCGAGGGCACGCCGTTCCGCGGCGTCCTGTTTGCCGGGCTGATGGCCACCGACGAAGGCCCGAAGGTGGTGGAGTTCAACGCCCGCTTCGGCGACCCGGAGTGCCAGGTGCTGATGATGCGGCTGGCGGACGATCTGGTGCCCTATCTGGTCGCCTGCGCGCGGGGAGACCTGTCGCGCCTGCCGCCGCCGGAGTTCCGGCCCCAGGCCTGCGTCTGCGTGGTGCTGGCCGCGCAGGGCTATCCCGACAGTCCGCTTGAGGGCTCGATCATCCGGGGGGCTGGACGCGACTTCGGTCCGCACGTGCAGGTCTTCCACGCCGGCACGCGCCGGGACGAAAAGGGTCTTCTGGTCGCGGCCGGGGGGCGGGTGCTGAACGTCTGCGCACTGGGCGACGATGTGCGTCAGGCCCGCGACCGTGCCTATGAAGCCATCAAGTCCATCGACTGGCCGGGCGGCTTCCACCGCTCGGACATCGCCTGGCGTGCTCTGGAGCGCGACCCGGCGGACTGAGGAACGGTCCCGAAAAACCTGCGTTTCTAGATCTGGAGCGGCGCATGGACGCCGGGAGGATCGGGATGCGGGCGATGATGCGGGACCGGGGCGTGCGCTGGGTGGCGGGGCTTTTCGTGTTGTCGTGCGCTGTATCGGGCTGGCTGGCGTACGAGCTGTCGCCGCTGAGCAACGGCACCGATCAGGCGCGATACGAGCGGTTCTTTGAAGTCCGCTAGGCGGCCTTCGCAACTGCAGTTTCAGGCGCACTGACCAGGGCCAGTAGTTCCGCCGCCTCGAACGGCTTGGCCAGATGCTTGTCGGCGCCCGCAGCACGGGCGGCGGCGACGTGCTCGGGCAAGGCGTTGGCGGTCAGCATGACGATCGGCGTCAGCGGCCGCTGGGCCTCACATTCGAAGTCGCGGATGGCGCGGGTGGCGGTCAGGCCGTCCATCACCGGCATCTGCATATCCATCAGCACCAGATCGAAGTCGCCAGCGCGATAGGCGTCGACGGCCTCCTGCCCGTTCTCGACGGAGGTCAGTTCGACGCCCGCCGATGCAAGGATCAGCTCCACGACCTTGCGGTTCGTCGGGTGATCGTCGGCAAGAAGGACCCGGGTCGTCGATCCGCCGGCTTCGGAAGCGAGCTGGGTTTCCGCCGGTTGGGCGGACGGCGCCTGCGCCTCCCGGAGAGGCAGCGAGAGGATGAAGGTGGAGCCCCCCCCGGGTTCGCTCTCGGCGTCCAGTTCTCCGCCCATCATTTCGGCCAGTTGGCGGCAGATGGACAGCCCCAGACCTGAGCCTCCGTAGCGGCGTGTGATGGCGCCGTCAGCCTGCTCGAAGCGTCCGAAAAGGCGTTCCCGTTGATCTGGGCCGAACCCGATCCCCGTGTCGCTGACGGCCACCCGCAGACCCGAAACGCCGGCGACGTCGGGCCCGCAATGCGCCTCCAGCTTGATGAGGCCGGCCTCGGTGAACTTCACGGCGTTGGACACGAGGTTGCACATGATCTGCTTCAGGCGGACCTGGTCGCCCATCAGCCAGCCGGGGCAGTCCTCGCAAACCTCGACGATCAGAGCCAAACCCTTGGCCGCGGCTGAGGCGCGGTAGAGGTCGGCCGCCTCGTGCACCGCCGCCTTCAGCTCGAACGGTTCATCTTCCAGCGACAGCCGCCCGCTCTCGATCCTCGCGAGATCCAGTATGTCGCCGAGCAGGGTCAGAAGCATCCGGCTGGACGACTGCATGAGGTCCAGCATTTCGCGCTGATCATCCCTGAGCTCGGTACGACCCAGAGCTTGCGCCAGACCGATCACGCCGTTCAGAGGCGTACGGATCTCGTGGCTCATGTTGGCGAGGAAAAGGCTCTTGGCCGCGTTCGCGGCTTCGGCCGCGTCGCGCGCCTCTGCCAGGGCGGCCGCATCGCGCTTCAGGTCCGTGATGTCGTTGACGACGGTGACGATGCCGCCGCCGGACGTGCGGCGGTCCTGTACCCGCAGCCAGCGACCGTCGTCGCAGCGCTGCTCCATGGTGGCTTCCAGCTGCTTGCGCATGGCCAGACGTTCGGCGCGCCATTCCGACTCGCGGCCGACGGCGTCGGCGTAGATGCCTTCGTCCAATCCGATCTGGAGGACTTCCTCGAACCGCATGCCCGGCTTGAGCTGGGCGACGAGTTCGGGGTTCACCTCGGCGTAGCGCGAGTTCCACAGCACAAGACGGCCATGGGCGTCGTAGAAGCCGAGCGCGTCGGGCATCGCATCGACGGCCTCGCGGATCTGAATGAGCGTACGGCCGTCGCTCCAGCGGGCGGCGGCCGTCAGGATCCCCGCGGTGAGGACCGGCACCACTGCGGCAAGCGCAAGTGCGGCCAGAAGTTCGCTCTGGTCCATGCCGTCGCCCACGCCGGTGGGAGCCGCCTGCGGGACAATGGTCAACGCACCCATCGAGATGAAGTGAAGGGCCGCAACGGCCACCACGCCGACCAGCGCCAGAGCCGTGGCGTTCCGCCATCCGCCCCGGTGCGGAGCCAGAGCCACGAGCAGCCCGCCCACGATCGCGACCGCCACACCGATGCCCGCGAGGCCGAAATCCCAAACCGGCGTGCCGGCGAGATGCAGGCCGCTCATGCCAAGAAAGTGCATCGCGGCCACGCCCGAGCCCGCCAAGGCGCCCGCGAGGCCTCTCCAAAGTCGGGAGGCGCCGAGACCCAAAAGCGTCGACGCCACACCGAAACCGACCGCCAGTGCAAGTGACGCGAAAGTGAGCGGCAGATCGTAGACGACCGCCATTCCGGGCTGAAAGCCCAGCATGGCCGTGAAGTGCGTGCTCCAGACGCCCAGTCCGCCTATGGCCCCGGCGCCGGCCGCCAGGAGAGTCCGGCGACGTCCCCGGGCGCGCCAGGCACGACGTCCCACGCCAAGCGCGGTGGCCAGACCGATCAGACACACCGCCGCCGCCGCGACGACGAGGCGGAGGTCATGCTGCGTGGTCAGACAGAGCAGGACGGCGTTCAAGGCGTGGATCGGTCCAATGCGGGCGTTCGGGACCAGCTTGACCGTCACAGATGAAAATTCCGTGCGCGTCGCCGATCGCCTGTCACGCGAATGGCGGAAACGCGCGCTAAGCGACGGCCCCTCGCCCGTTTCCCTCCGTCCGCGGAGGCTCTAGAGAACGCCGATGCCTGACGTCGCCAATCCGTCTCCGATCGCGCCGACCGCATCGTCGCGTCTGTGGACGGCGGGGGCCAGCGGCGGCGTGGCGACGCTGGTGCTTCTGGGCGTGGCGGCCCTTCATCCACATCACGCGCCCGTCCTGTTGGGCGGCGTCGCGGCGGTTGTGGCGGCGACGTGGATGGTCAATCGCGTTCGACCCATGGGGGAGATGCCGTCGGTCGTGCATCTGGCCCAGCCCATGGTCCCGGCGCCGGCGGTCGCGGGTCCGGACGGCGTCCTGCTGGACGCGGCTTTCGAGGCGTTGAACGACGCGGTGCTGGTTATCAGCGGCGGAGAGCCGGACGACATCGCGGGGCGACGGATCGTCCTGGCCAACAAGGCGGCGCGTGATCTGCTGAGGATCCAGCGCGACGGGGCGATCCTGGTGTCGGTGCTGCGCGATCCCGCGGTGCTGGAGGCGGTGGACGAGGCCCTGTTCGGCGGGATGGAACGCTCGGTGGACTGGTCGGGCGTTCGCGACCGCCACTGGAAGGCGCAGGTGCGGCCGCTGGATCAGGGCGGCGATCGCGCGCTGGCGGTGCTGGTGCTGCGCGACGACACCGACGTGCGGCGCATGGAGCTGATGCGGGTCGACTTCCTGGCCAACGCCAGCCACGAGCTACGGACGCCGCTGGCGTCGCTGTCGGGCTTCATCGAGACGCTGAAGGGCCACGCCAAGGACGATCCCAAGGCGCGCGACCGGTTCCTGGACATCATGTCGGCCCAGGCGGACCGGATGGGGCGGCTGGTGGCGGACCTGCTGTCGCTGAGCCGGATCGAGCTGAACGAGCACATTCCGCCGTCGGGCCGTGTGGATCTGCCCCGGGCGGTCAGCGACGTGGTCGATGCTCTGAGCGTGCTGACGCAAGAGAAGGGTGTTGAGGTCGTGGTCACGGGCGACGCCAAGGCGCCCGTCCGCGGCGACCGGGATGAGATCGTGCAGGTGGTGCAGAACCTGATCGACAATGCGGTGAAGTATTCGCCGCGAAGCGGCCGGATCGACGTCGAGGTCCGGGCCGGGGTGTCGGCGGATCAGGCGACGGCCCCGAGCATGGAGGGGGCGTCGCGCCTGCCGCTGCTTACGCCGGACCACGATCCGGCGCGGCGGCATGCGGCGGTGATCGTGCGCGACCGCGGGCCGGGGCTCGAGCGGGAACACCTGCCGCGGCTGACCGAACGCTTCTATCGCGTGGAAGGTCAGAAGAGCGGGGGCGACCGGCCGGGGACGGGACTGGGGCTGGCGATCGTCAAGCACATCGTCAACCGCCACCGGGGCGGTCTGGCGGTCGAGAGCTCCCCGGGCCAAGGCACGGTGTTCACGGCGTTTTTCCCCCTGGCTGACGCACCCGACATCACCAGTTGAGCGGGTCTTGCGTTGTAACGGAACTGTCACGTCACAGTCGTAATCCGCTGACCTATCGCGGGCAGTTTCCCGGCCGGACGAGCCGGGCATTCGGCGCGGTCCGATTCGTGTTTCCCGGACCCGATGACCTGGCTTCTTTTCCTTCTGCCGATCGTTCTGGCCGCCGTCGCCTATGGCGTCGGGCGCGGCCTGGCGCGTCGTGGCGCGGCCGACGAGAAGGCGCATTCGCGGCCTGAGCAGCACGGCTTCTATGCCGCCATCTGGGTGGCCGTTCCGGCGCTGGTCGTGGTGCTGGCCTCCACGATCGGGGGCGGCGCGGTCGAGCGCGCGATCCTGGAAGCCGGGCAGCCCGAAGCCGTGAGCGCGCTGGAGGAGTTCCGCCGCGACGCCTTCTACGCCGACGTCGCCCGCGTGGCCGAGGGCGAGACGCCGCTGCAGGTCTGGGAGGCACCGCTGAACGCCGACATGACGGCCCAGGCGACGCGGGCGGCGCAGCTGGATCAGGTGCGGGCCGTCGGCGGGGTCGTGGCGGCGCTGCTGGCCGCGGCGCTTGGCGGGCTGTTCGCCTTCTCGCAAATCCGGCCCGGCCTGCGGGCCCGAAACCGGGTCGAGGGCTGGGTCGTGGGGGTACTGCTGGCCTGTTCGGCCGTGGCGGTTCTGACGACGATCGGCATCGTCGCCTCGCTGCTGGTGGACGCCACGCGCTTCTTCCAGGCGGTGCCGGTGCAGGAGTTCCTGCTGGGCACGCAGTGGTCGCCGCAGACGGCGATTCGGGCCGATCAGGTGGGCTCGACCGGCGCGTTCGGCGCCCTGCCGCTGTTCGCCGGCACCTTCCTGATCATGCTGATCGCCATGGCCGTGGCCGCGCCCGTGGGCCTGATGTCGGCGATCTATCTGTCCGAGTACGCCGGGCCGACGGTGCGGGCGGTGGTCAAGCCGGTGCTGGAGATCCTGGCCGGGGTGCCGACGGTGGTCTACGGCTTCTTCGCCGCTCTGACGGTGGGGCCGGCCTTCCGCAGCTTCTTCAACGGCGTAGGCGCCCAGCTGGTCGGAGGGCCGCTGGACGGGCTGGGGCAGTATTTGATGCTGGTCCAGAACCAGATGGCCCTGGTCGCCGGCGGGGTGATGGGGATCATGCTGATCCCCTTCGTCAGCTCGCTGTCGGACGACATCATCAACGCCGTGCCGCAGTCGCTGCGCGACGGTTCCTACGCCATGGGGGCGACCAAGTCCGAAACCGTGGGCCGGGTGCTGATGCCCGCCGCCCTGCCGGGCGTGGCCGGCGCCCTGCTGCTGGCGGTCTCGCGGGCGGTGGGCGAGACCATGATCGTGACCATGGCCGCGGGCCTGGCCGCGCGGCTGACGATGAACCCGCTGGACACGGTGACCACGGTGACGGTGCAGATCGTCACCCTGCTGACGGGCGACCAGGAGTTCGATTCCGCCAAGACCCTGTCCGCCTTCGGCCTGGGCCTGACCCTGTTCCTGGCCACGCTGGTGCTGAACGTGGTGGCCCAGCGCATCGTCCAGACCTACCGGCAGCAGTATGACTGACGCGACCCCCGCCGGAACCGCCCAGCGCACCCAGCGCCTGCAGCAGGGCCTGCGCCGCCGCTATGCGCGCGAGCGCCGGTTCCAGTTCTACGGCATCATGGCCATCGCCGTGGCGGTCGGCTTCCTGGCGCTGCTGCTGGGGCGCATTTGGACCCAGGGCAACACCGCCTTCTGGGCGCATGAGGTCTCGATCCCGGTCTACATGGACCCGGCGCGGATCGACCCCGCCTATCCGCAGGGGACCAACTTCCCGCAGATGGTGGCCGAGCAGCAGCTGGCGCGTCTGGGCGTCGCCGACGACGCGGCTGGCCGGGCCTCGACCGAGATGCGGCAGATATTCTCTTCGGAGCTCAAGTTCGTCGCTGGCGACATGGTGAAGGCCGACCCGTCGCTGATCGGCAAGACGGTGACGGTGACGGCGCCGCTGTCGGACGATGCGGACCTGTTCTTCAAGGGCGAGATCGAGCGGGAGACGCCGGCCGAGCAGCGCCGCATCACCGACCGCCAGATCGGCTGGCTGGACCGGCTGGAGGCCGACGGCTTCGTGGAGCGGCGCTTCAACAGCCGCATGTTCACCTCGGGCGACTCGACCGAGCCGGAGCTGGCGGGCGTGCTGGGCGCGGTGGTCGGATCGGCGCTGATGCTGCTGGTGACCGCCTTCCTGGCCATTCCGATCGGCGTGGCGGCGGCGATCTGGCTGGAGGAGTTCGCGCCCCGCAACCGGATCAGCGCCTTCATCGAGGTGAACATCAACAACCTGGCCGCCGTGCCGTCGATCGTCTACGGCCTGCTGGGGCTGGCGCTGTTCATCAACTGGATGCACCTGCCGCGCTCGTCGCCGCTGGTGGGCGGGCTGGTGCTGGCGCTGATGGCGCTGCCGACCATCATCATCGCCACACGGTCGTCGCTGAAGGCGGTGCCGCCGTCGATCCGCGAGGCGGCGCTGGCGCTGGGAGCCTCGAAGACCCAGACCGTGTTCCAGCACGTCCTGCCCTTGGCCATGCCGGGCGTGATGACCGGCGCCATCATCTCCATGGCGCATGCGCTCGGCGAGACGGCGCCGCTGCTGCTGATCGGCATGGTCAGCTTCGTGCCGGGCGTGGCGACCGACATCGCGGCGCCGACCGGGGCGCTGCCGTCCCTCATCTACATCTGGGAGAACGCTTCGGAGCGCGCGTTCCATGAGCGCACCGCTGCGGCCATCATGGTTCTCCTGGCCCTCATGATCGTCATGAACGCCGCCGCGATCGTCCTGCGGCGTCGGTTCGAACGTCGGTGGTAAGCGACATGAAGTTCAAGATTTTCCGCTCGCACGACGACCGGGGCTCCGGCGATCCGACCGATGTGCCGCGCATGGGCGGGCAGGTGCTGCCCGCCGCCGAAAGCCACGGCTCGGCCGAGGCCGCGCCGGCGGACGTGGTCGAGGCGCCCGTCGCCGATCCGTCGATCGGCGCGACCGTGACGCCGCGCCCGGCCGAGCCGCTGGGTCCGATCAAGATCCGCGCCCGCGACGTCTCGGTCCACTATGGCGACAAGCAGGCCCTGCACGAGGTCAGCCTGGACGTGCCGGACAAGACGGTGACGGCCTTCATCGGCCCCTCGGGTTGCGGTAAGTCGACCTTCCTGCGCTGCCTGAACCGGATGAACGACACCATCCCCTCGGCCCGGGTGTCCGGCTCGATCGAGATGGACGGCGAGGACGTGAACAGCCGCGCGGTCGATCCCGTGCTGCTGCGCGCGCGGGTCGGCATGGTTTTCCAGAAACCGAACCCGTTTCCCAAGTCGATCTATGAAAACGTGGCCTATGGCCCGCGCATCCACGGGCTGACGACGTCGAAGGCCGAGCTGGACGACGTGGTCGAGCGCGCCCTGAAACGCGCCGGCCTGTGGGACGAGGTGGCCGACCGCCTGCAGTCGCCGGGCACCGGCCTGTCCGGCGGTCAGCAGCAGCGTCTGGTCATTGCCCGCGCCATCGCGGTCGAGCCCGAGGTGATCCTGATGGACGAGCCCTGCTCGGCGCTGGACCCAATCGCCACGGCCAAGATCGAGGAACTGATCGACGAGCTGCGCGAACAGTACTGCATCGTCATCGTGACCCACTCGATGGCCCAGGCCGCGCGGGTCAGCCAGCGGACGGCCTTCTTCCACTTGGGTCGGCTGGTGGAAACGGGCAATACGGAAGAAATTTTCACCAATCCGCGTGAGCGTCGCACCCTCGACTACATCACGGGCCGCTTCGGCTGAGACCACCTCGAATGAACCAGCACACCGTGAAATCCTATGGCGACGAGCTGAATCAGCTCACCGCCGAGGTCGCCCGCATGGGCGGCCTGGCCGAGGCCCAGGTGGCCGACGCGGTGGACTCGGTCGCGCGCCGCGACGTGGCGCTGGCCCGCGCGGTGGTCGAGCGCGACCAGAAGCTGGACGCCCTGCACCACGACATCGAGAAGAAGGCCATCCGCCTGATCGCCCTGCGCCAGCCGGTGGCCAGCGACCTGCGCAAGACGCTGTCGGCCATGAAGCTGGCGGTGGATCTGGAGCGGACGGGCGATCTGGCGCGCAACATCGCCAAGCGCGCCCTGATCCTGGCCGAGGGCGAGCCCATGCTGCCGCTGACCCGCTCGATCGAGCGGATGGGGCGGCTGGTGTCGGCGCGGCTGCGCGACGTCATGGACGCCTACACGGCGTCGGAGGTCGATCGGGCTCTGTCGGTGTGGAGCGCCGACGATGAGGTCGACGAGCACTACAACAGCCTGTTCCGCGAGCTGCTGACCTACATGATGGGCGACCCGCGCACGATCAGCGCCTGCACCCATCTGCTGTTCATGGCCAAGAACCTGGAGCGCATCGGCGACCACGCGACCAACATCGCCGAGACGATCCACTATGAGATCACCGGCGGCGACATGATCGGGGAGCGTCCCCGTCTGAGCGCCCTGCCGTCCGAGACCGACTTCAACGGCGGAACCGCCTGAGCCCTCGACCCCCGGAGAGCCGACCGTGCAGCCCTATGTCCTGGTGATGGAAGACGAGGACGCCCTCGCCACCCTGCTTCAGTACAATCTCGAGAAGGAAGGCTATCGCGTCGTCGTGGCCGGCGACGGCGAGGAGGGGCTGGTCCAGATCGACGAGCGTCTGCCTGACCTGGTCCTGCTGGACTGGATGCTGCCCAAGGTGTCGGGCATCGAGGTGTGCCGGCGCATCCGCGGCAAGGCGGAGACGCGCAACCTGCCGATCATCATGCTGACCGCCCGCGGCGAGGAGACCGATCGCGTGCGCGGGCTGGACACCGGCGCCGACGACTATCTGACCAAGCCGTTCTCGATGACGGAGCTGATCGCCCGCATCCGCGCGGTGCTGCGCCGCATCCGCCCCGGCTTGGCCGACGACCGCATCAACCACGGCGACATCGTCATCGACCGCGTCGCCCACCGCGTGCGCCGCTCGGGACAGGAGGTCCATCTGGGCCCCACCGAGTTCCGCCTGCTGGACCACTTCATGCAGCACCCGGGCCGGGTCTTCAGCCGCGAACAGTTGCTGGACGCGGTCTGGGGCTCGGACGTCTACGTCGAGGCCCGCACGGTGGACGTCCACGTCGGGCGCCTGAGGAAGGCACTGAACGTCGAAGGAACGGCGAATCCGATCCGCACGGTGCGCTCGGCGGGGTATTCGCTGGATCTTGGCGGCTGACGCGCGCGGACGCCGCAGGGCTGCCGCCTTCACAAACCCCGCACGCCGGTTAGGGTCGCTTCCTCTTTGAGGGGAGACCGCCCATGCGCAGACGCACCTTCCTGTCCACCCTGCCTGCCGGGGCTGTGATCGCCGGAGCGACGGCGGCTGTGGGGCAAGGAGCGCCCGCAGCGAACTCGCCGTCGCAGGCGCCGGCGCAGGCCGCGCCCTCCGCCTATCCCTATCGTGGCGTCGGCATGGGCGACCGGATCATGGGGGCGCCGTTCGCGGGGCGCTCGACGGTCTGGGGCACCCGCGGGGCGGTGGCGACGGCGCATCCGACCGCGACGCTGATCGGGCTGGACACGCTGCGGCGCGGCGGCTCGGCGATCGACGCGGCGATCGCGGTCAATGCGGCGCTGGGCTTCCTGGAGCCGGTCGCCAACGGCATCGGCGGCGACGCCTTCTGCCTGATGTGGGATCCAAAGCAGAGAAAGGTGCTGGGCTTCAACGGCTCGGGCGCCAGCCCCCGCGGCCTGTCGCTGGACGCGGCGCGAGGGAAGGCGAACGCGCGGGGATACTTGCCGTCCTATGGCGCCGTGACGGTCAATGTGCCGGGGACGGTCGACGCGTGGTGGCAGGCGCACCAGCGGCACGGCAAGCTACCCTGGAAGGACGTGCTGATGCCGGTCGTCGAGCTGTGCGAGCGCGGCGAAGTCATCCCTCAACTCATCGCCTACTATCTGGATCGCAACATGGCGATCTTCGACCGGTCGGCCGGGATCATCGAGGACAACGACAACCGCAAGAAGGTCTATGCCCCGGACGGTCGCACGCCGCGCGTGGGCGAGGTCTTCGCCAATCCCGACCTGGCCCGCACCTATCGCCTGATCGCCGAAGGCGGGCGCGACGCCTTCTACCAAGGGCCGATCGCGGAGGCGATCGAGGGGTATTTCCGCCGCATCGGCGGCTGGATGACCCGTACCGACCTGGCCGCGCACCGGACGGAGTGGGTGGAGCCGCTGACGTCCAGCTATCGCGGCGTCGACATCTGGCAGCTGGGGCCGAACACCCAGGGGCTCTCGACCCTGCAGATCCTGAACGTGTGCGAGCGGTTCGATCTGAAGGGGCTGGGCTTCCAGTCTGCGGCCTCGGTCCACGTGCAGGCGGAGGCCAAGCGGCTGGCGTTTGAGGACCGCGCCCGCTGGTTCGCCGACGAGCGGTTCTCGAAGACCCCGGTCGAGCGGCTGATTTCCAAGGACTACGCCGCCGAGCGCGCCGCCCTGATCCGCATGGACCGCGTCATGGACCGCGCCATGCCCGGCGACGCCCCGACGCAGGGCGACACTACCTACTTCAGCATCGCCGACGCCGACGGGATGATGGTCAGCTGGATCCAGTCAAACTATCGCGGCATGGGCTCCGGCCTGGTGCCCGACGACGGGAACGGCGGCACGCTGGGCTTCATGTTCCAGGACCGAGGCGAGCTGTTCGCCCTGACCGACGGCCATCCCAACGTCTATGCGCCCGGCAAGCGGCCCTTCCACACCATCATCCCGGGCTTCGCGACGAGAGACGGCGAGCCGTGGATGGCCTTCGGCGTGATGGGCGGGGGCATGCAGCCGCAGGGCCAGGCGCAGATCGTCATCAACATGGTCGACTACGGGCTGGACCCGCAGGAGGCCGGCGACGCCCCGCGCTGGCAACACGAGGGCTCGTCGGAACCGACCGGCCAGGCGGCCGAGGGCACAGGCGTGCTTCATCTGGAGTCCGGCGTGCCCGAGGCGACGAAGGACCAGCTGCGGGCCATGGGCTGGACCCTGGGCGGGCCCAACGGCGGCTTCGGCGGCTACCAGAACGTGATCCGTCAGGTGAACGAACGGGGCCCGTGGACGTACGGAGCGGCGTCCGAGGCGCGCAAGGACGGGCTGGCGCTGGCCTACTGAGCCGGGGACGCCTCCGGCGCCAGCTCGTAGTTCCGGCCGCAGTATTCGCACTTCACGTGGATCTTGCCGTCGGGCTCGACCATGTCGGCGCGTTCGGCGGGGGTGAAGCTGGCCAACATGGCCTCGATGCGATCGGGCGAGCAGCGGCACTGGGCGCGAATGGCGCGGGCGCCCTCAAGCCGCACGCCGTCCTCGTGGAACAGGCGATAGAGCAGGGTCTCGGGCGTGACCGTAGGGTCCAGCAGCTCGTCGTCGGCCAAGGTGGCGAAGAGGGCCCGACTGCGGTCCCACACCTCGGTGGTGTCGCCGCGCGACTGGTCCGCGGCGATGACCTGGATCAGGGCGCCGCCCGCGCGCCAGCGGGCGCCCTCGCCGGCGTCTACCGAACCCACCGCAAGGCGCACCTTGGTCGGGACCTGTTCTGACTGTTCGAAGAAATGCTCGGCGCACAGGCTGAGGCTCTCGCCCTCGATCGGCGTGATGCCCTGGGTGCGCTCAAAGTCGGGCCCGCGGTCCAGCGTCATGATCATCACGCCCTTGCCCAGCAGGGCCTGGGCCCCGGGACGCGAGAAGCCCTGCGAGGTGGCGGTCACCTCCTCCGGATCGAACCGGCAGAAGCCCCGCAGCGTGCCGTCAGTGCCGTAGTCGGCCACGACGTAGCGCACCGGGCCGTCGCCCTGGGCCTGCACCAGCAGGCGGCCGTCGAACTTCAGGCTGGACCCGACCAGGGCGGCCAGCACGCAGGCCTCGCCCAGCAGCGCCGCGACCGGCTCCGGATAGTCGTGGGCCGACAGCACCTCGTGGATGGCGGCGCCCAGACGTACGATCCGCCCGCGCACCGGCCAGCCTTCGATCTGGAAGGCGGCGGCCAGGTCGTCGGTGAAGGGGGCGGCGTCGGTCAAGGCGGGCTCCGGGACGGGAAACGCGAAAGGCGCCAGATAGGCGCAGGCTTGGCGCATTGTAAGGCCGTCTGCTACGGCCAAGGTGCAGGAACCGCCTGCAACGGCGGCTCGTTGCCGTGTCGTCCCCCCTTGTCAGGAAGCCGAGACCGCATGTCCAGAAAGCGCGTCCTGAAGCCGCTGGATCGCCAGTCGATCGTCATCACCGGGGCCACGTCCGGCATCGGCCTGGCGACGGCGCGCCGGGCGGCGGCGGCCGGGGCGTGCGTCTTCCTGATTGCGCGCGGGGAAAAGGATCTGGCGCGCCTGACCGAGGAGCTGCAGGCCAAGGGCGCGCGCGCCGCCTATGCCGTCGCGGACGTGGCGGACTTCGACGCCCTGCACGAGGCGGCGGAGAAGGCGCGGCGGCTGTTCGGCGGGTTCGACACCTGGGTGAACAACGCCGGCATCTCGATCTTCGGCCCGATCCGCGAGGTCACGCTGGAGGACCAGCGGCGGCTGTTCGAGACGAACTACTGGGGCGTGGTCAACGGCTCGCTGATCGCGGCGGAGCATCTGCGGGAGCGGCCGGAGGGCGGTACGATCGTCAACGTCGGCTCGACGCTGGCCGACGCGCCGATCCCGATCCAGGGCGTCTATTCGGCGTCGAAGCACGCGGTGAAGGGGTTCACCAATGCGCTGCGGATGGAGCTGATGCGCGAGGACGCGCCGGTGGCCGTCAGCCTGGTCAAGCCGGCGGCCGTGGACACGCCCTACAACAGGCATGCGCGCAACATCACCGGCCATGCCGTGCACAACCCCCAGCCGGTCTATGCGACGCCCGTGGTCGCCGACACCATCCTGTGGTGCGCCACCCATCCGATCCGCGAGATCACCGTGGGCGGGGGAGGGCGCATCATCGCCTCGTTCTACGCCGCCATGCCGGGGATCGCGGAACCTCTGTTCGCCCGGTTCGCTCCCATGCTGATGCGGGACAAGCGCGGCGAATACCGCCCCTATGAGGACGGCCTCTGGGACCCCGCCGACGACGGTCTGGAGGAAGAGGTGCACTATCCCATGGTCAGGAACTTCAGCGCCCTGGCGGAGATCCGAAAGCATCCGGGCGTGGCGGCCGGCGTGGTCGCGGTTCTGGCGGGCGTGGGTCTGGCGACCCTGCTGCTGAACCAGCGCAGCGGGCCGACGCGGTACGAGCGCATCCGCGGGAGCGTGAACCCCGCCCGGCTCTGGTCGCGCCTGCGGGCCGGAGAGCGCCTGCGCGACGTGCGGGGTCATGCCGAAGATGGATGGGACCGCGTCAGCGGCTTGGCCGATCGTCTGGCCGGCCGGGACTCGCGTCGCCGCGCCGCCGCCTATGCCCGCGACCACGCCCAGGAGGGCGCCGCCGCCGCGGCCGTGGCGACCATCGCCGCCGCGATCGGCGCCGCCGCGCTGAAGCACTGGCAGGACCGCCACTGACCCTTGCTGCGGCTGCGAAGGTCGGTCAGGCTCGGGCCATGCCCGCGCCGACGCTGATCTTCGACTTCGATTCCACCTTGGTGGATTTCGAGACGCTGGAGCTGCTGGCGGAGCTGTCGCTGGCCGACGCGCCGGACGCGGCAGAGCGGCGAGCACAGGTGGCGGAGCTGACCGATCGGGCGATGGCGGGGGAGATCGGCTTCGCCGAGGCTCTGGAGACACGTCTGGCTCTGCTGCCGATCACGCGGGAGCATGTGCAGGTGGCCGCCGGGCGCGCGACGTCGCGCCTGACGCCGTCGGTGGCGCGCAATCTGGAGACCTTGCGGCGGCATGCCGACCGGCTGGTCATCGTCTCCGGCGGCTTTCGCGAGGTGATCGCGCCGGTCGCGGACCTGCTGGGCGTGCCTGCCGACCGCGTGTTGGCCAACGACCTGACCCATGACGACGCCGGCCGCGTGACGGGCGTGGCGCCCAGTCCTCTTCTGGCGCCGCACGGCAAGGCCGCAGCGATCCGCGCCCTGAACCTGACCGGACCCGTTGTGATGATCGGCGACGGCTGGACGGACGCGGAGGTGAAGCAGGCCGGCGCGGCGGACCGCTTCGTCGCCTTCACCGAGATCGTACGCCGCGACCGCGTCGTGGCCGCCGCCGATCTGGAAGCCGCCACGCTGGACGAGGTGCTGCACGCGGAGGGGTTGGCCGGGCGCTGGTCCTATCCGCGCAGCCGCATGCGGATCCTGCTCCTGGAGAACGTTCATCCCGCCGCCGTCCAGCGGTTCGAGGCCGCCGGCTATACGGTCGAAACCGTGAAGGGCGCGCTGGACGAGGACGAACTGATCACGCGGCTGAAGGGCGTGCATGTGCTGGGCGTGCGGTCGAAGACGGAAGTGACGGCCCGCGTGCTGGACGCCGCCGATCGGCTGATGGCCGTGGCGGCCTTCTGCATCGGTACCAATCAGATCGATCTGGAGGCGGCGGCCGAGCGGGGGGTGGCCGTGTTCAACGCGCCGCATTCCAACACCCGTTCGGTGGTCGAGCTGGCGATCGGCCTGATCGTGTCGTTGATGCGCGGCGTCGCCGACAAGTCGGCCGCTATGCACCGCGGCCAATGGATCAAGTCGGCCGCGGGCGCGCGCGAGGTGCGCGGCAAGACGCTTGGCCTGATCGGCTACGGCGCGATCGGCAGCCAGCTGTCGGTGCTGGCCGAGGCCATGGGGATGCGCGTGGTCTTTCATGACCTGACCGAGCGGCTGGCGCTGGGCAATGCGCGCCGTCTGCCGTCGCTGGAGGCCGTGCTGGCCGAGGCCGACGTGGTCAGCCTGCACGTCGACGGCCGCGCGTCGAACACCAACCTGATCGGCGCGCGGGAGCTGGCGGCGATGAAGCCCGGCGCCTTGCTGTTGAACCTGTCGCGAGGCCATGTGGTGGACGTCGGCGCCCTCGCCCAGGCGATCGGGTCGGGGCGGATCGGCGGGGCGGCGCTGGACGTGTTTCCGGACGAGCCCCGTACCAACGACGATCCCTTCGACAGCCCGCTGATGGGCCTGCCCAACGTGATCCTGACGCCGCACGTCGGGGGCTCGACCGAGGAGGCGCAGGAGGCGATCGGGGAGTTCGCGGCCGATCGGTTGCTGGGCTATCTGAACCGGGGCGACACGACGTTCAGCGTCAACCTGCCCAATGTGCAGCTGTCGGACGTGGCGGAGGCGCACCGGCTGTTGCACATCCATCGCAACCAACCGGGCGTGCTGGCCGCGCTGAATCGTGCCTTGGCTGAGGCGGGCCTGAATGTGCTGGGTCAGCACCTGAAGACCGACGAGCGCACCGGCTACGTCATCGTCGACGTCGACCGCGACTATGACCCGAAGGCGCTGGAGGCGCTGAAGACCATCCCGGGCACGCTGAGGTTCCGGACGCTGTATTGATGCGGGAAGCGGCGACGATGGTGGGTGATGTAGGGTTCGAACCTACGACCCGCTGATTAAGAGACGCGCTGAATTTCGTTGAAAGCCAGCGGGAAAATCTCAAAACGAGCACGAGCGCGGCTAAGTAAAATCAGTCACTTACAGAGGGCGTGCAAAGCGCCTGAGCCGGCTTGAAATCTATGCTGTCCTACGATCAGTACGCGGCATGCTTCTTGTCATGGCAAATCGGCTTGACCCTTTCCGGCACACGCGAACCGAGCTGTTTGATCGGTATGGGCGACGCCGGGTCTCGCAACAGACCTGCCGCTGAGCGAGCCTGCAGATGGCACTAGACACTCCCTTAGATTGAGAGCTATCCCAGCTCCACAATCTCAATGTATCGGGTAGGGGCATTATGAAACTTCATCTGACCGCGGCAACGGCAGCTCTGCTCGTCTGCGCGTTGGCGACCTCGGTCGAGGCGCAGAGCGGCGTGGCGTTCGAAGCGGGGGCGGCTCAGCTTTACGACGTCACTGGGGCGGAACTCGGCGTCGGATATCGGTTCGCGATCGGACCTGTTCGGTTCACTCCGACGGTTGGCGGGTTCATCTACCAGGGGGAGAATGACCGCTATTACTTCGACGACAGCGCCGATCGCTGTCGTGACCGCACCAACGGCCAGTTCGCTCGCACTGTTCTCTGTGACGCGACGGCGGTTTCGGCTTACGGACGTCTCGAGGCAACGGCGCGCTTTCGGGGCGTGGAGTTCGGGGTGGGGTACCGTGTCGATGAAGAGGATGGAATCGCTTATGGCACGGCGTCGTTCGACGTGTCGGAACGCATGGCCATCAAGGCCAACGCCGGGGAGGAGTACGTCGGTCTCGCCCTGGTGTTTCGCTGACGTCGCGAGCGTAGCTCGTGCGGTGGCGACAGACGCTTGAACAGGCTGTCGGATGGCTGGCGGAACTCGGGCTGTCCCTCGACGATCGTCTCGAACGCCAGAAGGCGATTTACATCTCGGCGAAGGCCGAGATCGAGAAACTCAGAGAAGACATCGCTGCGCGCGACTGCCCTTTGTCCGTTGGTCAGCGCGTCACCGTGGTGGAGGGCACGAAGTCGTTCGACCTGCAGATCGAGTATGTTCATGGCGCGCCGGCTCCAGAGGAGTTTCTTGGGCCGGTTTTAGGCGCAAAATCGGGCTGGACCGCGGGCGGGCATAGGTTCAAGGCGACGACTGGGGAGCTCAGCAAAAGCTGGTCTTGTTCGATCGTCGGCCACGCCTTCACGTTTGAAGACGGTGCGTGGCGAGCCCCCGACCGTAGCTTAGAAAGCTTCTTCAATCTGCCGCCGGCCCCATAGTGCACATTCGCTCATAAGCACTTTGTCGGGGTTGCCGTCGTGCATCCGCGAACCAGAACAAAAGGGGTTCATGGGGCTTGCCTTGTCGCACACATGGCTCAATCTGGGCACCTGAAGGGAGCTGACGTGCCAAGCGTATTCTTCTCATACTCGCACGCCGATGAAGGGTTGAGGGATCAGCTCGAAAAGCAGCTCGCCATGCTGAAGCGGCAGGGGGTGATCGAGACGTGGCACGATCGTCGGATCGGTGCGGGCGAAAACATCGACTTGGCGATCGACGCGCACATCAACAGCGATGAGATCATCCTGCTCCTCGTCAGCCCCGACTTCATCGCATCTGACTATTGCTACGAGATCGAGATGAAGCGGGCGATGGAGCGGCATGAGGCGGGCGAAGCCGTCGTCATTCCCGTGATCCTCCGCGCCTGCGATTGGCACCTCGCGCCGTTCGGGAAACTGAGTGCGACGCCCCGTGACGGTAAGCCGATCACCCAATGGCCAGACGTCGACGAGGCCTTTTTGCAAGTGGCGAAGGCTGTGCGCGTCGCAGTCGTCGGGCTCTCCGGAAAGGACGGCAATGAGCCCGCCGAAGCCTTCACGACGCCAACGCAGACCCCCGCATTAGCCTTGTCCGTCGTCGACGTCGCCTCCCCGCGTTCCAGCAATCTCCGGCTGGCGAAGTCGTTCGCTCAGAAGGACAAGGATCAGTTTCAGGCCGAAGCGTTCGACTTCATCGCTCGGTTCTTCGAGAACTCTCTAGACGAGCTCGGACAACGAAATCCCGGTGTGGAAGGCGCATTTCGGCGCGTTGACGCGAACCGCTTCTTCGCGACCATCTACAAGCATGGAAAGGACGCCGCGCGCTGCACCATCTACATGGGTGGCGGCGCGTTTGGCGGCGGCATCAACTACATACAGGGCCATTCGTCAGACAGCAACTCGCTCAACGAGTCGCTCTCGGTCAAGTCGGACGATCAAGCCCTCTACCTTCGTCCTATGGGGATGGGCTTAGTGGGCGCAGAGCGCGATCCAAAATTGTCTCTCGAAGGTGGTGCTGAGTTCTTTTGGGGCATGCTGATCCAACCCTTTCAACAAGGCTGATGAGATGCTTTCTCCCGAAGAAATCACAGTCGGCAACTTCGCAAGCGCCCAGCCCGGTAGTCTCGTCCTTCCGCGTACAAAGTACGAGGCGCGCGCCCTGATCTGCGAAGGCGACGGAGAGCCGACCGCCGTCTTTTTGAGTGGCGACTACGCCTTCCGGTCTTTCCCGAGCGGCGGGGCGGATAACTGGAAAGGCGTCGTCGTCCCGGACGTCAGGATTGAGATCGATGAGACGAGTCTCGCCGATCCGGATCGAAACGGTCACGCTCTAGGCGTCGTCGTGCGCGAAGAGACCAAGCTCATCGTGCGAACGATGGCCGAGCACTGCTTTGGCCGCTCAGTCCCAGTCGTCATTCAGTCAGGACTGCCCGAGGCGAGAGGTAGTGCGGCTTTCATGAAATGGCAGATCGTCATTGGTCATGGCGACGAAAAGCGCGTCCTGCATAAAGTGGATCTGGCCGCGCCGCCGACAGGCTGATGCTGTCTTTGTTCATCCTGCACAGCGCTTGGCTGGCAGCGAGCGTCTGACGGTCAGCTGCCGACGCAGGTCTCCCGAGCGAATGTGCAGTCCCTCAAGACCTATGTGCGCCCCGTCGTCCTGACCGCTGCAGAAGACAGTCTGCTCGCGGCCCAAGGGCTGCGCTCGAAGCTCGCCCCTCGATGCGAGCCGGATTACGGGCTCGCCAGCTGTAGCGAGGTCGGCGTTGAGGTCGAGGCGCAGGCCGAAGGGGACTGAGGGAGCGTGCGTCTCGCCCGAGCGGCGCGTCAGTGCACATCTAGGCAATCGCACCGCACCGATCTCCTCTGAAATCACCGAAGGTTGTATCGGCTCCAGAATTCGCAGCATGGTGCCGGCGGCTCTGGGGAGGGCGGCATGGCGAGCAGGTCAAATGCGGGGTGTCTTGGATGGCTGGTGGCGGGGGCTTTGTTGCTCGCACTGATCGGTCAGTGCTCGGAGGACGGAGCGCCGACGACCGCGTCGACGGTCGCGTCGCTCGCTGACGATGCGATCAGCGAGCCCGAGACGACGGTTGCGTATAGGCGCTTCGTGCGACCGGCGACCGCGAACTGTCGGGCGAGCGGGAGCGTCGGCGCTTCTCCGGTGGAGCAGCTGACCCGCAACAGCGTCGTCGGCGTGATCCGATCGGAAGACGGTTGGTCGCTGATCGACCGAGCTACCGACTGCTGGGTTAGGGACGATCTGCTCGATCGCGACTACGTCGTTGCACCAGTGCAGGTGCGCGCGTTCTCAAGCGCAGGCGACGGGTCGGGCAGGGCGCGAAGCGGGACAAGCTCGGGCGGTTCGGCCTACTACCGAAACTGCGCAGCGGCGCGGGCGGCGGGGGCGGCGCCGGTGTACCGAGGGGATCCAGGTTATGCGCGTCGCTTGGACCGCGATGGGGATGGGGTCGGGTGCGAATGACGCATCCACAGCTCATTGCAATTTGTTCCTGTTATGTTCTTCCGAGGCGGTCCGCGTCAGGCTAGCTTCATTTCCGATCGGTGACAGTGTTCGAGAGGATTGAAAAGCATGCCGGAACACGCCGAGCGTTTCATTGAAATGGTCGCAGGTCTCACCGCCGAAGGTGCTGACGGGCGCGCCGGTCTTCGCGCCGTGGTGCGCGAAATCGAAGCGCGATATCCCGGCGAGATCCAACGTATGGCCGCCTCGCTCGAGCTCCGAAAGCTGCGTTGCAGCCCAGCGTCGGCCGCCTGACGAGCCCCAAAAAACAGCCGAGCCGAAATGGCGGCCTGTCGACATCGACCGCGGCCGCATCTGTGCGAAGGCTCGTCGAACGGTCTCATGACTGTGCGCTCATGGCGCGAAGAAACTGACACGCGCCGAGGCTAGTGCTATCAACAAACGGTTGCGTTTGGAGGGGTATCGCATGCCGACTGTGCGTACGAGCGAAGAGCTGTCGATCAATCAGACGACCACCTTCGCGGCGGATCTCATTTATGAGTTCGTGGCGGCGACGAACACGCGAACCGTCGCGATTTTCCTGGAAGCGGCGGAGTTCTCTCGACCGTCCCCTTCCCTGATAAATTACGGTCGCCTCTCCGCCTACGATCCGAGCATTCCGCCGTTCGGAATCAGCTCGCTGATCAACGTCGACAGCGGGGGCTTCTGGCAAAATGCGTTCATCGAGAACCATGGCGTCATGCAAGCCGTCTCCGACAGAGGCGACGTGCGCACCATTTGGGCGACCAGCTGGTGCCCCTCGATCATCAACACAGGATCGATCAGCGCAGACGCGGTCGCTGGGGAGTCTATCGCGGTTCACAGCTTCGCGGCCAATCTCGACTGGTTGCCGTTCTCAGTGACGAACAGCGGGTCGATCTCGGCCGTCGGACATCGGGCCTGGGGCCTTTATGTGGTGAGCGGCACGATTCAGAATGACGGCGTGATCAGCGCGATGAGCGGTGAGGGCAGCGCCTTCGGCATCGTCACCAGACAAGCGACGATCATCAATTCGAGCACAGGTTCGATCTTGGCCGACGCGTCGTCGCCGAATGTTCGCGCGGGCGCTATCGGCTTCTCTTCAGTGGGACTGAACTCGCTGCTGGACAACGAGGTATTCAACGCGGGGCTGATCGCGGGCGACGTCGCGATTGCGGAGTACGTCGACAATGGATCGCAGACGCGCATCTCCAACACTGGGGAGATACGTGGCGACATCGACCTCTTGTCGGGCGACGACGTTCTGGTGAACTCGGGGCGGATCGTCGGGCTGATCGACCTTGGCGAGGGGCAAGACGTCTATGACGGACGTGGGGGTGGTCGGGTCGTCGGCTTGATTGACGGCGGGGGCGGGGTGGATGTCGTGCGGCTCAGCGGGGATCGGCAAATCTGGTCGTTTTCTCAGTCGGGGGGCGTCACGACGCTCACGTCTGCTGCGACCGGCGAAACGCTTCAGTTCACGGAGTTCGAACGCTTTCGATTTTCGGATGGGCTGTTCGACGCGGCAGGTGCGCCTTTGGCCCAACCTGAACTGATCGGAAGCAACAAGAACGACGACATCTTCGGCACGGCGGATGACGACCGAATCTTCGGGTTGTCGGGGAGCGACGTCATCGACGGGGGGGTGGGCGACGACTTCATCGACGGTGGCGAGGGTTTCGACGGGGCCGTCTTTTCCGGTCGGAGCACCAGCTATCGGATCGACGACGGCGCCGACCGCGTCACCGTGATCGGTCGTGATGGCACCGACACTGTGGTGAACGTCGAAGCGCTCGCGTTCGAGGATGTGATCGTGGATCTGGGGAGCGCTGAAGGCGACGACTTGGTCGGCAGCGACGACGACGACGTCATCTATGGCCTGGCCGGCGACGATTTGGTCGAAGGTCGGAATGGAGTGGATCTGCTCTACGGCGGAGCTGGGAATGACGTTCTCCTCGCCGGCAGCGGCGATGACCGCGTGAGCGGGGGACTTGGGGCCGACACGATCGACGGCGGGGTCGGATACGACGTCGCGGTCTATGTCGGCGCGCGCGCGGGTTATGAGACGGTCAACTCGACGACGGTGGTCGGCGGTCGCGAAGGGGGGGCGGACAGCCTCACGGGAATCGAGGCGGCGGCATTCGTCGACGGTCTGGTCACCTTCCACGCGGACAGCCAGGCGGCGCAACTGATGCGTCTCTATTCCACCGCCTTCGACCGCGAGCCCGACGCCCTGGGGTTCCACATTCAGTTGGACGCGCTCGAAAGCGGCGTGACGACTCTCACCATGGCAGAACGCTTTCTGGCTTCTGACGAGTTCGTCACGCGCTTCGGCGCGTTGAACGACATCCAGTACATCCAGAGGCTTTATGCGAACGCGCTGAACCGCTCGCCATCGAACACCGAGATCAATGACTGGCTGTCATATCTCAGCGCAGGCAATACGCGCGCCGGACTCATGCTGGTGTTTGCGGAGTCGCCAGAGCACCGCAACCTGACCTGGTCGACGCTGTCGCAAGGCCTCTGGGTCGGGGATCCCGTCACCGAGAGTCTGGCTCGACTCTACGACGCGGCGTTCGACCGGTTGCCCGACGAGGACGGGCTCATCACGTGGCGCGCGTCGCTGGAATCGGGGATGACGCTGTCATCGGTGGCCACGACGTTTTTGGCGTCGGCGGAGGGGCAGGCCATGTACGGCGGGCTGTCCGACGTCGAGTTCGTGACCAAAGTCTATCAGATCGCTCTCGACCGCGAACCAGACGCGGGCGGGTTGGCGGCGTACGTCGCCGGTCTCCAAGCAGGGACGATCACGCGCGCTGAGACGTTGGTCGAGATCTCCGAGTCCGCAGAGCATCGCGCCCTCACGCTCCCGACCTACGTCGGCGGCATACCGACCGAGACGTCGATCTCAGCTGAGATCGCGCCGACGATCAAGACGGGCGACGAGGACTTCGAAGCCCCGCAGATTCAGCCCCGGCAGGAGGTCTTGGATCGCGACGGCGATGCGGATCCGCAGACCTTGCCGCCTGCCGGCGACGGCATGTTTGACGTCAAACACGCAGACGTCGCGCAGGTCCTGCCCGGTCTCGTCGACGACGCGTTCTTGCCGACGTGGTTCAAGGACGGAGGGGCGCAGGTTCTCCCAGTCGAACAGGGCTTGGATCTCGACGCGCTGTTCAAGCCGTCGTCGGAAGACCTGGTCCTCGCCAAAGCGCTCGACCTGCTGTCTTCATCGGCGATCGGACCGCTTTCGTTCGAGGTCGACGACGTGTGGCGTCAGCTGCCGGCTTCCGACGCTTTTCAATGACCGATCAGACGCTCAATGCACATTGAGACGAATGCACTTCCGTGGACGGCAGACTGTGCGAGCCTCGCATTAAGCAAGTTGGGCAAGGGTTGCAGCCGAGCCCGCTAGGCTCAAGTCATTTCTCGGGAGGGACATCGTGTCCGCGGTTCATGCGATGCCGGTTAGCAATCAGCTGCCTGATGGAAAATACTCGATCGGAACAGCGTTTCTCGCGCGCAGAGGCGGTGAGATTTTTCTCGTCGGGGCTGCCCATTCCCCGACCCGGTCCCAACCCCATACGCGTTGGCTCGAATGGCCAACAGCATTCCAGGTTTGGCTGAGTCCGACCGAAAGCCTCACGTTGCCGCTGTTCACCGACGGATTCCTGCGGGTCCCTTTGTTTCGCTTTGAGCTTCGCAACCCGGACAGTGATTTGCTGTCCGATATGATGGCAGTACCTGTCAGTGAGCGAGATTTTGGCAATCTACCAAGCATCGACCTGACTGATGAGCTTCCGGCTCCTACTGCCGGGACCGCAGTCACCGTCTATGGCTATCCGGATCGCCAAGAGCTGCCGAAGTGGCCCTACGCGCCCGCCACCCCAGCGGCAGGGATAATTCTCTCGGCGGAGCCGCATCTTATTTTCGCTGGGCAGATGCCGACCCTGGTCGGCCATTCGGGCGGCCCTGTGTTCGCGCATTCCGGGATGTTCGTTGGGATGATGATTGGCCACGAAGATGATGGACGCAGAGCGATAGTTCCCGCGGCCGCTATCAGGCGTCTGATCACATGAACTGCTGCGAAATGGGAAGCCGGTACTTAGATCCACTGTCTGGCGGTGGGGCACCAAAGACTGCGGGCTAGGACGCTCTCGCCGCCGCGCTTGATCAGGAAACAGTGAGAACTGTCGGGAAGCGACCGAACCAGATCGAACTCGTGCGGGGTCAGGCCGAACCCGTCGACGTAATCTTCCGCACGTCCCTTCGGATTGACCATGAAGATCTGCGTGGCGGCCTGTTCGACGATTGCGCTTGCGATCCGGCTTTCCAGGGCGTCCTGGGCGCTCTGGGTGGCGAAGCCGACGATGCCGTTGCGCTTGCGGATCGTCTTTTCCCAGTCCTTGATGCGCCGCACGAAGACGTCGTCGTCCAGCGCCTTCCAGCCCTCGTCGACCACGACGATGGCCGGCGTTCCGTCGAGGCGCTCCTCCACCCGGTGAAAGAGATACATCATGGCGGGCGTGCGCAGGACGGGGTCGTCCAAGAGCACCGTCATGTCGAAGCCGACGGTCTCAGCGCCGAGATCAGTCAGGTCCAGCGGGTTGTCGAACAGCCAGGCCCGTTCGCCGTCTCCCCACCACGGGCGCAGACGCGACCACAGATCGCCGGCTTTCGGTCGGCGGTCGCCGCGAAAGAGTTCGACGACGTGCCGCAGCCGCCGGAACTCAGACGGCTGGTCATAGTTGGCGCGGACCGCGTCGCGGATGCGCTCCGCATCCTCGACGTCCACCCCGCCCGCCAACTGCGTCAGCCAATCCACGAGGAAGCCCCGGTTGGCCGCCGTGTCCGGCAGCTGGAGGGGGTTCAGGCCGGAAGGCTGGCCGGGTCGCAACTGGTCGTACCGGCCGCCGACGGCGCGGATGAACAGCTCCGCCCCCCGGTCCTTGTCGAAGAAGGCGACGCGCGGCTTCAGCTTGCGGGCCTGAGCCAGAAGGAAGTTGAGCACGACCGTCTTGCCGGAGCCCGACGGCCCGATGACGGTGAAGTTGCCCAGATCGCCCTGGTGGAAATTGAAGAAGTACGGACCCGCCGCCGTCGTCTCGAACAGGGTGACGGCGTCGCCCCAATGGTTTCCCGACGGCGAGCCGGTCGGGAAGTTATGCGAGCTGGCCAGTCCGGCGAAGTTGTTGGTGGACACCAGTCCGCGCCGGGCGATGTAGCGAAAGTTGGCCGGAAACTGCGCCCAGAAGGCGGGTTCCAGAGCGATGTCCTCGCGCACCGCCACGACGCCCAGGTCGGCCAGGGTGGCCACGACCTCGGCCACGCCCTTGTCCACCTCCTCAAGCGTCTCGCCCGAGACCGCCACGGTCATGTGGTGCTCGCCGAAGCCGGCGCGGCCGGCGGCGACGTCGTCCTTGGCCTGGGTCAGCTCGGCGCGCAGGGACAGGGCCTCGTCCTCGGCCGACCGCATGCGGCGCAGCGCCAGGTTCATGCGGTCCAGCGCCGCCTGCCGTTCCACGAAGGCGAACGACTGGGTGATGGTCAGTTCCAGCGGCAGCCGCAGCAGGTCGTCGAACATCCCGGGCGCGCTGAAGGCCGGATAGTCCTTGATCGAGACCACGGCGCGAAAGCTGCGCGGGTCCGGCCCGGAAGGGGCCATTTCCACCGCGTTCTGGCCGAAACTGACGCGGCGCCGCGGAATGTGTGCGCCCAGATCCTGCAGCGGCAGCAGCACCGGTCGGTCGTCCCCATGGAACAGGCCGGACAGGAACTCCAGCGGCTCCGAGCGCACGCCGGCGGGCGTCTCTCGCACCCCCAGCAGGGCGGGGGCATAGTCGCCCAGCGCGGCCATCAGCGCGTCACGGCCGGAGCTCAGCTGACCCAGATCGTGCGCCAGCGACGCGGCGCGGTCCGCGCGGGCTCCGGTGATCATCTCCCGCGCCCGGTCCAGCAGGCCCAGCCGGCCTTGCAGTGGACGCCGGATCAGCGTCAGATACAGGTCGTTCACGAACAGGCTCTTCTCGTCCAGCCTGTCGGCCCAGCGCTCGGCCAGCACCTGGGAGAAGGCGTCGGGGTATGGCGTGCGAAAATCCAGCCGCGCCCGGCGCCGGACGACGTGGTGGTACATGGCGAACCGCGACGTCCCGACCGCCCGCAGCATCGCGTCGCGCAGCGACTTGCGATAGTTCAGCTCGGCCGTGTCGGCGGTCTCGAACAGAAGCCCGCGCAGACGGATGGTCTGCATCAGAAGCCCGTCGCGCGTCTCGATCGTGTGGTCGTCCACATGCCGGCCATAGGGCAGGTGCAGCCCCGCCGGCTGCTCGCGCGCGACGGCGTCTCCGTGGTTCAGGGACGGTAGGAGTTGCATCGCCAGATGTGATGGTTCTTCACGCGCGGGCAGCGCGTCACGCGGGTCATCCACAGGTCGATGATGCGCGGCTCGCGCAGGCACAGCAGCACCCCCACGGCGTGGACCCCCAATGCGATCGGCAGGACCCAGGCCGACCGCAGGATCAGGAACAGCTCCGCCGCCACCACGGCGTTGATGACGAAATAGTTGTAGGTCACGCCCGCGAACATCTGCGGCCGAGTCAGGGCGGTGAACAGCGGCGAGCGTTCCAGATGGTCCACTGCCCTAGCCGGCCAGGCCGGCGGTGGCGCGGATGCCGGCGACGATGCTGACGGCGCCGAACAGGATGAAGCAGCCCAAGATCACCACGCCGCCGTGTCGCCAATTCATCCGCCCCGTCAGCATCATAAATCCGACGCAGGCGATGGCGATGACCGCCACGACCGTGGCCACCGTGCCCAGCAGCGTCCCCTGCAGCCACTGCACGGCGGAGACGATGGGGCCGGACCCCTGGGGGTCGGCCAGACCCACGTTCTGGGCCAGGGCCGGCGTCGCGGCGGCCCACGCCGCGCCCATAACCGCGCCGATGCGCCTGACCCTGCCCTTCATGGACGCCCCCTAAGCCTGTCCCGTCTATACTTGCCGACAAACCGACGGGCGCCTACCCCCGATGAGCGAAAAGCCGGGCGCAATTATCAGCCATGAGGTGATCTGCCGGAGGCTAGCCGACGCGCCGTTCTGGTTGGCCTTGTGCGTCACCGCCATACCCGCCACCGAAGTCACGCGGTTCCCGCCATCCGTCCCATACGACTTGGTCCTCGGACCCGGCGCCAGCACACAGGTCGGGTTGCTGAGCGTTAGGCTGACGATCTGGCCGGCGGGGTAGTAGGAATACGCATGCCCCAGCTTTACCCGGCCACCGCGCGACGTCGTCTGCCTCCTGCTATCCCCTTGGTCAAGGAGGAGAGCGGGGGGCGGGGGGCACAGCTACGGACGCCATGATTGCAACACAGCTAGCAGCGTGATGAAGTGCGACAAACACTAACCCGCCAAGGCACCAGTTCGTGTGCTTGTAGCAGTGTTGGTTCCCAGCTCAACACGTTATACATTATTGAATAGCGAACAGATGATTAACTCCAATATTTTTCTGCTAGTTACGAAATGTGTCGGAAAACTTGCTTGTTCGAAAATCTAGTTTACATCGCGAGCATGATCGTGGATTTGGCGCGTACACGCCGTGGTACACAATTCTCCCGTTTTTGTGATGATCACGACTATTTAAGGGAAGGCCGCATCGTGGGCATTTCATGGAGAGAGTGGGTATAAGGTAAATTGCCATAAACAAGGCGGCAAATGGCCCCACTATACTGTAAAGAAATGCCGTGGCAACAACCGCAACTAGCCATCCAGCGTAGTAAATACTTGATATTGTTCTTATATTCATCTAGCACTCCACTCGCCATCCATAAGTGTCGTCGATGGTGGCCCCGCCTCTGGCGGGTGATCCGCGAACCCGAACGGTCCCTATGCGCGTCGTAACGTTGGGTTCAAAACCGACGCCAAATATGGCGTCGCCTTCTCTAGTTGCGCCGATCGATACCGAAAATACGGCAACGTCTATGTTGACAACCGTGGCTCCTCCAACAGGGCTTATATTCGAGTAGTAGGCACCGGGAACGACATCCCAGTTAACTCCAGTGGAGTCAGAACGACTAACATAAGCAAAGTTGTCGACAATTTGACCCCCTCGAAGTTCAACAGCGATACCGCTGAACCGACCTGCCCCGATACCAACTGTAAGCGTTGACTGGATCTGTGCCATGTAGAATCCATCCGGAGCCCCCGGAATCCGCTCTACCCGAGAAACCAGTTCGCCCGCCGCAGTGTCGAACGCTCGGCAAACAGCTTCACCTCCCGGCCCTAAGTCTGGAGCTGGAGGATTGCCGTCGTCTCCAGTATCATAGGGATTAGGGTACTCAACCGCAGTTCTCCGGCGACCGGTTACGACAACTTCCGCTACGCATGTGGCGCCCGCTAAAAGTGCGCGTAGTCGTTCCAATAGTGTTCCACACATGCCCGTGGGATCCACTTTATTTACGGGATCGCCACCTACATACCCATAGAGGTTCATCCCATCGCCGTACCCGATAGGGTCCGGCTGCAGGAAACGTCCCAGCTCCGGTGCGTAGGCGCGGGCACGATAGTTGTACAGGCCCGGCGCCATTTGAGCCTGACCGGTATACTGGAACCTGTAGCCAACGATGCCGACGCCGTATTCATCATAGCGGTTGATGCCCATGGGATGCACGTTGTGGGGCGTGGCGATCACCGAGCCGCGTTCGTCGGCGACTTGCTGGATGCGGAAGCCGTTGAACATGCTGGCCACTGGCATGTCCAAACCCGGACCGGGGACGTGCAGCGCCGTCACCGCGCCCGATGCGTTCAGCTCTCCGATCAGCTGCAGGCCGGCATACAGGAACCTCGTCCCGTTGGATTCGTGAAGCCTGCCCGCGGGGTCGTAGCTGAAGCCGTATCCAGTTCCCGCGACGACCGCCGACGTCAGGCGATTGGCCGCGTCATAGGCATAGCTGGCTCCCAGGGCAGAGGTGATGTTCTGGTTGGCGTCGTGCGTCACCGTCGTGCCCGCGACGGAGGTCAGCCGGTTAACGCCATCGACCCCATACGACGTGGTGCCCGGGCCGGGCGCCAGAACATAAGCCTCATTGCTGACCGAGCGGGATGTGATCTGGCCGGCCGGGTTGTAGGTGTATCCGAAGGCGACGTTCGGCTCGCCGGCATGCGCCAGCGACGCCATGCGGCCGTGAGCGTCGTAGCCGTAGGTCGTCGTGACCCCGTTGCCTCGGCCGATGGTCTGGATCTGGCCCAGCGGGGTGTAGGCATAGGTGGCCAAGACGTCGCCCCCCGAGGTCGCACCGTTCCAGCGAATGGCAGTGAGCTGGCCAGCGGCGTTGCGGTCGTACTGGGCGAAGTAGGCGCCCGGCCAGGTGATCCGGGTCAGTTGACCGGTCGGGTCATACTGATAGCTGACCGTCCCGAGCGGACCGGTTTCGGCCGTCATCCGCGACAGGGCGTCGTAGCTTCTCGCCACCGTCTGCCCGCCGCCGGTCAGCGACGCGGCGCGGCCCAGGTTGTCGTAGGTCTTCGCCACGTCCATCGTGCCTGAGGGGGCGTCCACCGAGACCGGGCGGTTCAGAGCGTCATAGGTGACGGTCGTGATCTGTCCGGCGCGGGTGCGCGCACTGACCACATTGCCGGCCTTGTCGTAGGCGACCTCCTGATAGTCCGTGGACGAGGTGACCCCCGCCGTCGTCGGGCTGGGGTAGAACAGCCGGACAGGCCGATCATGGTCGTCATACTCGATGACCGAGACGTTCCCGTTGCCGTCGGTCAGGCTGGCGACCTGGCCGTTCGGCGTATAGGCCGTCACCTCGGTGATCGCCTCGGGCAGGCCCGCCGCGGTCGTGACGTGCGTCGGCCGACCGGCCAGATCATAGGCGACCTGGGTGATGCGGTCGGGCCCGTTCGGACCGGTGGTCAGGGTGCAGGCGTCGGCGGGCGGCGAGGCGCTGGGCGTCATGCGCAGGGTGGTGCAGACCACGCGGCCGGCGGCGTCATAGCTCCACTGCTGCTGCGCCACCGGCGTCGACCCGGTTCCGGCCTGTTCCACCCGGATCTGGCGGCCCATGGCGTCATAGGCGGCGTTCACCGTGATGGCGGGCGTGAAGCCGGCCCAGGCCGCGTCGCTCTGACCCGCCGTGGTGCCGGTCTGGGTCTGAACGACCTGGCCCCGAGCGTCGTAGACGACGCGCTGGGCGCGGTTGGGCAGGGCGCCGGCTCCGTCCGGATCCGGCCCGATCACCCCGACGGTGCGGCGCAGATCGTCGTGGATCATGCGCGTCGTGTCGTCGGCGCCGGGCAGGGGGCCGTCCACGGTCGCCACGTCGCCGGTGGCCGTATAGGTCATCGTCGTGATCGCCATGGCCGGATCGACGCCCGAGCCGCGGCTTACCGACGTCGGGTTCAGGTTGTTGGCAACACCGGCGGCGCCATAGGTGACGGTCGACCGCACCTCGTCCGCCGTGGCCGTGCAGCTGGCGCCCACGGCGCAGGCCGACTGCTGCACCGGCAGGACGACCGGGCTGGGCGCGGCGGCGATGACGCCGGCGCTGTTCTTGTAATAGGCCGTCTGTGCGGCGTAGGCGACGCGCGCCTGGGGCCGGGCGGCGCCGGAACTGGGCGCCGGCGCGGTGACGCTGAGCAGGCCGCCAAGCGTCGCGTCCCAGCTGTAGTCCGTCACATTGCCGAGCGCGTCGGTGGTCGAGAGCGGCAGGTTGCAGGTCACCGGATTGGCGCAGGTCGGAGCATAGGTCGCGCTGGTGACGATGTTGTTCGGACCAGTGCCGGACTTCTCGACGCTGACCGTCTGGGTGACGTTGCCGCGCGCGTCGTAGGTCAGCTCGGCGTAGTCGCCTTCCGGATTTGTCATCCGGATCGGTCGCCCCTCCGCGTCATAGAGATACGACCAGGTGCTGGTCACGCCCGGAGCCGTGGCGATCGACACCGACGAGGGCCGACCGATGGTCAGATCGGTCACCACGGTGGTCTGCTGGCCCATCGGGCCAGCAGCTGTGGTGGTACGCGTAACGCCGACGTCGGACAGGACATACGTCCACGTCCCGGTCGCGTCCGTTACGGTATCGACGTGAATGACCGAGCCGTTGGATGTGTATCTCACCTGCACATCGTCGGCCGTACTCCCTGGATAGCGAATCGCGGTCAACCTGCCCGATACCGACTCGTAGGTGATCTCTCGTCCCGCCTGGTCCCGATCCACAGTATATACTACTGGCCACGAGCCCCCGGACGCCACGTGCTCCACGGACGGCCAGGTGCGTGTATACGTGCAGCTGACGGCGGTCGGGGCGCAGTAATCGACGGCGAGGTTGATCGCCGTCGCCTTGGCTACGATGTTCCAATTAAGCGGATCGCCTTGAATGTCATTCGAGGCGTAGTCGTACCGCACCATATAGCCGGCGTTGTTATGGTACGACTGGAGTCGGCTGCCGCCGTCTGGGAAGCAGACTTCTCCCGGCCCTGGATCGTTGGGGAGCCAGAGTTCGGGGTCGGGCTCGTACCACTCGCACCGCGTATAGGTCTCGGTTCTGTAGTTGAACCAGGTCGTCAGACCGTTTGGGGCGACCTTGCGCGTGACGACGCCATGCGGCGCCAAACCGGTGGACTCGCCGTCCATGTGAAAAACCGTTCCGTCGCCACGCGTGTAGACGTAGTCGCCGGTGCTCCAGTTGAAGGTCAGCGTAGAACCCGTATCCGCCTTCGGGGCGAACGACATCGCTCCTGTCGAGGTGAACGCTTCGGTGACGCCCTCGACCGAGACCAGGCAGTCGACTCCTATGCCGCACGACCCGATCCCTCCTCCGGCAAGATCGAGCCAAATTCCGTTCTCCAGCAGCACGCGACCATAGCTCAGACCCAAGCCAGGAGGCCCGATGGACGTGCCGCCGGACACCGGCATGAAGTTTCCGCTGACGAGATCGACCCCGCGCGCGTCGAGCGTGTAGCGCTCGGGCGGGATGGGCTGAGCCTGGGCCCGCGCTTCCGTCGCGGTCAAGGCGGCCGAAAGAGGCAGGGCGGCGAGCGCGAGATGGACGGCGGTGGTCGCGAGCAGACCGTGGAGGCGATGCGTCATGGTGATCTTCCTCAGAGGCTGCCGGCACCCGACGACCAAACCGTCGTCAGACCGTCGTCGGTGGTGGCGATGAGCGCGCCGTCGTCGGTGACCGACCATCTCGCGGCAGTCGCGGCGACAGGACCGGCGGCGAGCGCGAGCAAGGAGCCGGACTCGGTCGTGGTCACGTCGAGCGCGGCGGTGGTCGACGTCGGCGACCAGACGGTTTCGTCGTCGCGCCAAAGCTCGAGCTGGCCCGACGGTCGCATCGCGAAGGTGTAGCGCCCGTTTGGCGAGGTGAGCGCTTCGTCGGGAGCCAGGAGCCCGCCGTTCGGCACGCTTTCGACGGCCGCATAGCTGGTCGTCCCCGATCTGACGCGCTGCGTTCGGTTGTTGGCGCGGTCGTACGCATAGGTCGCCGTGTTGGTCCCGGCGCCCCCCGACGTCGTCACGCCGACCAAACGACCATGACCGTCATACGTGTAGGTCTGAGTGACTTGCGCGCTGACGCGGTCAGCAGCGGTCGCGCTCGCGATAAACGCGAGACAAAACACACCAAGCTTCATGACGATTTCCCCCTCCGCGCGAACGGCCGCCCGTCAAGATTAGGGAGTCAACCGCGCAAAAGCCGTCGTCGTCTGAATCCCGAGTTGAGCGCGCGCGACGACAGGCATCCGTCACGGAGAATCTTCATCCGCGTCCGTGCATGATTTCATAATGAAAACGTCGCACGTTTAACGCGTTAGCGTCGGCGCTCGCGAGCGACATCGACGACGCGCGTCAGGTGAAATCGTGCGCGCCAAGGTGGTCGCATTTTTTTAGAGAACGCACGCATCGCGCGGTCGCTCGTCGTCGGTGCACAATACCAAAAGCGCACTGAGACGGTTGGGCAGGTCGAGCCTGGCCGATGACCGCATGAGCGCTTTGCGACCGAATTCGTCGTAGGTCTGATCGAGGTTGGCATGCCGAGAGAGGAGCGACCACGATGACGAAGGCGACCGAACCCATGCCCACGCGCGATGATGCCGAATTCGGCTATGGCGTGGCCAAGATCGTGCTCGGTGCGATCCCCGTCGTCGGAGGCGCTGCCCAAGAGCTGCTCGAGAAGGCGGTGGGCGATCCCTTGCGGCGCCGGCAAGAGACCTGGCTGGCGGAGCTCGGCCAAGCGCTGAATGCGCTCGTCGAAAGGGTTGAGGGGATTTCCGCCGAGGCGCTGGCGGAGGATCCGGCGTTCGTCTCGGCGGCGGCGCGCGCGACGCAAGACGCTTTGCTCACGCACAGCGAGCGCAAACGAGACGCGCTCAGAAACACGGTGCTCAACGTCGCGGTCGGCGTGAAGCTCGACGACGTGCTCGTCGGTGCGTTCATGTCGTACATCAAGCGCTTCTCAGACGGTCACCTAAAGCTGCTCGCGCTGCTGCGAGAACCAATGGCCGACGACGCCTACGCCGCCGAAGCCCGCAACACCTACGCAGGTTCGATCTACGGTGTGGTCTCGAAAAGCCACCCCGACATCGCAACGCAGCCGGAGCTGCTCGACCGTCTCTACGCAGACCTCAGTTCAGAAGGTCTCTTAGGTTCCTTCAAAGCGATCATGACGGGGGGAGGACTGCAGACCTCGCAAACGACGGCGATCGGAAACGCGTTTTCCGACTTCATCAGCGAGCCTCGCGTCGAAGCTCCGTGAGCTGCCGCGTCGGTGCACAACATGAAAGCGCACTGAGGCAGCAAGGAGGAAAGGTCCGCGTTAGACTCCTTGCGGCGGGCCGACGTTAACCCTTCTGAATCGATGCTAGACGATCTGGCGTCGACGGAAGACTGCCTGAGAGTGGACCACGCTCGTGCGCATTGGCAGAGCCCCAGCTAGCGATCCCGCCTGAGTCAGGATGCGGCGGGGTGGAACTGCGGAGGTCGAGATTGTTGCAGACGGCCTTGCGCAATCAAAAGCTGTCTAGTTTACTCGCTCGGAACGATGGGTCGGCTCGTCGCTGACTGGAATGGCCGGGGGGCCGTTTGTCTCAGCGTTTCGTCAAGCTTCAAGACGCAATCTTGCAGTCCAACCGTCTGTTCATAGCTGACGAGGTCATGAAGGCGCTCGTCAAAGAACTGCCTCGAGACTTCCATGGTCTCTTCTACATGCGGCAACGACGCCGGTTCACGGATCGGGGAGGGACGCTCGATCCCTATCTACGCTTTCAGTACCTGGCCTTCGAAGCGCGTGAAGGCGAGGTGTTTCGGTTCCGCGACCAGGATCATCTGAAGGACCGCGAGGCGTACCTCTTCCCCCAACTGACGCTCGTCCATGAGAGCGAGAGTCATATTCTGCGGTGGGCAGCTCATACTGGGGTTTCGCGGGAGGACATGGCCAACCTCACGCGCTGCTTCTTGAGCTTTTTCCACGTCTGCGGAGCGCGAGAGCATTTCGTAGAGAACGTCTCGCGTCGTTTCACGAGAGAATTCGTCGAGCGCCACGGGCCCGATCCGGGCGGCTGGACGAAACAGTTCAAATACATCCGGCACAAGCTGGGTCTGGATGTCGCCCTGGGCTTCGGTCCGGAGTCCGCTAAAGGTCAGCGGGTAGAAAAGCTCGCCGACCTTATTGAGCTTGTCAAAGGGTCTTCCCCCAGCGTCGAACTGCTCGCGACAGACCCGAGCTTTCTACGCGATCTGCTCGCGTCAATCGCCCGAAAGTCGATCAACTTCGGGCACCACGTTCCCAGCGGCGTATACTACTCTATAGACACCTTGACGGAAGAGGTCGTGATTGGAGGGAAGGGAGCTCCAAAAGAATACAAGCTCGCCCGGCGTGCCGTTGTTATTATGATGAGCCGGGGGGAGCGGCCTGCCCTAGACATCTTCCAGAGCGCGACCAAACTCGTGTCCAATAGTCTGCGTGAACGCGCGACAACATTTCGCGAAACGCCGTTCTACGAGGTGCTCGACAGCTGTCAGCGGCTCGAAGAACGTTTGGGCTTCGCGCCCCAGGAAACACGGCAAAGACTCGACACCGTTCTCCAAGATTTGCTGGTGACTTTTTTCCAGGAAGCGACCGACCAGCCAACCAGCCTAGCTGAACACATCGGTCTGCGGCGGTACGATCCCTCGACACGCCGACTTAGGTGGGTCGCCGGCACGCGTGACCCTTTTCGGGAGACTTTGTCGCTTGACGACGTCCAATTCGGACCGGTGCGAGCCTTCCTGGAGGAAGCGGCAATCGCCATTCCTCATGCCCGCGAACGAGAGCAAACAGAAGCGCAGGGCGTGAGCGTCCCCGCCAATGCGCTTGGCGATCCGGACGATGCAGCGTTCATCGTTCCGCTGCGCATCGGAGGCGTCATCAGCGGGGTTGTCGAGTTTACGACGACGCGGGACCAGAATCTCAGGACCGAGCAAGCGTTCTTCCAACGCGTGGCGGTAACCTGCGGAGATGTCATACGCCGTATCGAACTCGCCAACGACAGAGCCTGGCTGTCTCGAATGTCGTACGTCCATGCAGCGCGTCACCGGATCGAGGCGATCATACGCGATATCGGAGACTCGCAAGCGGCCCAGGCCAACGAGCTCCGCACGCTTCTGTCGAATTACTCGACCGTGCAAATCACTGAGAGCGAGAGCCTTCAGGGCGACGTTGATGCGCGAACCCAGCGCATGATCGACACGCTTCCGAAGCGACTGCTTAGCGATCCGGAGATCTATGGGTTCTGTAAGCGTCTTTGCACCACGTGCGAAGAGACGGCGGCTTCCGACCGGGCGTTCTCACTCATCCTGGATGTGGTCGAAACGCTCGGGTCCAACAGCGGCCATTCCGGATTCAAGCCCGCCGACGTAACTCTAGGTTTGACAGGCGGCCGCGAGGGCCGGGCGCTCGAACTGACCTATCGACCCCAGGCGCGACAGCCTATCGACAAGCTTGCCCGAGTCTGTGTCTCGCCGATCAAAGACGCCCGCTCCCCCACCTATCACTTCGGGCTCTTTCTGCTCGCCGCACAGATCCGAATGGCAGGGGGCGTCGCGCAAGCAATTCAGCCTAAGGACGATGGCTTGGGCCACTCGGAATTCGGTGTGTCGTTCATCATTCCCCTCGGAACACCGGAAGACATGGTCTCATGAAGCGGACTTTTAACGTGCTGCTGGTCGAGGATGATCTGGTTCGCAAGGACAGGTTTCTCGAGCTTTGGACCTCAGTGTTCGACAGCGCCGGGGTCGATGCCAAGATCGATTACCGGTCTTCCTTCGCGACGATCGAGGCTGACCTGAAGGCACGGCCGCATATCGCCATCTTCGATAACGTTTTCACTGAAAACGGTCATGAGTCCGACAATTTGGGTGTTGAGCAGATCGCCAAGTACAAAGGCGCGCATTCCGACACGGTGTTCGCGCTGTATTCCGGCGCGACGTTTTCTATCGATCAGCTCGGAGTGCGACAGCCAAATCCTGATCTGCTGATCACCAAGACCTATATGGCCAGTCAGCCCTACCAGAAGTTTCTCGGCGACTCGTTAGCGGATCGCGTCGCGCGTATGCCTCTGGATCCCATTGTCTTTGAGAAGCCGCGTGAGCGAACTGATCTCAAGGACAATTTGCCGGAGCTGCAGTCCATCGTGGAGCAGTGTCTTCACGGCTTCTGGAATGCCGAAATCGGCGATGACGACGTCGAGGTGCGCCTGAAATCCCTGACGGGAGGGTTCTCCGGGTCGCGTGTCTTCGAGCTGCGCTTCTTCGGCGCGACCCGTTTTGAGAACATTCCGTTCGTGTTGAAGTTCAGCGAACGTCGGAACGTTCGCAATGAAGCTGTTCGCTACAATTCTTTCATCCGGCTGCAACTGCCCCACGATATGCGCGTCGACCTTATCGGCTACGGCGAGGCGGGAGACCATGCGGGCGTGTGTTACGCCTTTGCCATGGGCCAATCTGACCACGTGGTCGCCCTCACTGAAAAGCTGAAGGCAGGGGACCTAAAAAGTGTCGAAAGCGTCGTGGAACATGTCCTGACGTCGGATAGGACCCGCTGGTACAAGCCGCACGGAGAAGCAAAACGCCTCGACGACTTTTTCTCAAATGCGGAAGAATATGCTCCGTCTAAGGACGCGGCGCGGCTAGAGGGATTTCGCAAGTCTCTCGGTGCGGTTGGCGCTGTCGACGGCAAAACCTGCAAGGTCACCGACGATGAGTTTCAGTTCGGCGCTGTGCGAACGGCATCGATCCGGCGGATCCTAGCTAAACGCGGAGCTGACCCGGTCGAAGTTGGGTTCGTGCATGGGGACCTCAACGCCAACAATGTTTTCCTGTCCGGGGACGACGGCCGTCTGGCCATGATCGATTTCGAATACTCGGGGGAGGACCACGTCTACAAGGACTTCATCTCCCTTGAGTCCTCCATCAGGCTCGAGTTTCAGTCAAAGCGCCTCGCGACAGTTCCGCTCGAACGCCTTATCGCCGACGAACGGGCCCTGCTCGAGAACTGCGATGTCGCTCTATCGGCTGACGCGGTCGAGTATCTCGCGGGCATTCAGCGGATCCGGCAAGCCGCTGTGGCACGGCTAGAGAAACCCATCGCTCTATCGTACGCGATTGGACTGGCGCTCCACTCTCTCAAACTCCTTCGATTCACGGCTAAATCGATCGGTCAACAAAGAGCCCTGTGCGCGGCGGTATTCGCTTCGGCCTTGACGGCTGACAGCTGAAAGACAAGGGACCAAAACCGACTACGTCAGCGCCAAGGTATCAGCATCGCGGCGCGGCAGTCGGGCCGCGTTATTCGGAAACCTTTCTCCTAGGAGCGGCGTACCCGTCTAGGTGCTGGGCTGATCTGCTTCGCTGGAAGCGAAGCTGCTGTACGCGCGTGCTTGGGCCAAGGCCAAGAGTCGATATCGTCCGGGCATATTCAGTCGTTTGCGAATTTGCCCAAGGCTTGATGTTTGATATCGTCGAGTAGCAGAAAGAAGGGCGCTCGAACGATCCCCGCCCGACACTACGAATTTGCGCCGCGACGACATGTCCGCGTATGGAGCTGCGTTTTCCTCCATCGATGACAGTGCCGATGAAGACAGACGCACTGACGCGACGGCAGCTACGATCGGAGGATACTCTCTGGACGTGTGGCGACTCTCTGAGCTAGCGTCCGCTTGGGGCCCGCGGTCGGCGGGAAGGGGGCAGGGAAGATGGCGCGATTTTTCGCGATCTTGGTCGCGTGTTTTGCGATCGGCGCGTGCACGACGACGGACTCGAGGACGGCGATCGGCATCGGGCAACCGCGCGAAGGCGCGACGGTTCTGCTGGTTCGACCTGACGTGCAGCTTGCGCTGCTGACGGCTGCGGGGTTGCCGGAGCCTAGGGCGGATTGGTCGGACGAAGCGACCGCGAACCTCGAGCGGTCGTTCACGTCGCAGCTGTCGGGGTCGCGATATGCGATCAAATCGATCGATCCAGAGTCCGCCATGGGGGGGCGCAGCGGTCAGTTGCTGCGACTGCATGAAGCGGTCGGCACGTCGATCGCTCTCTTTGAGTATGGCCCGTATCGCTTGCCGACCAAAAAAGGGTCGTTCGCGTGGACGCTCGGCGAGGGAGCGTCGTCGCTCGCGGATGAATATGGAGCGGATTATGCGCTGTTCGTGTTCGCCAACGGCACTTATGCGAGCAGCGGTCGCATCGCGACGACGCTGGTGCTCGCCGCTTTCGGCGTGAGCGTCCCCCTCGGCAGTCAGCAGGCGTTCGTGTCGCTGGTCGACCTGCGAACCGGTCAGATCATCTGGTTCAACATGGCGGTCGCGGGCCCTCAGGCCGACATGCGCAACCCCAGTGGATCGGACTCTCTCGTGACGTCGCTGCTCAAGGATGCGCCACTGTGAAACGGCGACCTCTGCTCAGCGTCGCTCTCGTCGCGGCGCTGACTTCCGGTCACGCGCAAGCGCAGTCGCGACCCGCGGGATTGGTGCCGGATCCCAGTTCGGTCGAGGCGGGGCTCTGGCAGTCGTCGGATCGGATGGAGCGTGCGGCGCGAGCGTCGGCCGAGCGCAATGCGGACGAGGCGCTGAACGCCTACGTCCGCGACGTGCTGTGCTCGATCGCGAGAGAGTACTGCGCTGAAGTGCGGGTCTATGTGATGGATCGTCAGCTCTTCAACGCGACGGCGGCGCCCAACGGGTACATAGAGGTCTGGTCAGGTCTGCTGTTGCGCGCCGAGAACGACGCTCAGCTCGCGTTCGTGCTCGGTCATGAGATCACGCATTTCGGCGAAAACCATTCGCTGGAGCAGTGGAACAACACCAAGGGGTGGGCGACGGCGGCGATGGTGATCACGCTGGGGGCGGGCCTCGCCGGCGTCTACTATGGCGTGGATCTGTCGAGCGTCGGTGACCTCGCCTATCTGGCGGCGCTCTCGTCGATCTTCAGCTACGGTCGTGGCCACGAGAGCGAAGCGGATCGGCTTGGTCTGCAGCGCGCGGCCGCCGCGGGTTACGACCCGCGAGAGGCTTCGAAGATTTGGTCTGCGCTTCAGCAAGAGACGCGTGCGTCGACGTTTGCGAGCGTGCGACGCTCTGAAGCGTCCCCGAGCCTGTTCAGAACCCACCCGCTGACCGACGATCGCATCGATGCGCTGGAAGCGCAGGCGTCGTCCTTGCCGTCGGGGGGGAGGGCCGATCGGGCGAGACATCGAGCCGCCATTCGACCGTTCTTGCCAATGTGGCTTGAGGAAGAGCTTCTCAAGCGTGACTTCGGGGGTTTTTTCGTGGTCCTTGACCGTCTCGCCGTCGGCGGTGAGGACCTCGGCGTCATCGAGTTCTATCGCGGCGAAGGACATCGGCAGCGACGCGGCGACGGGGATCTCCAAAGAGCACGCGACGCTTACGCTCGGTCTGTCGAGCAGGCGGATGCACCGGTGGAGGCCTGGCGCGAACTCGGCGACGCGTCGCACCGGCTCGGCGACCGTGCGACGGCCCGCGTCGCCTGGGCGACCTATCTTGAGAAGGCGGTCGACGCCGACGACCGATGGATCGTGGAAGACAGCCTGAAGGCGCTGGGGGAATGAATATGCGGGATGTGGTCAAGAAGCTCGCGGTCGCGGTCGCTCTCGCGACTTCGCTGAGCGCGTGCGCCAGCATCACCTTGGCGCCTGTTGGGGCATTCGAGGTCGGAGGAGGGGCGTCCGTTCAGCTCGATCGTGCTTGGAACGACGTCAGCGGGGTTTGGACGGACCGACCGAAGAAGGTGCGTCTGCTGTCGTTGGATGGCCCCCTGCTGAACCGCCTTTATCTGACGGAAGGTCTGATCGACGGCGACGTCATGGTGCGCTCGCCCCGACGAGAGTCTCGCACGCCCGTCTATGCCTCGTCGATGTCGGTCAACGAGCAAGTCGAATTCGTCGCACAGAGCCTCGCCCTCCTCGGCTATGAGCGCGTCGAGACGAGCGGTCTGCGACCGGTCGAAGTGTCGGGCGTGCGAGGGGCGCGGTTCGACGTCGTCGCGCAGACGTCGGGTGGTCTTCAGGTGAAGGGCATCGGACAAGTGGTGCGAGCCGGAGAGAAGCTCTACGTCGCGCTCTACGTCGCACCTGCGGAGCACTACTTCGACGCATCGAAGGGCTCGGCCGAGCAAGCGATGACGACCCTCACATTCTGAAGACCGCGCAAGTGACGACAGATCGGCCAACAGGCGGATGCAGGTGAGTTCGCGCGGCGGCCTGCAGGACGAGTCGAGAGCGACGTAAGACGCTCGCTCAGTGCAGATCACGACAGACGCACCGAGCGAAACCCTCAGTCGGCGCCCGTCAGACTGCGCATCAGCGCGAGCACCGTCTTCTGGTCGGCGAGCTTCAGCTTCGGTGCAAGATGCGCGATCTCGATCGCTTGACGCGAGCGCGGTGCGTCTTCGAACTCGACCGCGTCGGGGTCAGCGGGGAAGAAAGAAGACACGGGTTCGCCGAGAAACTCGGCGATCTGATGCAGGCGCGACGCTGAGATGCGGTTCGTACCGCGCTCGTATTTCTGCACCTGCTGAAACGTGACGCCGGTCGCTTTGGCGAGATCGCTCTGCGTCAGACCTCGTCGTTTACGAACCTCGACGACCTTGCGACCGACGTGCACGTCGATGGGGTGTGGGGCATCGTCGGGGCGCGCCTTGATCGGCATCGGCATGACCTAGGTCCAAGAGGGGGCGGCGGCCCGACCAGCGGAGGCACTTGCGGGTTTCTCCAGGCCGAGCCGCCGATCGGCACGAGACCGACATCTTAAGGTAACGCTGTGACGTCACGCCGCCAAGCGTCCGAGCATCGCCTGCTCGACCCGCGCGGATTGCCGGAGGTCGAGACCGTCGGTGCGGCCACCGGCCGCCAGGCTGGAGACGAGGCAGCGCAGGGCCAGGATCGCGTCGTCGAGCGATTGGGGCGGTGTGGTGAGGAGGTAGATCTCGGCGGCCTCGTAACGAGCCTGGCCCTCGGTCGTCTCGTCGTCGGCGAGCGTGCTGAAGGCGTCAAACGCCTCCTTGAAGGTGTCGTACATGTGGATCGGCGTGCAAAAAGAACCCCGTTATGGGGGTGATCGGCGTCTAAAAGGGACCCCCATCTCGATGGTTTAG
>JAIEQC010000030.1 GCA_019748055.1 Caulobacteraceae bacterium | reverse complement strand
GCGGACGGCCGCGGGCGGCGCGGGCCGGGCGCGCGACCGGCCCTGCATCCATTCCACCGCCGTTCCGAGGTCCGAAGGCTGCAGACCCAGAGAACGACCGAGCGCCAGCAGGGCGCCGCCGAAGGCCAGCAGGCCCATGATGATCCGCGCGCCCGGCACGCCCAGCGCCGACAGGGCGCCGGACAGCCCTCCGATGATCGCGTCGCCCCACATGCCGCCCAGACCGGCGACCAGCGGCCAGGCCCGCGGCGGGACCGGGGCGGACAGGGCCGCCGCCAGCAGCAGGACGCCGACCGCGGCGAGCAGGGCGTTGACCGGCGTCGGCTTCAACCGCTGACGCACCGCGTCGCCCAGCGCCGTGGCCAGACCGAAGGCGACCAGCAGCAGGGCCGCGGCATAGGCCGCCAGCCCGAGCGACTGCATGAACAGATCGGCGACCACCGCGCCTTGGGCGCCCAGCCAGTTGGTGGGCTCGGCGGAGCTGGCGACGTTCAGGCTGGGATCGTCGCGATTCCAGGACGCCAGGGCGAACACGACCAGCGCGGCCAGCAGCGCCTGCAGCACGCCGCGAAAGCGCACCATGGCCGGCGCGCCCCAGATCAGGCGGGCTCCGGTCCAGACTTGCTGACCGACGGCGTGGGCGGCGGACATGGGGCGGCGATCCTCCGGGACGGGCGTTCACGGCCACCCTCGCGCGCTCAGGGTTAAGGCCTCATTTACCGCGCGACGGCGGGACGAATTGACCTGTGGACGCCGAACGACGGCCGCGCGACAAGCACGGCATGAAGGGTCAGGACAGGTTCGACGTCGTCGTCTCCGGTGGAGGCATGGCCGGGGCGGCCTTTGCGCTGGCGGCCGTTCAAGGGGGGCTGAGCGTGGCGGTGGTCGACGCCGCGCCGCTGTCGGATCAGGCTGCGCCGACCTTCGACGGGCGGGCCACGGCCCTGTCCTTCTCCAGCTTCCGCATGCTGGACGCGCTTGGGGTGGGGGAAGAGCTGCGCCCGCGCGCCTGTCGCATGGACCGGATCCTGGTGACCGACGGGCGACGTCCCGGCGCGGCGTCGCGTCCCGCCTCGTCGGCCTTCCTGCGCTTCGACGCCGACGAGATCGCCGACGGCGCGGGCGGCGAACCCCTGGGCTACATGGTCGAGAACCGCTGGATCCGTGCGGCCCTGACGCAGGCCCTGACCCGCAGCGGCGCGACGGTGCTGGCGCCCGCGTCGGTGCACGACGTGAAGGTCGGCCCCGGCTCGGTCGAGGTGGAGCTGGCCGACGGGCGCGTGCTGACGTCCTCGGTGGTCGTGGGCGCCGAGGGGCGCGGATCGACGGTGCGAAAGGCCGCCGGCATCGACGCGCTTGGCTGGCGCTACGGCCAGTCGGGCGTGGTGGCCACGGTGCGGATGGAGCGCGACCATGGGAACGTCGCGCACGAACATTTCCTGCCGGGCGGGCCGTTCGCCATCCTGCCCCTGACCGACCGACGCGCCAGCCTGGTCTGGACCGAGACGACGCGCCGTGCCGAGGCGTTGAGGGCGGCGTCGGACGAGGCGTTCCAGTCCCACCTGATGCGCCGCTTCGGCCCGTTCCTGGGCGAGGCGAAGGTCGAGGGGCCGCGCTTCGTCTATCCGATCGCGCTGGAGCTGGCCGAGCGGCTGCACGCGCCGCGCACAGCCCTGATCGGCGACGCGGCACATGCCGTGCACCCGGTGGCCGGCCAAGGCTTCAACATGGGCCTGCGCGGCGCGGCGGTGCTGGCCGAGGTGATGTCGGACGCCGCCGCGATCGGCGAGGATGTCGGGTCCGAGCTGGTTCTGGAGCGCTATGCCCGCTGGCGGCGGTTCGACGTCGCGGTGCTGTCGGCCGGGTTCGACGCCTTCGTGCGCCTGTTCTCCAACGACCTGCCGCCGGTGCGGCTGGCGCGCGATCTAGGCATGGCTGCCGTGAACCGCATCGTCCCCCTGCGCCGCGCCTTCATGCACGAAGCGGGGGGCGCCACGGGCGATTTGCCCAAGCTGATGCGCGGTGAAAGTCTCGCCGCCTAGCGCTCAGTCCGTCAGGTCCCGCGCCTCTTCCGGCAGCAGGATCGGCACGCCGTCGCGGATCGGATAGGCCTTCTTCGCGCCGGTCGAGATCAGCTCCTGCGCCTCGCGGTCGTAGGTCAGCCGCCCGCGCGTGACGGGGCACACCAGCACTTCCAACAGGCGGGGGTCGACGGAGGGCGGGGTGACGAAGGCGTCGCTCATGGGTTCGGCTATTGTCTCGTGGTTGCGGCGTCGTCGTCGGGGTCGGCGGCGTCGATGCTGAGGACGGCGGTCAGGGCCGTCAACCGGTCCTGGACGGTGACGGCTTCCAGCAGGGCCTGCTTCTCCGCCGGTTCGAACGGCAGGGCCATGGCCAGGCTGTTGACCAGGGCCTCTGCCGGCGCCTCGCGCGCGGCGTCCCAGTCCACGTCCATGCCGCGCCTCTCCAGCCAGCGGTGCAGGGCGTCCATCAGGTCGGACCGGTCCTCGTTCGGATCCTCGGCCGCGGGCGTCAGATCGGCCTCGAACGGGGCGAAGTCCGCCCGGACCTGGCGGTAGGGCGTCTGCACCGGAAGCTCCGCCGTCAGTCGCCAGCGGCACACGCCGGTCAGGGTGATCAGATAGCGGCCGTCCGAGGTCTCGGCGAAGCTGGTGATCTTGCCGACGCAGCCGACGCCCGACAGCGCCGGCAGACTGGGCGCCCCGCCGGCGGGCTGGACCATGCCGATCAGCCGGTCTCCGCCCATGGCGTCGTCGATCATGTTCAGATAGCGCGGCTCGAAGATGTTCAGCGGCAGCTGCCCGCGCGGCAGCAGGATTGCGCCCGGCAACGGGAACACCGGGATCACCTGCGGCAGGTCGACAGCGCGGATGTAGCTCTGTGCCATCATTCTTGTCCTATCGCTCGCGACGCGGTCGCTCGCTGCTTGAGGACGTCTTGCTGCCCCGGCGCTCGACGCGTGGCGTCTCGCTGCTTGAGGGCGGGCATCAGGCGAACAGAATCGAAGACAGCCGGCGGCGGCCGTCGCGGGCGACGTCCGATCCGGCGCCGGCCGCGTCGAACACGGTCAGCAGGGTCTTCCGGGCGGCCTGATCGTTCCACTCGCGATCGGCACGGACGATCTCGATCAGTTCGTCCACGGCGCCCTTGAAGTCGCCTTGGGCGGCCAAAGCCTGTGCCAGGTCGTGGCGCGCCTGATGGTCGCCGGGGTTCGCCGTCACCTTCGCCCGCAAGTCCGCGGTCGCGCCGTCGTCCTGCGCCGGCGCCGAGCCGAGCGCCAGTTGGGCCCGGACGGCCTGGACGTCGGGGTCCGTCGAAGTCGCCGGCACCATGGCCAGCGTCTGGATCGCCTGCTCGCGGTCGCCGGTGGCCAGATAGACCCGCGCCATGCCGGTGACGGCCTTCACGTTGCCGGGGTCGATCGACAGCACCTCGGCGAAGGCCTGCGCCGCGCCGCCGATGTCGTCGAGGCCCAAGGACTCATTGCCCAGCGCCAGCAGGTTCTCGACGTCCGACACGCCGCCTTCGCCCGTCAGGCGCTCGATGAAGGCCTTGATCTGGCTCTCGGGGATGGCGCCCTGGAAGCCGTCGATCGGCTGGCCGTCCTTGAAGGCGTAGACGGTCGGGATCGACTGAACCCGCAGCTGGCCCGCGTAGGCCGGGTTCTTGTCGACGTCGATCTTGACCAGCTTCACGGCGCCCTTGGCCGCGCGCACGGCCTTCTCCAGCGCAGGGGTCAGCTGGCGGCAGGGGCCGCACCAGGTGGCCCAGAAGTCGACGATGACCGGCTGGGTCTTCGACGCCTCGACCACGTCGGCCATGAAGCCGGCGTCGGAGCCGTCCTTGATCAGGTCGTCGGGAGTGGCGTCGGTCAGGGTCATGGTCTTCTCTTCAACTCCGGTCCGGCCGGTCGGCTCCGCAGATGGTCACGCGGCGGGAAAAACGCAAAGGGTCAGACGAGACGTCGCGGACCGACTTCCGTGTCGGCGAAGTCCACGACGATCGGCTCGCGGCCCAGCATCGTCAGGAAGGCGCGGAAGTCGGCCTGAGACAGGGCGGTGGTCGCCGCATTGGTGAGGGGGTGGAAGTTGACGACGTCCGCCTCCCACAGGGCGCGGTCCAGCACGAAGGTCACCCGACGGTCGGGATCGTTGATCAGGGCCAGCGCGGTCACCGAGCCGGGGCGCACGCCCAACAGCTCCCACAGCAGCTCCTCGCGCCCGAACGACAGCCGGTCCGAGACGATCGCCCGCGGCAGGCGCTTCAGGTCCACGACCGTGTCCTGGCGCGCCGACACCAGCCAGACCGCACCCTTCTTGTCCTTCAGGAACAGGTTCTTGGTGTGAGCGCCCGGCATGGACGCCTTCAGCTCCAGGCCTTCCTCGACCCGGAACACGGGCGGATGATCGCGCGTGAGGGGCGACAGGCCCTGGGCCGTCATCCAGTCCAGCAGGCGGTCGCGGTCGAACGGCGGCGTCATCGGCTCTTGGCGGCGGCAGGGACGGGCGGTTAGGAGGAACGACCGCCTCAGTAGCGCATCGGAGCCGCGTCTTGGAACTCGAATGCTTCCCCATGTCCGCCCGCCCGCCGGATCTGGTGCCGGGGCGTCAGGCCCGCGCCTGGATGGACGCCTTCTCCTCGCGCCACCCGTACAAATGCCTGCCGCTGAACATGGCCAACACCACGGGGTGGGAGCTGCTGTGCCCCTATGGCTTCACGGCCGAGTGGAACGGCGGCCCGCGGAAGGAGGACATCAAGATCACCGGCGACCGGCCGACGCCCGAGCTGGAGCATTTCGTCACCTCGCACTTCACCCAGGGGGTGGTGACCATGCACCCCCAGTATCTGTTCCGGACGCCGCCGGGCTGGGGCATGCTGTGCATGGGCGCGCCGAACCACATCAAGGACGGCATCCAGGCCCTGACCGGCCTGATCGAAACCGACTGGCTGCCGTTCCCCTTCACGATGAACTGGCTGTTCACCCGGCCGGGCCGTGTGCGGTTCGAGCGGGGAGAGCCGTTCTGCTTCATCACCCTGGTCGAGCATCGCAAGATGGAGCAGGTCGATCCGGTGGTCCGCGCGCTGGACAGCAATCCGGTGATGCAGGGCCAGTTCGAGGCCTGGAACCGCCAGCGCACCGACTTCAACAAGCGTCTGGCGGGCGGCGATCCGGCCGCCGCCAAGGAGGCGTGGCAGCGCTTCTACTTCAAAGGCGAGATTCCCGAGGACCTGGGCACGGCGCCGGAGACCCACACCAACAAGCGCCGGCTGCGGAATCCCCGCCTGGGGTAGGTGAAGCGGAGGCGGTCTCGCGACCGCCTCCTCGCTCCTCACATCCTGACGCGCGGCCCCACGTTGGCGATGACTTCGCGGGCGTCGAAGGCGTCGACGTCGCCCTGGGGCTTGGCGCCGCGGCCCATCACGATCTCGGCCGTCGCTTCATAGCGGTCGATCTGGCGCACGTCGTAGTCCGAGGCCCAGCGCGGGCCGAACGGGCTCCAGGCGCCCCGGCTGTAGTAGCGCCAGTAGGGGCTCCAATAGGGGCCGTAGCGGTCGAGATAGCCGCTTCCGGTCGGCACGTATCGGGTGTCCCTGTCGGTGGCGCGCTGAGCCGTCGAGAACCAGTCGTAGCCGCTTTCGACCGTCAGTTCGGCGGCCCGCAGCAGAAGGGACATCTCGACCTGCTCGCGCGAGGTCACGGAGTTCCCGGCGAAGGTGACGCGATAGCGGTCGCTCTCCAGGCGCTGCTCGGAGTAGCCGTAGCGTCCGCCATGGTCGGCCGGGCCGTATGCGGTGGCTGTGGCGCAGGCCGAAACCATCAGGGCCGCAGCCGTCGCCATACCGGCGACGCGAAGTGATTTTCCGTTGAGTTTCATGGGGTTCTCCATCCAACGCAATTGACCCTCAATCCGGCTGAACGAAGGCTGAACGCGCCGGTTCCCGGCGTCAATGCCGCAGGGCGATCAGGGCTGCGGCGGTGAGCAGCAGGACGCCGACGGCCATGTCGAACCCGCGACGCACCTGGGGTCGGGTCATGAAACGGGCAAGCGCCGCTCCGCCCAGCCCGTAGGCGGTCATGGTGATGAAATCCATGCCGATCGTCGCGGCTGCGAACAGCGCCAGCTGGGGCCCCGCCGGGCGTGCCACATCCATGAAGGGCGGCAGCACGGCGGTGAAGAACAGCACGGCCTTGGGGTTGGACAGCTGGACCAGAAACCCGTCGACCAACGGGCCTTTCCCCAGCCGCACGGCCCGTGCTTCGGTCAGCTCCGACGGCGTGCGCCACGCGGCCCAGAGAGACTTCAGGCCCAGCCATGCGACGTAAAGCGCTCCGGCCCAGGCGATCAGCCGGAACGCCTCCGGAAACGCCGTCACAAGGGCGCCGAGTCCCACCGCAGCCGCCCCGAACCAGACCAGGGTCGCGGCGCTCATGCCTACGACGCCCAGCAACGCCGCGCGCCTGCCTCGTGCCATGCCGTTGGCGACGGAAAACAGGTTCGCCGGTCCCGGAGTGACCGCCATCACGGCCATGACGGCGAGAAAGGCCGCGTAGCGTTCGGGATCGACGGGCGGCGACACGGGAGCTTAGCGTCCTCCGGCGCGTCGCCAGGCGTCCCTGACCGGCACAAGTCGGCCCGGGACGAGCCCACGCAGGGTGGCGCCGTCGCCCGCCCGCTTCAGTCCCGCCTCCTGGCCTTTCTGCCAGACCAAGGTCACGGGCGTGGCCACGCCGCCCGGGACGTCGACGATCATCAGATCGCGCGGCAGGGCTCCGGGCCGATCGATCCGGACCCTGAGACCCGAAGCGGACTGATCGACCAGCTTGCAGACCTGCTCGACGCCGGGGCCGACCAGCAGTCCGCGACCGTCGGCGGGCAGGCGGATTTCCAGGCGGCGTTCGGTCGTCATGCCGTGACCTGACCCGGAACCCGGTTTCGATCCAGTGAAACCGTGACGTCGGCGTCGATGCCGCCAGTCAACATGCGGCGGGTGACGCGCTCGAAATACTGGATGAACCCGGCCAGACGCATCCGCTCCGCTGCGGGCAGGTCGGCGGGCGCGACGCCCAGAAGGTCGGCTTCCTGCTGGCAGCGCCAGTCCAGCACGACGTCGAAGTCCGGCGCCCTCAGGAACAGAACGGCGTCCAGTCCGGCGGCGAACTCGGCGTAGGCCCCGCCGACGAAGCCGTTCACCGCGCGCCGCCAGCCGCCGTCGAGGTCGTGGTCCCGCTCCAGCGCATTGATCGGTTCGGCCAGCTCAACCTCGGTCTGCGGCAGGGCGCCCAGGCACCAGGCGTCGATCAGGATGGCGGAGGGACGACCCGTGAAGGTGCGCCAGCGGTCCGGCGGCACGCGGTCGTCGCCACGCTTATCGAAGTCGGGCAGCGGCGTCTCGTCGCCCGGGCGCGCCTCGCACAGACGGTGCATCAGGGCGGTGAGCATGGTCAGGTCGTGCGTGCCGGGCGGGCCGCGCGTCACGAACAGGGGATGCACGTCCCGCGCCATGGCCTCGCGCTCCGCGCGGGTCAGATAGACGTCGTCGATCGAGATCTGGGCGGCGCCAAACCTTTCGGCGGCGGCGCGGGCCAGCGTAGTCTTGCCCGACCCCTGCGCCCCCACGATCGCGATGCGCGCCGGGCGATCGGACGGGCCGGCCTCGATCAGCCGCCCGACCCGGGCGACCATGTCCGGGTTCGCGCTCAGTGCTGGCTTTCCGGCAGGCGCACGATCAGGCCGTCGAGGTCGTCCGAGACGCGGATCTGGCACGACAGGCGGCTGTTGGGCTGAACGTTGTCGGCGAAGTCCAGCATGGACTCCTCCATCGGCGAGGCGCGGCCGGTCTCCGCCAGAAAGGCCTCGTCGACGTAGACATGGCAGGTGGCGCAGGCGCAGGCCCCGCCGCAATCCGCGTCGATGCCGGGCACGTTGTTGCGGATCGCGCCCTCCATGACGGAAAGCCCGTTCTTCACCTCGACCACATGCTCGCGGCCGTCGTGCTCGACGTAGGTGATTTTCGCCACGTCAGGCCTCGGCCTTGGTCTTCTTGCGCGCCGGCGAGACCATCAGCTTCTTGGTCTCGGCGATGGCCTTGGCCGGGTTCAGCCCCTTGGGGCACACCTGGGCGCAGTTCATGATGGTGTGGCAGCGGTAGAGCTTGAACGGATCCTCGAGGTCGTCGAGGCGCTTGTCCGTCGCGTCGTCGCGGCTGTCGGCGATCCAGCGATAGGCCTGAAGCAGCGCCGCCGGGCCGAGGTATTCCGTCTGGTTCCACCAGTAGCTGGGGCAGCTGGTCGAGCAGCAGGCGCACAGGATGCACTCATACAGCCCGTCCAGCTTCTCGCGGTCCTGCGGGCTCTGCAGGCGCTCCTTCTCCGGGTCCGGCTCGTCGGACTGGAGGTAGGGCTGGATGGAATCGTACTGGGCGTAGAACAGCGACAGGTCCGTCACCAGGTCCTTGACCACCGGCTGGTGCGGCAGCGGCGCGACGGCGATGGTCGAGGACCGGCACTCGTCCCAGCCCTTGGTGCAGGCCAGTGTGTTGCGCCCGTCGATGTTCATCGAGCACGAGCCGCAGATGCCTTCGCGGCACGACCGCCGGAAGGTCAGGCTGGGGTCGATGGTGTTCTTGATGTGGATCAGGGCGTCCAGAAGCATCGGCCCGTGGTCGTCGGCCGAGACCTCGAACACGTCCCAGCGCGGGTTCGCGTCGACCTCGGGGTCGTAGCGATAGACCTTGTAGGTCTTGACGTTCTTGGCGCCCTTGGGGGCCTTGTGGACCTTGCCGGTCCGGGGCTGGGAGCCCTTGGGGAGGGTGAGCTGGACCATCAGTAAACTCGCGCCTTGGGGGCGATGTACTCGATCTCGTTCGTCATGGTGTAGGCGTGCACCGGGCGGTCATCCAGGACCACCTGCTCGCCCGGCCGCTTCCAGGCCAGGGTGTGCTTCATCCAGTTCTGGTCGTCGCGGTCGGGATAGTCCTCCCGCGCATGGGCGCCGCGCGATTCCTTGCGGTTCAGCGCGCCCTCGATGGTGACCAGGGCCTGGGCGATCAGGTTGTCGTATTCCAGCGTCTCGACCAGGTCGGTGTTCCAGATCAGGCCGCGGTCGGTCGTCTTGATGTCGGCCCCGGCCGCGTCGATGGCGCGCAGCTTGTCCACGCCTTCCTGCAGCGTCTTGCCGGTGCGGAACACCGCGGCGTCCGACTGCATGGCGCGCTGCATCTGGATGCGCAGCTCGGCCGTCGGCGTAGAGCCCGAGGCGTTCCGGAAGCGGTCGAACCGCGCCAGATGGCCGTCGGTGGCCGATGCCGGGGCGTCCGGCACGGCCGAGGCCTTGTCCACGATCTCGCCCGCCCGCAGGCCGGCGGCGCGGCCGAACACGACCAGGTCGATCAGCGAGTTGGAGCCCAGTCGGTTGGCGCCGTGCACCGACACGCAGGCCGCCTCGCCCACCGCCATCAGGCCGGGCACCACGGCGTCGGGGTTGCCGTCGCGCTTGGTCAGAACCTCGCCGTGATAGTTAGTGGGGATGCCGCCCATGTTGTAATGCACCGTCGGCAGCACCGGGATGGGCTGCTTCGTCACGTCCACCCCGGCGAAGATCTTGGCGCTTTCGGAAATGCCGGGCAGGCGCTCGTGCAGGATCTTCGGGTCCAGGTGATCCAGGTGCAGGAAGATGTGGTCCTTGTTCGGACCGACGCCCCGTCCCTCGCGGATCTCGATGGTCATCGAGCGCGAGACGACGTCGCGCGAGGCCAGATCCTTGGCGTTGGGGGCATAGCGTTCCATGAACCGCTCGCCCTCGGAGTTGGTCAGATAACCGCCCTCGCCGCGCGCGCCCTCGGTGATCAGGCAGCCGGCGCCGTAGATGCCGGTCGGGTGGAACTGGACGAACTCCATGTCCTGGCACGGCAGGCCGGCCCGCAGGACCATGGCGTTGCCGTCGCCGGTGCAGGTGTGGGCGCTGGTGGCCGAGAAATAGGCCCGGCCGTAGCCGCCGGTGGCCAGGATCACCAGCTTGGCGCGGAACCGGTGCAAGGTGCCGTCGTCCAGCTTCCACGCCGTCACGCCGGTGCAGGCGCCGTCCTGCATGATCAGGTCCAGCGCGAAGTATTCGATGAAGAACTCGACCTCGCGCCGCACGGACTGGCCGTACAGGGTGTGCAGCATGGCGTGGCCGGTGCGGTCGGCCGCGGCGCAGGTCCGTTGCACCGGCCCCTCGCCGAAGTTGCGGGTCATGCCGCCGAAGGCGCGCTGGTAGATCTTGCCGTCCTCGGTGCGCGAGAAGGGCACGCCCCAGTGCTCCAGCTCGTAGACGGCCTTGGGGGCCTCGCGGACCAGGTATTCGATCGCGTCCTGGTCGCCCAGCCAGTCCGACCCCTTGACGGTGTCGTACATGTGCCACTGCCAGCTGTCCTCGCCCATGTTGCCCAGGCTGGCGGAGATGCCGCCCTGGGCCGCGACGGTGTGGCTGCGGGTCGGGAAGACCTTGGTGACGCAGGCGACCTTCAGCCCCTGCTGGGCCGCGCCCAGCGCCGCGCGCAGGCCGGAGCCGCCGGCTCCGACGACGACGACGTCATAGGCGTGATCGACGAACTGATAGGCGGCCATCAGACACTCAGATCCCGAAACCGGCCGGCAGGGGGGCGGACCCCACGGCCAGGCGCACGATGAAGAAGACCCCGGCGGCCGCCAGCGTCAGGCAGACCAGCGAGATCAGACCCAGCAGCAGGGTGCGGCTGGACGGACGATGGATGTAGTCGTCGACCACGACCTGCAGGCCCATGCGCGTGTGCCACAGGCCGATCAGCAGCAGGCCGGCCAGGATCGCGGCGTTCACCGGCTGGCCCAGCCAGGCGACGGCGCCGTCGTAGCCCGCGCCGGCGACCGTCCAGGCGCCCCACAGGCCCCACAGCGTCAGCGGGATCAGCACCAGCGACGACAGGCGCTCGGCCGTCCACTCGCCCGCGCCGTGGCGCTCAGACACCTTCACACCCTTGCGGAAGGCCTTGTCGACGCGGCTCACAGGGTCACCTTTCCGGCGGCGAACAGGGCGGCGAAGAAGCCGACGGCGATAACGGCCGCGGCGATCAGGCTGACGGCGGTGAGGGTCGTCGCCGCCTTCGGAGACAGGCCCGCGCCCGCGTCCCAGATCAGGTGCCGCACGCCCGCGGTCAGGTGATAGGCGCCCGCCAGCGTCAGGCCGAACCAGACAGCCAAGCCGAACGGCGACCCCATGACGGCGGCGAAGGCCTCGTGCGCCTCGGGTCCGAACGCCAGGGCGCCCAGCCAGGTCACGACGAACAGGATCCCCACCGACATGGCGACGGCCGCGCCGCGGTTCAGGATCGACCCCAGCATCGTCAGATGAAAGCGCCAGACCTGCAGGTGAGGAGACAGGGGGCGGACGCGGCCGTTCGGCTGGACGACGAAGCGACCCGTCTGGTCCTCCGCCGCCGCGCCGTTCGGAGAGGGCTTCGACATGCGAACAATTCTCAGCTGACGCGAGGATTTCGCGCCGATCGGCACTGGCTTTAGGTCATGGTCGCCGCGGGCGTCAACGAAGGCTCCCGCACTGCGGCAAGAATGCGCGCGGCGGGGGCGCCGACTTGCCGATTCCGGCATATCCGGGTCAGTTTGCGAGGATGTTCGCCGCGCTGGCCGCCGCCGCTTCGCTCTCGGGCCTGGTCGCCCAGGACCCGCCGCCCGCGCCCGACCCCGTGCCCGCCTATGCGCCGCCGCCGGTGCGGCCGTTCGAGCCGCCCTCCGACTTCGGCCGCGAAGCGGCCCAAGGCGACGCTGCACCGCGTCCGAGCCGCGCGCCGATCACCGCCCCCGTGACCGTCGACGCCTACGGCGGTCAGTACGAGGCCGAACCCGCGACCGCAGAAACCGCCTACGCCCAAGGCGTCGCCTCCGCCGAGCTCAGCATGGACGCCCTGGCCGGGCCGATGGACGGCAGGTGGTCGGTCGTCGACGAGCGAGGCCGGCCCCTGCTGCGGCTGGTCCTGTCCGATCCGGGGGTCGGTTTGCCCGTCGAAGGCGCCTGGCGGGAAGCCGACGGCGCGGACAGGGGCGGCGTCTCCACGACGGGGCGCGAACCTGACCGTCTCCATCTGGCCCTGGAAGGCGGCGGAGGTCTGGAACTCACGCGGTCGGGGGAGGGATGGTCCGGCGCCTTCGCGGCCGCGGACGGCCGCCGAAGGACCGTGCGCCTGGTCCGCTAGCCCGCCCGGACGATCTCCAGAGCCCGGGCCGGATCGACCAGAGGCGTCGCGGCGCCGCGTCCCCACACGGGGTCGGGCCATAGGCCGTCGTCGCCGCGCCGACCGACCACGTGGAGGTGCAGCTGACGCGTGACGTTGCCCAGCGCCGCGACGTTGAGCTTCTCCACCGGCCGACTCCAGGCGTCGCCGAGGGCCCGGACGACGCGTCCGGCCCGCACCGTCTCCTCGATCAGCTGCGCCCGCTCGGCGGCGGTCAGATCCTCGACCTCGACCAGCCCGGCCCGTCGGGGCAGCAGGATCAGCCACGGAAAGCGCCCGTCGAGCTGCAGCCGCACATGACACAGCGGCCACTCCGCCGCCGCAGCCGATCCGGCCGAGAAGGCGGGATCGGGAGAGAAATCCGGCCGGGGTGACAGGTCCTTGGGCACGTCCGCACACTTCACACGCAGAGGCGCCATGTCCAGCGACGGCTGGTCCGGCATTTGACGGTCCGGCGAACGCCCTCCATCCATCGGGCGCGACCGAAAAGGGAGAACGAATGTTCTGGCTCTTTCAACTGGTGACGGCCAACCCGGACGACTTCTGGCTGAACGTCGTCGCCGGACTGCCGTTTCTCGCGGCCGACGTGCTGCTGCTCACCCTGCTGCTCCCCTGGGTGATCGAGAAATGGACGGACCGGCGCTGGAAGCCCACGCGGCGGATCGCCTTGGGGCGGATGATGCTGACCTATCTCAAGGTTCTTGAGCTGGGCTCGCGATTGCAGGGCGTGGCTCTCCTGGCTCTGGAAGCCATGGACGACCGGTCCGACAAGAAGGCCGACGAGCTGGCCTTCGCCTTGTTCAAGCTGTGCGATGCGGCGCGCGACCATGTGGCCCGGGCCGAGAACGCCCTTCAGACGACCATGCCGATACTCGGCCCGGACCAGGTCCGGCTGCTGCTGGATCACCACATCGCCTGGGCCAACGCCGTGAACGAGTTCGGCGACATCGCCGACATGATCGCCCGCGGAATCCTGACGGCCGACGAAATCCTGGCCGACGTCGAAGCCAGCGAGATCGAGGGGATCGGGCTGCAGATCGCGCACGACCGGCTGACCCGGACCTTCCTCAATCCCGAGCCACGGCCTGGCCTGGATGAACCGAAGGGACCGATCTGGAGCCCGCTGTTCCCCGAGAAAGGGGCACAGGCCTGGGAGGTCATCGTGGCTCGAGTCTACGGCGGCGTCGATCTGTCCGACGCCGCTCGCTTCGGTCGCGCCGAACGTCGGATGCGGCGGATCAACGACCTCAGAGAGCGTTTGGGCCTTCCGGCGCTGACCGACGCCCCGGTCCTTCTTTCGCTGACGGACACGGCGACACAGCCGATGGGCGCGCACCGATAATCCTTTTGCAGTGCGGGGCGTTCTATGCTGCCCTGCCGCATCGGCGGGAACCGCCATCAGGACACGCATGCTCTATACGCTTCACGAGCTCGCCTACTATGGGGCGACGCCGTTCCGTCTGGGGGCCCAGGCCGCCAAGACCTTCTGGACCCACCCGTTCAACCCGGCCGCCGACACGCTGATGGCGCGCTCGGCCGCGGCCGCGGCCGAGGTGTTCGAAGGGCTGAGCCGCCGCTACGGCAAGCCGGCCTGGGGGCTGGACGTCGTGTCGGTGAACGGCGTGGACGTCCGCACGGTCGAGCAGACCGTCTGGTCCTCGCCCTGGTGCCGGCTGATCCGCTTCGCCCGCAACCCCGCCGACCTGCGCCGCGCGAAGAAGCCCGTAGACGCGCCGGCGGTCCTGATCGTCGCGCCCCTGTCGGGCCACTACGCGACCCTGCTGCGCGGCACGGTCGAGGCCTTCATCCAGGATCACGACGTCTACGTCACCGACTGGGTCAACGCCCGCCAGGTGCCGATGCTGGAAGGGCGCTTCGACTTCTTCGACTACGTCGACCATGTGCGGACCATGCTGGCGAAGGTCGGCCCCGGCGCACACGTCGTAGGCGTGTGCCAGCCCGGGCCGCCGGTCCTGGCGGCCGTCGCCGTCATGGCCATGGACGACGATCCGAACCGTCCGGCCTCGATGACCTTCATGGGCTCGCCGATCGACGCCCGCCTGTCGCCGACCGTGACCAACCAGCTGGCCGAGCAGAAGCCCTTCACCTGGTTCCGCTCGAACATGATCCACACTGTGCCCCTGCCCTATCCGGGCGCCGGGCGGCGGGTCTATCCGGGCTTCGTCCAGCTCTACAGCTTCATGTCCATGAACGAGGATCGGCACCGCGACGCGCATCAGGACTATTTCGCCAACCTGGTCCGGGGCGACGGCGACGCGGCCGAGAAGCACGCGGAATTCTATGACGAGTATCTCTCGGTGCTGGACCTGACCGAGGAGTTCTATCTCCAGACGATCGACATCGTCTTCCAGCAGCACCTGCTGGCGCGCGGCCTCTTGGAGCATCGCGGACGGCGGGTGGATCTGACGGCGATCACGGACGTCGGCCTGATGACGGTCGAGGGCGAGAAGGACGACATCTCCGGCGTCGGCCAGACCCAGGCGGCGCACGGCCTGTGCACCTCCATCCCCGACGATCGGCGCGAGCTGTACGTGAATCCCGACGTCGGCCACTACGGCGTCTTCAACGGCCGCCGCTTCCGCGACGACATCTATCCCCGCGTGCGCGACTTCATCGCCCGCAACCAGGCGATCCATGACGCAGTTCCAGGACGGCGCGCGGCTGCGGCTTGAGCGGCCGGGCGGCGGCGCGCCGCTGACCCTGCGCCTGTCGGTGAACCGTCGGGCGCGCCGGCTGTCGGTGCGCATCGACGGCCGGGCGGGCGAGGCGGTGGTGATCGCCCCCTCCCTGCGCACCCTGCCCCAGGCCGTGGACTTCGCCCGCAGCCGGGCGCTGTGGATCGCCGAACGGCTGGCCGCGCGGCCTGAGAGCACGCCGCTGACGTCCGGTCAGGAAATCCTGCTGGCCGGTCGCCCGGTGCGGCTCGAGGCGACCGGGACCGCCGCCGCCGCCCGTCTGGTCGAGACCGAGGCCGGTCCGGTGATCCGGGCGGGCGGAGAGGGCGAGGCCTATTCCCGCCGCGTGCTGAATTTCCTGAAGGCCGAGGCGCGCCGCCGTCTGACCGAGCGCACGGAAGTCCATCGCGTAACGCTGGGCCAGGCGCCCGTCAGGCTGTCGATCACCGATTCCCGCACCCGCTGGGGCTCCTGCAGTCCACACAACCGGACGATCCGCTACAGCTGGCGCGTGGTCATGGCCCCCGAAGCGGTGCTGGACTACCTGGCCGCCCACGAAGTGGCGCACCTGGTCCACGCCGACCACAGCCCGGCCTACTGGGCGGTGGTCCAGCGCCTGGTCGGCGACCACCGGCCCTTCCGCAAATGGCTGCGTGAGCGCGGCGCGGCCCTGCACGCGGTGGGCTGAGATCCGGAGCCCTTCTCCCGCAAGGGGAGAAGGCAGGCTCAGAAGAACAGCGGCTCGCTCTTCTTCTCCGGCGGAGGCGTCGTTTCCGGACGGCGCGGGTCAACGGGCTGGGGCGCGGTGGGGCGGACGACGGGCCGATCGACGGGCGGGGCCGACGGCTCGGGCGCGTCGCGCTCGACCTCGGCGCCGGTGATCAGTTCCTCGCCCTCGGCGAAGGGATCGACGATGGACTCCATCAGCTCGCCCATCGGGTCGGGCGGAACCCAGCCTTCGGGCATGGGCGGGCCGTCGGGGATGCGCGGCGCGTTCAGGCGGGGCAGGGCGGCTTCCATGAAGCCCTTCCAGATCGCTGCGGGGGCCGCGCCGCCGGTGACGCCGCGCATGGCGGTGTTGTCGTCCTTGCCGACCCAGACGGCGGTGACGAAGCCGCCGGTGTAGCCGACGAACCAGGCGTCCTTGTAGTCCGAGGTGGTGCCGGTCTTGCCCGCCAGGTCGCGGCCCGAGATGGCCACCGAGCGCGCCGTGCCGCCGGTGATCACGCCGCGCAGCATCTGGTTCATGTAGTAGAGCGGCGGGTTGGAGATCGCCTGCACGGCACCCACGTCGCGGGCCCCTCGCTGGTAGATCACGCGTCCCTTGGGCGTGCGGATGCGGCTGATGCCATAGGCCTCCACCCGCTTGCCGCCGTTGGCGAATGGGGCATAGGCCTGGGCCATCTCCAGCGGGCTGACCTCGACGGCGCCCAGGGCCATGGCCGGCTCCAGCCCCACCCGGCTTTCGATGCCCAGGCGCCGCGCGGTGCGCGCCACCTGGTCGCGGCCCAGGGTGTCGGCCAGGCGCACCGCGACCGTGTTGGTCGACTGGGCGACGGCGCTGGACAGGTTCATGCGCCCGGCGAAGCCGCCGGAATAGTTGCGCGGCGACCAGCTGCCGATGCGGATCGGCTCGTCCACCACCGGCGTCTCGGGGGTGTAGCCCGCCTCCAGCGCGGTCAGATAGACGAAGGGCTTGAACGCCGAGCCCGCCTGGCGTCGCGCGTCGACCGCCCGGTTGAACTGGCTGTCGGCATAGCTGGCGCCGCCGATCATGGCGCGCACGCGGCCGTCGCCGTCCACCGCGACCAGCGCCGCCTGCTGGACGCCCTTGGAGCGGTCGCGCTCCAGGATGCGGCGCACCGCCCGTTCGGCCGAGGTCTGCAACGTCAGGTCCAGCGTCGTCTCGACGATCAGGTCCTCGCCCGGGTCGTCGCCGACCAGGGTGCGCACCTCGGCATCCAGCCAGTCGATGAAGTACTGGGCGTGCTGGGTCGCCAGCGTCCGCGACACGCGCACGGGCTCCAGAACGGCGGCGGCGCGCTGGTCGGCGGTGATGACGCCGCTTTCTTCCATCTCGTCCAGAACCACGGTGGCGCGGGCCGCCGCGCGCTCGCTCTCGGAGACCGGCGAATAGCGCGACGGCGCCTTCAACAGGCCCGCCAGAAGTGCGGCTTCGCCGACCGTCAGATCCTTGGCCGACTTGTCGAAATAGCGCTGGGACGCGGCCTCGATGCCATAGGCGCCGGCGCCGAAATAGACGCGGTTCAGATAGAGGGCGAGGATCTCGTCCTTGGAGAATTTCATCTCCAGCCAGACCGCCAGCATCAGCTCCTGCACCTTGCGGCGCAGGGTCTGGTCGGGCGTCAGGAACAGGTTCTTGGCCAGCTGCTGGGTGATGGTGGAGCCGCCCTGAACCACGCGGCCGGCGCGCATGTTGGCGACCATGGCGCGCACCATGCCTACGGGATCGAAACCGGGGTGCCAGCGGAAGCGCTGGTCCTCGATGGCGATGAAGGCCGCGGGCACATAGTCCGGAAGGGCGTTCAGGTCGGCGGGCGGCGCCTGCTGGGTGCCGCGCACCGCGATCAGGGCGCCGTTGCGGTCCAGATATGTGATCGAGGGCTGGCGATCGACTTCGTACAGGGTCGAGGTGTCGGGCAGGCCGCGTGCGAAGACGGCGAAGAAGGCGACCAGGAAGATCACCCCCCAGACGGCCAGGACGCCGCCCCAGTACAGGACCTTCTGCAGGGGCGTGCGCGTCGCGCCGCCGCCGCCCTGACCCCGCCAGCCGTCCAACCCGAACCGCGCCATCGCCGCCCTCAAAGTGCCCGGCGACAGCTTAGCCGCCCGGGGCGGCGTCGAACACCGCCGCTCGCCAGAAGAGTGAACGCACCGATGCGTCCAAACGATGACGGAAACGTGAGCGGGCGTTCATCCGGCCGCGCGCCGACGCGCCACAGTCACCGCCCTGTCCAGCGCCTGCAGGAAGTTCGACCGGTCCTTCGGCCCGAACGGCGGCGGACCCGAAGTCGCCACGCCGATGGAGCGCAAGTGCTCGCCCACCATCCGCCCGGCCAGGGCCGACCCAATCGAGTCGGCGGTGAAGGCGTCGCCGTTGGGCCGCAGCGCCTGCGCCCCCGCGGCCAGGCACCGCTCGGCCAGCGGGATGTCGCTGGTCACCACCACGTCGGCCGGGCCGACCCGCTCGGCGATCCAGTCGTCCGCGACGTCCGGTCCGGCGTCGACCACCACCTGTTCGATGAAGGAGGCGCGGGGCAGCTGGATCCAGCCGTTGGAGACGACGAAGACGTGCAGGCCGCACCGTTCGGCCACGCGAAAGGCCTCGGCCTTCACCGGACAGGCGTCGGCGTCGATGAACAGGCGGGGCGCGGTCATGGGCGCTGTGTAGCGGCCCGCGCGCTCTGCGCCAAAGCGTTGCCATGGGCGCGTTCCGGGCGCAGGCTTCTCCGGGGTCGACCTGGGGAGGGAAAGATGACCGACATGACCGTGAAGACGCCTTGGCACCTTTGGGCCGTCGGGGCGATCGCCGTGCTGTGGAACGGCTACGGCGCCTACGACTATGTGATGAGCATGACCGGCGGGGCCGAATATCTGACGAAAATGGGCATGACGCCCGAGCAGATGGCTTATTACGAGGCTTTCCCGGCCTGGATGACGGCGGTCTGGGCAGTCGGGGTTTGGGGGGCGCTTCTGGGCTCTCTTCTGCTTCTGCTGCGTCGCCGCCTGGCTTTTCCCGTCTTCGCCCTGTCCTTCGCCGCTTTCCTGTTCAGTCTGTTTCACACCTACGTCGTCGCCGGGGCGGGCGAGATGATGGGCTACATGATGCAGGACGGACAGAAGGTGGCCACGCCCATGATCTACGTCATGAACGGTGTGATCGCCGCCGGCTGCGCCTTCTTCACATGGTACGCGTGGACGATGGGCAAGAAGGGCGTGCTGCGATGAACGTCGCGCACGGCGCAACGCCCCGGCATCTTTGGGTGGTGGGCGTTCCAGCCCTGCTGTTCAACGCCGTCGGGCCTTACGACTACGTGATGTTCCAGACGCAGGGCGCGCCCTATCTGGAGAAGTCGGGCTTCACCGCCGCGCAGGTGGCCCACTACACCTCGATGCCGATGTGGATGGAGGCGGTCTGGGCCGTGGGCGTGTGGTTCGCGATCGCGGGCTGCATCCTGCTGCTGATCCGGAATCGCCGGGCGTGGTGGGTGTTCGCCACCTCTCTGGCCGCGTTCCTGCTGAGTCTCGTCTATCACTACGTACTGACAGACGGCGGCGCCCTGATGGGCACGATGCAGATGGTCGTCAGCGCGGTGATCGCGGCGCAGCTGGTGGCGCTGGTCTGGTACTCGCGGGCGATGGCGAAGTCGGGCGTGCTGCGCTAAGCGCCGGGGGTGACAGCCCCCCGCCAGCCCCCCGCGCTCACTGAAGACGAGGTCGCCGCCGTCCGCTCGTGGGTGATCCATGAGGACGCCCACGTGCTGGCGCTGAACAAGCCCTCCGGCCTGTCCAGCCAGGGCGGCCGTGTGCGGGTGCACACGCTGGACGACCTGCTGTGGGCCTTCGCCCGGTCGAACGGCAAGCGACCGGAACTGGTGCACCGGCTGGACCGCGACACCTCGGGCGTCATTCTTGCGGCGAAGACGAAGCCCGCGGCGGGATTCCTGGGCAAGGCGATCCAGTCGCGCAGGCTGAAGAAGACCTATCTCGCCCTCGTCTCCGCCGCGCCCGATCCGCGCTCCGGCCGGATCGAGACGCCGCTGGTGCGCATGGAGATCGGCCGCGAGAGCCACATGCGGGTCGCCGCGCCCGACGAAGCCGGCGCCCAGGCCTCGACCAGCCTCTACCGCACCCTGTCGGCGGCGGACGACGCGGCGCTGGTCGAGCTCAGCCCGCTGACCGGCCGCATGCACCAGCTGCGCGTCCACATGGCCTCGATCGGCCGGGCCCTGGCCGGGGACGCGCGCTACGGCGGGGCCCTGACGCTGGTCGGAGCTCCGGCGCCGCGCCTGATGCTCCACGCGTGGAAGCTGACCTTTCCCCATCCGGAAGGCGGAGAGCGCACGGTCTCGGCCCCGCCGCCGGAGGACTTCCTGCGCCTGACCCGGGCCGCCGGTCTGGGAACGCAAGGCCTGACCTGAGCGCTGTTCCGTCGAGGAGACCCGCCATGTTCCGCATCCTGACACTGTCCGCCGCCGCCCTGACCCTGACCGCCTGCGCCTCGCTCGCGCCCTACGGCCCCCAGACGGGATCGGGCGGTCAGGGATATGCCGAACAGCGGATCGAGACGAACCGGTGGCGCGTGACCTATTCCGGCGTCGGCGCCCCGGGCCCGGTGGCCGATCTGGCCCTACGCCGGGCGGCGGAACTGGCGGTGGCCAACGGCGACGACTGGTTCGAGGTGGTGCAGCGCTACACCGACGGTCGCCCAGACTCCGCAGGCGGCATCCGGCCATCCCTGTCCGTTGGCGCGGGCACGGGCCGGTACGGCGGCTTTTCTACGTCGGGCGTCGGCGTGGGCGTGGGCCTGAACTTCAGCGGTCCGGCCCCGACCACGACCACGCTGGAGATCGTCACCGGGCGCGGCGCGGCGCCGGAACGCGCCGCCGTCTACGACGCGCGCGGCGTGCTCGAAACCATCCGCTAAAGGAAGCTGTAGGGGTCGACGTCGACCGTCAGCCGCACGCTGGACGGCAGCTTCACCCGCGCCAGCCAGGCGCGCAGGAACCCCTGCAGGTCGACGTCACGATCGGCGCGGACCAGCAGGCGCTTGCGGCGGCGGCCGCGCACTAGGGCCAGGGGCGCGTCGGCGGGGCCATAGACCTCCAGCCGTTCGGCGTTCGGAATGGCCCCGGCCAGCAGGCCCGCCGCCTTGTCCACGGCGTCGGCCCTCTCTCCCGACAGGATCAGCGCCGCCAGCCGGCCGAAGGGGGGCAGGCCGGCCGCCTCGCGCTCGGCCAGCTCCGCCTCGACGAAGGCGTCGCGATCGCCAGCGACCAGGGTCTGAAGCACCGGATGCTCGGGCGTCCAGGTCTGCAGCAGGGCGCGTCCGGGACGGTGGGCGCGGCCGGCGCGACCGGTCGCCTGCATCAACAGTTGAAAGGTGCGCTCCGCCGCGCGCAGGTCGCCGCCGCGTAGGCCGAGATCGGCGTCGACCACGCCGACCAGAGTGAGTCGCGGGAAGTTGTGGCCCTTGGCGGCGGCCTGGGTGGCCACCAGCACGTCGATCTCGCCGTCCTGCATGCGGCGGATCAGGCTGCGCGCGGCGCCGGCGTCCGGCGCGGTGTCGGAGCTGAAGACGGCGGTGCGCGCCTCGGGGAACAGGGACCGCACCTCTTCCTCCACCCGCTCCACGCCGGGGCCGACGGGGGTCAGGCTGTCGGCAGCGCCGCACTCCGGACAGCGCGCGGGTTTCGGCATGGAGAAGCCTGTCAGGTGGCAGACCAGGCGCCCAGTGTAGCGGTGCTCGACCAGCCAGCTGTCGGTGTCGGGCGCAGTCAGGCGGTGGCCGCAGGCGCGGCACAGAACGACGGGCGCATAGCCGCGCCGGTTGAGGAACAACAGGGTCTGTTCGCCGCGAGCAAACGTGTCGGCCATCTCGGCCACCAGACGGGGCGACAGCCAGCGGTCGCGCTCCGGCGGGTCGGCGCGCAGGTCCAACAGCTCCAGCGTGGGCAGGACGGCGGCGCCGTGGCGCGCCTTGAGCCGCAGCCAGCCGTAGCGGCCGGCCCGGGCGTTCGCCAGCGTCTCCAGCGACGGGGTGGCCGAGGCCAGAACGACCGTGGCCCCTTCGATCATGGCGCGGGCCACGGCCAGGTCGCGGCCGTGATAGACGAGGCCGTCCTCCTGCTTGAACGACCCGTCGTGCTCCTCGTCGACGACGATCAGCCGCAGGTTCGGAAACGGCAGGAACAGGGCCGAGCGCGCGCCGACGACGATGCGGACGCGGCCGGAGACGACGCCCTGCCACACCTGCCGTCTTCGGGGACCGGACACGCCCGAATGCCACTCCGCCGGGGCCGCGCCGAAGCGGGCGGCGACGCGGTGGATCAACGCTTGCGTCAGGGCGATCTCGGGCAGGAGGATCAAGACCTGCGCCGTCGGATCAGCCGACAGGGCGCGGGCCGCGGCCTCCAGATAGGCCTCGGTCTTGCCCGAGCCGGTGACGCCGTCGAGCAGGAAGGGGTGGAAGCCGCCCGTCTCGACCGCTGCGCCCAGGGCTTGCGCGGCGGCGGCCTGGTCCGCGTTCAGCTCGGGCGGGGCATGGGCGGGGTCGGGCGAGGGGAAGTCGGTCGCGGCCGAAACCTCGAGGCGGACAAGCACGCGCTCGTCGACGAGGCCCTTCACCACACCGGCCGAGACGCCGGCCGCGCGGGCGAGGTCGGCGGCGGTCAGGGGTTCGGTCGCGGCGGCCAGAACGGCGATCCGGGCTGCGGTGGCGCGCAGAGGCTCGACGGCCGGATCGCGCACCAGCTTCACCGTCGGCTTCGGCTCGGGCGCGCGCAGTCCCTTCAGCGCCAACGCCGCCATCTCGCCCGGAGGCGACAGGGTCCAGCGCGCGGCCCATTCGACGAAGTTAATGGTCCCGGGCGGCAGGGGCGGGTCGTCCAGCCGGGCCTCGACCGACTTCAGCTTGCGGTTCGACCCGGTGACCTCGTGCGTCTCCGAAACCAGCCCGCGCAGCAGGCGGGGGCCCAGCGGCACGGCCACCTGATCCCCGCGGGTAAGGTCCAGCCCGTCCGGCACGGCGTAGTCGAAGGCTTCGGCCACCGGCAGGGGCACGAGGACGGAGGCGACTTTCATGGGCCGGGCCGGTCGGCTAAGGAGCCGCCCATGCAACTCTTCCTCGACACCGCCGACGTCGCCGTCATCAAGGACATGGTCCCCACCGGCATGGTGGACGGCGTGACCACCAATCCGTCGCTGATCGCCAAGTCCGGTCGGAACATCGCCGAGGTCATCGCCGAAATCTGCGCCCTGGTCGAGGGGCCGATCTCGGCCGAGGCCGTGGCGACGGATTTCGAGACCATGGTGCGCGAGGGCGACAAGCTGGCGGCCATCGCCCCGAACGTGGTGGTCAAGCTGCCGCTGACCATGGACGGTCTGCGCGCCACGCGCGTCTTCGCCGACAAGGGGGTCCGTACCAACGTGACCCTGTGCTTCTCCGCGGCGCAGGCCCTGCTGGCGGCCAAGGCCGGGGCGACCTTCGTCTCGCCTTTCGTGGGCCGGCTGGAGGACCATGGCGCGGACGGAATCGGCCTGCTGGAGGAGATCCGCACGCTGTACGACATCCACGGTTTCGAGACGGAAATCCTGGCTGCCAGCCTGCGGAACGCCGGCCACGTCTCGGCGGCGGCGCTGGCGGGGGCGGACGCGGCGACCCTGCCGCCCGAGACGTTCAGGGCCCTGGTCAAACACCCGTTAACCGACAAGGGGTTGGATGCCTTCCTGGCGGACTGGGGCAAGACCGGCCAGTCCATTCTCTGATTTCGACGCCGGCGCTTCCGGCGGGAGCGCTTGCGTGACGGCAGAATCCCTCGACCTGTTCGCCGACGAGCCGGGCCTGCACTGGCCGCAGGTGCGCGGCTGGCTTCAGGGTCACGGCGACCTGCTTACGGGCGACCGGGCCCTGCTGGAAGAGCTGGGCCTGCGGCCGCACGGGCCGAACGTGGTGGACTTCACCCCCGCGGCGCTGACGCGGCTGGAGGCCGAGGTCGAGCGCGAGACGGACGCGCGGAAACGGATCGAAGCGGTGGCGCGGGCCAACTTCGCCGCCCAGACGCAGACGCACGTGGCGGCGCTGGACCTTATGGAGGCGCGGTCGAACTCCGACCTGGCGCGGCGGCTGGACGCGACGGCGCAGGGGCGGTTCGGCCTGGCGGGCGCGGCGGTCGGGCTTGAGAAGCCGGGCGCCGTGCCGTTCGGCTGGAAGGCGCTGGAGCCGGGACGGGTGGACGCCCTGGTTGGGGAAGACGGCCTGCACTGGCTGGGTCCGAACTTCGATGGGCTGAACCTGTTCGGGGCGACCGACGAGCAAGTGGCCTCCGTCGCCCTGATCCGCATGGCGCCGGCGATCACGCCGGGGAAGGCGCCGCGCGACGGCATCGTGGCCTTCGGATCGCCTGATCCCGAGGGCTTCCACCCCGCGATGGGCTGCGAGCTGGCGGCCTTCGTGGCGCGGGTGGTGGAGCGCATGGCCGAGCGGTGGCCCGCGATCGACGCATGACGGCCGGCGACGCGCTCAGGGCCTGGCTGGACTGGCTGGCCCACGAGCGCCGGGCCTCGCCGCGCACGCTGGAGGCCTATGGCCACGCCGGGCGGAACTGGATCGGGTTTCTGGAGCGGCATCGCGGCGGGCCGCAGACGCTGAACGATTTGGCGGGCGTTCAGGCGGCGGAGCTGAGGGCGCATCTGGCGGAGCGACGGGGCGGGGATCTTCCGCTGTCGGCGCGCAGCGTGGCGCAGGCGCTGGCGGCGATCCGGGGCTTTCACCGGTTTCTGGAGCGCCGACTGGAGACGGCGAGTCCACAGTTGACGCTGGTGCGCGGGCCGAGACCGAAACCCACCCTGCCGCGGCCGGTCGCGGAGGGGCAGGCCATGGCCCTGCTGGCCGAGCCGGGCGAGGACGTCGATCTGGAGCCGTGGGAGGCGGCGCGTGACCGGGCGGTGCTGACGCTGCTGTACGGCTGCGGTCTTCGGATATCGGAGGCGCTGGCGCTGACGGAAGCCGATGCGCCGCTGCCGGACTCCCTGCGGGTCACAGGCAAAGGGGGGAAGACGCGAATGGTCCCCGTTCTGCCGACGGTACGGCAGGCCGTTGAGGACTGGCGTACGGCGAACCCCTTCCCGGCGACGGCGGATCAACCGTTGTTCCGGGCGAAGCGGGGCGGGCCCCTGACCCCACGCCACGTGCAGGCGACGGTCCAGCGGCTGAGGGGACGGCTGGGCCTTCCGGCCTCCACCACGCCCCACGCCCTGCGGCACAGTTTCGCAACCCATCTTCTCGGCGCGGGGGCCGATCTGCGGTCGATCCAGACGCTGCTCGGCCATGCGGGACTTTCGACGACGCAGAAGTATACGGCCGTCGACGCCGCCCGCCTGTTGGAAGCCTATGCGGCCGCCCATCCCCGTGCCTAAGGTGACCCGGCTCGGCGTCAGGGGAGGACGTCTTCGGTGACTTTGGCCAGGGACAGACGTTGGGTGCTCGCCTCTGCGGCAGGCTTGGCCTCGGTCCCCATGCTCCCGCAGGACCCCGGCGACGCCCGACTTCTGACCAATCTGCTTACCCGAATGTCCGCTCCCGTGGCGTTGAACGGCCGGCGCGGACATGCCTTCGTGCTGGACACTGGAGCTGGCCGCACGGCGCTTTCGATCGAGTTGGCGCGCGACCTCGGACTGGCGGAGGGCCCGCCGTTGCTGGTCCATGGGATCACTTCGGCCCAGATGACGCCGACGGTCCGGGTCGAACGGCTGGCGTTCGGGGGCCGTCGCTTCCGCGACCTGCTTTGTCCGGTGTTTCCGCGCGAGGCCTTGGCCACCGAGGGCCTTTTGGGCCTCGACGTGCTGTCGGGTTTTCGGCTCACGCTTCAGGTCCGCAGTCGTCGCGTCAGTTTGCGCGCCTCGGGCTCCGATGTGGCTCCCAGCGGTCCGGCCTTCACCACCGCCACGCGGATGCGCCCGCCCCGGGCGCGCCTCGGACCCTTCGGCCAGCTGATCACGACGGCGGTGCGGGCCGATGGCGCCGTCGGAATCAGCGCGTTCGTGGACACGGGCGCTCAATACTCGATCGGCAATCTTGCTCTTCTCGGCGCGACGGGCGGCCGCGCGGACGGCTTGCCTCCGGTCAGGGTCTATGGGGTTACCGGCCAGAGCCGGTTGGCCGTCGCCGGGCGGGTCGGTCGTCTCGAGATGGGAGGACGGGACCTCGGCGACACGCCGCTGCTGTTCGCCGATCTCCATGCATTCGACGTTCTGGGCCTGAACCGGGGTCCGGCCCTCTTGGTGGGCGCGGACCTCCTGCAGCGTTTCCGCACCGTGGTTCTGGATTTCGGGAGCGGAAGTCTGGCCCTGAGGGGCATCCTGCCGCCGCTCGAATGAAGGTTACGGCAATTTCATATCCGGACGCGCCACGTTGGTGTAAAGGGTCCTTGTCAAACACGCCAGGGGGGCAGCCATGACCGACACGACCCTCGAATCCGCACGCCCCGCGCCGGTCGCGGAGAAAGACCGGATCCGAAATCTCGACATGCTGCGCGGCTGGGCCGTGCTGGGCATTCTTGCGGTCAATGCGATCGCCTTCGCCTGGCCCATGCTGCTGATGATGGCCGAGGCGCCGCCGCCCGTGAACGCCGGCATGGCCGACGTGGTGGGCCTTTGGGTGATCGACGTCTTCTTCTCCGACAAGATGCGGACGCTCTTCACCATGTTGTTCGGCGTGTCGGTCTTCCTCGTGGGCGGCGAACGCTCGGACCTTGACCGGGGAAGCCTGCTTCGGCGTCGCCTGCTCTGGCTGGGCCTGTTCGGCCTGCTGCACGGGGCGGCGCTCTGGTACGGAGACATCCTCCTCCACTACGCCGTCTGCGGCTTCGTCTTCCTGATGTTCCGCAGCTGGAGCGCGCGTCGCCTGCTCTGGGTCGGCGGGATCGTGACGACGATATGGGCGCTCGTAGCCGTGCTCGGCTACTGGGGCATGGCCAACCTGCCGCCGGAGTTCGCGGCCAAGATGGCGCAGGGACGGCCGGACGTCTCGCCCGAGGCCGTGCAGGCGGCGGTGGACGCCTATCTGGCCGGCGGCTTCTCCGCCTTCGGCCAGAACCTGTCGGCCTGGCTCATGAGCGTGATCTTCATGCTCTTCCTGATCCCGGTGACCGTGCCCCTGATGATGGTCGGCCTCGGCCTTTTCAAATCCGGCTATCTGACCGGCCGCGCCCCCATGGGCACCTATCTGACGATCCTCGTGCTCGGCGGACTGAACCTGGCGCTCTCGGCCTGGTGGGGCTGGCAGAAGGCCATGGCGCCCGAGGGCGCGGATCCCACGATGGGCCTGGCCGCCGCCTCGACCGGCGCGGCGCCGCTGATCACCCTGTTTTACGCCACGCTCCTGATCCTGCTGACCAAGTGGGGGCTGAAGGCGATCACCGGCATCTTCGTGCCGGTCGGCCGCATGGCCTTCACCAACTACCTGACCCAGACCCTGATCATGGTGACGCTCTACTATGCGCCGTGGGGTCCGCAGTGGTTCGGCCAGCATTCCACCGGCGAGATGTGGATGGTGGTGGGCGCGATCTGGTTCGCCCAGATCATCTGGTCGCCGCTCTGGCTCAGCGTCTTCAGCATGGGGCCGCTGGAGTGGCTGTGGCGCTGCCTCACCTACGGCCGCATGGTGCCCTTGCGGCGGGGCGCCTGATTGCTCTTGCGCGGCGCCTGGCTTAAGCGCCGCGCATGACGTCAGACGCCTCCCGCCCCGAAGCGCGCGCGCCGCGCGGCTTCGCCGACCGCCGCGCCCGGGATCTGGTCGCCGAGCGCGCCCTGATCGCGCGCGTGTCGGAAGTTTACGAACGCTGGGGCTTCGAGCCGCTGGAGACCCCGGCGTTCGAGTACGCCGACGCCCTGGGCAAGTTCCTGCCCGACGCGGACCGGCCGAACGCCGGCGTCTTTGCCTTGCAGGACGACGACGATCAGTGGATGGCGCTCCGCTACGACCACACCGCGCCGCTGGCCCGGTTCGCGGCCGAGAATTGGCAGACGCTGCCGAAGCCGTTCCGCCGCTATGCGTTCGGACCGGTGTGGCGCAATGAGAAGCCGGGGCCGGGGCGGTTCCGCGAGTTCATGCAGTGCGACGCCGACACCGTCGGCTCCGACCGACCCGAGAGCGACGCCGAGATCGTGGCCATGGCGTGCGAGGGCCTGACGGCCGCGGGGCTGGGCGAGGGGCAGGCGGTTCTGCGCGTCTCCGACCGTCGCCTGTTCGACGGCCTGTTCGACGAAGGCGGCGTGGCCGACGCCGGCCAGCGGCTGACGGCCCTGCGCGCCGTCGACAAATACGACCGGCTGGGCTGGGAAGGCGTGCGCGATCTGCTTGGGGCCGGGCGCCTGGACGAGTCGGGCGATTACACCAAGGGCGCGGGGCTGGATGCGGGCCTGATCAGCCGGATCGAGGGCTTCCTGAAGGCCGAACAGGCGGGGGGCTGGACCGACCGGATCGACCGGCTGGCGTCGGCCGGCGGTCTGGGCGCGGCGGGGGAGGCGGCGCTGGAATCTCTGGCGCGGATCGGGGCCTCGGTGACGGCGCTGGGCGCGCCGGGCGGGGCGGTGACCTTCGACCCGACCGTGGTGCGCGGGTTGGAGTACTACACCGCCGCCGTGTTCGAGGCGGAGCTGCTTCTGGAAACGACCGACGAGAAGGGTCGGTCCGTTCGCTTCGGCTCGATCGGCGGCGGCGGGCGCTATGACGATCTGGTGGCGCGGTTCACCGGCGAGCGCGTGCCCGCGACGGGCTTCAGCTTCGGCGTCTCGCGCCTGTCCGCCGCGCTGCGGGCCGCCGGACGCGCCCCGGCGGAACCGCGCGGCCCGGTGGTCGTCATCGTGTTCGGCGACGAGGACATGCCGCACGGTCTGGCCTGCGCCGCCGAGATCCGGCGCGCGGGGCTGGCGGCCGAGGTCTACCTGGGCCGCGCGGGGCTGAAGACGCAGATGAAGTATGCCGACCGGCGGGCCGCACCGGCCGCGGTCATACTGGGCGGCGACGAGATCGCCCAGGGGACGGCCACGGTGAAGGATCTGGACGCTGGCCGGGCGATGGCCGCCGGTCTGGCCGACAACGCAGCGTGGAAAGCCGAGCGTCCGGGTCAGGTGACCGTGCCGCGCGCCGATCTGGTCGCGACCCTTCGCCGCATCATCGAAGAAGCTTCGAGAAACGCGGCCGCTGCCGGCTGACTTATCGACGTTCAGTCACGGAAACGGGCGATTTCCCCCGTCGATTGATTGACTTGCCCGGATCATGGCGGTTTCATGAAGCCCTCGACGGCGCGGGGCGACCTGCAGCCATCGGAGGCGTTTCGGGGAGGAAACGTCCGCTCTCAAGAGCGAGAAGGCCCGCCGCAGGATCCCCGCGGCGGGCTTTTTCGTGCCCGGATCCCCACCCGGTCCACGCCACGAAAAAGGGCCGCCCCGAAGGACGGCCCCCGTTCGTTTGCGGTCTTGCGGCCCTACCAGAGGCGGACGCGGTCTTCCGGCGCGAGATAGTAGCGCGAGCCCGGCTGGACCTCGAAGGCGTCGTACCAGGCGTCCAGGTTCCGCAGCGGGCCGATCACGCGGTACTCCGGCAGCGAGTGCGGGCCGGTGGCCACCTGGTTGATGATGGCGTCGTCGCGGTACTTCGACTGCCAGACCTGGGCCCAGCCGTAGAAGACGCGCTGGTCGCCGGTGACGCCGTCCAGAACCGGCGCCGGGCGGCCGCCCAGCGAGCGGCGATAGCCCTCGATCCCCAGCGTCACGCCAGCCAGGTCCCCGATGTTCTCGCCCATGGTCAGATTGGGCTTCAGGTTATGGCCGGGCAGCGGGGCATAGGTGGCGTATTGCGAGCCCAGCATGTTGGCGCGGGCGGTGAAGTTGGCCGCGTCCTGGGGCGTCCACCAGTCGCGCAGCACGCCGTCGCCGTCCGACTTGCGGCCCTGGTCGTCGAAGCCATGGCCGATCTCGTGGCCGATGACGCCGCCGATGCCGCCATAGTTCACCGCCGGGTCGGCGGTCGGGTCGAAGAAGGGCGGCTGCAGGATGGCGGCCGGGAAGACGATCTCGTTCTTGGTCGAGTTGTAGTAGGCGTTCACCGTCTGGGGCGTCATGCCCCACTCGTCGCGGTCCACCGGCCCGTTCATGCGGCCGACCTGGAAGTTCCAGCGGAATTCGCCGGCCCGCTCGGCGTTGCCGACCAGATCGTCGGCCCGAACCTCGAGCGCGGAGTAGTCGCGCCACTTGGTGGGATAGCCGACCTTCACGGTGAAATTGTCGAGCTTGTAGAGGGCCTGTTCCTTGGTCTCGGCGCCCATCCAGTCCAGCTGCCGGATGCGGTCGGCCAGAGCCACACGCAGGTTGGCGACCAGCTCCTCCATCATGGCCTTGGACTGGGCCGGGAACCAGCGCTCGACGTACAGCCGGCCGAACGCCTCGCCCATGGTGCCTTCGGCGAAGCTCACGGCGCGCTTGTCGCGGGCGCGCTGCTCGGGCTGGCCGGCCAGATCGCGCGAGCGGAACTGCCACTGACGGTCCGAGAAGCGGGCCGACAGGAAGGGGGCCATGTCGTCCACCGTGTGGAAGGCCTGCCACGCCTGAATCACCTCGATCGGCGTGTCGGCATAGATGGCCGCGATCTTCGGCATGGCGGTGTTCTGGCGCACGACGACGGTGGTCACCCCGCCCAGGTCCGCCTGCTCCAGCCACGCCGCCCAGTCGAAGCCGGGGGCATAGGTCGCCAGTTCGGTGGGGCTGAACGGATTGTAGGTCTTGTCGCGGTTGCGGTTCTCCTCGACCGTCCAGTGGGCCTCGGCGATCCGGGTCTCCAGGGCCACGATCGCGGCGGCGGCCTCGACCGGGTTCTCCCAGCCGATCATGCCCAGCATGTCGGCGACGTAGGCCTCATAGAGCTTCTTCTTCTCACCGAAGCGGGCCGCGTCCAGATAATAGTCGCGGCTGGGCAGGCCGATGCCCGACTGGCTGACGTAGGTGGTGTAGCGGCTGGGGTCCTTCTGATCGTCGCCGATGCCGACGCCGAAGAATCCGCCGCCGAACCGGCCCTGCAGCGTGCCCATGTAGGCCGCCATCTTCGAATGGTCGTCCGCGGCGCGGATCGCGGCCAGGTAGGGCTGGACCGGCTGCGCGTCCAGCGCCTCGATCCGCTCCACGTCCATGTAGGAGCGATAGAGGTCGGCCATCTTCAGCTCGTCGGAGCCCGCAGCCAGGTTCGGATTGGCCAGCAGCTCGTCCAGCAGGGCGCGCAGGCGGTTGTCCGACAGCTCCCGCAGCAGCGCGAAGGAACCGTAGGAGGTGCGGTCCGACGGGATTTCCATCGACCTCAGCGCCGTGCCGTTGGCGTGCATGAAGAAGTTGTCGCCCGGAGCGACCGACAGGTCGCGGCCGTCCACCGCGAAACCCCAGGTTCCATACTTGGGCGCCTCGATCCCCTCCCACGACCCGCCTTCGAACAGGGCGGGGTCGAACAGGGTGAAGACGGTGCAGGCCTCGTCGACGCACTGGTGGCCGTGGCCGTCGTCGATCGTGTGGCGCTGCTGGGCAAGGGCCGGAGTTCCGGCGATCAGGGCGGCCGAGGCGGCCACCGTCAGAAGCAGGGACTTACGCATGGGGCATCTCTCTCCGTTCCGTCGCTCTGGACGGTTCGGCGCGGACCCTACGCCCCGTGCGCGGCTCCGCGCCTTAAATTATTGTCATGAAGCCGTGAGCGCGCCTCGCAAAGCGACATGGCGCCGGGCATGATGTCGCGGTTCGATCCGGAGGGGCGATGGCGGCGGGGCACGGCGGCGGCGAATACAAGGACCTTGTGGTCTTCCTGGCCGCGGCCGGCGTGGTCGTGCCCCTGTTCAACCGGTTGAAGATCAGTCCAATTCTGGGCTTTCTGGCCGCCGGCGTGCTTTTGGGCCCGGACGGCCTGGCGCGTCTGGCGTCGACCGCGCCGTGGCTGGCATGGCTGACCATCGACGACGCCGCCCAGATCCGCGCCCTGTCCGAACTGGGCGTCGCCTTCCTGCTCTTCATGATCGGGCTGGAGCTGTCGTGGGAGCGGCTGCGCGCCATGCGCCGCCTGGTCTTCGGCCTGGGCATGACCCAGATCGCCGTCTGCACCGTCGGACTGGGCGCCCTGTTCATGCTGATGGGCCAGCCGCTGGTCTCCGCCGCCGTCCTGGGCATGGGTCTCGCGCTGTCTTCGACGGCGGTGGTCATGCCAGTGATGGCCGAGAGGGGACGCCTGACCGGCCCGGCCGGGCGCACCACCTTCTCCATCCTGCTGGCGCAGGACCTGGCCGTCGCCCCGATCCTGATCACCGTCACGGTCCTGGCGGCCACGGCGCTGGAAGGCGCGACGCCGGCGGGCGAGTTCGACCCGGCCGTGCTGCGCCCCGCCCTGCTGACCCTGATCCCCGCGGCGCTCGGTCTGGCCGTTCTGGTGATCGTCGGCCGACTGGTGCTGCGGCCCATGTTCCGCTCGGTCGCCAAGGCGCGGGCCCGGGGGCAGGGGCAGGAGATGTTCGTCGCCGCCAGCCTGCTGGTCGTGGTGGCGTCCGGCCTGGCGGCGCAGGCGGTGGGCCTGTCGATGAGCCTCGGCGCCCTGATCGCCGGGCTGCTGCTGGCGGAGACGGAGTTCCGGCGCGAGGTCGAGGTGTCGATCGAGCCGTTCAAGGGCCTGCTGCTCGGCGTCTTCTTCGTCGGCGTGGGCATCGGGCTGGATCTGGACGCGGTGGCGGCGAACCCCGGCGTGGTCTTCGGGCTGGCGCTGGCGATCACGGGCCTGAAGGCGGTGCTGATCTATCTGTCGGCGCGGGCGTGGAAGGTGCGCAACCGCACGGCGCTGGAGACGGCGCTGGTGCTGGGCCCGGCAGGGGAGTTCGCCTTCGTGATCCTGGGCGCGGGCATGGTGGAGGGGATCGCCTCGCCCGCCTTCACCGGCACGGTCATGCTGGCGGCCACGATCAGCATCTTCACCATTCCCCTGATGGCCCTGTTCGCCGACCGCCTCGTGGCCCGGGTCACGCGCGCCGTGCCCGACCTGCCGGAAGAGGCGACGCGGCCGGCCGCCGCGGAGGGCAAGGTTCTGATCGTCGGCTATGGCCGGGTGGGGCGACTGGTGGCCGAGCTGCTCACCGAGCACGGACAGGCCTTTCTGGCGGTGGACAGCGATCCGTCCGTGGTTTCTGCCGCCCGTGCCGAGGGCGCCGACGTCAGCTGGGGCGACGCCGCGCGCGTGGAGTTTCTGGAGAAGTGCGATCTGGAACACGCCCGCGCCGTGGTCGTCACCATGGACGCCCCCGGCAAGGTCGACGAGGTCGTGCGCAGCGTCCGCGCCGCCCACCCGGATCTTTGCCTGATCGCCCGCGCCCGCGACGAGCGTCATGCCGTACGTCTCTATGAGCTGGGCGTCACCGACGCCGTGCCGGAGACGACGGAGGCCAGTTTGCAGCTGGCGGAGAACACCCTGGTCGACGTCGGCGTGCCGATGGGCCTGGTGCTCGCCTCGATCCACGAGCGGCGCGACGTCTTCCGCCGCGCCTTCCAGGACGCCCGTCCCGAGGCCGGCCGCGCGCGCCCCGCCCGGGCCCTTCGCCCCCGCCTGCCCACCGCAAGCTGAGCCGTTCAGCCTGCGGTTCCATGCCCGGTGGGCACGCCACAACCTGTGTGACAGTATTACAGCGAAGTCGCCTCGCGGGCGCATTTTGGTCATCGTTCCGTGATGAGAGCGACCCTCGCAACATCCGGCCCGCGCCGGTTTTCGTCGGCGGAAACCACGTTCGTCAGGTTCCGCTTCACACAGTTCCGAGTAGCCCTCCCTTCCATGCGTGACGCTTCCTCCCCCTCCGCCGATTCCGGCGCCGCGATGAACCGCCGTCAGGCCGCCAAGGTCCGCACCCGCGGCAAGGTGATGGCCTCGGCCCGCGACCTGTTCGCCCAGCGCGGCTACGATCCCGCCACCATCCGCGACATCGCCAAGGGCGCCGGCATGTCGACAGGCGCGGTGTTCGCCAACTTCCAGGACAAGGCCGAACTGTTCGAGGCCGTTCTGGCCGAAGACCTGGCCCGCGTCGCCGGAGAGATGAAGGCTGCCGCCCAGACCGACGGACCGGCCCGTCGCCGGCTGACCGCCGCCCTCACGGCCGGCTATCGCGCCACGCTGGACCAGTTGCCTCTGGTGCAGGCGGTCGTCGCGCGCGGCTGGTTTCACCCGGCCGACGCCGAGCGCCGGGCCCGCGAGGCCATGCGCCCGCTGAACGGTCTGATGACCGAGCTGCTGTCCGGCGCCGCCGCGCGGGGCGAGATCGCCCGCGACGCCGACCTGGACCTGATCGGCGGCATGATCTGGACCGCCTTCGTCTCCGGCTTCCGCCGCGCCGCCTACGACGGCCAGGACCTGAAGGCTCTGTCGACTGCGCTGGAACGCCAGATCGACCTGATCTTCGCCGGCGCCCGCCAGCAGCAGGCTCAGCTCAGCGCGGCCTGATCCGTGCTCAGCTGCGCCAGCGCAGCGTCGTCGGTTCGATCGGATTGGAGAAGCCGCGGCCCTCGGCGCGGCTTTTCTGCCATTCGCGCTTCAGCTGCTGGTACCACTTGGCCTGACGGTCGGCGTCGTCGATCCAGATCAGGGTCGGGTCGTGGGCCAGCCCCATGTTCTGCAGGTTCACCATGCCGCCGTCCTGCTTCAGGAAGGCGCGCACGCCCATGCGCAGGAAGGGCTTGGCGATGCCGAAGACCCAGTGGTCGGACCAGAAGATCTGGGTGATGCGCGTATGGTCGTCGTCCAGCGGCGTCAGGCAGGTCAGTGCCAGCACCTGCTTCTCGCCGACCTGGATGTGCTCCCAGCGATATCCCGGCAGGCGGAAGGTGATCTCGGTCGCCGGCGCGCCGCCCAGAATCTTGTACGCTCGGCTGTTCGACGACGGCGCATGGCGCACCATCGCCCAGCCGTGCTCGACGGGGGCGAAGGCCTTCTTCTTCTCGTGCATCGAATGCTCGGAGCGCCACCACCACTGCTGATGCACGTACGGGCCATGGGCGGGGTCCATCAGGCCGACCACGGCGTGGTCGACGTGGCTGTCGAAGGTCATGGCCTCGACCAGCTTCGCCTCGCCGTCCGCGCCGGGGAAGACGGGCGGCTCATGGTCGGGCTCGCCGGCGCCGCGCGGATCGGACGACATCCAGACGAAGACGATCCCCTGGCTCTCGCGCACCGGATAGGACCGCACGCGGATGCGCGCCGGATCGGTCGCGTCGCCGTCGACCAGCGACGGAATGGCCGCGCAGACGCCGTCCAGGCGGAAGCGCCAGCCGTGATAGGGGCACTCCACCGTCTCCCCGCCGTCCTCGCCGCGATCGACGATCCGCCCGGCCGACAGCGGCGCGGCGCGGTGGGGGCAGACGTCGCGCATGGCGAAGATCTGACCGGCCCGCGTCCGACCGACCAGAACGGGCTCGCCCAGGATCATGCGCCGCGCCTGCGTGCCGGGACGGATCTCGCGCGACAGGTCCACGAAGTACCAGGCGTCGCGCAGGAAGCCCTTGCCGAACTTGGTGATCTCGGTCGTGATCGCAGCGGTCATGGCGCGGTTCTAACCTCCGAACGCCGCTCCCTGCCAGCGCTAGACAAAAAGTACTTTACAACACAAAGTTCATGGCCTAGGAAGGCTTCACACCTCATGGAGACCGCCATGCGCGCCCTGCTTCTGTCCGCCGCCCTGATCGCCCTTCCCACCGCCGCCGCCGCTCAGGAGCACGCCCGTCACCCCGCCGGCGCCGAGGCGGGGGCCCACCACGGCCACCGTCACGCCGATTTCCAGTCCGGCCGCTTCCACGTGCGCGTCGAGGGCACGGAAGGACCTCACGTCATCCTGATCCCCGGCCTCACCTCCTCGCCCGAGATCTGGCAGTCCCTCATCGACCGGCTGGACGGGCCCCACCGCCTGCATCTGGTCCACGTCCAGGGCTTCGCCGGGGCCCCTGCGATGGACAATGCGACGGGCCTCGTCTCCGCTCCGGTGGCCGAGGATCTGGCGCGCTACATCCGCGAACAGGGCATCGAGAATCCCGTCGTCATCGGCCATTCCATGGGCGGAACGATCGCCCTGATGCTGGCGGCCCGGCACCCCGATCTGGTCGGCAAGCTGATGGTCGTCGACCAGATCCCCTTCATGGGACAGGCCTTCGGCGATCCGAACGCCACGCCGGAAAGCCTCATGCCGATGGCGAACATGATCCGCGACGGCATGGCCAACTCGACCCAGGAAGCCTTCGCCGCCCAGTCGGGCGGCAGCATCGCGAGCATGGTCCGCACCGAGTCCCTGCGCGAGGGCCCTCTGCGCCATAGCGCCACCTCGGATCCCAAGGTCTCAGGGAACGCCATGCACGAGCTGATCGTGACCGACCTCCGCCCCGAACTGAAGAACGTCACCGCCCCGACCGAGGTGGTCTACGTCGCCTTCGCCTGGCCCGGCATGACGCCGGAGCTGACCGACCAGATCTATCGCGGGGCCTACACCGGCCTGACCGGCGCGACCTTCACCCGCGTTGACGAGGCGGCCCACTTCATCATGCTGGACCAGCCCGACGTCTTCGCCGCCCGGGTCAACGCCTTCATCGACTGAGGGCCGCGAACCAGCTCTCCAGCAGGCGCGCCTCCTCCCGGCGGGAGGAGGTGCGCTCCGCGTTCTCGGCGTCGACGCCCCAGCGCTCTTCCTGGAAGGCCTCGTCCAGCCGCGAGGCGTCGAACAGCGCGTCGGCCCCGTCGGCGGCGCGCTGCAGGGCGAATCCCAAGACCGCGCTGCCCAGCAGCGGGACGGCCGTGGCCAGCCCGGTCAGGGCGAAGTCGTCCAGCCGCAGCGCCAGCTCCCGCACGCGGGCGACCGCCGCCGGATCCTGCGGCCGGTGCACGATCCCCTCGGCGGGCTCCAGATGCACGCCCAGCTCGGCCGCGGCCCAGGCCCGCCACGGCCCCCATTCGCGCGCCTGCCGCTCGACCAGCGACGACGGGTCCTCGGCCAGATAGCAAAGAAGGTCCGATCCGGCGTAGGCGGCGATCTCGTCCGCCACCGCGTCGCGCGCCTGCGACACCCGGTCGATGGCTGTGGAGGCCAGCCGCGTCGCCGGCATTGTCGCGGGCTCCAGAAACTCCCCCTGAGCGGCCCATTCGTCGGCGACAAGCCGGGCCGCCGCCTCGGTCGGCAGGATCAGCGGCGCGTGCGCCGGGGTCTTCGGCGTCCGCCCGTCCAGCCGCACCGCACAGCCGGCATCGACAGACGCGACGTCGACGTCCTTCCAGAACCGCTTCAGACGCTCTTCGGACTCCCGGAATCCCTTGCGGGCGGCGACGTTGGGGTCGAGCGAGGGAATGTGCATGGGCGGCGACATAGGCGCGTCAGGCGACGGCCGCCAGACGCCGTGCGGCGAAGGCGTCCAGCACCTCGTCCAGTTGCGGGAAGTCCTCGGCCACCACCACCGCCCCGGCGGCCAGCTGCTCTTCCGCGGTATGAAAACCCCAGGTGACGCCGAAGGCCGGCACGCCCGCATTCGCCGCCATGGCATGGTCATGCGCGGTGTCGCCGATCATGACGGTCGTGGCCGGACAGGCGTCGCACGCGCGCATGGCGGCGATAAGCATGGCGGGGTCGGGCTTGCCGGGCCCGTCCTCGGCGCAGTGGGCCGACAGGAACAGGTCGGCCCAGCCGTCGCGCGCCAGATTGCGGGCCACGCCGCGCCGGTTCTGGCCGGTGGCGATGGCCAGTCGCCAGCCGTCGCGCTTCAGCCTTCGGAGATGATCGACCGCGCCGGCGAACAGCGGCTCCTCGTGCCCGGCCTCGTAGTGGTCCAGGAACCATTGGCGGAACCCGGCGACGTACTCCGCCAGCTCCGCCTGCGTCAGCTGCGGCTCCAGAACGTGCAGCGCCTTCGTCAGCTCCAGCCCCACGATCTGGCGCACCCGGTCGTACGACGGCTCGGGCAGGCCCAGCCGCCGCGCGGCCGCTCCGCACGCCGCATGGATCGACGCCCGGCTGTCCACCAGCGTCCCGTCCACGTCGAACACGGCGAGAGGCCTCACCGCATCCTCTTCACGCCGTGGAACGGATCCTCGTCCGCCTCGTCCTCGGAGAAGCCGAAGTGGGCGAAGCCGGCCTTCATCTCGGGGCTCAACGGCGCCTCCACGATCAGCTTCCCGCCGCCGGGGTGGTCCAGCTCGATCCGGCGTGCATGCAGCTGCAGCTTCAGCGGCCCCGACAGCTCGGTGGATTCCGGCGTGCCGTATTTGGGGTCGCCCAGGATGGGGTGGCCGATGGCGCTCATGTGCGCCCGCAGCTGGTGCGTGCGCCCCGTGAACGGCCTCAGCGCCATCCACGCCGCGCGGTGCGCCGCCCTGCTGATCGTGGCGTAGGCGGTCTCCGCCGGCTCGGCGCCGTGCTCCTTCGGATCGGCCGGGCGCATCATCTCGAAGTCGTTGATGCCCGACTTCTTCAGCGCCATGTCGATCTGGCCGGCGGCCGGCTTCGGATTGCCGATGACGATCGCCCAATAGGTCTTCTTCGCCTGCCGCCGCGCGAACGCCCCCGCCAGGCGCTTCGCCGCCTCCGGCCCCTTGCCGAGAAGCAGCACGCCCGAGGTGTCGCGGTCCAGCCGGTGCACCAGCCGCGGTCGCTCCAGCCCCTCGCCCCAGGCCGACAGCAGGCGGTCGACGTGCTTGGTCGTCTTGGTGCCGCCCTGCACGGCCAGCCCGTGCGGCTTGTTCAGGGCGATGACCAGCTCGTCTTCGTACAGCACCAGCGAGCGGGCATAGGCGGCGTCGCGGTCGGTCAGTTTCGGCCGGTCGCCCGGCGTCTTCTCGACCGGATCGGGAATGGGCGGCACGCGCACCGCCGCCCCGGCCGTCAGCCGGTCCTGCGGCTTGATGCGGCCGCCGTCGACGCGGATCTGGCCGCTGCGGGCCAGTTTCTCGATCTGGATGTGCGACAGGTGCGGCCAGCGGCGCTTGAACCAGCGATCCAGCCGGATGCCGTCCTCGGCCTCCGCCACGTAGAGCGTCTTGACCTCCCGGCTCATGCGAAGGCCCTGCGCGCGATCATCAGTCCCACGAACAGCGCCGCCACCGACAGCGCCACCGACGCCGCCGCATAAGCCGCCGCCATCCCCAGCTCCCGCCGCTCGATCATCAGCGCCGTCTCCAGCGAGAAGGCCGAGAAGGTGGTGAAGCCGCCCAGCACCCCGACCGCCGCGAACAGGCGCAGGCCCTCGCCGCCCGCCGCCCGCGCGCCCAGCCAGCCGACCAGCAGCCCCATCAGCAGGCCCCCGACCAGGTTCACCCCGAACGTCGCCCACGGCCACGCCGCGCCGGGCGCCAGCCGCTGGGCCAGCGCTCCCGCGCCATACCGCGCCACGGAGCCCAGGGCGCCGCCGGCCGCCACGAGAAGAAGACGGGTCATCGGCGAGCGCATATACTGTCTCCCGTCGGAAGCGAAGGGAGGGGGTCCATGCACGATTTCGGACTGGCGGCGCTGCACCACGCGCTGGTGTTCGGCCTGGCCGTCATGCTGGCCATGGAGCTGGCCATCCTGCGCGGCGAGCGGATCGACGTGCGGCGGCTGGCGCGGCTGGACGGGGGCTATGGTCTGACCGCGGTGCTGGTGGTTCTGGTGGGCGCCGCCCGCGTGATCTGGGGCGCGCGGGGGTGGGAGTTCTATCGCGACAACCCCGCCTTCTGGGCCAAGACGGGCCTGTTCGCGGCGATCGGCGTGATCTCCATCCTGCCCACGATCGCTTTCGTGAAATGGGTCCGGGCGGCGAAGGCCGATCCCGCGTTTCAGCCCGACGCGACGCAAAGGGCCGGCGCGATCCGCTGGGTGCGGCTGGAGATCGTCCTGCTTCTGCTGCTGGCCGTCGCCGCGGCGGCCATGGCGCGCTGGCCGCTGGTCTGACGCCGGAATCTGGCGGAAACTTCACTTGCCGGGATGACGGTTAACGGCGAAGGCTTCCCGTGACGGGAGAACGTCGTCCGGCGGACGGCCGAACCCGCCATAATGACGTCAGGTCGCATTCAGGACGCCCGGATCGCCATGTCGCACGACGATCACACCTCAGCGCCGCTCGACGGCGGCCACGGCGGTCAGGGTCACGACCGCCGGCTTGAGGCCGCCGAGAATCCGCCGCCGCCCGGCGCCCAGGACGCGCCCAACCGCGCCGTGCCGCCCACGCCGACCGGCGGGCGCGAGCCCCTGCGCGGCGGCGACGGCATCCTGCGCCCGATTTCCGACAGCGAATATTTCGCCCAGACGCCGGAGGCGGAGGCGATCGTCTCGTCGCACATCGACGAGTATTTCAACCAGCCGCTGGACATCTTCCCCTTCTGGGAGACCGAGTCCAAACCCGACCGCTTCCACGTCCTGTTCGGCCGCCAGATCGAGGAACGCTTCCCCGTCGACAAGGACATCCGGGGCCGCATCCACGACTACGGCCGCCGCGTCTTCCGCGCCCTGATCGTCCACGTCACGGTCAAGCGGCTCAGCCAGGCCGGGGCCATGGCGGCCTTTGCGGCGCTCGCCATCCTGGGCCCGGGCTGGTTCTCGCAGTGGACGGGGACCGAGACCATGGGCCTGGCGCTCGCCGCCGGCGCCATGTTCGCGGCGTTCGGCGTCTTCTGGCTGCTGCAGGCCATCCTGTTCATCCAGTACCGCTTCCAGCTGGAAAACGATTCCTACGAACTGTCGCGCGAGGTCGTTCAGCGCACGCGTGAGCTCCAGAACCTCTTCACCTCCGCCCGCGCCATGGCCGACCAGGCCGAAACCCAGTTCCAGATGGACGGCAAGGGCTGGGGCCGCCGCGCCCTGTACCTGACCCGCCTGACCATGTGGATCGGCGCGCGCATGGAGTACCTGGAGAAGTTCGTCCAGATGGAGCTGTGGCGCGTCCGCCGCGAACGCTACTGGATGCGCTGGGCGCAGCGGATCATGACGCCGCTGGTGCTCATCGTCGGCCTGGGCGTCCTGGCGCTGGAGCCCGTGCCCGAGACCGGCGCGGCGGGCTTCCGCGGGTTGCAGGCCCTGGCGGCCGTTCTGGGCGTCGCAGTCAGCTGGCTGTCCTACTTCCGCTGGCGCACCCCGGTGGCGGCGGTGCAGGACAAGCTGGGCGTCGACGGCTGGGTCCGCTACGCCTCTCTGGACGTCGACAACGCCGTCGCCGACCAGGTCCGCCGCGACAAGGAACGCCTGGTCGAGTACCGCGCCCTGACGCGGGGGCGGTAGACGACGTCCTCACTCCCCTCGCGGGGGAAGGCCGATGCGGCGGCCATCCGCGCGCAGTTGTGACGATCCCGTCCGTCTTTCCGGGCCTTTTCAACGCGTTGGATTTTTCTCGCCCCGTTTTTCCGACGTCGGTTCGG
>JAIEQC010000042.1 GCA_019748055.1 Caulobacteraceae bacterium | reverse complement strand
CTGGCGGCGGCGCTGTCGCTGGGGTCGAAGCGCGGCGGGCTGCTGGTCGCCGTCATCGCCCTGCCGCTGTACGCGCCGCCGGTGATCTTCGGCGCCGGCGCGGTCACGGCGGCGCAGGAGGGCACGCCGGCCGGACCGGCGCTGGCGCTGCTGGGGGCCTATGCCCTGTTCGCCTGCGCCCTGGCCCCGTTCGCCGGCGCAGCGGCGATCCGGAACGCGCAAGGGTGAGACATTCGGCGAGCGACGTCGCGTCGCTTGTTCGCGCGCGCGCCGGGCGGTAAGCCGCGGTCATGTTCGGTCTGGCCAATCCCGAGCGCTTCATGCGCTTTTCGGCGCCGCTGGTCGGGCCGCTCTGGATCGCGGCCGGGCTGCTGCTGGCCGTGGGAACCTGGCTGTCGCTGACGGCGCCGCCCGACTATCAGCAGGGCGACAGCGTGCGGATCATGTTCGTGCACGTGCCGGCCGCCTCGATGGGGTTGATGGCCTATGCGGCGCTGGGGATCAGCTGTCTGTTCTCGCTGGTGTGGCGCCATCCGCTGGCCGACGCCGCGGCGCGGGCCGCCGCCGTGCCGGGCGCGGCCTACACCGGGCTGGCCCTGATCACCGGGGCGGTGTGGGGCAAGCCGATGTGGGGCACGTGGTGGACCTGGGGCGACGCGCGGCTGGTGTCGGTCCTGGTGCTGTTCCTGTTCTATCTGGCCTGGCTGGCGCTTAGGGCCGCGATCGAGGACGAGGCCAAGGCCGCGCGCGCCGCCGCCGTGCTGGGGCTGGTCGGCCTGATCAACCTGCCGATCGTGAAGTTCTCGGTCGACTGGTGGAACACCCTGCACCAGCCCGCCAGCCTGCTGCGCGCCGACGGCCCGGCCATGACGGCGACCTATCTGACGCCGCTGCTGACCATGATGGCGGCCTATGGCGTGCTGTTCGCCGCGGTGTGGATCACCGGCATACGCACCGAGGTGCTGAACCGCCGCCTGCGGACCCTGCGCGCGCGCCGCGCGATGGAGGCCTGATGCCCGAGATCGCGCGCAGCTATGTCGAATACGTCGCCGTCGCCTGGGGCGTCAGCGCGGTCGTTCTGGCCGTCGTCGCCGGGCGCGCCGTCCTGGCCGCGCGTCAGGTGCGGGCGCGGCTGAAGGAACTGGAGGACGGCGAATGAGCCGCTGGCTGGCCTTTCTGCCGCTGGTCGTGCTGGCGGCGCTGGCGGCCCTGTTCATCGGCTGGTCGCTGAAGCGCGATCCCGACGTGAAGCCCGCCGCCCTGGTCGGTCGGCCGGTTCCGGAGACGGTGCTGCCGATGCTGGCGGCGGACGGCACGGGCGCGGTGCTGGACCTGAAGACCGCCGGGCGCGGGCGGCCGATGCTGATCAACGTCTTCGCCAGCTGGTGCGCGCCGTGCCGCGTGGAACATCCGAAGCTGCTGGCGCTGAAGGAACAGGGCGTCACCGTGATCGGCGTCGCCTACAAGGACCGGCCCGAGGACACCCGCGCCTTCCTGACCGAGCTGGGCGATCCGTTCGCCTTCGTGCTGGTCGACGCCGACGGGCAGGCGGGCCTGGATCTGGGCATCACCGGCGCGCCCGAGACCTTTGCGGTCAACGCCATGGGCATTGTGACCGCCAAGCATTCCGGCGCCCTGGTCGAGGACGCCGACGTGGCGCGGCTGGTCGCGGCGATGCAGGAGACGGCGCCTCAGGCGCGGCGTTAACCGTTCCGCGACGGATTTCGTTAACCCTGCGGCCATGACCGCCATCGGCTCCGGCTTCGCCCCAGTTCTCACCCCCGCCCAGACCGGCGCGGCCCCCGGCGCACGCGCCGCCCAGGCCGCCTTCTTCCGCACGGCCATGGCGGCCGCCCAGACCATCCAGCCGATCGCGCCCGTCGCCGCGCCGACACCCCAGGTGAAGACCGCTCCCACCGAGGAGATCGAGGCCGCACGGCCGACGCGCCCCGGCGCGCTTCTCGACATCCGCGTCTGACCCCTTCGCAGCCGGGCCGCACCGTGGTGTTGATGGCGTCATGACCTCGGCCTTGTCCCTCTCTCAGGCGCGTACCCTCAGGGGGCTGGGCGTGGCCTTGGCCGGGGGCGTGGTTCTGGCCTTCACCGGGGCCTTCGGCACCGGCGAGACGCCCATCTGGCTGCGCCTCGCCTACTGGTGCTTCGTCATGCTGGCCGGCGCGCTGTGGGGCACCGTTGCCTCGAAGCTGGTGGAACTCGTCGTGGATTACGACGAGCGGCCCTGGCCGGCTGCCGCCGCTCTCACGGCGGTGATCACCCTGCCCATGACCGCCTTCGTCTGGCTGGTGACCGGGCTGATCTTCGTCGGACGCGCGTATCCGCCCGAGGCCTTCGTGCACCTGCTGGGTCCGGTCGCGCTGGTGACCGGGACGATCAGCGTGCTCAACGTATTCCTCGGACGCCCTTCGGTTCAGACCCACGTTGCGCCGGGCCCGTCGCCCGAGCGCGCCCGCTTTCTTGACCGCCTGCCGGCCAGACTGCGTGGCGCGCGGCTGATCGCGGTGCAGGCGGAGGACCACTATCTGCGCCTGCACACCGACCGGGGATCGGACCTGATCCTGATGCGCCTCTCCGACGCCCTTGCCGAGCTGGAAGGGCTGGAGGGCGCCCAGACCCACCGCAGCTGGTGGGTCGCCAGGGACGCCGTCCGCGACGTCGACCGGGGCGACGGCCGCGCCAGCCTGACGCTGGACGGGGGCCTGACCGCGCCGGTCAGCCGGCGGCACGCGCGCGCCCTGCGCGCCGCCGGCTGGTGGTGACGATCACCCCGCCCACGTCCCGTGGAACCCGGCGGGCAGGGCCACGTCGGCCCGCCAAGTCGCCACAGGACCGTCCGCGATCCGCGCCACGTCGAAGGCATGAAGCTCGGTCACGCCCTCGGCCAGATTGATCGACGGCGCGACAAGCCAGGCCTCGTCCTCCGCCGTGCGGCCCGGGCGCGGCACGAACACCGCCTCCTCGACGATCTGGACGTCGTCGAAAAGGAAGGTCGAGGATCGGCCCGTCTCCCAGTCCTGAACTGCCAGCCCATTGGGCAAGGGACGGTCGCTCCTCTCACCATGGACATGGGCGGTCAGCCTCCGCCGCGAGCAGGGACGACGCGGGTCGCTGCGCGGGAACTCGCCCGTCACTCCCGTCGAAGCCATCTCCGCCCGGCCGTCGGCATGCAGGGTGATCAGCTTCATCATGCTGGGCTCGCCCGGCACGACGCCGCGCTGGGCGACGAGAACCCGGGCGCCCTCGATGGCAAAGGAGGCGTCCTTGTTCGCCGCGACGTCGAATCGGATCGTGCCGTCGGCTTCCTCCCAGGCGTCGCCCAGGTGAAAGAAGCTGAAGGCCGGCAGGTCGAACAGACGCGTGCGGCTCAGATCGGCCTTGTCAACGACAAGCACCTGCGTGCCCATCTCCGGCTTCCAGGCGAACTGAGAGGCGTAGGGCATGCCCGGTCGCTCGAAGACCCACGGCTGCAGGACGAAGACCAGCGAACGCTCCGTGGCCGTGAAGTCATGCAGATAGCTGGCCCGCGGCAGGGTCACGAGACCGGCGGAGATAAGCTCGCCCCCGGACTGCATGTGCCAAACCACCGCCTTGTCGCCCTGGGTTCCGACGTTCCAGATCGTGCCGTCCGGCGCGCGACGCGGGTGAGCCTGGAACGGCATGCCCTTCAGGTCGTCCCGCAAGGTCACGAAGCCGCGCGTCGTGAGATCGGCCGGATCCATGCTCAAGGGTGATCCGCCCTCCCACAGCGCCCAGACCTCGTTGCCCGCCACCATGACGGCGGTGTTGGCGGCATTGGCGTCGTCCGGCGACCCGATGCGGGCGCGGGGGTCGCCGACCGTGCCGAAGCCGGGAGTCACGACCGCCTCGATCTCGCCTTCCCAGCGCCGCTTGGGCGTGTCGGCGAAGCGGGCGTCCAGCATGACTGTGCCGCCCTGCACCCGGAAGGCGCGCATCAGGCCGTCGCCGTCGAACCAGTGGGTGGCGCTGCCGCCGGGCCGCCGGAACTTGCCGGGTCCGTTGCGGAACAGCGTGCCGGTCAGGTCGATCGGCGCCCGTCCGTGGACCAGCCGCATGGCGCGGGGCGCCACGTCGGCCTCCAGATCGACGGTCGCCAAGGCCCAGGGTGCGGCCACGTCCTGGGCCATGGCGGCCCACACGGTTTCCGGCGTGACGACGGCGGCGGATGCTGCGGCGGCGCTCGTCAGGAACCTTCTGCGCGACGGCGTCATCACTTCAGCTCGATCGCCTGGGTGACCGGGCCTTCGACGCGGAAGCTGGCGCGGTCCCACGACGCCGGGCCCATGTTTCCGACGGCGTTGTTGGAAAAGGCATAGGGCTCGGTCGGCATGCCGAAGGGGTTGGTGTCCATCTCGCCGTCGTCGTCCCAGTCGTGGAAGGCGCGCATCGCATAGTCGCCGGCCGGCAGGTTCTCGAAGACGACCACGGTCACGCCGCCCGACACCCTGGCCTCGGTCGAGGCGACCGCCGGACCGCGGCGATAGGCGTCGGCGGAGCTGAACAGGGCCGCGCGGATGGTGCCCGTCGAGCTGCCGGTCGCGAACTCGAAGGTGATCTTCCCCGGGTCCTGGGCCAGGGCGGCGGTCGGGGCGGCCAGCAGCAGGGCGGCGGCGATCAGGGTCTTCATCGGCGTGTCCTCCAGAAAAGCGCGGCGCCGGGGCGGCGTCCGTCGATGGGCCGACCTTGTGTCGGGCCCGGTCGCGCCGCCAGCGGACATGCGCCGCCGACCGCCCGGATTTCGCCGACGACCGCGCCCGTCCGTTCGCGCTTCGCCGACGACCGCGTCAGTCGGCCTCGATCTCGTCGATGTCGTGGTCGGTCAGGCCGAAGTGGTGGCCGATCTCGTGGATCAGGACGTGGGCGATCAGCTCGCCCAGGGCGACGTCGCCGCGCTCGGCCCATTCGTCGAGGATCGGGCGGCGATACAGGAAGATGCGCGACGGCTCGGCCGCCGGGCCCATCTCGTCGCGGCGGCCGACGTCGACGCCGTGATAGAGGCCGGTCAGCTCGAACGGATCCTCCATCTCCATCATCGCCAGCGTCTCCTCGTCGGCGAAGTCGTCGACGCGGATCACGACGTCGCCGGCCAGCCCCCTGAATGGCTCAGGCAGGGCGTCGAACGCCGCGCGCGCCAGGGCGGCGAAGTCGTCGAGCGACGGAGCGGGGGCGTGGGTCCAGTCCATGGGATCCGAGGCAGCAGGCTGTAGGCAGCAGGCAGTAAGGGACGGGACGCGTCGAACAAAGAGGCCTTCGGGTCGCGGCGAGCCGACGCCACCGCCGCCCACTGCCTACTGCCTACTGCCTAACCCCTCCCCCTGCGTTATGGTTACCGAATCAGGACGGGAGCTGATCGAGGGGCATGGCCGACGCCGACATGGCCTATTGGGCGACCGCGGGGGCGGCCGGGCTGGCGCTGGCGGTCGGCGCCTGGTCGTGGCGCTTCACCGCCCGCACGCGCGAGCGGTTCGCCGCCCTGGACCGCGCCCTGGAGGATGAGCGCCGTCTCACGGGCCTGTGCCAGGCCGCGCTGTCGGGCGCCGGCGACCTGCGGATCGGCCCGCTGGGCGAGCTGGACGCGCCCCTGACCTTCGGCTCCGACGACACTGCCCGTGCGCTGACGGACGACGATCAGGCGACCGGGGCGGACGCCGTTCTGGCCCGCCTGCGTCAGGAGTTTCCGGCCCAGATCGACGCCCTGATCGCCGAGGGGCGCGCCTTCGAAAGCGGGCTTCAGGCCGGGGACCGCGCCTGGCGCGTGGCCGGTCACGTCGAGGGCGGTCAGGCCTGGATCGCCGTCTCCCCCGCGCCCGCGGCGGCCCGGCCGGTGGACGGGGCGGCCGGCTTCGTGGCCGAGGCCTCGCCGGTGCCGACCTGGGCGTTGGACGGCGCGGGGCGTCTGGTCTGGGCCAACCGGGCCTGGCTGGCGGCGGTGCGGGCCACCGATCTGGAAGACGCGATCTCGCGCGGCCTCAGCTTCGACCGGGGCGCCGACTCCCTCGCCATGGAGGCGGCGCGGCTGGGTCAGAGGCAGGAGGGGTTCCGCTGGACCGCCGCCGACGGCCGCCGCCGCGCCTGGCGCGTGGTGGCCGAGCCGACGCCGGGCGGCGCCGCCACGGTCTATGCGCTGGACGTCACCGAGGCGGAGGAAACGCGCGACACCCTGCGCCGCCACGTCGAGGCGCACGACGAGACGCTGAACCACCTCGCCGACGCCGTCGCCATCTTCGGCCCGTCGCGGCGTCTGGCCTTCCACAACGTGGCCTTCCAGCAGCTGTTCGGCCTGGACGCCGCCTGGCTGGACGAGCGCCCGACGCATGCGGAGCTGCTGGACCGCCTGCGCCAGCGACGCCTTCTGCCCGAGGTGGTCGACTACGCCGGCTGGAAGGCGGCGGAGCTGGACTTCTACGGGGCGGCCGAGGCCAGTCCGGACGACAGCTGGTCGTTGCCCGACGGGCGCACCCTGCGCGTCGTGCGCCAGCCGCACCCGCTGGGCGGCCTGCTGCTTCTGTTCACCGACATCACCGACGAACTGAAGCTGCGCAGTCGCTTCAATGCCCAGCTGCAGGTCCAGACCGCCACGCTGGACAAGTTGAACGACGCCGTCGCCGTGTTCGGCTCGGACGGGCGGATGCGGCTGCACAACGAGGCGTTCGAGACCTTCTGGGGCCTCGACGCCGAGGCGCTGAAGGGCGCCGGCGATTTCGACGCCGTGGCCGAACTGTGCCGCCGGGTCATGCCCGATCCCGGCCTGTGGCTGGGGCTGAAGGCGCGGATAGCGGACCCTGATCCGGAAAGCCGCGTGCCGATCTCGGGCGAGGCGGCGACCGCCGACGGCCGCCGCGCCGCCTGGCAGACGCGCCCCCTGCCGGACGGCGCGACGCTGGTGGCCTTCTCCGACGTCACGGCCCAGCGCGGACTGGAGCGGGCGCTGCAGGACCGCGAGGCGGCGCTGGAGGCCAGTCAGGCGCTGAAGCGCGAGTTTGTGGGCAGCGTCAGCTATGAGCTGCGTACGCCGCTGACGACCATCGTCGGCTATTCCGAACTGCTGGAGATCGCGCCGGACCTGTCGGAGCGGGGCCGCCAGCACGCGGGGGCCATCCGCACCGCCGCCCAGCAGCTGGCCCGGTCGATCGACGACGTGCTGGACATGGCCCAGATCGACGCCGGTGAGATGGAGCTGGCGCACGCCGACACCTCGGTGAAGGTGCTGATCGAGGACGCCGCCGACCGCATCCGCGCCCGGGTCGAGGGTCGCGGCGCTCAACTGACGGTCCGGGTCGATCCCGCCGCCGGGGCGATCCAGGCCGACGCGCGTCGCGTGGCCCAGGCGCTGGATCATCTGCTTGAAAACGCCGCCCGCTCCGTGTCCGAGGGCGGCGAGGTCAGGCTGGAGGCCCAGGCGGGATCGGAGGAGGTGCGCCTGCGCGTGTCGGACACCGGGCGCGGCATCCCCTATCACCTGCAGGCCCACGTCTTCGACCGCTTCGTCCGGCGCGAGCGCGGCGGGCCGGGCGTCGGTCTGGCGCTGGTCAAGGCGCTGGTCGAACTGCACGGCGGCTGGGCTGAGGTTGAAAGCGAACCCGGCAAGGGCGCGACCTTCATCCTGCACCTGCCCAGACGCGCCGCCGGCAAGGTGTCGGCCCCGGAACTGGAGCTTCGAGCCTAGCTTTTTGACAGGTTCCGGGTGCGGGCCTAACGAGCGCCGATGGCTCTGCTGAAAACCGCCCTGATCTACGACTTCGATGGGACGCTCGCCCGCGGCAACATGCAGGAGGTGACCTTCATCCCCTCCGTCGGCATGGGCGTAGGCGACTTCTGGGGCGAGGCGGACCGCCTGACGCGCGAAGCCGACGGCGACAACATCCTTATGTACATGCAGCTGATGCTGCAGCGGGCGCGTGAGAACGGCGCGCCGATCACCAAGGCCGCGCTTCGCGAGCACGGTCACGACGTGAAGCTGTTCGACGGGCTGAAGACCGACCTGACCGGACCGGGCTGGTTCGACCGCATCAACGCCTTCGGCGCCCGCTATGGCCTGGAGATCGAGCACTACATCGTCTCCGCCGGGCTGGAGGAGATGATCGAGGGCTGCCCGATCCGCGACGCCTTCACCCACGTCTTCGCCAGTCACTTCGTCTACGACGACAAGGGCGTGGCGACGTGGCCGGCGGTGGGCGTGAACTACACCACCAAGACCCAGTACCTGTTCCGCATCAACAAGGGCGTGAAGAACCACTACGAGCACGAGGCGATCAACCGCTTCATGCCCGACGACGCGCGGCCGATCCCGTTCGAGCGCATGATCTTCCTGGGCGACGGCGACACCGACGTGCCCACCATGAAGATGATGCACACCAAGGGCGGCTTCTCGATCGCCGTTTATGACCCCCGCAACTCCGAGCGGGACCAGCAGAAGATCTATTCGCTGATCTCCGAGGACCGGGTGAACTTCGTCGCCGCGGCCGACTATCGCGAGGGGCGGCCGCTGGACCTGATCGTGAAGGGCCTTTTGGGGCGCATCGCCATCACGGCCGGAACCATGCCTGCGGGCGTCTGACCGTCGCGCCCTTCCCGCGACGCCGCCCGGCGCGCTAAAGCAGGCGCACGGGAGAAAACGACGCATGACGACGCGAACCAACGCGCCCGCCTACATGACCGGCTTCGGCAACCACTTCGCCACCGAGGCGGTGGCCGGAGCCCTGCCCGAAGGCCGCAACTCGCCGCAGCGGCATGCCTTGGGCCTTTATGCCGAGCAGCTGTCGGGAACGGCCTTCACCGCGCCGCGCACCGAGAACCGCCGCAGCTGGCTGTATCGCCTGCGGCCGTCGGCCCAGCATCCGGCGTACAAGCCTTTCGATCAGGGGCGGGTGCGGTCCGGACCCTTCACCGAGGCGCCGCCCAGCCCCAACCGCATGCGCTGGGATCCTCTGCCCTTGCCGACCGAACCGACCGACTGGGTCGAGGGGCTGGTCACCTATGGCGGCAACGGAGACCCAGAGGCGGGGATCGGCACGGGCATCCACCTGTACGCGGCCAACCGGTCGATGACCGACCGCGTCTTCTACTGCGCCGACGGCGAGCTGCTGATCGTGCCGCAACTGGGCGACCAGACCTTCGTCACCGAGATGGGCCGCATCGACGCCCGGCCGGGCGAGATCGTGCTGATCCCGCGCGGCGTGCGGTTCCGGGTTGAATGCGCCGGGCCGATCCGCGGCTACGTCTGCGAGAACTACGGCGCGACCTTCCGCCTGCCGGACCTCGGGCCCATCGGCTCCAACGGCCTGGCCAATCCGCGCGATTTCCACACGCCGGTCGCCGCCTATGAGGACGTGGATCGCCCGACCGAGTGCGTGCAGAAGTTCGGCGGCCGGCTGTGGACCACGACCTTCGACCACAGCCCTCTGGACGTGGTCGGCTGGCACGGCAACTACGCGCCCTGCAAATACGACACGGCGAAATTCAACACGATCGGCACGGTCAGCTTCGACCATCCGGACCCGTCGATCTTCACGGTCCTGACGTCGCCCAGCGACACGCCGGGCACCGCCAACTGCGACTTCGTGATCTTCCCGCCGCGCTGGATGGTGGCCGAGGACACCTTCCGCCCGCCGTGGTTCCACCGGAACGTCATGAGCGAGTTCATGGGTCTGGTGTTCGGCGAGTACGACGCCAAGGAGGGCGGCTTCGCCCCCGGCGGCGCCAGCCTGCACAACTGCATGAGCGGCCACGGCCCGGATCAGGCCAGCTATGACAAGGCGGTCAAGGCCGACCTGAAGCCGGTGAAGATCGAGAACACCCTTGCCTTCATGTTCGAGACGCGCATGCCGATCCGCACCACGCAATGGGCTCAATCCACCCCGACCATGCAGCTCGACTACGACGACGTCTGGACCGGCTTCGACAAGGGACGGCTGGGATGATGCGCACCGGACTCCTGATGGCGGCGGTGGTCGCCCTGACGCTGGCGGGGGCCTGCACGCCGTCGATGACGCCCCAGCAACTGGCCGAGCGCGACTGCGCCGCCCAAGGCGGCAAGATGCAGCGCGTCGGTCGAGCCCAGACCCTTCAGTGCGTCATCGCCTATCCGGACGCCGGCAGAACCTGTCGCGACGGCGACGAGTGCCTGGGCGACTGCCGTGTGCCGGGCGGGGTCATCGTCGAGGACGGCCGCCCTGTGGCCGGTCAGTGCGCCGCCAGCAGCGATCGCTTCGGCTGCTACACCCGCGTCGAGGACGGCCGCGCCACTGCAGCGATCTGCGTCGACTGACGTCGTGTCGCCGCGCATCCAGACCTGTCATCCCGGCGTAATGAGCGCATGAGCGACGCCCTGATCCTTCTCGCCGTCAACCTGGCCCTGGTGCTTGGGGTCATGACCGCCCTGTGGGTGATCGCATTGAGGCTCAAGGACGTCAGCTTCATCGACGCGGTCTGGCCGATGGCGATGCTGTTTCTGGCGCTGGCCACCTGGCCGCGCACCGGCGGCGACGAAACCCGCAAGCTGCTGCTGGTCGGCCTGTGCGCCGTCTGGGCTCTTCGGCTGGGCGGGTATCTGTTCGTCCGCTGGTGGGGCCATGGCGAGGACCGGCGCTACAAGACTTTGCTGGAAAGCCAGGCGGAAAAGGGCAGGGGGTTCGCCGTGGCCAGCCTCTTCTTCGTCTTCCTTCCGCAGGGCGCGTTCGCTTGGCTGAACAGCCTGCCCGTGCAGCTGGGCCAGGTGGCCGCGTCGCCCGCCGTCGGTTGGATCGGCTGGTCCGGCGTGGCGCTGGCGGCGTTCGGCATCGTCTTCGAAGCTGTCGCCGACGCCCAGCTGGCGGCATTCCGCAAGGACCCGGCGAACAAGGGCCAGGTGATGGACCGAGGCCTCTGGAACTGGTCGCGACATCCCAACTACTTCGGCGAGGCGTGCGTCTGGTGGGGGCTGTACGCCCTGGCGGCCGAGACCACGCCGGGCCTGTGGTCGGTCGCCGGGCCGATCTTCCTGACCTTCACCCTGACGAAGTGGTCGGGCATCGGGCTAACGGAAAAGGGCATGAGCGACAGCCGGCCCGGCTATGCCGACTATGTGCGGCGCACCTCGGCCTTCGTCCCCCTGCCGCCGAAGAAGGCCTGAGTCTCAGGCTCGGGGCAGGGCGGCGAGCGCCGCGCGGGCGACGTTTCGGATCGTGTGCGCGTCGGCGGCGGCACGGCCCAGCGTCATCAGACTGATCACCGTGCCGGTCAGGGCGTCGGCCCACTGGTCGGGATCGGCGTCGGACGCCAATTCGCCGGCCCCCACCGCCTGGTCCAGGGCGTCGCGAAAGAAGGCGCGGATATCGTCCAGCCGGGCCTGGGCCAGGGCCTGCGTCTCCGGCGAGTGCGCCTGACGCTCCGCCACCGTGTTGACGATCAGGCATCCGCGCCGCTCCGGATCCTCGATCGCCAGATCGGCCTGCACCCCGATCCACGCCTCGATCGCCGCCAGCCCGGTCAGCCCCTCGGGCAGGGTGGCGCGGAAATGGGCGGCGTAGGTTTCGAAGGCGCGGCGGAAAAGCCCCTCCTTGTCGCCGAAGGCGGCGTAGACGCTGCCGGGCTTCAGTCCGGTGGCGGCGTACAGGTCCGACATGGACGCGGCGGCATAGCCGGACTTCCAGAAGACGCCCATCGCCTGCTCGGCGGCGACGTCGGGATCGAAGGTGCGCGGTCGGCTCATGCGAGGAAGATAGTGGATCGCGCGATCAAAAAAAGTGGTCGCGGCCTCTTGTTATTGATCGAACGATCAACAAATAGGCCGGGTCGCGGCCGATCGCGACGATCCATGAGGACCGACGACCATGCTGAAAGTGCTTCTCTCCGGGGCCGTCCTGGCCGTGACGCTGTATGCCAGCCAGGCCACCGCCCAGTCTCTGACCCCGCCTGCGCCCGAAGGCACTGTGGCGTACAACGAATGGCTGGGCCGCACCTTTTCGGAGGTGCTGCTGAACGAGCGGTCGCAGGATCGCCGCATCGAAATCCTGAACGTCATCGTCGCCGAAGACTACATCCAGCACAATCCGCTGGTGCCGGAGGGTCGGCAGGGGCTGATTGACTTCATCCCGGTGATCTATCAGGCCATGCCCGACGCGCGGTTCACGCTGCACGACGTCTTCGCCACCGAGGACCGGGTGGTCACGCGCTGGACCTGGACCGGCACCCTGACGGGAGAGGGCTTCCTGGGCATCGCGCCGCGCGGTCAGAAGGTCGAGTTCGACGTGATCGACGTCTGGTCCGTGCGCGACGGCCAGCTGTACGAGCACTGGGACCAGTTCGACTGGCCGCGAGCCTTCGTCCAGCTGGGCGTGCAGGGCCTGCCCCAGCCCTTCGTCGACGTCGCCGCGCGTCCCTACGACCGCTGACCTCCTCCGGGCGGGGTCGTCGCGCCCCGCCCCCAATTTCCGGAGACACTCCATGACCGTGACCGTCCATGGCTGGGCGTTCAGCCCCTATGTCCGCGCCGTGCGCATCGCCCTGAACGAAAAGGGCGTCGCGCATGACCATCGACCGCTTTCCCCGTCCGATCTGGCCACGCCGGAAGGGCGCGCGCTCAGCCCCTTCGGCCGCATTCCGGTCTTCCAGCACGGCGACGTGCGCCTGCACGAGACGCCGGCCATCCTGCGGTACGTCGACGGCGTCTTTCCGGGGCCGCGGCTGCACGCCGAGGACCCGCTGGCGGACGCGCTGTCGACCGCGATCATCTCGGCCGCCTCGGCCTATCTGTATCCGACGGCGGTGATGGGGGTGTTCTTCAACCAGGCCTATGTCCTGGCCAATGGCGGAACCCCGATCGACGCGGCCGTGGCCGAGGCCGCGACCGCCGCCGATCCCGTGCTGGAGGCCATGGACGGTTTGGTCGCGCACCTGTTGGCGGTCACGAAAGGTCCGTGGCTGCATGGCGAGAGGTTCGGCGCCGCCGACGCGGTGCTGGCGCCCATGATCCAGAATCTGGCAATGGCGGAGGCCGGTCAGGCGCTTTTGGCGCGCCGACCGGCGATCTCGGACTGGTTCGCGCGCGCGTCCCGACGGCCCAGCCTGGTCGCGACCCAGGCCCCCGTGCCGAACTTCGGCCTGCCGCCCGGCACGTGAGACGCAAAGGAAAACCCCCGCCGCGCAAGCGACGGGGGTCGATCCTCCGTAATCAGGTCCGGGGGTCATGACGCCCCGGAGCCGGATCACATGGACTTGTCGGCCGTGGTCGGCGAGGTGTTCGGCGTGTTCTCGGTGGTCGCGCCGCCGTCGGCGTTGCCGGCCTGCTGCTCGATCATGTCGGCCTTCTCGTTCAGGGCCTGCTCCTGGGCTTCGGTCGGAGCGGCGGCGGCCTGTTCTTCCAGGGCGTCGGCCTGCTTCTCGGCGGCCGCGTCCTCGGGGCCCTCGCAAGCGGCCAGGCCGGCCAGGGCGAAGGCGGCGACGGAGGCGATCATCAGTTTACGCATAGTTGGGGTGCTCCCTTCCAGAGTGGAGCATGGACAATGCGCCGCAGCCGGAACGGTTCACGTCCCCGTGAGAATTTCGTGACCGCCGTCAGTCCAGACCGAAGGCGACCCGCGCCGCGCCCAGCAGCGCCGCGTGCTGGTGGGTGATGACGCGCGTGGGGATCGCCCCCACGTAATCCGCGAACCGGCCCTTGCGCTCGAAACGCTCGCGGAACGGGCTGGTCTGCAGGAAGGGCAGGATGCGCGGGGCGATGCCGCCGGCGACATAGACCCCGCCTCGCGCGCCGGTGGTCAGGGCGATGTCCCCCGCCACAGCGCCCAGGATGGCGCAGAACCGGGCCAGCGTCGCCCCGCAGGGGCTGTTGGGATTTTCCAGAGCCTCCTTGGTGATCTGGGCCGGATCGTCGATGTGCGTCTCGCGTCCTTCGATCTCCGCCAAAGCGCGGTGCATGTTCAGCAGGCCCGGCCCGCAGATCAGCCGCTCGATCGACACGCGCTCATAGCGGCGACGCAGGATGCGCAGGATCTCGTCCTCGACGGCGTCGCCGGGAGCGAAACAGGCGTGACCGCCCTCGGACGGCATGGCCATCTCGCCGCCGCGCCCGTCGCGGACCAAGGCCGACATGCCGAAGCCGGTGCCCGGGCCCAGCACCGCGATCGTCGCGTCCGGATCGCCGTCGACCGGCGGGCCCAGCCAGGCCAGATCCGCGTCGGGCACCACGGGCGCGCCCCATGCCAAGGCCTCGAAGTCGTTGATCAGCCGCACCGGGTTCAGGCCCAGCGTCTGCAGCTCGGCCTCCGACACGCGCCACGGCGAGTTGGTCAGGTCGATGGTCCCGTCGGTCACCGGCCCGGCGACGGCGATGACGCCGCCCGTCGGCTTTTCCTCGCAGCCGTCGATGAAGGCCTTCACACCCTCCAGAAAAGTCGGGTGCTCCGCGCCCTTGAAGGTGCGGTGATGCTCCAGCACCGGCCGGCCCTCGATCATGTGCGCCAGGGCGAAGCGGGCGTTGGTGCCGCCGACGTCCCCGACCAGCAGGGTCTTGTCCCAGTGGATCGTCATGCAGTTCTCCTCAGGCGTCCACGGCGCGATCGACCAGGTTCGGGTCCGGCGGCACGTCGTGACGTTGGGGGGCATGCGTAGGCGCGGTGAAGCAGACCGACGCGCCCTCTTCGGCCGTCGACACGGATTGCCGGAAGGCTCCGAACAGCTCGCGCCCATAGCCCCACGCCGAGCCCAGAGCATGGTCCGGCGACCGTTCCGCGGCCGGCCGGGCCAGCAGATCGCCCGCGCCGACCGTAATCAAGGTTCCCGCGACGGCGTCCAGCCGGATCACGTCGCCGTCGCGCACGTGGGCCAGCGGACCGCCCGCCAGGGCCTCCGGGCTGACGTGGATGGCCGCGGGCGTCTTGCCGGAGGCGCCGGACATGCGGCCGTCGGTGACGAAGGCGACCTTGAAGCCCTTGTCCTGAAGCACGCTGAGCGCCGGCGACAGGCTGTGCAGTTCGGGCATGCCGTTGGCGCGCGGGCCCTGGAAGCGCAGCACCACGACGACGTCGCGGTCCAGCTTGCCGTCCTTGAAGGCCTGCAGCGCCTCCTCCTGGCTCTCGAAGACGGCCGCGGGGGCCTCGATGATCCGGTGCTCCGGCTTGACGGCCGACACCTTGATCACCGCGCGCCCTAGATCGCCCTGCAGCAGACGAAGTCCGCCGTCCGGCTGGAACGGTTCCGAAGCGGGGCGCAGGATGTCCAGGTCCAGGCTCTCACGCACGCCGTCGACCCAGACCAGCTCGCCGTCCTGCAGGGTCGGCTCCTTGAAATAGGCTTCCACGCCGTCGCCCATGATCGTGGTGACGTCGGCGTGCATGTGGCCGTTCTCGGCCAGTTCGCGGATCACGAAGGCCACGCCGCCCGCGGCCTGGAAGGCGTTCACGTCGGCGGAGCCGTTCGGATACACCCGCGCCAGCAGGGGCGTGACCGAACTCAGCCGGTCCATGTCGGTCCAGTCGATCCGCACGCCCGCCGACCGCGCCATGGCGACCAGATGGATGGCGTGGTTGGTCGAGCCGCCGGTGGCCAGCAGGGCGACGATCATGTTCACGATGGTCCGCTCGTCGACGACGTCGGCCATGCGGCCGCGCCCCTCCTGCGCCAGCAGGATCGCCTGTTCGGTCGCCGCCGCCGTCAGGGCGTCGCGCAGACCGGTCTCAGGATGGACGAAGGCGGTCGAGGGCATGTGCAGCCCCGCCATCTCCATCATCATCTGATTGGAGTTGGCCGTGCCGTAGAAGGTGCAGGTGCCCGGCGAGTGATAGCTGCCGATCTCGCTTTCCAGCAGGGTCTGTCGATCGACCTTCCCTTGGGCGTACTCGGCGCGGACCCGGGCCTTTTCGGCGTTCGGAATGCCGCTGGGCATGGGTCCGGCGGGCGCGAAGACGACCGGCAGGTGGCCGAACGCCAGCGCGCCCATGAACAGGCCCGGCACGATCTTGTCGCACACGCCCAGCATCATCGCCGCGTCGAAGGCGTCGTGGGTCAGGGCCACGCCGGTGGACATGGCGATGACGTCGCGGCTGAACAGCGACAGCTCCATGCCGGGCCGGCCCTGGGTGACGCCGTCGCACATGGCGGGCGTGCCGCCGGCGACTTGGGCGGTGGCCCCCATGTCGCGCGCGGCCTGACGGATCACCTCGGGGAAGCGCTCGAACGGCTGATGCGCCGACAGCATGTCGTTGTAGGCGGTGACCACGCCCAGGTTCGGCGCCTTGCCGCCCATCATGGTCAGCTTGTCGGCGATGGTCTGGCCCGCGAAGGCGTGAGCCCAGTTGGCGCAGGACAGCTTGGCTCGGCCCGGCTCGTGTCCCGAGGCGGCGTCCATGCGGCGCAGATAGTCGGCGCGCGTCGCGGCGCTGCGCTCGCGGATGCGGTCCGTGACCTCCGCGACCACGGGGTTCAGCGGCTTCATTTCGCGGCCTCCGTCCAGATGACCTCGAGCGGGACGTTCGCGGCCAGCAGCGCGGCGATCGGCGTGACCATCGGGTCGCCGGCCGCGTCGCGCTCGAACACGGCGCGCTTCTGCTTGCCGGTGATGGCCAGCACGACCTGCCGCGCGGTCATCAGCCACGCCAGATTCATCGACAGCCGTTCGCGGCTGGGCGCCAGGCCGTCGCGTCCGGGCGGCACGCCACAGATCGCGGGCTTGAGCTTGGGGGTCAGCAGCGTCTTCAGCGTCGGGCTTTCGGGGAACATGGAGCAGATGTGGCCATCCTCTCCCATGCCGAGAAGGACGGCGTCGAGGCGATCCACGGCCGTCGCCAGCTCACGCGTCGCCACCGCCGCCGCCCGATCCACCGTCACCGAGGCATGGAACAGGGGCAAGAACCGCGCCGCCGCGGCCCGGTCGATCAGCAGCGTCCGCTTCAGCAGGGCGGCGTTGGAGTCTGGATGATCCTCGGGCACGTAGCGCTCGTCGATCAGGGTCGTGGTGATCCGGGACCAGTCCAGCTCCGCCCGGGCCATGCGCGCATAGATCGGGGCGGGCGTCGACCCGCCGGACCCGGCGAACGTCGCCGAGCCGGCGTCGGCCAGCGCCTCGCCCAGCGTGGCGGTCAGTCTCCCGGCGCAGGCGTCGGCCCAGGCCTCGGGGGTCGGCAGGGTCTCGATCTCACTCATCGCCGACGTTCCAGCTGCGGCCGGTGCGGCCCAGAAGGTAGGACGCCTCGCGTGGGCCCCATGTTCCCGCGACGTATTCGATCGGCTTCACCTGACCCTCGGCCCAGGCGTCGGAGACCTCGTCGACCCATTTCCACGCCTGCTCGGCTTCGTCGCGGCGGACGAACAGGGTGGAATCGCCGTTCAGCGCGTCGAGCAACAGCCGCTCATAGGCGATGCGCCGTCGCGGCGGCTTGGCCGACCTGTCTTCCTGCCCCCACGACAGGGACATGCGGATGGGCTGCAGCTGCATCTTCTGGTCCAGCCCAGGCCGCTTGTTCATGACCGAAAGGCTGATGTCCTCCTCGGGCTGCAGCTCGATCACCAGCCGGTTGGCCTGAATCAGGCCGCGCCCGCCGTCGAAGATGCTGTGCGGCACCTCCTTGAACTGGATGACGATCTCGGTGCGCTTCTCCGGCAGGCGTTTCCCGGTGCGCATGAAGAAGGGCACACCTGCCCAGCGCCAGTTGTCGATGTCGGCGCGCACGGCGACGAAAGTCTCCGTGTCCGACGGCTGACCCCGCTCCTGGTCATAGCCGGGCACGGGCTTCCCCTCGCTGGTACCGGCCACGTACTGGCCCCGCACGGTGACGCGGTCGGCCTCTTCCGGCGTGATCCGGCGCAGCGACCGCAGCACCTTGACCTTTTCGTTGCGAACCGAGTCCGGCTCCAGATCGCTAGGGGGCTCCATCGCCACCAGGCACAGCAGCTGCAGCATGTGGTTCTGCAGCATGTCTCGCAGCGCGCCGTACTCGTCGTAGTAGGGCCAGCGGTCGCCGACGCCGACCGTCTCGCCGACGGTGATCTGGACGTGGTCGATGTTCTGGCTGTTCCACAGCGGCTCGAACACCGTGTTGCCGAAGCGCAGGGCGATCAGGTTCTGGACCGTCTCTTTGCCCAGGTAGTGATCGATCCGGAACACCTGCTGTTCGGAGAAGGCGTCGGACACCGCGTCGTCGATTTCGCGGAAGCTTTCCAGGTCGCGGCCGACGGGTTTTTCCAGCACCACGCGGTCGCCGGCCTCGGCCAGGCCGGCGGCGCGCATGGCGGTGACGATGCGGGCGTAGAGCGACGGCGAGACGGCGAGGAAGCTGGTCACCTCGCCCGCGCCGACCTTGTCCTTCAGCGGCTTCAGACTCTCGGCGGAGGTGGCGTCGACGGCAAGATAGTCCAGCCGGGCGGCGAAGCGGTCCCAGACCTCGTTGGACCAGGCGCCGTCGGCCTTGCTCTCGACCGAGGCCTTCACCTTGGCGACGTATTCGGCGGGCGTTTCTTCCGAGCGCGCGGCGCCGATGATCTTCAGATCGTCCGGCAGCAGGCCGTCGTGCTCAAGGAAATAGAGCGAAGGCAGCAGCATCCGCATGGCCAGATCGCCGCCGCCGCCGAACAGCACAAGGGCCGCCATGGCCGCTCCTTTCCCAACAGTTCCCATAGCGTGTTAGGCCGCGAGGCCCTGTCCCGCCAAGCTTTCGCCCCTTGGTGAAACAGCAAGTGAGGCCGCCGGCGACCAAAAGCGAACGTCGGCCCGCCACATGCGTTGCTTGGCGACCGGGCTCCCGGCGCCCTATCTGCCCTGCATGACCAAGGTTCTGATCGTCGGCGCGGGACACGCGGGGGGCTCTGCCGCCGCCTTCCTGAGGCAGTACGGCTTCGAAGGCGAGATCGTGCTGGCCGGGGCCGAGCCCGTCGCGCCCTATCAGCGGCCGCCACTGTCCAAGGCTTGGCTGAAGGGCGAGGCGGGCGAGGAAGAGCTGCTGCTCCGCCCCGAAAGCTTCTACGCCGAGCAGGCCATTGAACTTCGTCGTGGGGCGACGGCGACGGCGATCGATCGGACGGCCCGGACGGTGACGTTCGACGACGGAGCGACGGAGACCTGGGACCACCTGATCCTCGCGCTCGGCGCGGAGGCGCGGCGGCTGGAGGGGCCGGGGTGGGACGATCCGCGCGTGCTGGTGCTGCGCGACATGGCCGACGCCGAGGCGCTGAAGGCGGCGCTGAGCCCCGACACGCGGCTGGTGGTGATCGGCGCCGGCTACGTGGGGCTGGAGGCCGCAGCGTCGGCGCGGGCCCTGGGCGCGCAGGCGACCGTGCTGGAGCGGGAGGGGCGGGCGCTGTCGCGAGTGGCTTCCGACGTCGTCGGCGATTTCCTGGCGGCCTATCACCATCGGCGCGGCGTCGAAGTGCTGCCCTTCACCGAGGTGGGAGGGGTGCGCGTCGCCGCAGCGACGGGCGAGGCCAGCGTGGGCACGGACGGCGCGGCGGTGTTTCCGTTCGACGTCTGTCTGGTGGGCGTAGGGGCGCGCCCGGTGACTGCGCTGGCCGAAGCGGCCGGGCTGGTTTGCCGCGACGGCGTCGTGGTCGATCACGAGGCGCGGACCAGCGATCCGGCGATTTTCGCCATCGGCGACATGACGCGACGGCCGGTGCCGGCGTTGGGTTTGAGCGACGTCCGGCTGGAGAGCGTGCCCAGCGCGCTGGAGCAGGCCAAGCAGGCCGCCGCCGCCATCGTCGGGCGGCCTGGACCGCCTGCGGAGGTGCCGTGGTTCTGGTCCGACCAGTACGATCTGAAGATCCAGATCGCCGGCCTGCCGACCGGCGCCGACGCCCGCGTGGTGCGTGGCTACGTCGACCCGTCGAGGATCGGCGGCGGGTTCGCCGTCTTCCACCTGAAGGGCGACCGCATCGTCTGCGTCGAGGCCGTGAACGCGGGCGCCGAGTTCATGGGCGGGCGGATGCTGATCCAGAAGGGCCAAGCCGTGGACGCCGTGAAGCTGGCCGACCCGACCGTGCCGATGAAGGCGGTGGCGTCGGGTTAGGCGACCGCGCTGGCCGACCCGCCGTTCGAGCCGACGTCGCCCTGGAGTCGATCGATCAGCTGGTTCAGCGGCATCGGGCGGCCGATGAAATAGCCCTGCGCCATGTCGCAGCCCATGCCGCTGAGCAGCGCCAGCGCCGTCTCGGTCTCCACGCCCTCGGCCGTGACCTTCATGCCCAGGCCGTGGGCCAGGTCGATGGTCGACTTGACCAGAAGCGCGTCGCGCGAGGACTGGTCGAGTCCCATGACGAAGGCCTTGTCGATCTTCAGTTCGTCGGCCTGGATGCGCTTCAGATAGGCCAGCGACGACAGGCCCGAGCCGTAGTCGTCCAGCGACACCGACACGCCGGCGTCGGCGAAGCGCGAGATCATCCGCAGGGCGGCCTCGGAATCGTGCATCACCGCCGTCTCTGTGATCTCCAGGCACAGGCGGCCTGCGGCGCCGCGTGTGGCGTCCAGCACCACGTCCACGAAACTTTCGTCCGACAGCAGGCGTCCCGAAAGGTTCACCGACATGGTGACGTCGTGGCCGGCTTCAGAGAGGGTCCGCTGGTCGGCCAGCGCCCGGCGCACCGCCCACTCGGTCAGGGCGCGGATGTGGCCGGTCTCCTCGGCCATGCCGATGAACAGGTCGGGCGGCACGAAGCCGCGGCGCGGGTGGGTCCAGCGCATCAGGGCCTCGACGCCGGTGATGCGTCGCGCGCGATAGTCGTGCTTGGGCTGATAGGCGAGGGTGACCTGACCCTGGTTCAGGGCCGTCATCAGCTCGCTGATCAGCGACAGGTTGCCGCCCGGATCGCCATAGGCCGCCTCGTCGAAGAGCATCCAGGGGCGTCGCGCGGCGCGGGCCTGATCCACCGCCACGGCGGCGCGGTCGATGGCGGAATCGATGTGGGCGCCGGGTCCGCCGCGGTCTGCGACGCCGACGGTCAAAGCCACGTCGACGGGAGCGCCGTTGACCACCACAGGCGTGCTCGCCGCATTGAGGAGCCGCTCTGCCGTCGCCTGGATCCTTCCGGGGTCCGCCCCCTCCAGGACGACGCCCAGGGCATCGACCCCGACGCGCGAAATGGTCTCGCCCGCCGCGAGCGCCGACAGGCGCATGCCGAGCACCTGCATCATCTGCGACATGGCGTCGTGGCCGATCGCGTTGCGCACGACCTCATACCGGTCGACGCCGACCAGAAGCACCCGTGCTTCTGGGGTTCGAGCCACCTGACGCTCCAACATCCGGCGGTTGGGCAGGCCCGTCTCCTGATCGTGCAGGGCCAGGTGGGTCAGCCGGGCCTCGCGATCTTTCAGCCCGCTGACCATGGCGTTGAAGCCGGCGGCCAGACGACCGATCTCATCCTGGGACGTCACGGGCACCACGACGTGCTCGCCCCGCTCCAGCGCGTGAACTGCCTGGTCCAGGTCGGAAATGGGCCGGGTGACCGACCGTGACAGCGCCCAAGCGCCGCATCCCAGCAGGGCCGCGCTGGCTGCGCCGATCATGGCCAGCCAGAAGAACAGGTCGCCATAGGGCGCAAGCGCCAGCTTGAGCGGATACGTCAGCGCCAAAGCGGCAGGCCGCCGGGCGTCGAAGCTGGGCAAGGGCCGCGCCAGCGTCATCGACTCCCCGACCGGGGCGTCATGCGTCACCGGCCCCGCGTCTTTGTCGGCAAGCGAAGTGGTGACCGCATTGGCGACCGAGGCCGGAAGGGCGACGCCCGATCCATCGCGCCAGACGCCGTCCTCGCGGTTGACGACCGAAGCCGTCAGGGGAATGGCCGAAAGATCCTGCAGAGCGGTCATCTCGGTCTGATCGAGGCGATCGACGAAGATCACCCAGCCGATCAGCGTGGGGGCCATGATGGGCGCCGCGACGGCCTGGAAGGGTCGTCCGGAGGCCGTCAGTACGCCGGCTTCCGTGCCGGCGTTCAGGCCGGTCCACAGCGAGTCTGCGGCCGCGTCGTCCAGCTGCGCCCCCGCGGCGGTGACATAGCCGTCGGTCGCCATCATCAAGGCGCCGTCGACGCCCTGGCGGGCTCTCAGGTTGTCCAACGCGGACTTGACCGTGGCCTCATCCGCCGTGGCCACCGCTTCTCGGAAGCCGAAGTCCTGCGCGAGGACCCCCGCGCCCTGGCGCAGTTGGTCTGTGCGGGTGGACCAGATTTTCTCGTAAACTGCGCCCGTGGCGGCGAGTTCGTCGCGAACCACGGTGCGCGCTCCTCCGCTGATCGCGGCCGTGACCGCCGCGCCGACCACGGCCATGGCGAAGACGAACAGCGCCACGAAGACGACCGTCAGCCGCGTCCGCAGGCTGCGGAAGCGGATCACCGGACGGCGGCCCGGGCGGAGAAGTCGCCGCTGAAGGTGCGCCGTCCGGCGGCGGCCGCGACGGTGATCGCCGTCGCCGTCTCGTTGCCGCGAACGTTGAGCTGGGGGTGCCAGACGCGCATCGTCGCGCCGCCCGCGGGCACATTGGCCAGGGTCACGTCGCCGTTGGCGCCGGACTTGGCCGCCCATGGCGTGTCCACCACCTTGATGTAGCCCACCATCTGGTCATGGATGTTGCATCCGATGGCGGCGACCCCGACGGTGCGAAAGGTGTGGCTGCGCGTCTCGTCGCGGCCATACAGCTGGATCTCGAACCGCTGTCCGCGCGAGAAGGAATAGACGTGGTGGCGCACTCGATCCAGATTCGGAAAGGCCACCGTGCCCCCGACCGGCACGACCAGGACATAGGGCTGGAACTGGATGTCCTGCTGGGCGATCCGTAGGGGCCCATGGGAACCGGATGGGCCCACGCGGCACGCCGGCTGTGGGGTGGATGGTCACCACAGCGTCGCGCACGGGGCGGCCCTGGGCGTCGCGCACGGACACCGTCAGATCGCCGGCCAAGGCGGTTCCGGGCAGAAACGTCAGCAGGAGCAGGAAGAGAAGCGCGCGCATCGTGTCTTCAGTAGTTCAAGCCAATGAAGGCCGGGTAAAGCGAAGATCGCGTGAAAGTTGTTTTCTGTTCGCGCACATCCGGAGAATGAAACGATGATCGACGACAGTATTTAAGCCCACGTTAAGCATGATCGGGAAGCGTCGCCGTGAGTTCACGGGGGTTCGAATGCTCAAACTTCTGATCGGAGCCACGGCCCTTTTGGCGTCGGCCGGGGCGGCGCAGGCGCAGTCCTGGGTCCCGGACAACCGGCCGGGCGGCAAGCTGCTGCTGACCGGCGGCGTGTCGACCATCGAGGGCTCGGGCGGCGGCGGTCTGGCCACCTGGGCCACCACGACGGGCTACGGCAATCGCGACGGGATCGGCGCCAATCTGCACGCCACCTGGGTCGACCTGCCGGATTATGAGTTCCGCACCTGGGGCGTGGCCGTGGGCCTGTGGGACCGCGTCGAGCTGTCGGCCGCGCGGCAGGAGTTCGACACCGGCGGCACGGGGGCCCTCTTGGGTCTCGGCTCCGGCTTCACCTTCGGCCAGGACGTCTATGGCCTGAAGATACGGCTGACGGGCGACGCCGTCTATGATCAGGACACCTGGATGCCCCAGATCTCGGTCGGGGTGCAGCACAAGGTGGCGGATCGGGGCGCCGTGATCGGCTTGATCGGCGGTCAGGACGACGAGGGGACGGATTTCTACGTCGCCGCGACAAAGCTGTTCCTGGCCGAAAGCCTGCTGGTCTCCGGCACCGTGCGCTGGACCGAGGCGAACCAGACCGGCCTGCTGGGCTTCGGCGGCGACGCCGAGAGCGACGCCACGGCTCAGTTCGAGGGCTCCGTCGGGTATCTGCTCAGCCCGAACATCGTGATCGGCGCCGAATACCGGACCAAGCCCGACAACCTGTCCTTCGCTCGCGAGGACGACTGGATGGACGTCTACGCCGCTTGGGCGATCAACAAGAACATCTCGGTCACGGCCGCCTGGGTCGACCTGGGCTCCATCGCCACCTTCGAAGACCAGCGCGGGCTGTACCTGTCGCTGCAAGCGGGATTCTGACCCATGCGCCTGCTCGCCCTGACCCTGGCCCTGTCCGCCTTCGCCCTGCCGGCGCTGGCTCAGAACGCGCCGCATCACCGCGCGGGAGAAGAGGCCGTCGATCCCTATGAGGTCAGCCCGGCCAACGCCGGCGCCGAGCCCTTCGAGGGGGACGAGATGTGGAAGGCCTTCGGCGGCGCTGAGGGCGTCGACCGGATCGTCGACGGCATGCTGGACCGCTCGGTCGCCGACCCGCGCACGGCCGACATCTTCCGCGCTGTCGACATGGTCCGCCTGCGCCGCACGCTGAAGGAGCAGTTCTGCTTCATCCTGGGCGGGGGCTGCGTCTACACCGGCCGCTCGATGGCCGACGCCCACGACGAGATCGGCCTCCAGGCGACGGATTTCTCGATCCTGGTGGAGCACCTGCAGGCGGCCATGCGCGCCGAGGGCATCCCTTTCCGGGTGCAGAACAGGTTCCTGGCCAAACTGGCCCCGATGCACCGGGACACGGTGACGCGCTAGGCGGCGCGCTTCCTGCTGGGGCTTTCCGCCTCGAACAGCGCCGCCAGGTTCTCGACCATGGCCCCGCCCAGCTGCTCGACGTCCGCCAGCGTGACCGCGCGGCGGTACCAGCGGGTCACGTCGTGGCCGATGCCGATGGCCAGCAGTTCCACGGGCGAGCGGGTCTCGATCTCCGCGATCACCTCGCGCAGGTGCCGGTCCAGATACAGCGGCTGATTGGCCGACTGGGTGGAGTCGTCGACCGGCGAGCCGTCGGAGATGACCATCAGGATGCGCCGTTGTTCCGGCCGCGCCATCAGCCGGTCGTGCGCCCATAGCAGGGCCTCGCCGTCGATGTTCTCCTTCAGCAGGCCCTCGCGCATCATCAGGCCGAGGTTCTTCTTGGCCCGGCGCCAAGGCGCGTCGGCGGCCTTGAAGATGATGTGGCGCAAGTCGTTCAGGCGGCCGGGATTGGCGGGCTTGCCGGCCGTGATCCACGCCTCGCGCGCCTGGCCGCCCTTCCAGGCGCGAGTGGTGAAGCCCAGGATCTCCACCTTCACGCCGCAGCGTTCCAGCGTCCGCGCCAGGATGTCGGCGCACACGGCCGCCACCATGATCGGCCGACCCCGCATGGAGCCGGAGTTGTCGAGCAGCAGGGTCACGACCGTGTCGCGGAAGGGGCTGTCGCTCTCGGCCTTGAACAGCAGGGGGCTGGTCGGATCGACGATGACGCGGCTCAGGCGCGCGGCGTCCAGCACGCCCTCTTCCAGATCGAAGGTCCAGCTGCGGCTCTGCTGGGCCATCAGGCGTCGCTGCAGCTTATTGGCCAGCCGCGCCACGACCGACGACAGGGCGGACAGCTGCTGGTCCAGCAGGGCTCTCAGCCGCCCCAGCTCGACGGGGTCGCACAGATCGGCGGCGTCGATCGTCTCGTCGAAGGCGGTGGTGAAGACGCGATAGGCGGCGGGGTCGGGCCCGTTCGCGCCCTTGCCCGACCGCTGGGGCGGGGCGTCGGGCATCTCCTCGCCCATGTCGGAGGCGTCGCCGTCGCTCTCGACGGGGCTGCCTTCCGGGCGCGACTGGCGCTCCTGGTCCGACTGGTCATCGTCGGCCGTGCCCTCCATCGACTGGCCGTCGCCGCCGCCGGGGTCTTCGTCTTCTTCGTCCTGATCGTCGGCCGCGTCGGGCTCCTGAGGATCGGGTTCGTCGTCGCCCAGGTCGTCGGACGCGTCGTCGCCCTGACCGTCGCCGGGATCGAGGTCCAGCGCGCGCAGCACCGCCTTCATCCGCTCGGTGAAGACCGTCTGGTCGTCGGCGGCGTCGACCAGGGCGTCCAGCTCCTTGCCCGCCCGCGTCTCCAGCCCGTCGCGGACCAGATCCAGCAGGGCGCCCGCCCCGTCCGGCGCCCGCGTCCCGGTCAGGCGCTCGCGCACCATCAGGGCCACGGCCTCGTTGACCGGCACGCGCTCGGCGTCCGTCACGCGCAGGGCACCGGTCCGTTCCAGCCGCGTCAGGGTGGCGGCGTCCAGATTGGCGCGCACCCCCGCCATGACCCGGGCGCCCAGCCCCTCGACCCGCGCCTGCTCCAGCGCGTCATAGACCTCGGCCGCCGCCGGGTCGGATGGCCGCGACCGGCCGTGCAGGGCCTCGTCGTGGTTGGCGAGGCGCAGGGCCATGCGGTCGGCCTGACCGCGCAGGTTCGCCGCCTCCGGCCCCGACGGATCGCGCGGGGGATGCGGCAGGACCAGACCGTCGGCAGTCAGCCGCGGCCCGTCGGAGCCGTAGCTGACCTCCAGCTCCGCCCGCTCGGCCAGGGCGCGCGCGGCATGGGCCAGCGCGCGCTTGAAGACCTCCTGCGGGCTGTCGTCGGCCATACGTTCTAGGCTGCCTTCTGCGCGTCCAGCCACCGCACGGCGTCGGCGTCGCGTGCGCTGAGTTCGGGATAGTCGGGGTCCGAGCCGACGTCCGGCACGCGACGCCAGGACCGGGCGCATTTGGGGTGGTCGGCCGTGCTTACGATCACGCTGATGCTGCCTTCGGTGAACGCGCCAGCAGGGGCAGCCTCGAACGAGAGCCTCCACTCTGCCGTGCTCGTGATGCAGAGCTCGGCGAGCTGCTCACTCACGCCCTCGTCTTCGCGAAGATCGGCGGAGGTGGCCGGAGCCCCAATGCGGACATCGATGTGGGCGTCGAGGCTGGAACCGATCAGCTTGTCCCGGCGAGCCAACTCCAGCGCGCCATTCACTGCCGACCTAATCTGCTTGAGCGAAACCCATCGCGACGCCTCCGCCGCGTTCTCCCACTCGGCCGGCGTCTCCGGGATCACGCGCGCGCAGTTGGAGCCGCCCTCCGGCGCGAACGTCCCCCACGCCTCCTCCATCGTGAAGGGCGTCAGTGGGGCCAGCCAGGCGGTCAGGCGCAGGAAGACTTCGTGCATCACCGTGCGGGCCGCCCGACGGCGGATCGCGTCGGGGCGGTCGCAGTACAGGCTGTCCTTGCGCACGTCGAAATACAGCGCCGACAGGTCGCCGGAACAGAACTCCAGCACCGGCCGCACCACGTCCTGGAATCGGTAGTCGGCGTAGGCGCGACGCACCTGTCCATCCAGCTCCCAGAGGCGGTGCAGGATGAACTTCTCGAGCGGCGGGAACTGGTCGTAGTCGGTGATCCGCTCGGCTTCGTCGAAGCCGTTCAGCGCGCCCAGCAGATAGCGGACGGTGTTCCGCAGCTTGCGATAGGCGTCGACCGTGGTCTGCAGGATCTGCTTCCCGATCCGCTGGTCCTCGGCATAGTCGACCAGCGCCACCCACAGGCGCAGGATGTCGGCGCCCGACTCCTTGATGACCACGGCGGGGTCGGTCGTGTTGCCCCGCGACTTGGACATCTTCTCCCCGTTCTCGTCCTGGGTGAAGCCGTGGGTCAGGACGGCGCGATAGGGGGCCCGGCCGCGCGTGCCGCAGCCTTCCAGCAGGTTGGACTGGAACCAGCCGCGATGCTGGTCCGAGCCCTCCAGATACAGGTCCGCCGGCCAATGACTGTCGGCCCGGCCTTCCAGCGTGAAAGCGTGGGTGCAGCCGCTGTCGAACCAGACGTCCAGGATGTCGGTGATCTTCTCGTAGTTCGCCGGGTCGTGGACGCCCAGGAAGTCGGCGTCGGGCCGGTCGAACCAGGCGTCGGCCCCGCCTTCGCGCACGGCGGCCAGGATGCGGGCGTCCACCTCCGGATCGTTCAGCGGCTGGCCGGTGTGCTTGTCCACGAACATGGCCAGGGGCGTACCCCAGGCGCGCTGGCGGCTGATCAGCCAATCGGGGCGGCCCTCGACCATGGACCGAATGCGGTTCTTGCCCGCAGCGGGATGGAAGGCGGTGTCGTCGATCGCGGTCAGGGCCAGTTCGCGCAGGGTCTCGCCGGCCTTCAGCGGCTTGTCCATGCGGATGAACCACTGCGGCGTGTTGCGGAAGATCACCGGCGCCTTGGAGCGCCAGCTGTGCGGATAGGAGTGCTCCAGCCGCCCGCGCGCCAGCAGGTTGCCGGCCTGGATCAGGGCCTCGGTGACCGCCTTGTTGGCCGGCCCGAACTTGCCGATCTTGTCCTTCTTGCCCTCGGTCTCGATGACCTTCAGGCCCGCGAACAGGGGGACGGAGGGATAGTAGGCGCCGTCCGGGTCCACCGTGTCGGGCACCTCGTGATGGCCGTGCGCCTTCCACACCTCATAGTCGTCGGCGCCGTGACCGGGCGCCGTGTGCACGAAGCCCGTGCCTGCGTCGTCGGTGACGTGGTCACCGGCCAGCAGCGGCACGGAGAAGCCGTAGCCGGAGTGCAGCTCCGCCAGCGGATGTGCGCATTCCAGACCCGAGGGATTCAGGTCGCCGACGCGTGTCCAGGTTGCGATCTTCGCGGCCTTGAACACCTCCTCGGCCAGCTTGTCGGCGAGGATCAGCCGGTCCCCGGGCTTGGCCCAGGGCTCGAACTCCAGCCCCGTCTCCATCGCCGTGACCTCGTACAGGCCATAGGCGATCTCGGGGCCGTAGCTGATCGCCCGGTTGGCCGGGATGGTCCACGGCGTGGTGGTCCAGATCACCACCGACGGCGTGGCGTGACGGAAGGCCAGCAGGTCGTCGTCGTGGTCGTCGCTCATGCCCGTGACCGGGAACTTGACCCAGACGGTGGGGCTGATGTGGTCGTGGTATTCGATCTCCGCGTCGGCCAGCGCCGTGCGCTCGACCGGCGACCACATCACCGGCTTGGAGCCGCGATACAGCTGGCCGGAGTTCTTGAAGCGGTGGAATTCCGCGACGATCGCCGCCTCGGTCGAGAAATCCATGGTGGCGTAGCGGTTCGCCCAGTCGCACAGCACGCCCAGCCGCTTGAACTGAGCCATCTGCACGTCGATCCAGCCCGCGGCATACTCGCGGCAGGCGGCGCGGAAGGCGGCCTTGGACACCTCGTCCTTGCGCTTGCCCTCTGCGCGGAACCGTTCCTCGATCTTCCACTCGATCGGCAGGCCGTGGCAATCCCAGCCGGGCACATAGTCGACGTCCTTGCCCAGCAGGAACTGCGACCGGACCACGAAGTCCTTCAGCGTCTTGTTCAGCGCATGGCCGATGTGGATGTCGCCGTTGGCGTAGGGCGGGCCGTCGTGCAGCACGAACAGCTCGGAGCCCTGCGACTGACGCAGCTTGCGCAGATCGGAATACAGGTCGCCCCACTTCTCCAGGATCTCCGGCTCCTTCTGGGGCAGGCCGCCGCGCATGGGGAACGGCGTCTCCGGCAGGAAGACGGTCTCGCGCCAGTCGCGCGTGGAGGGGGCAGCAGTGTCGCCGGCGTCGGCCATGAGTCTCTCGTCGTTCGATCGTTCGCGTGAAGTTCGAAATGATCCCGGCGTGCGCGGGGAAGCCCCTGCGGCGCTACGCCGGGCGGCTAATCGAAATCACACGGATCACGCGGACGGTCATGGTGCTTGCGGTCTATCAGCCGCGAGGGGGGTTCGCCAGTGCCTCGCGCGCCGCGGCGGCGTCCGCGTCGATCTGCGCCTTGAGCGCGTCCAGTCCGTCGAAGCGCATCTCCGGGCGCAGGAAAGCGACCAGTTCCGTCTCGACCGTCCGGCCGTACAGGTCGCCGTCGAAGTCGAACAGCCAGACTTCCAGCAGCGGCTCCTCCAGTCGCCACATGGGCCGCAGGCCCAGGTTGGCGACGCCGTCGACGACGCGGCCGTCCGCCAATCGGGTGCGCGTCGCATAGACCCCGAACGCTGGGCGCATGTAGTCGCCCAAGAGCACGTTGGCGGTCGGCACGCCGATCGTGCGCCCGCGCTTGTCGCCGTGGATCACCTGGCCCTCGATGGCGAAGGGCCGGCCCAGGATGGCGGCGGCGCGGGCCATGTCGCCGGCGTTCAAGGCCTCGCGCACCGCGCTGGACGACAGCTTCAGCCTGCCCGCGTCGTCGATCCGGTCGACGGTCGAGACGGTGAAACCCAAGCGCTCTCCGAGCGTGCGCAGGGCCTCCGGCGACCCCGTGCGTCCCTTGCCGAAGGTGAAGTCGAAGCCCACCGCCGCGTGGCGAATGCCGAGACCCTCGGCCAGAACCTCTTCGGCGAACCGCTCATGGCTCATCGCCGCCATCTCGGCGTCGAACGGCAACAGGTACAGGGTCTCGACGCCCAGATCGCCCAACGCGCGCGTCATCTGGTCGGCGGACATCAGGCGAAAGGGCGCCGCGTCCGGCTGGAACCAGCGGCGGGGGTGCGGGTCGAAGCTGACGACGGCCAGCGGCGCGCCCATGGCTTCCGCCGCCTCTCGCGCCCGTCCGATCACCGCCTGGTGCCCGCGGTGCACCCCGTCGAAGGCGCCCAGCGCCACGGCTGCGCCCTTCAGCTCCGCCGGCAGGTCGCGCCAGGCCCGGACGATGCGGGCGGCCATGCTCAGTCCTTCGCGGGCCGCCGGCGTCGCGGCACCCGCACTGTGGCCTCGCCGTCCAGAACTACGTCGTCGCCCACCAAGCCCTCGCAGCGCAGGACGACCCGCGCGCTTTCGGCATCTATCGAGGCCACCGTGACGCGTGCGATCACGACGTCGCCGATTCGCACCGGCCTGTGAAAGGCGGTGTTCTGGCTCAGGAAAATCGCGCCCGCCCCCGGCAGGATCATCCCCACCACGGCCGATCCGAACGAGGCCGACAGCAGGCCGTGGGCGATGCGCCCGCGATAGGCCGTCTTCGACGCGAACGCCTCGTCCACGTGCAGCGGATTGAAGTCGTCCGAGGCTTCCGCGAACTGCAGGATGCGCGCCTCGTCGACGGGCACGGCCTTCTCGGCGGTCATGCCGACGAACAGCTCTTCCAGGATGTAGCCGCCCGACGGATGGGCCTGAACGGTCTGGGTCATGGGCCGGGCTTAGCCGCGTCCGGCCGCTTTGACCACTACCAGGCCAGTTCGAGCGCCGCGTACTTGGCCGTCAGGCCTTCGGCGTCCAGCAGGGCCTGCGCCCGCGCCGGGTCCAGCCGGCCGTCGTCGCCCGCCGCCGCGTCATGGATGCCGGCAGCCACGAACAGGCAGTCCAGCCCCTGGTCGTTCGCGCCCTTCACATCGGTGACCACGCCGTCGCCGACGCACAGCACGCGCGCGCGGTCCACCGGCCGACCCAGCAGCCGCTCCGCCTCGATCATCGACAGGTCATAGATCGGCGCGAACGGCTTGCCCGCCAGCGTCACGGGCCCGCCCAGCTCGGCGTACAGGTCCGCCAGCGCCCCGCCGCAGTAGATCAGGTCGTCGCCCTTTCGCACCACCTTGTCCGGATTGGCGCAGATCATCTCGATGCCGCGCGCCGCAGCGGGCAGGAATCGCTCGCGATAGTCTTCCGGCGTCTCGACGGCGTCGTCGTATGGGCCGGTCACCGAGATGAAGGCCGCGTCGTCCGCGCCGTGCGCGGTCTTCAAACCCAGCCCTTCGTACAGCGGCCAGTCGCGATCGGGCCCGATCACCCATGCCGGTCCCGGCGCGCGCTCGGCCAGAACCATGCGGGTGGCGTCGCCCGAGGTCACGAAGGCGTCCCAGCTGTCGCGCGGCACGCCCAGCCGGTCCAGCTGGGCGATCACGTCCGACGACGGCCGGGGCGAGTTGGAGACCAGCACCACCCGGCCGCCGCCTTCGCGGAACCGCGTCAGCGCCGCCAGCGGCCCCGGCCAGCTTTCGCGCCCGTTATGGATCACGCCCCAGACGTCGCAGAACAGGACGTCGTAGTCGCCCGCGACCGCTTCCAGATGGGGCAGGGGCGCGGGCGCGGCGGTCACGGGGTCAGGCCGCGTTGGCCGCGCCTTGCCGGCGGCCTTCAGCTTTTCCTGATGGGCGCGGATGCCCTGGGCGATCAGCTCGGCGGCCTCTCCGGCGTCGCCCCAGCGCTTCACGGCCGTTTCCTTGTTCTTCTCCAGGTCCTTGTAGCGGGTGAAGAAGTGCTGGATCTGCTCGATCATGATGGCCGGCAGCTGACGATAGCTGGCGATGTCGGTGTAGTAGGGGTGCAGGGCGTCGACCGGCACGGCCAGGATCTTCTCGTCCATGCCCTTCTCGTCTTCCATGATCAGCACGCCGATCGGGCGCGAGCGGATGACGCAGCCGGGCACCACCGGCGTCGGGTTCAGCACCAGCACGTCGCACGGGTCCCCGTCGGCCGACAGGGTATGCGGCACGAAGCCGTAGTTGGCCGGATAATACATGGCCGTGTGCAGGAACCGATCGACGAACAGGGCGCCGGACGCCTTGTCCATCTCGTATTTGACGGGCAGGCCCCCTTGCGGGATCTCGATGATGACGTTCAGGTCCCAGGGCGGATTGGGGCCGACGGGAATGGCGTCGATGTTCATGACGGGCCTGATGTTGCGACTGCGAAACGGGGAGGCGCGCGTGATAGTCCCCGCCCGGGGCCGAAGCAAGGCGCGGGCCGGGTGAAGGAGGTGACGGCATGACCCTGATCGACGGCCTGGCGCTGGCCCTCTTCGCCCTGTGCTGGCTGGGTTATGGTCCGCTGCTGGAGGTGCTGGCGCGGCGCACGGGCACGCTGAACGACGACATGATGGTCATCCGCCGCGTCTGGATGACCGCCATGAGCCACCGGGAGGCGCCACGGCTGGTCGACAGCCAGCTGATGGGCCACACCATCAACTCCGGCGGCTTCTTCGCCTCGACCAACCTGCTGCTGATCGCGGCGGTGGCCGGCATTCTGTTCGGGGGCCAGCAGGCGCTGGACGGGTTCGCCGCCGTGGGGGCCGAGGGCGTGCCGCGCCGCCTGCTGGAGATCAAGCTGGGCCTGATCCTGCTGTGCCTCGTGCGCGGTCTGCTCGACTTCATCTGGTCGATCCGCCAGATGAACTATGCCCTGGCGCTGATCGGCGCCTCTCCGGAAGCGCATACGGAGGCGGACCGCATGGCGCTGGGCAGGGCCGCTGCGGACCTGCTGAATCCGGCCCTTTCGGCGTTCAGTCAGGGCGTGCGGGCCTACTATTTCGCCCTGGCGGCCGCCGCGTGGCTGTTCGGGCCCTTGTGGCTGGCCGGCGGGGCCCTGCTGGCCTTTGGGCTTCTGTTATGGCGGCAGGCGGGCTCGCCTGCGGCTCGAGCGATCCGGCAGGCGCGCCGCCTTCTCGACCCCGACGCGGGTCGTTGATTTCGCACTTGCAGCAATCGTGCACGAAGTTCTCGGATGGAATCGGTTACATTTGTGCGCTGCGCACGGATTTGCCGTAACGGACCGTGACCGACGGTCGCGCCTTGCGTCTTGACGGATTGTGCATTGCACCCTAACTTGAGGGTGACGCTTTCGGGCGTCATGCCCTTCCTGGGCGTTTCCTCCCTATAGACTGTCAAGGCCGCGCCTCCGGGCGCGGCCCTTTTTTATCCAGACAGGAGCGCGGCGATCACGCGCTCGACCCCGGCCTTGCATCTGGCCCAGCCCGGCCCAGGTCGCAGCGTCGCCGGATCGAGATAGAGGCTGCGGTCCAACTCTATCTGGAGCGCTTCTAACCCCTCATTCGGTCGGCCCCAGCGGATCGTCGACCACCCGCCTGCATAGGGGACGTTCAGCGCCACCCGCCAGCCTTCCGCCTCGAACAGGGTCTGAAGCCGTCGGGTCAGCGCCGGTGAACAGGTCTCGCCGTGGCGGTCGCCGATCACGACCTGTGGCGCATCGCGGCCCCTCGCGGCGGGCATTGAGTGCCAGTCGATCAGAACAGCCCGTCCGTGCGCTGCGCGGGCGCTCTGCATGAGCTTGGCCAGCTTCGCGTGATAGGGTGCATGATGAGCCGCGATCCGGGCCTTGACCTCGGCCTGCGACAGCCGCCGGGCATAGAGCGGACGACCGTCGCCCGTCAGACGCGGCACGATGCCGTAACCCGCCGCCACGCGGGGCGAGACGAGCTCGTCTTCGACGCCATCGACCAGCAAGGGATCAAGTTCTGCCGGGTCGCGATTGAGATCCAGATAGGCGCGACTGACCAGGCCGCGCAGCAGCGCCACGCCCCGCACCTCGGCGCCCTCGATCAGCCGATCGACGAGGGCGTCCTCTGCACTCCTCAGGCTGCGCCGAGACAGTCCGGCCGCCGCGCGCATGTCGGACGGGAGATGGGTCCCGGAATGTGGAGAGGCGAACACCCATGGCGTGGCCGGCGCCGGGCCGACGCCGACGGCGTCCTCCGCCCGTCCTCCAGCCTCGCTCATGCGCTTTTCACCAAGCCGTTCGAATCCAGCGGTTTTCATGGCCGGTTTACGCCTGTGGGGCTAGGGTGAGGTTCAAGATCGGGGACTTGGAACGACATGGCGCGCATCCTTCTGGCCGAAGACGACTCCTCACTGCGCGGCTTCCTGACCCGCGCGTTGGAACGGGCCGGCCATTCCGTGGTCGATTGCGAGAACGGGGACGACGCCATCGACGCCCTGGACCACGGCCCGTACGACCTGCTGCTGACCGACATCGTCATGCCCGGGGCCGACGGCATCGAGGTTGCGCGCGTCGCCGCCCAGCGCCAGCCGGGCCTGCGCATCATGTTCATCACCGGCTTCGCCGCGGTCGCCCTGTCCGCCGCCCAGGCCACGCCGCAGGCCAAGGTCCTGTCCAAGCCCGTCCACCTGCGCGATCTGGTCGGCGAGGTGGAGAAGATGATCGCGGCGTGACGGCTTTCATGGCATCCTGAGCCCCGAGCAGGGGGCAAGGTCATGTTCGCAATCGCCATTCAGGATCCTCCGCCCCTGCCCCAGGCGGAACAGGTGGAGGCGATGGCCGTCGGCGCGTTCGCCCATCAGGCTGCTCTCTGCCGTCGGTTGGGATGGGCTTGGAACGACGGCGCCCTGCGCGCTTCCCTCGATCGTCGTCGGCAGTCCTTGCCTCCCGAGCAAAGAGTGCCCTTCGACCGATACGTAGAACTTGGCGTCGTCCAGGCTTAAACGGAGGCGGAAGTTCGATGGAGCTGGATTCGCAGTCGAGAAGCCGCCGAGGAGTGGATGGTCCTGCAGACGCAGGCGTGCGCAGACATGGCTGCGAACCGGCCCGAAGATCTCTCCCGAGCGCCCGACACGGATCAGGTCTCCGCCGAGTTCGGCAGAACGATTTTCTCCCGGTTCGACTGAGCCCTTGCGGCTTGCGGGCGACCGGGTTATGCACGCCGCCTTCCCGTCCGGACCCGCTCCGGACCGTCACGGCGGACGCGTAGCTCAGCGGGAGAGCACTACGTTGACATCGTAGGGGTCACAGGTTCAATCCCTGTCGCGTCCACCATTTTTTCCCAGCAAAATCAGCAAGTTAAAGAAGCCTCGGGCGGAGTGTCACCAGTCTGCGCCTCGTGTTTTGCGGTTAGTGGGGCGCTAGTGGGGCAGAAGGGCTGAAACTGCGCGAACAGGGGTGAAACGTCCTGCACCGCAGGGAGCCCCGGTCGGCAGCAGGCTCGGAACGTCACACGACGCCAGGTTTCAGCGCTGGACGACGTCTTCGAGGACCGGCTCTCAGTCCCCGAGTTCGCGCTCAAGAAGGGCAAGCCGACTGACGAAGCCTCCGAAGATCGAGTCGACGAGGGGCCTCGGCAATCCTTTCGGAAGAGCATCCCTTGTGACCCGCATCGCCTCGGGACCCTCCGCGACCAGCTCGGAGAACAGGCGACGGACGACGACCGGGCTGAGGCCGGCGTTCACTCCCGTCTGACAGAAATGCCGGGGAAGAATGGAGTCGACCCGGTAGTGCCGCCGATCCCCGACGGCCATCGCCATCCGAAAACGGCTGAGCCTCATCTGGTGCGCATCGACGATGGGCTGCACCGAAAGCACGTCGTAGAGCGGCGTGAGACGGAAGCCGCCCCGAGGATGAAGGAAGACGCTGAAGTTCTTGGCATGGCCGTCCGTGGCCCCCAGCAGCCAGAAAGCGATGACCCGTTTCATGAAGGTCTGGCGGTCCTGGGCGACCTCATCACTGGCGCCCAGAAGCTCCAGACAGTCAGCCATGCCTGGCCCCCCATCGTTTTCGTACTTCCTGACCCAGGGAACCGCGAGCGCCTGGCAGAAGTCTTCCTGGGGACGCCGAATAAGCCGGCCGTCACGGGCGAATGTCCGGTCGAACCGCTCGACGACAAGCACGCGTTTCTGACCGAAAGTCCGCATCTCGACATTCGCCGTGTCGAAGCCGAGGGCACGCATGAACGTCAGGCAGAGGTACTCGTTCTCGACACTGTGGGAGAGGTCGACGTCGCTTCCGGGGAGCTTCCCGATCTGAGGTTTGAAGATGTGGGTCGTTGGTGTGACGCCCCTGGGTCTGAACCACTGCCCGTCATGCAGCAGGAAGGCCGTCTTGTCCTGCACCCCGGCGAGCGAGATCCGAAATTCATCGCTGTCGGCGATGCCGAGCGGATTGGCGGTCAGGTCGGCCAGAATTCGTGCGATATCCCGGTCGCTGACGGGCTCGCCCTCGACGTCGCCGGAGCGGCCCAGGTCCGCATCTTCGGGGAGGAACTGCAGAGCGCCAACGCAGTCTCGGCCGACGGCGGACAGCAGGCTGAAGGCGTCGATCCCTTCCGCTCCGACGCGTGCGGCGACGCGGCCCCGTATCTTCTCATTATCGGGCAGGAGATTGTCCAAGACCGCGATGACCGGAGCGCCGATGTACCGCTCTTCGCGCAGAGGCAGGGACAGGGAGGCGGGGATCGCATTTTCCCAGTCCAGCCAGGATCGGTCGTACTGGAAGTCGATCGAGCCGCTGGCCTCGCGTCGGAGGAGGCCAACGATCCGACCGTTGAGCGAGACGCGAAGTGCGCTCCCGCGCGCCCGCGCCATCAGAAGATATCTCCGATGTCCGGGGCTCTGCTATGGCTTCGAGGCTGCACGATGATCTCCAGTTCAAGCGCGCTGAGCGCGGCGAAGAGGGTCTCGAGCGTGCTCGAACCGTTCTCGAGATTGGAGATCGTCGCCTGCCGTCTGTTCGCCCTGACGGCGAGGTCGCCCTGGGTCATGTTCTGGGCTTTGCGAAATCGACGAAGGGCCACTGCAAGCTGCTTCTCGTTTCGGACGACGGGCTGCATGCGCCCCCCTTCAATTCAGATACGATAATCCGTATCGCCTCGATTTATGCGGTTTTTGGCATAAGTCAACACCATACGAAAAACCGTATCAACGCTGAGGATGCGCTTTTCCGCATAGAGGGGATGGCTCCCACAGCAGCTTTCCAAGCGGACCTTTGCCTGTGCTTATAAGGGGTCGTTCGGCGCATCTGACGAAAAGGCCTCATCCCATGTCATTCAACCGCATGATCTTGCCAGCGGTGATCGCTTCGGTGCTGGCAGCGCCCTTTCCGGCCGCAGCGCATGCCCGGCTCGTGTCGGCGACGCCCGGTAGCGGCGCCACTGTGACCGCTCCGCGCGGCATCAGCCTTACGTTCAGCGACCGGTTCGCTGCGCCCTTTTCGACCGTCTCTGTCGAGGACAGTCGGGGGCGCGGGGTCAAGCTCACCAAAACGGTGTCCGAAGACGGCAGGACGTTGGGCGGGAGCTATGAGGCGCCACTGCCTGCGGGGACCTATCGGGTGACGTGGGCGATCGCGGCGGCTGACGGGCACCGCATGACCGGAACCTACAGCTTCACCGTCCGCTGAGGTGTCGATCGATTTGACCGTTGTCGTCCTGCGATGGCTGCAGTTCGCCGCCGCCGTCGTGGCTCTGGGCCTGCCGCTGTTCGGGATGTACTCGCCGGCGGCGTCCGGACGGGCCCTGCAGACGCCCACGTCTGTGATCGCCGGGCTGACGCTGGCGCTTGGCGCCGTCGGCGGACTGCTGGCCCAGACGGCCATGATGGCGGGGGGCTGGGCGGCGGCGCTGGACGTGACCGCGGTGGGCTATGTCGTGAAGTCCACGGGCTTGGGGATGGCCCATGTCGCCCGCGCCGGTCTGGCGATCCTCGGCGTCGCGCTGCTGCTGGCGTCGGGCGGGCGCAGGACGCTTACGGTGGTGGCCGTCGTCGCCTTCGCCGGGGCCACGGCCAGCTTCGCCTGGAGTGGACACGGGAGCGCAAGCGAGGGTCCGGCCGGGGCGATCCACCTGGTGGCCGACATCACCCATGCCCTTGCCGCCGCCGTCTGGATCGGGGCCCTGGTGGGCTTTTGCCTGGTGGTGGCGCGCCGCGATCGGCAGGATGTTGAGGGGGCCGCAAGGTCGCTCGCAGGCTTCGGAACTGTGGGGACCGTGGCGGTGCTGACGCTGGCGCTGAGCGGGATGGTCAACACGGCCTTCCTGGTCGGCGTCGAGGGGTCCGACCGCCTCGCCGCGTCTGTCTGGGGCCAGCTGCTGTTCGCCAAGATCGGGCTGTTCTTGCTGATGATCTGGCTGGCGTCGCACAATCGCTACACCCTGACGCCGGCACTGGAGCGCGCCCTACGGGATGAGGGCGACCCCACGGAGGCGGTGAGGGGCCTGCGCGTCAGCATCGGCCTGGAGCTGGCGGCGGGGATCGCACTGCTAGGACTGGTCGCGGCGATGGGCGTGCAAATGCCTCCCGCCTCGATATGAGGATCAGCGCGGGTTCCGCGACGACCAGTGGATGTGGCGGATGCGCCAGCCGTCGGCGGAGCGATGCAGGATCATGGTCTCGGCGGTCAGGCTGTTGACCGGCCGGTCATTGAAGGTCCCGGTGGTGCGGCCCTCGGTCAGCACCCAGGCCACGTCGCCGTCGATCCAGGCCGCGCGGCGCGTGACTTCGTCGGTGGTGGCGGCGGCGAAGGCCATGTCGGCGGGCAGGTGGTGGCCGGCGTATTCCTCGCGCGAGCGTTCCGCCCCGCCCGTTTCCAGCACCACGACGTCCTCGGTCAGCAGCGCCAGGACGGCGGTGGCGTCACCCGCGCCGAGCGCAGTGTGGAAGGCATCGACGACGGCGATGGCAGGAGCGGTGGCGGCGTCGGTCGCCTCCACGGCCGACGGCGTCACGGGTCGATCCTGGGCAAGCGCGGACGGCGCGACCATCAGAAGCGCGACGGCGAGAATCAGGCGGTTCATCGGCGGCTCCGAACGGGCGTAGGAATCAGGCGGACAGTCGGTCGCAGGCCGGAGGATTGACTCCGTACCATGGTACGCGGTGCACCTCTGACCCGTCAGATGGAGGAGCATGCGTGAGCCTTGACCGCAACCGAAGACGACTGATCCAGGGACTGGGCGGCGCCGCGACCGCCTGGGCGGCGAAAGGGTTGCTGCCCGCCTGGGCGCAGAAGGGTTCGCCGGGCCGACGGGCCGATCTGCCGACGCTGGACGGGCCGGACGTGCGGCTGAGCGTGGGCCATTCGCCGTTCACGGTCGGCGGGCGGACCGGTCATGCGATCACCGTCAACGGCACGCTTCCGGCCCCTCTGATCCGGTTGCGCGAAGGCCAGACGGCGCGGCTGTCCGTAACGAACACCCTGGACGAGGACACCTCGATCCACTG
>JAIEQC010000064.1 GCA_019748055.1 Caulobacteraceae bacterium | reverse complement strand
TGGGAGCCCTGGCCTGGGCGCGGGCCAGCGCGGCGGTGGTGGGCATACGGACCGATCTGGCCGTGCTGCATCGCTTGGGCGCCGATCCCCGGCGGCTGGCCCTGCTGACGCTGGGGGCGGCGCTGCCGCTGGTGCTGGTGGCGACGCTGGCGGGCGGGGCGGGCGCGGCGGCGCTGGCGGCGGGATGGAAACTGCTGGCGGGCGGAGGTCAGGCGGCCTCAGCCCTGCCGGTCGGATGGAGCGATCTGGCGCTGGCCTTGGCGGCGCCGGCGACGGCCCTGCCGGCCGCGGCGGTGGGAGCGATGCGCCTGCTGCGCGAAACGCTTGGCGCGGTTCCCCCGCAAGGCTAGGCTTCGTTCATCATGAAGTTTCTCGCCGCACTGGCCATCGCGGCCCTGGTCTGGCTGGTGGGGCTGTTCGCCTTCGCCGAGCGGGTGCGCGGGCTGACGCCGGCGGACGACCCGGACCGCGCCGACGGCATCGTGGCCCTGACCGGGCCGTCGCCCGAGCGGGTGAACGCGTCGATGCGGCTGCTGGAGCAGGGCAAGGGCGATCGGCTGCTGATCTCGGGCGTCAATCGTCAGGTGCGGCGGCAGGAGCTGCGCGAGGTCACCCCGGGGTCGCGGCGGCTGTTCAACTGCTGCGTCGATCTGGGCTTCGAGGCCGAGAACACCCGCGGCAACGCCCAGGAGATCGCCCGCTGGGCCCGGGCGCGCGGCTATGATCGGCTGATCGTGGTGACGTCGGACTATCACATGCCGCGCAGCCTGGTGGAGATCCGCACCGAGGCGCCGGAGATCGAGCTGATCCCCTATGCGGTGACCACGCCGTCGCTGGACGACTCACGCTGGTGGCGGGCGACGGTGACGGCGCGGCGGATGACGCTGGAATACATGAAGTATCTGGCCGTGCTGTTCCGCGAGCTGGTGCGGCGCGTCTCGGGCGACGAGGGCGCCCAGGCGGTGCAGGACGCGGCCGAGGCGGCGGAAGACGCGCGCAAAGCGGCGTGACGCCGAAGCCTGGTCGGCGCTAGAAGGCCCGCATGACGACCGTCCGTTCCCTGCTGTTCGTGGCCTGGCTCTATCTGTCGATGGTGCTGTTCGCCGTCGGCCTTTCGCCGGCGATGTTGGGGCCTCACGCAGCGGCCATGTGGGTGATCCGTAATTGGGCGCGGTTCGTGTTGTTCGGCCTGCGCTGGATCGCCGGCGTTCGGGTCGAGTTCCGCGGGCTGGAGCACCGGCCGACCGGTCCGTCTCTGGTCGCCGGCAAGCACCAGTCGATGCTGGACATCGTGGCCCCGTTCGCCGTTCTCCCCGACGCCTGCTTCGTCATGAAGAAGGAGCTGATGCCTCTGCCCTTCATCGGCTGGTTCGCCTGGAAATCGAAGATGATCCCGGTTGACCGATCGGCTGGCTCCAAGGCGCTGAAGGACATGGTCCGCCACGCCCGCGCTCGCTTGGCCGAAGACCGACAGATCCTGATCTTTCCGGAAGGCACGCGCCAACCGATCGGCGCGGCGCCCGACTACAAGCCCGGCATCGCCGCGCTTTACCGCGATCTCGACGTCGCCTGCGTGCCCATGGCCACCAACTCCGGCGAGCACTGGCCGGCGCACGGGTTCCGCCGCAAGCCGGGACTTGTCGTTTTCGAATTCCTGCCCGCCATCCCCGCCGGCCTGAAGCGGGCCGAGTTCATGGCGCGGCTGGAGACGGAGCTGGAAGGGGCGTCGGGGGCGTTGTTAGGGGCTCGCATCGCTTCGACGCCGGCTGGCGTATATGCGAACCCGACAGCCGGATGATTTCCATCTCCGGCGCAACCTGACGATAATTCGGAAGCCCCCATGCGCCTCGCCCTCGCCGCCGCCGCCCTGGTCCTGAGCTTCGCCGGGGAGGCCGCCGCGCAGACGCAACCGTTCGAGTCCCGTGGCCCGGCGGTGCAGGGCTGGGCGGTCGATCTGGGCGTGGGCGCCCTGCACGGCGTCGATTCCGACGGCGACACAGGCGGCGAGACGCGGGTGGTGCCTTATGTCGCCGCCAGCTGGAACGACGTGGTCTATTTCAGCCCGTTCGAGGGGCTGGGTTGGAACGCGCTCAAGTCCGACAGCTTTCGGGCCGGCGTCCAGCTGCGACCGCGTTTCGACGCCGACGAGGTCGAGGGGCTGGTTCTGGATCGCCCGGACTTCGGGGCGGACGCGGCGGTCTATGCCTATGGCCGCATCCCCGGGAATGTTGTGATCGGCGGGCGGATCAGCCGCGACGTCTCGGGCGTCAGCGACGGGACCGAGATCGTGCTTCAGGCCGCGTATCAGACGGTGACGCCGATCGGCGGGCTGACGCTGACGGGCTTCGCGCGCGGCGGGGACCGGAAGCTGGCCGAGGCCTACTATGGCGTCGACGCGGGCGAGGCGCTGGCCAACGGCATCTCCACTTGGTCGCCGGACGGCGGGCTGCAGGGCGCGGGGATCAATGCGGTTCTCGTCGCCCCGCTGAGCGGCGGCTGGGCGCTGGGCGGTCTGGCGGGATGGGAGCGGCGTCTGGGCGACGTCGCCGACAGCCCTCTGTCGCGGAACGACGACGCCTGGAGGGTGGGCGCCTTCCTGGCCCGGCGCTTCACCTTCTGACGCTGGGTCGCAATCCGGGGGCCCCATGCCCATATTGCGGCCATGACCTTTAGACCCACGACGCTGGAGCGGGCCTATCAGCTCGCCGATTCCGGCGAATGCCGCACCGTCACCGAGGTGAAGAAGCGCCTGCAGGCCGAGGGGTACGACCGCATCGCGGACCAGCTGTACGGCCGCGTGGTGACCAATGCGCTGCGCGACCGCTGCATCGCGGCGGTGGCCCGGGTCGAGGGCTGACGCCCGCGCGCCTTGCTTTCGCCGTCTCGAGGGCGCAGGGTGTGCGGGTCGATCTCTTCTGCGTAACGCTCTCGTTCTCCCGCACTTCGCCCGAGATCCTCAGCCGCTCCCATAAAAGACCGACCTCTCCGGCGCGCGCTCTTGCGCGTCGGCAATGCAAGACGGAGGTCCAGAAAATGGCGACCGGCACTGTGAAATGGTACAACTCCACCAAGGGCTACGGCTTCATCCAGCCCGACAACGGCGGCAAGGACGTGTTCGTCCACGCCTCGGCGGTCGAGGCCGCGGGCCTGGGCGGCCTGAACGAAGGTCAGACGATCTCGTACGAGATCGAACAGGACCGTCGCTCGGGCAAGGAATCGGCGGGCCAGCTGAAGGCCGGCTGATCGATCCCTTCCGGGTTTGAGCTTTCGCCCCCGTCGGTCCGCCGGCGGGGGCGATTTCGTTTCAGGCCAGCTTGTCCCAGCCGACGGCGTGGACCTTGTCGCGGCCCAGCACGGCGACCAGCGGGCGCGGCTCGAACAGGCCGGCGAAGGCGGCGTGGCGCACGTCCAGCCCGCCGGTGAAGGCGCCGAAGGCGGGCATCACCAGCCGCCGCCCATCGGTGACGAAACAGGGCCGCCGCACGCCGCGTGCATAGGCGACCACGGTGGCGCAGGGGTGCAGGTGGCCGGCCACCTCTCCCGGCGCGGGCTCGGCCTGCGGTTCGTGGATCAGGGTCAGGGCGCCGACCGACAGGGTCGTGACCACCTCTCCCGCCAGCGTGTCGAGCGCCTCGGCCAAGGCAGCGACGTCGTGGTTGCCCTCCAGCCAGACCCAGCGTCGCCCCGCCGCCAGCCGGTTCAGGCGGTCGCGATCGGCCTGGGCCAATCGGGCGATGGCGCGCGCGTCGTGGAAGCTGTCGCCCAGGAGGACGACGACGGCGGGGTCGAGCTCGACGATCTCAGCCTCCAGCTTGGCGATCGTGGCGGGGCTGTCATAGGGCGGCAGCATCTGGCCGCGCGCGGCGAAGGCCGAGCCCTTCTCCAGGTGCAGGTCCGAGGCGATCAGCGTCCCCTGCCCCGGAATCCAAAGGGCGCCGGAACACCGCAGCACGCAGGCCTCGCCGTTCACCCGCACCTTCAGCCCGCCGCACGGATGGCGGAAGGGGGAGAGGCTGTCTCTCAGGGCGGCGTTCACGCCATCACCTCGGCGATCAGGACCTCTTCGGAGAACTCCATGGCGCTGTCGTCCAGGATCATCTCGGCCGCGCCGCCGCCGACCCGTTCGCGCCCGATCTGGACCAGCACGGGCACGCAGAACGGCGACGGCCGTTCCAGCGGCTGATGCGTGATCCGGCCCTGGATGCGGGTCAGAAGCGCGCCCAGCCGGGCCACGTCCAGCAGGCCGGCGGCCGCGTCGGCGCGGGCGGTGCGCAGCAGCAGATGATCGGGTTGGTGGCGGCGCAGAACGTCGTAGATCAGGTCGGTGGAGAAGGTCACCTGCCGCCCCGTCTTCTCGGCGCCCGGCTGGCGGCGCTCGATCAAGCCGGAGATGAGGGCGCAATTGCGGAAGGTGCGCTTCATCATGAAGCTCTCCTCCAGCCACGTCTCCAGATCGTCGCCCAGCATGTCGGGCTCGAACAGGGCGTCGAGGTCCAGCCCGTCCATCGGCCGGATCGACCAGATGGCCAGCGAATAGTCGGTCACCACGAACCCCAGCGGCCCCACGCCCAGCCGGTCCAGCCGTCGAGTCAGCAGCATGCACAGCGTCGAATGGGCCAGCCGGCCGTCGAACGGATAGGCCACCAGGAAATGCCGCGAGCCGCGCGGGAAGGTCTCGACCAGCATGTCGCCGGCCCTGGGGATGATCGAGCGGGCCTCCTGCAGCTCCAGCCACTCCTGCACATCGGGCGGCAGGACGCGCCAGTGGTCGCGGTCCTGGATCATGTCCCGCACCCGCTCCGCCAGCGACGTGCCCAGAGGGAATTTCGAGCCGCCCCACGAAGGGATCTTCGGGTCGACGTCGCGGGCGTGCGTCACCAGCGCGTCGGTGCCGCTGATGCCCTGATAGGCCCAGACCTGACCGGCGAAGACGAAGGTGTCGCCGGGCGTCAGCTGTTCGAAATACCACTCCTCGGCCTCGCCGACCTTTCGACCCGCGGTCCAGCGCGCGGCGCCCGTGCCGCCGCCCCGCCGGTGCGCGACCTTGATGTTCAGCGTGCCCGCCGAGACGATGGCGCCCACGTTCATGCGATGGCGCTGGGCGACCTGGCCGTTGCGGACCTTCCACTTCCCGTCCTTCGTCCGGACGATGCGGGCGAACCGTTCGTAGGTGCGCAGCGCGTATCCGCCGGTGGCGACCAGATCGACGACCTCCTCGAAGGTCTCGTACGTCAGCCCCCGATAGGGCCCACAGCCGGTGATTTCCGCATACAGATCATCGAGCGTGAAGGGCTCGGAACAGGCGCAGCCCATGACGTGCTGGGCCAGAGTGTCCAGAGTGCCGACGTGCGTCGGCTCCCAGTCGAAGGCGTTTTCGGCTACGGCCTCACGCGCGGCCTGGCATTCCAGCATCTCGAACCGACTTGCGGGCACCATCAGCGCGCGCGACGGCTCGTCCAGCCGGTGGTTGGCGCGGCCGATGCGCTGGACCAGACGACTGGCCCCCTTGGGCGCCGCCAGCTGGATGACCAGATCGACGTCGCCCCAGTCGATGCCGAGGTCCAGCGTCGAGGTGCAGACCACCGCCCGCAGATCTCCCCGCGCCATCGCCGCCTCGACCTTGCGCCGCTGTTCGGCGGCGAGGGAGCCGTGGTGCAGGGCGATGGGCAGGTTCTCGTCGTTGATCTCCCACAGGCGCTGGAACACGAACTCCGACTGCCAGCGGGTGTTGACGAAGATCAGGGTCATGCCCGAGCGCCTGATGGCGTCGTAGACCTCGGGGATGGCGTGGACGCCGGTGTGGCCGGCCCACGGGACCTTCCCTTCGGAGATCAGCACATCGACCACCGGCGGCGCGCCGGGATCGCCGCGGACGAGGGTCACGGGGGCGTCGATCGTCGGCCTCAGCCAGTCCGCGATCATGTCCGGGTCGTCCACGGTCGCGCTGAGCGCCACCCGCCGCATGTCCGGCGCGAACCGCTGCAGCCGGCCCAGACCGAGGTTCAGCAGGTCGCCGCGCTTGCCGCTCCAGATCGCGTGGACCTCGTCCAGGACGACGCATTTCAGATCGGCGAAATAGGCCCGCGCCCCCTCCCAGGCGCAGAACAGGGCCAGCTGTTCGGGCGTGGTCAAAAGGACGTCCGGCGGAAACTCCCGCTGGCGGGCGCGCTTGGACTGCTTGGTGTCGCCGGTGCGGCTCTCGACGTGGATGTTCAGCCCGATCTCGCGGATCGGCGTCATCAGGTTGCGCTCGACGTCGGTCGTCAGGGCCTTGAGCGGCGAGAGGTAGAGGGTGTGCACGCCGGACCCCGGACCATGGTCCGGTTTCGGCCCGCGCTCGGCCAGTTCGATGAGCGAGGGAAGGAAGCCCGCCAGCGTCTTGCCCCCGCCGGTCGGCGCGACCAGCAGGGCGTGCGCCCCGGCCTCAGCCGCCGCGACCATCTCCAGCTGATGCCGCCGGGCCGCCCAGCCGCGCGACGCGAACCAATCGGCGAAGAGGGGGGGAAGGGTGGTCACTCGCGTGGACGCGCTCCCTCGCAAAAGCCGCGCCCTTCATTCCAGCGCCCGCCCGCGTCCAGACAGCCGTCCACGGCGTCGAACCCCGCGAACCAGCAGCCAGCGCAGAACGCCACGAACAAAGCCATGACGCCCAAGGCGATTTTGACGCGGCGGGAGACCTGTCGGGCCATTCCCGAACCTGTAGGTGATGACTGCGGGGTCCGCCAGTGTTCCGGTTTCGTTTCGGGGCCGGAGGGACTATCTTTCGCACGTGTCCCTCGACTCGCCCACACCCCTGACCACGCGCGCGGTCACGCTCGCCGCCCTGCCCCCCGCGCTGGCCGTGCCGCCGGGCTCGGGCGCGGTCGCGGACGCAGAGGGCGCGCGCCGGATCGGGCGAGGCGCGGCCGAGGGGCTGTTCACCGGCGGCCCCGTGCTGGTGTGCCATGCCAGCCTGACGGCGCGGCGACTGGGGATCGCGCCGCCGCCGCGGTCGCGGGACCTGCTGGACGTGCTGGAGCTGTTCGCCTTCGTGCGGCCGGCGCGGTTCTGTGCGCCGTCGCCGACCGGGCTGGCGCTGGCCACCGGTCAGGCGGAGCCCAAGGGCGCGGAGGCGCAGGCTATGGCCCTGCGCGAGGCGGCGCGGCTGCTGCTGGAGGAGATGACCGAGGCGGCGTGGCCGGGCCGCGAGGACGCCGTGACCCTGGCCGAGACCCTGAACCGCACGGGTTGGGCCTGGGGCGAGCGGGTGCTGGAGGCGCTGCACGCCCAGCCGGTGCGCGAGCGGCGGCAGAGGAGCAGCGGCCTCGACGCCTGGTCGCGCCTGCCGGAGTGGGAGGACGAGGCCCCGCGCGGCGAGGCGGGGTCGGCGCCGGTGGACAGCGAGAGCGCGCGCATCCGGCTGGAGAAGCTGCTGCAGGCCTCGGGCCTGGACGAGGCGCGGCCGACGCAGAGCGACTATGCCGCCGAGGCCGCCTTCGCCTTCTCGCCGCGCGACGAGGAGGGGCGGCCGCGCGTGCTGCTGGCCGAGGCGGGGACGGGGACGGGCAAGACGCTGGGGTATCTGGCGCCTGCGTCGCTGTGGGCCGAGCGCAATGCGGGCGCGGCCTGGGTGTCGACCTACACCCGCGCCCTGCAGCGGCAGATCGACCGCGAGAGCGCTTCGCTGTGGCCCGATCCGGCCGAGCGCAGGAAGAAGGCCGTCGTCCGCAAGGGGCGCGAGAACTACCTCTGCCTGCTGAACCTGCAGGAGACGGTGCAGGCGGCGCAGCTGGGGAACGGCGACCTGATCGGCGCGGCGCTGGCGTCGCGCTGGGCCATGCACACGCGCGACGGGGACATGACGGGCGGCGACTGGCCCGGCTGGCTGCCGACGCTGTTCGCCGTCTCGCCGGGGCAGCAGGCGAGTGCGGCCAATCTGGTGGACCGGCGCGGCGAGTGCGTGCATGCGGCCTGCCCCCACTATCGCACCTGTTTCGTCGAGAAGACGATCCGCGCCAGCCGCCGGGCCGATCTGGTCATCGCCAACCATGCGCTGGTCATGACCCAGGCCGCCTTCGACGGAGCGCGGACGGCGCGGGGCCTGAAGCAGGACGGGGAGACGGCGGCGCTGAAGCGCATCGTCTTCGACGAGGGGCACCACCTGTTCGACGCCGCCGACGGCGCCTTTTCGGCCGCCCTGTCGGGGCAGGAGGCGGCCGAGCTGAGGCGCTGGATCCGGGGGCCGGAGGGGCGCGGGCGGCGCGGGCGCGGGCTGGAGCAGAGGATCGGCGAGCTGTGCGCCGACTCCGAACAGGCCACCCAGGCCCTGAACGACGCGATCCGCGCGGCGGCCCAGCTGCCCGGCGAGGGCGTGTCCAGCCGCATCGCCCCGCCGTCGGGCGAGATCAATCCGATCGGGCCGATCGAGCGGTTCCTGGTCGCCGCGCTGGAGCAGCTGCGCGCCCGGACCAGCGAGAACGCGACGCCGGCCGGCGGCGAGTTCGGCATGGAGTGCGCCCTGTTCCCGGTGACCGAGCCGGTGCTGGAGACCGCGCGGGCGGCGGCGCAGGCGCTGGCGGCGGTCGAGGCGCCGCTGCTGGCCCTGTCGCGGCATCTGGAGGACATTCTCGACGACGAGGCGGCCGATCTGGAGCCGTCGTCGCGCGCGCGGATCGAGGGCGCCCTGCGCGGGCTGGACCGGCGCGCGCGCATGACCCTGCCCGGCTGGCGCGCCATGCTGCAGGCGCTGGAGAGCGACGTCGGCGAGCCGGACCCCGACTTCGTCGACTGGCTGTCGGCCGAGGCCGCGTTCGGGCGCATCCACGACGTCGCCCTGCGCCGTCACTGGATCGACCCGACCGTGCCGCTGGAGGCGGCGGTGGTGATGCCGTCGCACGGCGTGCTGGTGACCAGCGCGACGCTGAGCGATCCGATGGCGGACGATCCGTTCGAGCTGGCCCGGCTGCGGACCGGGGCGGCGCGGCTGATCGAGCCGGCGCGGACGCTGAAGGTCGAAAGCCCGTTCGACTATGCGGCGAACAGCCGGGTGATCGTGATCACGGACCTGATCAAGGACGATCCGCGCCAGACGGCGGCGGCGATGCGCGAGCTGTTTCTGGCGGCGGGCGGCGGGGGGCTGGGCCTGTTCACCGCCATCCGCCGGCTGAAGGCGGTGTACGAGCGGCTGGGGCCCGATCTGGCCAAGGCGGGCATCCCCCTGCACGCCCAGCACGTCGACCCGCTGGAGGTCGGCGCCCTCGTGGACGTGTTCCGGGCGGAGGAGGACAGCTGCCTGCTGGGCACCGACGCGGTGCGGGACGGGGTGGACGTGCCCGGGCGGTCCCTGCGCATCCTGGCCTTCGACCGGGTGCCGTGGCCGCGGCCGGACCTGCTGCACAAGGCGCGGCGTGAGCGGTTCGGCGGCCAAGGAAACGGGGGAAGGGCCTACGACGACGCCCTGGCGCGCGGGCGGATGGCCCAGGCGTTCGGCCGCCTGATCCGCCGGGCGGACGACAAGGGCGTCTTCGTCATGCTGGACGCCGCCTGCCCCACCCGCCTGTTCGCCGGCCTTCCCCCGGGCACGGAGGTCCGCCGGCTGGGCCTGGCCGAGGCGGTGGAGGAGGTGGGGGCGTTCCTGGCCTAGGCGCGCCGCCGCTTCCGCCGCGCCCCGGCGGTTCCCATCTGTCGGGCATGACCGACGCCGCGCCCCCCGCCCCCGCCCCGACCCTGGCCCGCACCCTGCACATCGACTTCGTCTCGGACGTGGTCTGCCCGTGGTGCGTGGTGGGGCTGGGCGGGCTGGAGGCGGCGCTGTCGCGGCTGAAGGCCGAGGGGATCGGGGCGGAGGTGACGTTCCGGCCGTTCGAGCTGAACCCGCAGATGGCGCCCGAGGGCGAGAACATCGTCGAGCACATAGGGCGCAAGTACGGATCGACGCCGCAGCAGTCGGCGGCCAACCGCGCCATGATCACCGAACGCGCGGCCGAGGCGTGGCCGGGATTTCAAATGCGGATGGGCGAGGACAGCCGGATCTGGAACACCTTCGACGCCCACCGCCTGCTGCATTGGGCCGGGACGGTGGGAGCGGAGGCTCAGCGCGCGCTGAAGGAAGCCCTGTTCCTCGCCCACTTCACCGAGGGGCGCCGCCTGACCGACCCCGGGGTCCTGGCCGACGCGGCGGCGGCCGCGGGGCTGGACCGGGGCAAGGCCGTCGAAGTCCTGGCCGACGACCTGTACGCCGCCGAGGTGCGCGCCGAAGAGGCCCTGTGGCTGTCGCGCGGCATCACCGGCGTGCCCGCCGTGGTGGTGGAGGGCAAGTGGCTGATCTCGGGCGGGCAGCCGGCGGGGGTGTTCGAGGAGGCGTTGCGGGGGATGGCGGGGGAGGGGTGAGCGGTTCAGGGATGTCGACGAAGATGTTATGGCAACGCTTATGAGCATCCCCATCGAAATCGTTGGCCGATCCCAAGACATTTCTGATTGGATCGTAATCGGGGCCGCTGTTGCTCAGGCGGTAGGGAGTGTGGCCGCTATACTCGCTGCCATCTGGGTCACCAATCACGATCGAGCCGAAACGCGCCGCGCCCAACGCGACAAGCAGATTTCGGCGTTGGCTAGCGTGCTCTTCAAGGCAGAAGGGACCCTGCGAGGGCCATACGAGAAAATGACCGCGGAACCTCCGGCTCGCTTTGGTGAGGTTTTTGCTGGCGAGGCTTGGGAGGCCAATCTGCGTAATCTCCAGCGATGCCAACGAATTATCGGAGGGATTCCTGTCCATGAACTAGAGTGGGAGCTCGCCTCCGCTGTGATGGAAATGGAAGACGCCCTCGCAGTTGGAATCGTTGAACTGAATACGATCCACGCGGGGAATCGCGCTGCACTTGTCTATCCTGACATGGCGCATGTGGATGTCAGCGGACTACGGGGGCCGGTCAATGCAGCTGCCGCAGCCAGCGCGCGCATTCACCAACTGGCACACTCGAACAGCCGAAATCGTAAGGTGCGCAAGTATCGCATTGGGCCGGCAACAGTCTAATCCCGCTAAGGCCTTTAGAACCTGCGCATGCTGGGATTCCATCCTCTGAAGTCGGCTGAGAGGCTGTGTTTTCCTCCGTGGATTTTGCTCCGACGCTCAAGGTTTCCGGGTACTCGACCCTCGATTTCGACGCAGGGTTGATAGCGGCGTTTTTTCAACTAAATTGGTTGAATGGCAAAGCTAGTCCAACCCGTATTGTTCTCCCAGAAGTTCGGCTTTGATCCGAAGCTCCTGGACACGGCCGGCCTCATGGATCCGATTCTTAATTCGGATACCAAGCTGTTCATCGATCCATTGCTCATTGAGAAGAGCCGAAATCCGGCCATGCGGGCCGATGGAATGAAGCTCCTCAGGAGGAGCTTTCAGAATGTCCTGGAGCTACTTGAGGTCTCGGCGAGCGAAGGCGATGTCGCGTGGCGTGGTGCCTATAAGGCGCTCAACCTCGATGAGCGTTCGGAGACTGGATTGGGTTACGGCGGCGCTAGCACATCGGGCGCTGACCGACCGGAATGGCTGCGGAACAACATTCTGAGGACCGCGAAAGAGATCATCACGTTGGGTGAGAAGAACCCCAACGTTATCCCTCTTATGGGTCTATTCGAGGATGGCGTCGGCCCTGACACGCTCAGTGACATGACTACCAATGCTCTACTGCCTGCGCTTTGCAAGATCACTAAGCAGTTCGCGGAAGTCAACGGCATAAAAGTCAGCCAGTTCGGCGATCTGTACGGAAACTCGAAGCTTCCCAAAAACCCGTATCGGCCGAATGAGCCGGTCCTTCTGGTGCCGAGGGATGTCCTCCGTGACTTACCGCTAGCAACCGATTGGGCTGACGTTTCCCGCGTTATCCTGGAAGTTAAGGAACTTCGAGACGCGGTGAACAAGCTGTTTGGGAACTGGTCCAAAGCAACCGTTTCCGAGCGCAAGGCGGCCATGAGGAAGGCAGCTTTCGACTCTCCGGAGAATATGAGACGCCTTCTTGCAGCGGTCGCCAACGCGAGCGAGTCCTATGATGAGAAGGCCGATTTGGACGGCCTTTTCACCTTCCGAAAGGTGCTGACTGAGAACCGTGACAAGTACGTCGGTCTGATCACCGCTCCGACGAAGAAGAACCAAGACACACTCAGAGCGACCGTCTTGGAGGTCGTGGCGCAGTTTCGATCCTTGGTGGAGGATAACAATCTATGGGAACTGCTGTGGAACGGTCACGAACCGCGCCATGAGAGAGCTGCACAGCTCCTCTTTTTCGCCGTCGCGAATGTGATCTGCGCAGTAAACGATGTCGATATTTCACCCGAAACCAATAGTGGAGGCGGTCCCGTCGATTTCAAGTTCTCGACCGGATTTAATGGCAGGGTACTCGTCGAGATTAAACTATCAAAGGGCCAAGTCGAGCACGGCTATAGAAAACAGTTAGAGGTCTACAAAGCCGCATCCAAGAACGCTTCTGGAGTGTTTCTTGTGGTTGACGTTGGCGGCATGGGTATGAAGCTCAGGCGAATCCAAGCCGCTCAGAAAAAGGCGGAAGAGGCCGGCCTGACCGCGAGCTCGATCGAATACGTCGACGCGCGTCGGAGGAAGTCGGCCAGCAAACGCTGACTGATCACACCTTCACCTCCACCACCCCGCCCCCGGCGCGGAACTTCGCGCTCATCTCCGCCATCCCGGCCTCGGCGTCGGCCAGGCTCCCCCCCGCGTCGTTCTGCGCCGCCGCATCCCTCCGGATGTCCTGGCTGATCTTCATGCTGCAGAACTTGGGGCCGCACATGCTGCAGAAGTGGGCGGTCTTGTGCGCCTCTTTCGGCAGGGTCTCGTCGTGGTATTGGCGCGCCGTTTCGGGGTCGAGGCCGAGGTTGAACTGGTCCTCCCAGCGGAACTCGAACCGGGCGCGGCTGAGGGCGTCGTCGTGGGCGCGGGCGGCGGGGTGGCCCTTGGCCAGGTCGGCGGCGTGGGCGGCGATCTTGTAGGTGATGACGCCGTCCTTGACGTCCTGACGGTCGGGCAGGCCCAGGTGCTCCTTGGGCGTGACGTAGCAGAGCATGGCCGTGCCGAACCAGCCGATCATGGCCGCGCCGATGGCGCTGGTGATGTGGTCGTAGCCCGGCGCGATGTCGGTGGTCAGGGGGCCCAGGGTATAGAAGGGCGCCTCGTGGCAGTGCTTCAGCTGCTCGTCCATGTTCTGCTTGATCTTGTGCATCGGCACGTGGCCGGGGCCCTCGATCATGACCTGGCAGCCGTGGTCCCAGGCGACCTTGGTCAGTTCGCCCAGGGTGCGCAGCTCGGCGAACTGGGCCTGGTCGTTGGCGTCGGCGATGGAGCCGGGGCGCAGGCCGTCGCCCAGCGAGAACGACACGTCGTAGGCGCGCATGATCTCGCAGATCTCGTCGAAGCGCTCGTAGAGGAAGCTCTCCTTGTGGTGGGCCAGGCACCACTTGGCCATGATGGAGCCGCCGCGCGAGACGATGCCGGTGACGCGGTTCGCCGTCATCGGCACGAAGGGCAGGCGCACGCCGGCGTGGATGGTGAAATAGTCCACGCCCTGTTCCGCCTGTTCGATCAGGGTGTCGGCGAAGACGTCGAAGGTCAGGTCCTCGGCCACGCCGCCGACCTTTTCCAGCGCCTGATAGATGGGGACGGTGCCGATGGGGACCGGCGAGTTGCGGATGATCCAGTCGCGGATGTTGTGGATGTTGCGGCCGGTCGACAGGTCCATGACCGTGTCGGCGCCCCAGCGGGTGGCCCAGACCAGCTTGTCGACCTCGTCGTCCACCGTCGACAGGACGGCGGAGTTGCCGATGTTGGCGTTGATCTTCACCAGGAAGTTGCGGCCGATGATCATCGGCTCCAGCTCGCGGTGGTTGACGTTGGCCGGGATCACCGCGCGGCCTCGGGCCACCTCCTGACGCACGAACTCGGGCGTGACGAAGTCGGGGATGGAGGCGCCGAAGTCTTCCCCATCGCGGACGCAGGGGGCGGTCTGCTCGCGGCGCAGGTTCTCGCGGATGGCGACGAACTCCATCTCCGGCGTGATCACGCCGGCGCGGGCGTACTCCAGCTGGGTGACGGGGCGGCCCTTGAGCCCGCGATAGACCTTGTGGCGGCTGACGTCGAAGCGCGGGGCCAGGTGCTTGCCCGACGCATGGCCGTTGTCCTCCGGCTTGACCTCGCGGAGGTGCTCCACCGGGGCCAGGTCGCCGCGTTGCAGGCGCCAGTCCGGGGTGATGACGGCGTTCAGGCCGCGGGTGATGTCGATGGTCGCGGCCGGGTCGGTGTAGGGGCCGGACGGGTCATAGACGGTGACCGGCGGCTCATTGGCGCTGGGGTGCACCGCGATCTCGTGGAAGGGCACGCGGATGTCGGGCCAGATCTCGCCGGCGACGTAGACCTTGGAGCGCCCCTCGCGCGGGCCCGTGGGGACGCGGCCAGTCTGTTCGGCGACCTTCTTGCGGGCCTCCGCCAGCGGAAGGGTTGAGGACTCGGGCTCGGCCGGAGCGGTCGGGGTGACGTGGACGTTCATTGGCGGCCTCTTCTCGCAAGAGGGACCGCCGGCGCGGTGGAGGACCCCGGGCGTCTGCCGGAGCGTGTCTCGTCCCTTCGCCGGCATGACCCGGATCAGGTTCGACCGGTCAGGCGATCACGCCAATCTCAGCGCTTCAGGCAGCGCCCCCGGGAGAACGGCGCGACGATAGGCCGGGCGCCGGGGCGTGTCGAGCGCGCCGACGTCAAGGCAGGCGCTCGAACCGCTCCTCGTCCCAGACCACGGCCGTGACCCGGCCCTCGGCGCGCTCGAAGCGGACCGGGCTGGGCGGATCGGCCAGGCCGTCGGTGATGCCGAACAGGTCCGGGGCCGCGGGCTCCAGCCGGCGGGTCACCACGCCCATGCGCACCAGAACCGCCTCGTCCCGGTTCAGCACGGCCAGATCGCCCAGGGTGGCGTGGCGATAGGTCCCGACATAGGCCGCGCGGTCGGCGTGCGAGGGACGCCAGGTCCAGCCGGCCCATCGGGCCTCCGCCCGGCGGTCGTCCACGGCCTGCACGCGCTGGGCGGCGAAGCGGGCCAGGCGCTCGCCGTACTGACGGCCGAAGGTCTCCAGGTCCATGGCCGGCGGCCGGTCCGACTGGACGGCCTCGAAGAAGGTCTGGATCAGCATCTGGCTGAGGCCGCCCGTCAGGCTGTCGCTGGTGCTGAAGAAGGCGAAGCCGACGCCGAGCTCGGGCGAGACGGCCATGGCCGAGCGCATGCCTGTGTAGCCGCCGCCGTGCGCCCGGACGTCGACCGCGCCGATGCGGCAGATGTTCCAGCCCAGGCCATAGCCCTGGCACGGCACGCCGTCGCCCCGGATGTCGGCGGCGACGGCCAGGGTCTGGGTCTCGCGGACCCAGGCGGGGTCGAGGCCGCCCGCGCCGTCGCCCAGCTGGATCGAGAGCCAGCGCGCCATGTCGTTGGGCGACACGACCAGCCCGCCCGCCGCATGCATCAGGTCGTCGGGCTTGCCCTCGAACGCGTCCCAGCCGCGCGCGCCCATCCAGCGGTGATAAAGGGGGATGCCGTCGAGACGGCTGGTCCGCGCGCCGGATCGGCTCATGCCCGCGGGCCGGAACAGGGAGGCGTCCAGCCAGTCGCGCCAGTCGCGGCCGGTCTTCAGTTCCACCGCCGCCGAATAGATCAGGTAGCCGAGGTTGGAATAGCGAAAGCCCGGCTCGCGCCCCTGCGATCCCTCGGCCATCAGCCGGGCGTAGTCCGTGGCCGGGACGCGGTCGACGTAGGCGGTGCGATACGAAAGGGCCGGCGTCTCGAACGGGCCCTGATGGCTGAGCAGGTCCCGAAAGGTGATCGCGGCCGGATCGGCGGGCGCGGGTAGGGTCAGCCCCGGCCAGACGTCGGCCAGGGTCTGGTCCAGATCGAACACCCCCTCGGCGTCCAGCCGAACGGCCAGCAGGCCCACGAAGGCCTTGGTCTGGGAGGCGATGTAGAAGGGGGTGTCCGCATCGGCGGGAGCGGCCCCGGCGGCGGTCGACAGGTCGCCGGAGGTCCAGATCACCGGCGGGTGGCCGCGCCGGACCATGACCACCGCCATGGCGGGCGACGCGCCGGGCGTGGCGGCGGCGACGCGCATCCGTTCCAGCACTGTGGCGGCGGCGCGATCGAAGGCGGCGGCGTCGGCCGGGGCGAGGGGCGCCGCGATTCCGGTCGTGGGAGCGGTCTGGGCGGCGGTCGTCAGCGGGGCCAGGGCGACGCAGGCGGACAGGACGGCGGTCAGGGCAGGACGCATGAAGGGGAACTCCTCGTTTCGAGGACAGGAAAGACCGCCGCGGCTTGCGGGTCTTGAACGGATGCAACGTCCCGTCCGTCGGGTCAGGCGCGCAGCCGGGCGGTGAGGCGGCCGGGGGCCACGCCGTAGTGATCCCGACAGGCGCGGGTGAAATGACTCTGGTCGGAGAAGCCCGCCTCCACGGCCGCGGCGGCCAGGGTCTCGCCCGAGGCGATCAGGCCGAGCGCCCGGTCCAGCATGACGCGGCGGCGAAACTCCGACGGGGTCTCGCCGTAGGCCAAAAGGAAGGCTCGCCCCAGATGCACCCGGTGACGGCCCGCGCGGCGGGCGAGGTCCGAGACGCGCGTGGGGCCGGGGCACGACTGGATCCGGTCGCGCACCTCCGCCAGCCAAGGATCGGGCTTTGGAGCCGGAGAGCCGGAATCGAGCAGGGCCAGCACGTCCCAGACCGCCTCCGGAGCGGCGTCGCCGCCTTCGAGGATCAGGGGCGCAAGGCGGCGAAGATGACCGCCGGGCAGAGGCGGGGTCCAGGCGGGCGCGGTGACGGGGCGGCGATCGCCGTCGAGGGCGGGGGCCGCCATCGTCAGGACCAGGGCCCCCTCCCCGCCGAAGGCGACCGCGTGACTGAGTCCCTCGGGCCGCAGACCCAGCTGGCCGGCGCGGGCGGTGTGGGTCCGGCGGCCCGACTGTTCCTCAAAGCCGCCGGACAGGAGGAGCGACAGATGCGCCGCCTCATGGTCGTGGGCCGACTGGACGAGGCCCGGTCCATACCAGCTGAGACGGGCTGTGGCGGCGAATGCGGTCATGGCGGTCCCGAATCCTACGTCCACAAGAGGCCGGGAACCCGTGAAATGGATGCAAGGTCGGTGGCGGCGAGAGGGCCGGCGTCCGTTCCGGGGACGCCCATCCGAACCGGCCAGCGACGGCCCGGCCGACAGGGTGAGGGGACCGGGCCGCCGAGGCCGGCGCGGCGGGAGAAGGTCCGGGCGTCGACCCGTGTCACACGCGCGCGGCGGTCCGATCCGTCGCGCGGGCGGCCGGAACGGTGCTAGTCAGGCGCTTCGCCTGACCTCACCGGAGCCCGCCCATGCACCTCGCCCGCTTTCCTCGCGTCCGCCTGGCCCACCTGCCGACGCCGCTGGAGCCTTTGCCCCGGCTGGGGGAGAAGCTGGGGATCGATCTGTGGATCAAGCGCGACGACGCGACCGGCCTGGCGGGCGGGGGCAACAAGACGCGCAAGCTGGAATTCCTGCTGGGCGACGCTTTCGAACAGGGGGCCGACGTTCTGGTGACGCAGGGCGCGGTGCAGTCGAACCACGTGCGCCAGACGGCGGCGGCGGCGGCGGCGCACGGGCTGGGCTGCGCCATCATTCTGGAGGCGCGGACGGGATCGACGGCACCGGACTACGTGGGCAACGGCAACGTGCTGCTGGACCGGCTGTTCGGCGCCTCGATCCGCACCGTGGCGGCGGGCACGGACATGAACGCCGAGCTGGAGGCGGAGGCCGAACGCCTGCGCGGCGAGGGGCGGCGCCCCTACGTCATCCCCGGCGGCGGATCGAACCCGATCGGGGCGCTGGGCTACGTCGACTGCGCGCGCGAGATCGTGACGCAGGCGGACGATCTGGATCTGGCGATCGACCGCATCGTGACGGCGACCGGCAGCGCGGGCACGCACGGCGGGCTGGTGGCCGGGCTGGCGGTGATGGGGTCGGACGTGCCGGTGCTGGGCTTCGGCGTGCGCGCGCCCAAGGCCCGGCAGGAGGCCATGGTCCTGAAACTGGCCCGCGAGACCGCCGCCCTGCTGGGCCGACCGGACGCGGTGACGGACGGGATGGTGGTCGCCGACTGCGACTATGTGGGCGAGGGCTATGGTCTGGTCGATCAGGGGGTGATCGACGCCCTGGTGATGGCCGCGCGCACCGACGCGATCGTGCTGGATCCGGTCTATTCGGCCAAGGCGATGAAGGGACTGATCGCGCGGGCGGAGGAGTTCAGGGGCGAGACGGTGGTGTTCCTGCACACCGGCGGGGCGCAGGGGTTGTTCGGCTACCAGAGCGTGCTGGAGGGGGCGTTCGGCGCGGAGGTGTGACCACGCGCCGGACTGTCGTGGGATCGTCGTTCAAAGCAAAGAGTTCGCTTACGGGCGATCGGAGACGCACATGAGACGCTTTCTGTCGCGAGCCGCGCCTGCGCCAGTTCTGATCCTCGCTGCGGCCGCCTTGGTCGGCTGCGGTGGCGGAGGTGACGGATCCGGTTCGACGCCGCCGCCCTCACCGCCGCCGCCCCCGCCACCGGCCGCGTCGGTGGAACGCGACGTGTCTCCGGCGACGGTAAATCCGGCGCTGACGGCGAATCTGTCTGCCCACTTCGTCGTCACGCCGAACCCCGCCGTGACGGCGCAGAACCGCCTGTTCGTCATGCTGCCGGGCACGGGCGGCGTGCCGCGTTTCTACCGCGAGATCGTTCGGACCGGCGCCGAGAGGGGCTGGCATGCCGTCGGGCTGACCTATCCCAACGACGTGGCGGTGGGCGATCTGTGCGCCGGAAGCCCGGACCCGGACTGCGCCGGCAAGGCGCGACGCGAGATCATCACGGGCGAACCCCTGAGCCCCGTGGTCGCCGTGTCGCCGGCGAACTCCATCATCGGCCGACTGACGGCGCTGATCGCCTGGCTACACGCAAACTATCCGACGGAGGGCTGGGGTCAGCTGCTGATGGGCGGCCAGCCGAACTGGATTCGCGTCACCGTGGCCGGCCATTCGCAAGGAGCCGGCCATGCCGCCTATCTCGGGAAGATGGAGTCGCTCGATCGGATCGTGATGTTTTCGGGCCCCGGCGATCTTGGGCTGACGGGAAGCACCGCGCAGTGGTTGAGTCTGCCCAATGTGACGCCTCCGGGGCGGCAATACGGATTCACCCACACCGCGGACGAGCTGGTGCCCCTCGCCCTCATCAGTCTGAACTGGTCCCTGATCGGTCTGCCCACCTTCGGCCCTATCACCTCCGTGGACGGCGCGACGCCCCCCTATGGCGGGTCGCGTCAGCTGGTCACGAGCGCACCGCCCAATCCTAGCCCGCCGGGGACCGTTCCCCAGCCACGCCACTCCTCGCCGGTTGTCGATGCGGTCACGCCGCTCGACGCCCAGGGTCGGCCAGTCTATCGCGAGGTGTGGATTCAACTGGCGTTCTGAGGGGCGGTCGACATCATGAAACCTCTGGGCATCCTTGGCGGGATGGGCCCCGCCGCCACCGTGGCCTTCCTCCAGCGCGTCCTGGAGCTCACGCCCGCGCGAGAGGATGAGGATCATGTCCGTGTGCTGATGGACATGAATCCGCAGGTGCCGAACCGGCATCGGGATCCTCCGGGCGCGAAGGAGGAACTGGGGGCCATGGCGGCGCGGCTGCGGGACATGGGGGCGGAGGTTCTGGCCATGCCGTGCAACACGGCGCACGCGCACGCCGACGCCATCCGCGCGGCGGGCGTGCCGTTTCTGGACATGATCGAGCTGACGGCGGCGGAGGCGACTGGGCAAGGGGCCACGAAGGTCGGCGTGCTGGCCACGCCGGGCGGACAGGACCTGTACGTGGCCGAGCTGGAGCGGCGCGGGCTGTCGCCGGTCGTGCCCGCGGTCGGGGGGCGGCGCGCGTTTCTGGACCTGGTGTTCGCCATCAAGGCGGGCGACGTGGGCGACGACCGGCGGGCGGAGATGCGGGCGCTGGCGCAGGCGCTGATCGACGCCGGGGCCGAGGCGATCATCGCGGGGTGCACGGAGATTCCGCTGGTCATGGGGCCGGGCGACGTGGGCGTGCCGCTGATCGACTCCGCCGAGGTGCTGGCCCGGGCATGCGTCAGGGAGTGCGCATAGCTCCTCTTCATCCGCTCATCCCCGCGAAAGCAGGGACCCAGTGCTTTCACACTTCCGGTGTCGGGGATCGCGGACCGAAAGAGCCACGCGGCGCCCATCTTCCAAAGGACTGGGTCCCCGCTTTCGCGGGGATGAGCGGATTCATTGAAACCCCAGTTCGGCCCGCAGCTGGGCCGGATCGACGCCGCGCTCGCGCAGCGACTGCAACGTCTCGGCCTTGTCGCGCTTGGCGAGGCGGCGGCCGGTGGGGTCGAGCAGCAGGGGGTGGTGGCGATAGGCGGGCGTGGGCCAGCCCATCAGGGCCTGGATCAGCACCTGGATGTGCGTGGCCTCGAACAGGTCGTGGCCGCGTATCACGTGGGTGACGCCTTGCACGGCGTCGTCGTAGGTCACCGCCAGGTGATAGGCCGTGCCGGCATCCTTGCGCGCCAGCACGACGTCGCCGGCGGTGTCGGGGCGGGCGGGGATCAGGCCGCGCTCGCCGTCCGGGCCGGCCCCCTCCTCAACGAACGACAGCTGCGACCAGGCGCGGTCGCCCAGCGCGGCGCGGGCGCGATCCAGCGACAGGCGCCAGGCGAAGGGCCGGCCCTCGGCCAGCAGGGCGGCCTCTTCCTCCGGCGGATGGGGGCCGGGACGCGCCGCTTCCACGGGCCCGTGCGGGGCGTCGCCGATGGCGTCGAGGATTTCCTTCCGGGTACGGAAGCAGCGGTACATCAGGCCGCGCCGGTCCAGCACGTCGACCAAGGCGGCGTACTCCGGCAGGTGATCCGACTGGCGGCGCACAGGGCCGTCCCAGTCGAGGCCGAGCCAGGTCAGGTCCTCCAGAATGCCCGCCTCGAACTCCGGCCTGCAGCGGGTCGGGTCGATGTCCTCGATGCGCAGAATGAACCGCCCGCCCGCCGCCCGCGCGGCCCGCCACGCCGTCAGCGCCGACAGGGCGTGGCCGCGATGCAGGCGGCCGGTGGGGGACGGGGCGAAGCGGGTGGTGAGGGTCATTCGCCGCCCAACGCCGTGCCGGCGTCGCGCGCGCCATGGAGAACCCGCACGATCTCGACCTCTTCGACAACACGATAGAAGACGACATAGGGCCCGACGGCGCGTCGTCTGAGGCCAGGAGCGACTTCCGGGTGGCGGAGCGGAAATCGGCCAAGTCCGCGGCATGCCGCCATGATCCGGTCGCCCATCCGTATCGCCGCGGATCGACTGTCCCGCGCGATCCATGCTTCGATTTCAGCGACGTCCCTGAGGGCGCGCGGCGAGAACCGCGTCCTCACTCGGCAGACCAGGCGGCCCTGCGCTCCGCGAGATACACTTGCGCCTCTTCCATCGTGACGAACTCGCCGCGATCAAGCTCATCGATCCCGACCTGCAGCTTCGCTTGAAGCTCCGCCAGCCGCGCCTCCTGCGCCTCCACCAGCCGCACGCCGGTGCGCAGGACCTCGCTCTTCGAGCCATAGCGGCCGCTGTCGACCAGGTCCTGAACGACCTTCTCCAGCGCTCCCAGTTCGACGGTCATGGTCATGGCGGTCTCCTTCGCCGGGATAATAACAGTTATTGCCTGCACGAGCGACGAGGTCCGGAAGTCGCGGCAGCGCCCTTGCCCGGGCGGGCGGGGCGCTTCAGGCTGGCGGGCATGGCCCAGCCTCCCTCCTCCGCCGACCTGGCCGCCGCGCGCGCGGCGCTGGCCGAGGCCGATCCGGCGCTGGCCCGGGCGCACGCGGCCGTGCCGCCGTTCGAATGGCGGCTGAGGACCGGCGGGTTCGAGGGGCTGTTCCGCATGATCGTGGAGCAGCAGGTGTCGGTGGCGGCGGCCGCCGCGATCTGGAAACGGGTGGTCGAGGGTCTGGACTTCGAGGTGACCCCGCGGGCCGTGCTGGCTCGCGACGTCGAGACGCTGCGCGGCCTCGGCCTGTCGATGCAGAAGGCCGCCTATGGCCATGAGATCGCGCGGGCGCACGTCGAGGGCCGGATCGACTTCGACCATCTGGAGAGGCTGTCTGACGCCGAGGCGGTTCAGAAGCTGACGGCGATCAAGGGCGTGGGGCTGTGGACCGCCGAGACCTTCCTGATGTTCTGCGAGGGGCGGCTGGACGTGTTCCCGGGCGGGGACGTCGCCTTGCAGGAGGCGATGAAGTGGGCCGACGGGCTGGAGGTCCGGCCGAAGGAGAAGGCCGCCTATGCCCGCGCCGAGGCGTGGCGGCCGCACCGCGGGGTGGCGGCGCACCTGCTGTGGGCCTGGTACGGGCTGGTGAAGCGGGGAGAGGCGTCGATATGACGACGGCGGTACTGACGCCCGAGATCGTCGCGCCTGAGCGGCTGCTGGCGGTGCTGGACTTCGCCGGCGTGGCCGTGTTCGCGGCGACGGGCGCGCTGGCGGCGGCGCGGCTGAAGCAGGATCTGGTCACCGCCGCCTTCTTCGCCGCCATCACGGGCGTGGGCGGGGGGACGCTGAGGGACCTGCTGATCGGGGCGCCGGTGTTCTGGGTGACCGACTGGCGCTACGTCGCCGTCTGCGTGGCGGCGGCGGTGGCGGTGTGGCTGATCGGGTCGCGGGAGTGGCGGTTCCGGGCCCTGCTGTGGCTGGATGCGGTGGGCTTGGCCGCCTATGGCGTGCTGGGCGCGGCCAAGGCCGAGGCGTGGGGCGTGCCGCCCCTGATCTGCGTCGTCATGGGCGCGCTGACCGCCTGCTTCGGCGGGGTGGTGCGCGACCTGCTGGCCGGGCAGCCGTCGATCCTTTTGCGGCGGGAAATCACGGTGTCGGCGGCCATCCTGGCGGCGGCGGCCTATGTCGTCGGCAAGGCGCTGGGGCTGGACGACTGGCCGGCGGCGATCCTGGGCGCCGGGCTGGGCTTCGCGCTGAGGGCCGGGGCGCTGAAGTGGGGATGGAGCCTGCCGGCCTTTCCCACGCGGGGCTGACGGATCTTCACGGAACCGACGCGCCGGGGTCATGGGCGCGTGACCGAATCAGGCGTAGGCTGATCCGAACGGAGGAGACGCGTCTTCAGTCATCTGGCCTCTTACGTCCGACGAATGACCGGAGCCCTGAGGTGAGGGTGTCCGAGCGACCGCCTTCCGGTTGGCCCGCACTGGTGCTGAACGCCGATTTCCGGCCGCTCTCCTATTATCCGCTGTCGATCTGGCCCTGGCAGGAAGTGGTCAAGGCCGTGTGGCAGGACCGCGTCGACGTGGTCTCGGTCTACGACAAGGTCGTCCGCAGCCCGTCGCATGAGATCCAGCTGCCCAGCGTCATCTCGCTGAAGAGCTACGTCGACCAGGACCGCGCGCCGGCGTTCACGCGGTTCAACGTGTTTCTGCGCGACGACTTCCGCTGCCAGTACTGCGGCGAGACGAAGGAGCTGACGTTCGACCACGTCATCCCGCGCAGCCGGGGCGGTCGTACGACGTGGGAGAACATCGTCGCCGCCTGCGGACCCTGCAATCTGAGGAAGGGGGGGCGCACGCCGACCCAGGCGGGCATGCCCATCCTGCGCGCGCCGCACCGGCCGAACGCCTGGCAGCTGCAGGACGCGGGGCGGCGGTTCCCGCCGAACTACCTGCACCAGAGCTGGCTGGACTACCTCTACTGGGACATCGAGCTGGAGCCCTGACCCCCGCGTGGGGTCAGCGAATCCACCAGCCGCGAGGATTGGGCACCGGGCGGCCGCGGCTGGCCAGCCAGACGCCCCAGGCGCCGCGGACCACCAGCCAGATCACCAGGGCGAACAGGACGAAGACGCCCAGGTTCACGACGATCAGGATGACGCCGATCACCGCCACGATGGCCGCCGCCCAAAGGGTGCGCAGCTGATAGAGGTGGTGACTCGCCCACGGATCTTCGGTCGGGGCGTCGCGGAACAGGACCGAGGCGAGGCCGATGACGGCCGAGACGCCGAAGGTCGGCACGGCGAACAGGATCAGGGCGTAGACGGCGTTCAGGCCGATGGGCGCCTCAGGCACGGCCTCGCGGTCGCGGCGTCCGAAGTTCGGCTCGGGCTCCGGCCCGGGCGGCGGCGCGATGGGGTCCGGGGTCGGGGGAGCGGCTTCGGCGGCGACTTTCGGCTCGGGTTCGGCCGGCGGCGCGGACTCCGGCTCCGGCGCGGGAGTGGGGTCAGGTTCGGGCTCGGGAGCGCGGGGGCGGCCGGCGAGGGACGCGGGCGAGGCGAAGCCGACGAGGTCGTCCGGATCGTGGTCCGGCGTCGGGTCTGTCGGAGGCTGGCGGTCGCCGGTGTCGGTCATCGTCTACCCTTGAAGCGCGCCGATCATGCCGGGCGGGCCGTCGCGGCGCAACGCCGCCTGGAACTCAGTCCGCGCGCGAGAGGCGGACCTCGCAGCCGGCCGCCTGGGCCCCGCGCAGGGCGCCGGGCTTTTCGACGCGCACGGCCACCGACCGGACGCGCGGATCGGTCAGGCAGGCGGCGCCCAGTCGTTCGGCGAAGGTTTCGATCAGCTCCATGTGACCTTGGGCCACGAGGTCCAGCGCGGCGGCGCGGACGATCTCGTAGTTCAGGGTGTCGGACAGGTGTTCGACCGGGCCGGGCGTCAGCTCCAGCTTGACGTCGACGTCAAGCGGCTGGGTGATGCCGCGCTCGTGCGCGTGGACGCCGATCTCTGCGGCCAGCGACAGGCCGCGGACGAAGACGGTCAGGCCGTCGCGATGGAAGGCAGGCTGTGACATGGGCTCAGTCGTGAACGTCCGGCGTGCGCCAGGCCAGATGCTGGCCGGAATCGACGGCGATCGTCTGGCCCGTGACGTGGGTCGCGCCGGCCAGCCAAAGCACGGCCTCGGCCACCGCGGCGGGATCGACGGCGCGCTCCAGCGGCACGTTGGACCATTCCGCCTCGAAGTCGGCGTCGGACTGGTGGATCGACTTGAGCGTCGGGCCGGGCGCGACGCCGTTGACGCGGATGCGCGGAGCGAGGGCCTGGGCCATCGTCGTGGTCGCCCAGTGCAGGCCGGCGCGCGACAGGGCGTAGGAGAAGAAGCGCGGATCGGGCTTCAGGACCCTCTGATCCAGCAGGTTGACGACGCACGACCCGTCACGCGCCTGGCTGGCGAAGACCTGGGCCAGCAGCACCGGTGCGCGCAGATTGACGTCCATGTGGGTGGACCAGCTCGCGCCCGTGATCGTCTCCAGCCGGTCCTCCTGAAAGACCGAGGCGTTGTTCACGAGGAGGGTGACGGGGCCCAGCGCGTCGGCGGCGCGGCCGACCAGGGCGTGAGCGGCCTCCACCTCCGCCAGATCGGCTTGGAGCACGACGGCGCGGCGGCCGACGGCGCGGACCTCGGCGGCGACGGCCTCGGCCTCGTCGGCGGAGGAGCCGTGATGCAGGGCGACGTCCCAGCCGGCGCGGGCGGCGTGCAGGGCGATCTCTCGCCCGATACGCCGGGCCGCGCCCGTGACCAGGGCGACGCCGCGACCGGCGTCAGTCAACCCGGCCGAACTCGAACAGGTTCACCGCCGCCAGGACGGCCACGAAACCGAGGATGATGCCGAGGGCGATCATGATGTGTCTCTCCGGAAAGGCGGTCGGCATACCGGGCGCATGCCCGCGGTTCAACCCCGGACCAGCCGCCGTCAGCGCGGCACGACGTCCAGCAGGTCCAGCGTGGACTCATAGACGGGATAGGGCATGACCAGCCGCCAGCGGCGGTCGCCGATCCGCTCCCACACCCCCACCACGTCGCGTTCGGAGTTGCGGCCGTAGGAGTTTGCGGGCGGCTCGTCGGCCAGGGCCAGGCCGCCGAGGAAGATCAGCCGATCCGATGCCTCGGGGAACAGCAAGCCGGTCTGGCGCTGGGATCCCGTCAGCTTGGAGAAGCGCAGGCCGGCGGCGGTGCGTTCGACGCGGCAGTCGAACCATCCGTACACGACGTATCCCAGACCGTCGCGGTTCTGGTTGCCCAGCTTCACCGTCCGACACCGGTACTCGCCCACCGGCGGCTCGGCCCCCGCGCGGCCCGCGTCGGGATCGGTCAGGGCGCCGACCGAGGCCAGATCGCCCGATCCTTCGAAGCGCCTCGCCTCGGAAAGGGCCTGGGACCATGCGCGGTCCAGCCGGTTCAGACGATCGCGGTCGAAGTCGGTGATCGGGCCACGCCAGTCGCTGAGCACCTGACCTCCGGGCCCCGGAGGCGGAGGCGGGGGCGGCGGCGCGCCGGAACCGCCAGGAGGCGGCGCGTAAGGCGTCGCACAAGCCGAAAGAACCAGGGCGGCGGCGAGAGAAGACGCGGCGAGACGCATGCGGACGGTCCTGTATCGACGGGTCCGCCCAGAGGGCCGAAGGCGGCGACGCCCGTCAAGAGCGGCTTCGAACGCGATCAATCCGCCGCGGTCGCGGCCTTGCGGCGGGGCGCGCGACGCTTGGGAGCCGGAGCCTCTTCCGCAGCCGACGTCTCGGCGGCGGGCGCGGGTTCGGGCGCGCGGGTCAGGAAGCCCGGCAGGGCGGCCGGAGCTTCGTCGTCGGACCGATCGTCTTCGGAGGCCGGCTGCGAGGCCGCTTGGGAGACGGGGGCGTCTTCGGACCCGCCCTCGGTCGCGCCGCGCTCTTCGGCGAAGCGGCGCTGGCGTTCCTGCTGGCGGCGCTCCCAGCGTTCGCGGCGGGTTTCGCGACGGCCGCCCTCGCCCTCGGCGCGGGCCTCGCCGTCGTCGCCGTCGCGATCGCGGTCGGCGCGTTCGGGACGGTCGCGGTCCTGACGATCCCGCTCGGGGCGGTCCGGACGGTCGCGTTCCTGACGCGGCTCGGTGCGCTGCTGCTCGCGGCGGCGCTCCTCTTCGGCGGCGCGGTCGGCGGCCTGCTGGGCGGCCAGGAAGGCGGCGGCCTGGGCCCCGGATTCGTCCTCGAAGTCGATGTCGAAGCCCTGGCCCGCCAGTTCGCGCTGGGCGATCTCGCTGGCCGGACGCTGGGGCTGAAGGGCGCGCAGGACCCGGAAATAGTGTTCGGCGTGCTGCAGATAGTTCTCGGCCAGGACCCGGTCGCCGGCCGAGGAGGCATCACGCGCCAGCTGCATGTAGCGCTCGTAGACGGTCTGGGCGTTGCCGCGGACCTTGATGTTCTCAGGGCCCTGCGAATCCCACGACCGGTTGGGATTGGCGCTGTTCGCGCCGCCGCCGCCGCCCGGCTTGCGGTTACGGCCGCGCTGGCGCTTCATGCCCTTGAAATCTCTCATATGACGCTGCCGTGTCCTGGAACCGCGCCGCCGAAAGGAGGGCGCCGGTCGCCGTGATCGTCGTTCCGCTCGCTCCGGGACCAACTCCCGTCGTCGATGTTTCGGAAAACCTCGCCTCCCGTGGTCCGCCGGACGCCCGGAGGCGGCCGACCCTCACGTGAACCGCTCGCGCGCCGCCGGGCGATCGGGCCCGGAAAGATGCGAAGGGGTGGGAGACGAGGGGAGACTTAGCGCGCCCGAACCGACTTGGGAAGGGGGCGGAAAACTCAGAGCGTGACGGGCGCGGCGCGGGGGTCCGGGCCGTTGGTGACCACGCGGGCGCGGTTGGCCAGGTCCAGCGTGATCTTCACGTCCTCGAAGCCTTGCGCCTCGAACAGCGCCTTGACCGCGTCGCCCTGGGTCCAGCCGATCTCGACGGCGAAGATTCCGCCGGGCTTCAGGATGCGCCGCACCTCGGGCGCCAGCACGCGATAGGCGTCCAGCCCGTCCTCCCCGCCGTCCAGCGCCAGACGCGGGTCGTGGTCGCGCACCTCCGGGTCCAGCGTCTCTATCTCGGCCGAGGCGATGTAGGGCGGATTGGAGACCACCAGGTCGAAGGCGGCGTCGTCCAGACCGGCGGCCCAGTCGGTGCGCAGGAAGGCCGCGCGGCCGTCCAGGCCCAGATTGGCGGCGTTCTCCCGCGCCACGGCCAGAGCCTCGGCCGACACGTCGGTGCCGAGGCCGTTCGCGGCCGGCCGTTCGGCCAGCACGGCCAGCAGAATGGCGCCGGAACCCGTGCCCAGGTCGATCATCCGGAAGGCGCGGCCTTCCGGAAACGCGGGCAGGACGACGTCGAGGATCGCCTCGGTGTCAGGGCGGGGGCTGAGCACGTCGGGCGTGACGTTGAGCAGGATCTTCCAGAACCCCTTGCGGCCCAGAATGCGCGAGGTCGGCTCGCGGCGCAGGCGGCGCTCGACGAAGCCGTCCAGCACGGCCTGCTGATCCGCGGTCACGGTGCGATAGGGATCGGTCAGGATGTCGGTGCGCGTCGCGCCGGTCGCCGCCTCGAGCAACAGACGGGCGTCGATGGAGGGGCTGTCGATGCGGCCGGCCTTCAGGCGGGCTTGCGCCGCCTTCCAGGCGGTCAGGAGCGTGGGGGCGTCGGACATGGGCGGCCAGATAGGGCGTCGGGCGCCGCATGGGAAGCAGGGGAACGCGAGGGCCAGCTTCACCGTTGGCGAAGGAATGTCCGACCGCCGCCCCCTCTCGAAGCCCAGATCCCGAAAGGGGGGCGGCCTGCCGGTCATGATCGCGGCGGCGTTCGGCGGTCTGGCGGCGGGGGCCGGGGCGGCGCATCTGCTGTACCGGCAGGGGCATCGCGTCGGGGTCGATCTGAGGGTCTACAAGCCCGACCCGCCGGACACGGGTCCGCCGCAGCCGCAGGATTTCGAGGACCGCGAGCCGGGTCGCGGGCGGATGGCGGACCGCCCGCACCGCATCCCGCGAAAAGGCTGGACCGACATCTTCTGGCGCTGGGGCGCGTCCTATTTCGGGGACCGGGTCGGCTTCGTGGCGGGGGGCGTGACCTTCTTCGTCATGCTGTCGCTGTTCCCGACGCTGGCGGTGATCGTGACGGTCTATGGCCTGTTCGCCGATCCGGCCGACGCGGCGGCGCGGCTCTACTATCTCTACTCAGTGCTGCCGCCCGCGGTGGCGGAGTTCCTGGCCGGCGAGATGGACCGGCTGGCGGCCAACTCCAACAGCCAGCTGACCTTCACCCTGGCGTGGACGCTGGCCCTGTCGCTTTGGACGGCGAACGGAGCGGTGAAGGTGCTCTTCTATGGTCTGAACGTCGCCTATCACGAGGTCGAGCGGCGCAACATCGTGACCTACAACCTGGTGTGCATGGGCTTCACCGTGGTGGGGCTGGCGGCGGTGCTGCTGTCGGCGGCGCTGGTGGTGGCGACGCCGGTCGTGCTGGGGCCGCTGGATCTGCTGGACGAATGGACCCATCTGGCGCCGCTGCGCTGGCCGCTGCTGCTGGTGATCTATGGGGCGGTACTGACGCTGATCTATCGCACGGGGCCGTGCCGAGCGCGGGCGCGGTGGCGGTGGCTGACGCCGGGGGCCGTCGCGGCGGCGCTGCTGAGCCTGTTGCTGTCGCTGGGCTTCAGCTGGTTCCTGACCACCTTCGTGCGCACGGCCTCCTACGGCCCGCTGGCGGCGATGATGGGCTTCCTGCTGTGGACCTGGCTGACCGTGCAGATCATCCTGATGGGCGCCGAGCTGAACGCCGAGATCGAGCACCAGACGGCGCTGGACACCACCACCGGCGGGCCGAAGCCGATCGGCGAGCGGGGCGCGGTGATGGCCGATTCGGTCGGGCCCCGGCGCGGCAATCCGGCGGCGCTGGCCTTCACCCTGAAACACGCGGAGGCCCTGTCGGACCGACTGCTGAAACGTCGCATCCGAAGGTAGCTGGACGACGGCGCGGATTGCTCTAAGCCAGACCATATGACCCCCGCCGTCGCGCCGCGCGAAGCTCCGGGATCGCCGGCGCTGGCGGTGCTGTTCGCCACGGTCTTCATCAACCTGGTCGGCTTTGGCCTTGTGGTGCCGCTGCTGCCCTTCTTCGCGCGCAGCCTGAGCGCCGAGCCGTGGCAGGTGACCCTGCTGTTCTCGGCCTATTCGCTGGGTCAGTTCTTCGCCGAGCCCCTGTGGGGTCGGCTGTCGGACCGGATCGGGCGCAAGCCGGTGCTGTTGATGACCCTGGTGGCGAACACCTTGGGCTATTTGGCGCTGGCCTTCGTGCCGAACGTCTGGGCCGCCATCGCGGTGCGCCTGTTCACCGGCTTCGGGGCAGGCAACGTCTCGACGGTGCAGGGCTACGTCGCGGACGTGACGCCGCCCGACCAGCGGGCCGGTCGGATGGGCCTGATCGGCGCGGCCTTCGGGCTGGGGTTCATCGTCGGACCCGGCCTGGGCGGACTTTTGACCCAGCCGCAGCTGGGGCGCATCGGCTATCAGCTGCCGATCTTCACCGCCGCCGCGATGGCGGCGCTGGCGGCGGTCGGGGTGGTCCTGTTCCTGCGCGAAAGCCGGGCCAAGGCCGATCCGGCCGCCCCCAGACCGGCATTCCTGTCCGGCATCCGGGACGCCCGGGCGAGCCCGGTCATCTCCCGCGTTCTGGTCGTGACGTTGATCTATCTGGCCGGCTTCTCGGCGATGGAGAGCGTGTTCGGCCTGTGGGCGGGCGAACGGCACGGCTGGGGCGCGCGCGAAGTGGGACTCAGCTTCATGGTCATGGGTATCGTCTCGGCGCTGAACCAGGGCATCTTCTCCGGCCGGCTGGCGCGACGGTTCGGCGAGACGCGGGTGCTGGCGATCGGCATGCTGATGTTCGGGACGTCCCTGGTGATCCAGGTGGTCGCGCCGCCCGATTGGTTCCCCGCGATGCGGCTGGACCTCGGCCTGTTCGTGGTGCCCATCGTTCAGGGATGGGTCGTGCCGCTGGCGATGACGGTGGGCGCCTTCGGCATGTCGCTGGCCATGCCGAACATCTCGGCCATCATCAGCCGGGCGACGCCGCCCGATCGGCAGGGCGCCATGCTGGGCCTGAACATGGCGGCGGGATCGGTGGCGAGGATCTTCGGCCCCATCGTGGCCGGCGTGCTGTTTTCGAGCCTGGGGGCGGACTGGCCGTTTCTGGTCGGTGCGGCCCTGACCGTTCCGGCCGCGATCATGGCCGTCAACGCCGGTCGAGCGATGCGGCGTCAGTCCGCGGCGTCCTAGGCGAACTCCGCTTCCAGATCGGCCAGACGGGCGGCCTGATCCTCGGCGATCAGGGCGTCCAGCATCGGATCGAGGTCGCCCTCGAGGATCTGGGGCAGGCTGTGAAGGGTCAGGCCGATGCGGTGGTCCGTCACGCGGCCTTGCGGGAAGTTGTAGGTGCGGATGCGCTCCGACCGGTCGCCGGAGCCGACCTGAGATTTACGCGCGTCGGAGCGCGCCGCGTCCTTGGCCTGGCGCTGCATGTCGTACAGGCGCACGCGCAGGTTCTTCATCGCCTTGTCGCGGTTGACGTGCTGCGACTTCTCCGAGGAGGTCACCACGATGCCGGTCGGCAGGTGGGTGATGCGCACGGCCGAGTCGGTCTTGTTGACGTGCTGCCCGCCCGCGCCGGAGCTGCGATAGGTGTCGATGCGCAGGTCCTGGTCGCGGATCTCGATCTCGACGTCCTCGACCTCGGGCAGGACGGCGACGGTGGCGGCGGAGGTGTGGATGCGCCCGCCGGCCTCGGTCGCGGGCACGCGCTGGACGCGGTGGACGCCGCTCTCGAACTTGAGCCGGCCGAACACGCCGTCGCCGGTGACGGTGGCCACAACCTCCTTGTAGCCGCCGACCTCGCCCTCGGAGACGCTGTCGATCTCCACCCGCCAGCCGCGGGCCTGGGCGTAGCGCGAATACATGCGGAACAGGTCGCCGGCGAACAGGGCGGCCTCGTCGCCGCCGGTGCCGGCGCGCACCTCCAGCACGGCCGAGGCGTTCTCGTCGGCGTCGCGCGGGGCCAGCAGCAGGGCCACCTCACGCTCCAGATCGGGCAGGCGGTCCTTCAGCGCCAGAAGCTCCTCCCCCGCCATCTCGGCCATTTCGGGGTCGGCCTGCATGGCCTCCAGATCGGCCATCTCGGCGCGGGCGCGGGCAAGGCCCTGGACCGCGTCGGCGACGGGCTTGAGCTCCGCATGCTCTTTCGACAGACGCACGATCTCGGCGCCGTCCGACGCAGCCCCCATCCGCGCCTCCACCTCGTGGAAGCGATCCAGAACCTGATCGAGACGGGCCTGGGGCAGGCGCAAGCGGCGGCGTCCTTTGCGGAAACGGGCCGGAGCGATAGCGGACGGACGCCCGGGCGTCCATGCGGTCACGTTCGCGTCAGCCGGGATGCGGACCGGAACCCGAAGCGCCACCTAGACCGTTGAGCGGCCGACGAGGCTTTCCGGGGGCTGAATGGAAACCTTCCTGCTGTTTCTCATGGTCGGCCTGCTGGCCCAGGCCGTCGACGGGGCGCTGGGCATGGCCTACGGCGTGATCTCAACGTCGGTGCTGCTGGCCTTCGGCGTGCCGCCGGCGACGGCCAGCGCCAGCGTGCACGGGGCCGAGGTGTTCACCACCGCCGCCTCCGCCGGCAGCCACGTTGCGCACCGCAACGTCGACTGGCGCGTCTTCGTGCCGCTGGCGATTGCGGGCATGATCGGCGGAGCGCTGGGCGCCTATGTCCTGACCGGGATCGACGGCGACGTGGTGAAGCCCTTCATCATCACCTACCTGGCCGTCATCGGCGTCTGGATCCTGTGGCGGACGCGCAAGCGGAGCGAGACCCGGCGCATCCGGCCGGCCTGGATCACCGCGCCGCTGGGGCTGGTCGGCGGCCTGTTCGACGCGATCGGCGGCGGGGGCTGGGGCCCGACGGTGTCCTCGACCCTGATGGGCGCCGGGGCCGAGGCGCGGCGGGTGATCGGCACGGTCAACTCGGCGGAGTTTCTGGTGACCTGCACCGTCTCGGCCACCTTCGTCTGGGCCCTGCTGAGCGGCCGATGGAGCGACGTCGGCGCGTTGCAGGATCATGCCGCGGCGGTGGGCGGCCTGGTGGTCGGCGGCCTGATCGCGGCGCCCTTCGCCGGACACATCGTCAAGCGCGTTCCGCAGCGGGCGCTCAGCTTTGCCGTCGGCGGCCTGCTGATCTGCCTGTCGATCTTTCAGGGCCTGCAACTGGCCGGCGTGGTCGCCTAGGCGTCCGGGCGCGTGTCCGCGAAGCTGGGGCGCGCCTCAAGCTCGGCCTGCAGCGCGACCAGCCGTGGGCGGCCCTCGGCCCAGTTCAGGTCCGGGTGACGGAAGCCGACCCAGGTGACCAGCACGCCCGCCGTGATCCGCCCCATGTCCAGCGGCAGGCCCGGCGCGATGCCCGGATCAGCCTCCAATCGGTCCAGCACGCGGTTCAGATTGTCGGTCCAGCGGCCGATCCACGACCCGGATCGTTCCTGCTCCGGCCGGCGCAGCTCCAGCACCCGCTTCACGCCCATCTCGAGGCCCGAGGCGGCCAGGGTCTCAAGCCGCTTGACCCGCCAGCGCTCAGGGCCGTCGGCGGGCAGCAGGCGTGGGCCGGCGCCGTTTACGTCCAGCCATTCGCAGATCACCGGACTGTCGGTCAGGACGCCTTCGTCCGTCTCCAGCGCCGGCACCTGCACGATCGGATTGGCCGCGACCAGCCGGGGATCGGAGGCATAGGGATCGACCGCGATCTCCTCGACCCCCAGCGCCTTCTCCCGCGCGACGATCCGGCACTTGCGGGCATAGGGCGAGGGGACGGTGATGTGGAGCTTCATGGGTACCGTTGGGCTGAGTGCAGGACGTTGAGGATGCGGACCGCGTCCAGATCGACGCGATAGACCAGAAGATAGTTCGGCGTGACCACCATCTCCCGCGTGCCCGGCTCCCGGCCGGGCCGGTACAGGGCGGAACGCTCTCCCAGCCCGACGGCGGCCTCGAACAACAGGTCCGTCAGGCGGTCCGCGGCTAGGGGATTGTCCTGGGAGATGTAGTCCGCGATCGAATCGACGTCGCCGAGCGCCGTCGCGCTCCAGACGACCGGGAGCATCAGGCCCGCTTCTTGCGATTGCGCTCGATCGTCGCCTTAACCTGCCGAACGACCTCGTCATGCGGGACCGGCGGGCGCGGGTCGGCCAGCGCCTCCTGCACCTTCTTGCGGAACCAGACGTCGTAGGCCTCGGCCTCTTCGGTCGTGGCGAACTCCGAGACGATGGGGTCCAGTTTGGCCATGCCGGGATGATGCGCCTCGAGGGGGCCGGCCGCAACTATTCGGCGGCGACCTTTTCCGCCGCGCGGACGGCTTCCAGTTCGGCGGCCTTGCGCTCGACCATGTCGACGATCTCCTCGACCATGTCGGCGTTGGCCAGCTTCCGGGCGATGGATCCGTTCAGATACATCATGCCCGAGCCCGCCCCGCCGCCGGTGAAGCCGACGTCGGTGTACAGGGCCTCGCCCGGACCGTTCACGACGCAGCCGATTATCGACAGCGACATGGGCGTGGTCACGTGCGCCAGCCGCTCCTCCAGGATGCCGACGGTCTTGATGACGTCGAAGCCCTGACGCGCGCAGCTGGGGCAGGCGATGATGTTCACGCCGCGGTGGCGCAGGCCCAGCGACTTCAGGATGTCGAACCCGACCTTGATCTCTTCGACCGGGTCGGCGGCCAGCGACACGCGGATGGTGTCGCCGATGCCGGCCCACAGCAGGTTGCCCATGGCGATCGACGACTTGATCGTGCCGGTGCGCAGCGGCCCCGCCTCGGTGACGCCGACGTGCAGGGGACAGTCGATGGCGTCGGCCAGCTGGTGATAGGCGGCGACGGTCAGGAAAGGGTCGGACGCCTTCACCGAAATCTTGAACTCATGGAAGTCGTGGTCCTGCAGGATGCGGGCGTGGTTCAGGGCGCTCTCGACCATCGCCTCGGGGCAGGGCTCGCCGTACTTCTCCAGCAGATCCTTCTCCAGAGATCCGGCGTTGACGCCGATGCGCATGGAGCAGCCGTGGTCCTTGGCGGCCTGGACCACCTCACGCACGCGCTCGGGGCTGCCGATGTTGCCCGGATTGATGCGCAGGCAGGCGGCGCCGGCCTGGGCGGCCTCGATGCCGCGCTTGTAGTGAAAATGGATGTCCGCCACGAGCGGCACCCGAACCTCGCGCGCGATGGTTCTGAACGCCGCGGTGGAGTCCTCGTCCGGGCAGGAGACGCGGACGATGTCGGCGCCGGCCTCTTCCAGCTTGCGGATCTGGTCGATCGTGGCGGCCGCGTCCGACGTCGGCGTGTTCGTCATCGACTGGACGGTGATCGGCGCGTCGCCGCCCACAGGCACAGGACCGACCATGATGCGGCGGCTCTTGCGGCGTTCGATGTGCCGCCAGGGGCGGACGTGGGTGTGATCGGCGCTCATGGACGGCGAAGATAGGCGCAAGGGCGCGTCAAGACCATGACCGCCCGCGCGACCTCAGCCCGGCAGGGAGTCGTAGGGCACGCCCTGGCCTTCTGCCGCGGCGGGAGCGGGGGTCGGAGCCGGGGCGACCTGGGCCGGTGCGGCGGCGGCCGCAGCCGGTCGCGCGGCGGCTTCTCGCGCGGCGCGTTCGCGGG
>JAIEQC010000055.1 GCA_019748055.1 Caulobacteraceae bacterium | reverse complement strand
CCGGCCGCCGCGCCGCGCGTCGAGCGCCCGGCGCCCGCTCCGACCCTCGCCGAACCCGCCGACCGCATGGCCTCGCTGGCCCAGCGCATCCAGGCGCTGGCCGGTCCGGGAGCCGGCGCCGGACGGGACGACGTCGCCGCCATCGTGCGCGCCATGACCGCTAACCCTGTGTCGGAACGGAACCCTAACCGGCCCGTGCGAGCCCAAGACGACGACCTGTTCGCCGCCTGAGGAGGGCGCGCATCCGAATGAGCAAGCTGCCCCGCATCCTGCCCCTGGCCGCCGTCGCGATCGGCGGCGTGATCGCCGTCCGCGCCATCGGTGTGGCCCCCGGCCTGTTCGAGGGCGCCAAGGCCTGGGCCGAGGAGGCCGCGCCCGCCGCGGCCGCCGCGCCGAACGCCAACCCTGCCACCGCCGTGTGCGCCCTGTCGGAGGAGCAGCTGGCGGCCCAGATCGGCATTTCGCCGGCCGAGCTGCGCGTCATCTCCTCGCTGGGCGACCGCCGCAAGGAGCTGGACGCCCGCGACGCGGACTTCGCCACCATGCTGCCCCTGCTGGCCGCCGCCGAGCAGAAGCTGGCCGAGCAGACCGCCGAACTGGAAAAGGTGAAGGGCGAGGTCGAGGGCCTGCTGGGTCAGGTCGACGAGAAAGCCAAGGCCGAGACCGACCGCCTGGTCGCCGTCTATTCCGCCATGCGCCCGCGCGAGGCCGCGGCCGTCTTCTCCCAGCTGGACGATTCGGTGCTGCTGCCCGTCGCCGCCGCCATGCGCCCGCGCACCCTGGCCGCCATCATGGCCCAGATGCCGCCCGCCCAGGCCCGCGCCTTGACCGAGAAGCTGGCCGCCCGCTTCCAGTCCGCGCCCCTGGCCGCCCGCGCCGCCGCGGCGACGGCGCCGACCGCGGCGCCTCCCGCCACTCCTGGGCCCACGACCACCGCTCCAGCTGCAGGCACAGCCCCGGCCGCGACGCCACCCGCACAGCCTCAGCCCCAGCGAGCCGCGACGACGCCCCCGCGCCAGCAGTCGACGCGGCCGACCCAGGCGCGCCGCACCCAGAGCCGCCCGCCGCAGAGCACGCCTGCCCGGGCCCAGCCGCAGACCGCGCCCGCCGCCACTCCTCCGGCCCCGCAGCAGCGCCCGCGCCAGTCGGTGGAGTAGGGCGACGCGCGACGCGGGCTTTACCGGCGGCCCTCGCCTCGGCTAAGCCCCCGCCATGAGCGACACCCCTCCCGACCGCCTGTCCGTCGATCCCGACAGCCCCTTCCACGACGCCGATCTGCTGGCGCGCGGCGTGGGCGTCCGCTTCAAGGGCGAGGAGAAGACGAACGTCGAGGAATACTGCGTGTCCGAAGGCTGGGTCCGCCTGGCCGTCGGCAACCGTGTGGACCGTCGCGGCAAGGCCCTGACCGTCAAGCTGCAGGGCCCGGTCGAGCCGTATTTCCAGAACGGCTGATCCCCGTTCCGTCAGGCAACGGATCGCGCTACGCCTGCGTCCTTGCTGGAGGATGCGCCTTGACCCGATCGTTCGCCGCCGTGGCCCTGTCCGCCCTGATGCTGGCCGCGACGCCCGCCCTGGCCCAGTCGCCAGACGTGGTGGCGCAAGCCGTCCAACTGCGCGACCGGGCGCTGGCCGACAACGCCGGCTATGAGATCGTCAGCGACCTGACCACGCGCTTCGGCCCGCGTTTGGCGGGCTCGCCGTCCGAACAGGCCTCGGCCGCCTGGGGCGCGGAGCTGTTCCGCGAGCTGGGCTTCACGAACGTCGAGGTCGAGAGCTTCCCGCTAGCCTATTGGGAGCGCGGCACGGCGACGGCGGAGATCCTGGCGCCCTTCCCCCAGCCGCTGGTGGTCGTCGCGCTCGGCGGCTCGCCCGCCACGCCTCGCGGCGGCATCGAGGGCGAGGTCGTGGTGTTCGAGACCTTCCAGCAGCTGCTGGATGCGCCGATGGGCTCACTGACCGGCAAGATCGCCATGGTGCTGCAGGACACGGTGCAGGCCCAGGACGGGCGCGGCTACGGCGCCACCTCGCCCATCCGCGGACGCGGCCCGATCGAGGCCGGCAAACGGGGCGCGGTCGCCTTCGTTCTGAGGTCGTTGGGCACCCACGACCACCGCTTCGCCCATGCCGGCGCGACCACGGTGGGCGAGGGACAGGTGCCGGCCTTCGCCATGAGCCCGCCCGACGCCGATCAGGTGCGCCGCATCGTGGCCCGGTCCGACCAGCCGATCCGCCTGCGCTTGACCTCCACCAGCGGATACGGTCGCGAGAGCAAGTCCCAGAACGTCATCGGAGAAGTGGTCGGCACGAACCCCGACGAGGTCATCGTCATCGGCGGCCACCTCGACAGCTGGGACCTCGGCACCGGCGCCATCGACGATGGCGCGGGCGTGGCCATCACCGCCGCGGCCCTGGCCCTGATCGCCGACATGCCGGTCAAGCCGCGCCGCACGATCCGCGTCGTGTGGTGGGGCGCCGAAGAGGTCAGCCAGCCGCCGCCCGCACAGGGTCTGGCCGGCGGCCGCTTCTATGCCGAGCGCCGCCGCGACGGCATGGGCGGTCATGTCGCCATCTCCGAAAGCGATTTCGGCGCCGGACGCATCTACAGCCTCGCCCTGCCGGCGGGAGCCGGAAACACCGACTTCCAGAAGGCGGCCATGTCCGTGCTGGCCCCGCTGGGCATCATCTGGGACGGTGCGCCGGCGACCGGCGGCGGCCCCGACACCGGTCCGACCGTGGCGATGGGCGTTCCCGCCTTCCGCCTGAACCAGGACGGCACCGACTATTTCGACTGGCACCACACCGCCGACGACGTGCTGGACCGGATCGATCCGGACGCCATGGACCAGAACGTCGCCGCCTGGGCCGCCTTCCTGTGGCTGCTGGCCAACTCGGACGTGGACTTCAGGGCCTTACGACCGGCGCAATAGCCGCCTGCGAGCGTGGCGAAACTGGTAGACGCAAGCGACTTAAAATCGCTCGACTTCGGTCATGCGGGTTCGACCCCCGCCGCTCGCACCACCGCTCACTTCCTGTTTCTCGGGGAACCCCGGCCTTAACGGACGCATGTTTCGTGGCATGAAGGGCGAACGCCTCCTCTCGCCGCCGGAAGACCGAATGAACAGAGCCCGCCGCGCCCGCATCGTCGCGACCCTGGGACCCGCCAGCCGGGCGCCTGGCACGGTCAAGGCGCTGGCCCAGGCCGGGGCGGACGTGTTCCGCCTGAACTTCAGCCACGGCAGCCACGAGGATCACGCCGCCGCGCTGAAGGCCGTGCGCGGGGCCGAGATGGCGCTGAAGCGGCCGTTGGGCGTTCTGGCCGATCTGCAGGGGCCCAAGCTGCGACTGGGCAAGTTCGCGGACGGCGAGATCGCCATCAAGCCGGGCCACCGCATGCGCTTCGACCTGGACCCCGCGCCCGGCGACGCAAGGCGGGTGCAGATGCCGCATCCGGAGATCTTCCGGGCGCTGCGGACCGGCATGCTTCTGTTGCTGGACGACGGCCGGGTCCGTCTGCGCGTGGGCGAACGCACCGACGACTGGGCCGACGTGGAGGTCGAGAGCGGCACGAAACTGTCGGACCGCAAGGGCGTGGCGGTGCCGGAGGCGATCATCCCCGTCTCGGCCCTTACCCCCAAGGACCGCGAGGACCTGGCCTTCGCCCTGCGCATCGGCGTCGACTGGGTGGCGCTCAGCTTCGTCCAAAAGGCCGAGGACATGGCCGAGCTGAAGCGGCTGGTGAACGGCCAGGCGGCCTGTCTGGCCAAGATCGAGAAGCCGCAGGCCCTGGCCCAGCTCGACTCGATCCTGGACTACTGCGACGGCGTCATGGTCGCGCGCGGGGACCTCGGCGTGGAGCTGGAGCCCGAAGAGGTGCCGGTGGCGCAGAAGCAGATCATCCGCGCCGCCCGCCAGCGCGGCGTGCCGGTGATCGTGGCCACCCAGATGCTGGAATCCATGACGGCCGCGCCGGCGCCCACCCGGGCCGAGGCGTCCGACGTCGCCAATGCCGCCTATGAGGGCGCCGACGCCCTGATGCTGTCGGCCGAGACGGCGTCGGGCGACTATCCGCTGGAATCGGTGGGCGTGATGAGCCGCATCATCGAGCGGGTCGAGGCGGACCCCATGTGGCCCAGCCTGATGGACGCCGAACACGCCGGCATGGACGACATCGACGCCGACGCCCTGGTCGCCGCGGCGAGGAAGGCAGGCGAGGCCCAGTCGACGGCCTGCGTCGTGGTGTTCACGACCCTGGGCGGCACCGCCCGGCGCATGGCCCGCGAACGGCCGCTGCAGCCCGTGCTGGCCCTGACGCCCAAACCCGAGACGGCGCGTCGGCTGGCGCTGGTCTGGGGGCTGGAGTCGCGGCTGGGCCGCGAACCGTCCTCGCTGGAGGAAGTCACCGACGACGCCGTCGCCGCCGCCATGGAGTACGGCCTGGCCCAGCCCGGTCAGCGCATCCTGATCCTGGCCGGCACCCCCTTCGGCGCCCCGGGGGCTGCGAATCTGCTCCGCCTGGCCCATGCTCCGGCGAAACGCGGTCGATCAAAATCCCCCCCCGCATCGCGACGCGCCGCGGGGTTGGGGCCCCGGCCGACGGGCGGTGGCGGGGGCGGCTTCAAGCTCCGGCGCGTGGCGTCGCCCCCTCCACCACGCTGCGCGTGGTCCCCCTCCCCCGCCGGGGCGGGGGAGGATTGGGAAGATGATCAAATACCTCGGCTCCAAGCGCGCGCTGCTGGACCGCATCGTTCAGGCGGTGCGCGGGCGGCTGCCGGACGGCGGGCGCGTCTGCGACCTGTTCAGCGGCTCGGCGCGGGTGGGGCATGCCCTGAAACGCGAGGGGTTTCAGGTCCACAGCAACGACCACAACGCCTATGCCCATGTGCTGGCCGCGGCCTATGTTCAGGCCGACCGCGACCGATGGCTGGGCCCGGCCGAGCGGGTGCTGGCCGAACTGGCGGCGGTTAAGCCCGAACCCGGCTGGTTCACCCGCACCTTCTGCGAGGATGCCCGCTTCTTCCATCCCGACAACGGCGCCCGCATCGACGCCATGCGTGCGCGGATCGCGCAGATGGCGCTGGAGCCGGAGCTGGAGGCGATCGCCCTGGTCTCGCTGATGGAGGCCGCCGACCGGGTGGACAGCACCGCCGGCGTCCACATGGCCTACATGAAGCGCTGGGCGCCCCGCGCGCTGAAGCCGCTGGAACTGCGCATGCCCGACCTGCTGCCGGGCGTCGGGCGGGCGACCTGTCTGGACGCGGTGGAGGCGGCGGCGGAGGTGGAGGCGGACCTCGTCTACCTGGACCCGCCCTACAACCAGCACAGCTATCTGGCCAACTACCACTGCTGGGAAAGCCTCGTCCGCTGGGACAAGCCGGAGGTCTATGGCGTCGCCAACAAGAGGATCGACGTGAAGGCCCGCAAGAGCGCCTTCAACAGCCGCCCGGGCATCGGCCCGGCGCTGGCGACGGTGGTCGAGCGGCTGCGGGCGCCGAACCTGATCGTCAGCTTCAACGACGAAGGCTATCTGAGCCGCGCCGACCTGACCGAGATGCTGTCGGCGAAGGGGCACGTGCAGGTCGTGGAGATCGAGCGCCCGCGCTACGTCGGGGCGCGGATCGGCATCCATGATCCGTCGGGCAGGAAGGTCGGCACGGTCGGGCGGCTACGGAACGTGGAGCATCTGTTCGTCGTGACCGAACGCCGGATCGGTCTGGCCGACGCGGCTTGACCGTTCGGAACCGGACGTAGGATGCTGCCGTTTCCGCCGTCATGGACGAGCTGACGATGACCCCCGACCGCCGCCTGCACGCCACCCGGACGTACGGCCGCGCCGCGTTCGACGCCGCCGCCTGGAAGGCGCCCGAGGCGCGCCGCTTCACCGCGTCGACCGCCGCCAACGACACTGCCGCCGGGCCGTCGCTGGCGCGGAAACTGCGGGACCTGCCGCACTGGGTCGTGGTCGTCGGGGGCGGGGCCTTCTCGGCCCTGCTCGGCGTGATGTTGGGCGCGGCCTTCCGCCTCTAGACCTGGTCCAGCAGCGCCCGGATCGGCGCCCATGTCCGTCGATGCGCGGGGCAGGGTCCCAGTTCCCTCAGCGCCGCCTGATGGATCGGTGCATTGTAGCCCTTATGACTGGCGAAGCCGTAGCCGGGATAATCTGCGTCCAGTTCGACCATGAGCCGGTCCCGGGCCGTCTTGGCCAGGATCGAGGCCGCCGCGATCGACAGCGACAGCCCGTCCCCTCCCACGACCGTCGTGACCTTGCACGGCAGATCGAAACGGTGATTGCCGTCCACAAGGGCCGCTTTCGGAGTCACCGCCAAGGCCTCGACTGCACGGCGCATCGCCAGCCCCGTGGCCTTCAGAATGTTCAGTTCGTCGATCTCTTCCACCGAGGCGACACCGACGCCCCAGGCAATCGCTTGCGCCTTGATCGCGACTTCCAGCGCCTCGCGTCGGGCGGCGCTCAAGGCCTTGGAGTCGTCGATGCCGGCAGGGATTTTCGCCGGATCCAGGATCACCGCGGCCGCCGACACCGGCCCCGCCCAAGGTCCGCGTCCCGCCTCATCCACCCCGCACACCGGCCCGCCTACCGCCTCGGCGAGGCTGCTCTCCAGCGCCAGGGTGGGAGTCGTCTTCGCACGGGCGGCCTTCATGCCCCCGACCTGCCCCGCACCTCCGCCTGCCGGAAGCAGGCGTCCACATGGTCGTTGACCATGCCGGTGGCCTGCATGAAGGCGTAGACGATGACGGGGCCGCAGAACTTGAAGCCGCGGGCCTTCAGCGCCTTGGCCATGGCGACGGACTCCGGCGTCTGGGCCAGGAAGCCGTCGACGCCCGGCGGGCGCTGGATCGGGGCGCCGCCGACGAACGACCACAGCCAGCCGGCGAAGTCCTCGCCCCTCTCGCGCATCTCCAGCCAGACCTGCGCGCCCCGGATGGTGGCGTCGATCTTGGCGCGCGAGCGGATGATGCCGGGGTCGGCCAGCAGACGTTCGCGGTCCGCGTCGCCATAGCGGGCGACCCTCTCCGGATCGAAGCCGTCAAAGGCGGCGCGGATGCTCTCTCGCTTTCTCAGGATGGTGATCCAGGCCAGGCCGGCCTGCATGCCGTCCAGCGCCAGCTTCTCCCACAGGGCCCGAGGGTCGCGTTCGGGCACGCCCCATTCCTCGTCGTGATAGGCGCCGATGGCCGCGAACAGCACCGCGTACATCAGATAGCCGCCGACGGCATAGGCGACGAAGTACCAGATCATCCCGCCCTGCAGCACGATCTCGCCGATGTCGCGCGCCGTGCCGGGGAAGCTGGCCAGAAGGCCCGCCGCGCCGATCCCGGCCCAGACCAGCAGCACGGTCAGCGTCAGCAGGGCCACGCCCAGCACCTTGCCGGTCAGGATCTCCGTGGCCGAGGCCGAGGACAGCAGCACCTCCAGGATCTTGTTCGACTTCTCCTCCATCACGCTGTTAAGCAGGATCGAGGCGCCGGTGATGATCAGCGACCACAGGATGAAGGCCGAGGCCAGGCCGATCACCGACGGCAGGCGGTCGCGGAACGACACCTCGCCGCCGCTGGCCGACTGGGGCGAGAAGGCCCGAACGTCGGGGCGGAACCGCTCGGTGTCGGCCACCACGGCGCCGTCGATGCCGGCGGCCTCGAAGACCTGCCGGCGATTGGCGGCCTGCAGGGCTTCGCGGATGAAGTCCTCGACCGTGTCGTCGGCGGCTCGGCGCGTCCAGACCCGGGCGGCGGGGCGGCCTTCGGCGTCGCGGGTCAGGAAGACGACGGAGTCGATGCGCTGGTCGCGATCGACGTCGGCGGTCAGAAGCTCGCGCACGGCCGCCTCCTGCGCCTGACCGGGCGCGGCCGAGGCGACGACGGCGGGCGCGTCGACGATGCGCAGCCGCTGGCGGTTCAGGGATTCGCGCAAGCCCGCGCCCTGGCTCTTCTGCGCCTGTTCGACGGCCTCCTTGGGAATGCCGGTCGCCTTGACGGCGGCGTCCTGCGCCTGGGCGGCGCGTTCGGCGCGGCGCTCGGCGTCGCGGCGCAGGGCGTCCCGCACCGAGCCGGCCAGACCTTGAGCCGCCGGGCCTTCCTCGATCAGGACCACGGAGCGCACCGGTTCGGACGTCCGCATCAGAATGGGGATGGCCCCGCCCAGCACGGCGAACAACGGGAAGGCCAGCAGCGACAGCCAGAAGCCGACCGTCTTGGCATAGGCGGCGTATTCGCGCCGGGCGATCAGAAGGGTGCGGTTCATCGGGCGGCCTCCGAAGCCTGGTCGCGGCGGACGGTCTGGTCCTGATTGGGGTCGTCCCCGGTCAGGCCGATGAAGGCGTCGTGCAGAGTGGGCTCGCGCAGCTCGAAACGGCGCACGTCCAGGCCGCCCAGAAAGGCCGCCTTCAGCGCCTCCTGTCCGCGCCCGCCGGGGGCGAGCTCGGCCTTCAGCACCCGCACGGGGCCGTCGGCGCGCACGGTCTCGACGGCGACCACGCCCGGCAGGCCGCGCGCGGCCTCCTCGGCGATCTCACCTTCCAGCTCCAGGAAACGGCGGGTGGTCGCCTTGGCCTCGTCCACAGTCCCTTCGAACGCCTTGCGGCCCCGGGCCAGCAGCACGACCTTGTCGCACAGCCGCTCGGCGTGCTGCATGACGTGGGTCGAGAACAGGACCGTCGCGCCGTTGGCGGCGAGGCCCCGGATCATGGCCTCCAGCCCCTGCTGGTTGACCGGGTCCAGGCCCGAGAACGGCTCGTCCAGGATCACGAACTCCGGCTGGTGCACGACCGAGGCGATCAACTGCACCTTCTGGGCCATGCCCTTGGACAGTTCCTTCATCTTCTTGGTCTGGGCGTGCTCCAGCCCCTGATCCTTCAGCATGACCCGGGCGCGCCGCTTGCCCTCGCCGACGGGCAGCCCCTTCAGGGCGCCGAAGAAGGCGATGGCGTCGATGGGAGCCATCTTCTTGTAGAGCCCGCGCTCTTCCGGGAGAAAGCCGATGCGGTCCCGCACGCGCCGGCCGTCGGACTGGCCCAGGATTTCCAGCTGGCCCGTGGTCTGCGGCTGCAGGCCCAGGATCATGCGCAGGGTCGAGGTCTTGCCCGCGCCGTTGGGCCCGAGAAAGCCGCAGATCGTGCCCTTCTGGACCGAGAAACTCAGGTCGCGGACCGCCTCGAAGTCGCCGTAGCGCTTGCCGATGCCGTCCAGCTTCAATGCCGCGGACATGCCGTCTCCCCGTCGTGGCTCAGTGAAGGGCAGGCTAGGGATGTAAAGGACGTTTGACAACCGCGCGGGCGCTGAAGTTCATGAATTCTCCGTCATGAACCCGCCGTTGACGGTCGCGGCCATCCGCACGACAAGGGATCGAACGGGAGGGCAGGACATGCTTCAGAAGATTCTCGGCGCGGTCGTCGGCGTCGTCGTGTCGGTCGTCGTCGTCATGGTGTGGCAAGCGATCACGCACATGATCGACCCTCCGCCTTCCGACCTGAAGATGAGCGATCCGGAGGCCATGCGCGCCTACATGGAAAGCCTGCCGGCTTGGAAGCTGGGCGCGGTCATTCCCGGATATGGCCTCGGGGCCTTCGTGGGCGGCTGGATAGCGGCCCTCGTGGCTCGTGGGCATGGATGGCACGCCTGGGTCCCGACGGGCCTGCTGCTGGTCGGCACTTTCGCCAACGTCTACAGCCTGCCCCATCCGATCTGGTTCCCGGCCGTGGCGATCCTGACGATCCTGGCGGGCGGCTGGCTGAGCGGACGCGTGGGCCGCAAGACGGCCTGATCAGCCCTCGACGACCACGTCGAAGGTCCGGCCCATGACGCGGTCGGGGTTTACGTGGGCCCCGTTGCGCCGCACCTCGAAATGCAGGTGCGGACCCGTCGAATAGCCGGTCGATCCGACGAGACCCACACGCTCGCCCGAATACAGTTCCTGACCTGACCGCACGTCGATGCGGCTCAGATGGGCGTAGAGCGTCGTCATTCCGTTGGGATGACGGATTTCGACGAAGTTGCCGAAGCCGTCGCGCTGGTAGCCGGTGCGCAGGACCGTGCCCTCGGCGGCGGCGAAGACGCCCGTTCCGGTCGGTGCCGCGAAGTCGACGCCCTTGTGCGCGCGCGGAGCGCGCTCTCCCGGCAGACGTCGCGTGCCGTAACGGGAGTTCACGGCGAAGCCTTTCACCGGCTCGTGGAACATGATCTCGCGCATGATCGGCCCCGCCGGCTCGGCGACGGCGATCAGGGGCGCAGAAGCGGGGGCGGCGGCGGCATCGACCACGGCGGGGTCAGGGTCGGCATTCGGGGCGGCGGCCATGGCGAGCACGGCGGTGACGGATAGAGCGGCGGCCTGACCCGTGTGGGTCAGAATGCGGCGGACGGTCGGCATAAGGCGTCGCATACGTGCGGCGTCTCCTTGTCGGTCTCGTTCGACGGATGAGGCGCTGAGGACGATTTCCCCCGCGCGGCGAGGTCGCCGTTATAGGGCGCGGTGAGACGGCAATGAGGCGCCGGGCGCGACGGACGGTCGCACCCCTGGAACCAAACGAAAGGGCGCGGCCCATGCGGACCGCGCCCTCGTCGCCTGATCAGATATAAAAGGTCAGGGCAGGGGGATGGTGAACTGGATCCCGCCCTGGTGGCTGTCCGCGTTGTCGCCGAACCGGCCGCGATAGCCGAACGACACCTTCATTCCGGCCCAGTCACCCTCGATTCCGGCCGAAGCGAGCATGTGACCGCCGAACGGACCTTCGACGTCGCGGTACAGCACCTGCGACGGGCTGCCGGCGATGGAGGTGCCGACGGCGTCCGATCCGTCGTCCAGATCGTCGCGGTATCCGCCTTCGACGAAGATCGTCGTGCCGCCCTTGCGGGTTTCGGCCCGGACCGTCGCCTCAGCCGTGGTCGCCTGCACGGTGCGGTCTTCGTAGCGATACTGGGCGGCGACGCCCTGCTCGAAGTAGCCTTCGACCTCGCTGGAGGTCCACGTCAGGGCGACGCGCGGCGAAATCCGGATGTCGTCCCCGCCGAACCAGAGACCGGCCTGGGCGCGGACGCCCGTGCTGTTCCCCTGGGTCTCGCCGGTATGGACGACCGGGCCCAGCGTGGTCTGACGCGTGATGTTCTCGTAGTCGTCGACCGAGGCCCCGGCGCTCAGGTTGGCGAACGCCGCGCCCGACCGCCAGCCGACGGCCGCGTCGAAGCCATAGGACTCGACGTCGAACGTCTGGCCAGGGGAGGTCACCTCCGCATTGCGGAACGATGCCGCCAGCGACCAGCGCCAGGTCTCCGACGGGCTGAACACCAACCCGCCGCGGAAGCCGTAACCCCGCGACTCGGCGCTGGGCACGAAACCGCGCGCGTCGAACTCGGTCGAGTCGTAGAGCGCGCCGAAGGTCAGACCGGTTTCGGGTTCCCAGCCATAGGCGCTGGACATGCCCTCGGACGACAGATCCAGCATGTCCTCGCGGAACCGCTGGGCCGTCTCGCCCTGCAGCGCCGTCTTGGCGCCTGCGTCGCCATAATAGAGATAATCTTCGGCGAGGGTGGCCAGCAGCGCATGTCCGGCCGCGGTCGGATGGACGCCGTCCCAGTAGAAATAGGTTCCGGGGCTGGAGCAGATCGTCAGTGCGACCTGATTGAAGCAGGCGTCGGTGGCGTTGGTCAGGCCGAAGCTGGACGGGCTGCCGGCGATGACGTCGCCGATCTTGTAGATGTCCATCAGGATGATGTTGGTGTTCGGCCGGGCGGCGGCGGTGGCGAACAGGCCTGTGGACAGGGCACCGTTGAAGGTCGTGACCGCGAAATCGGCCAGCGGCGCGGCCGCCAGGTTCGGACCTGAGCGGAACTGCGGCGTCAGGCTGAGCTTGGGCAGGTTGGTGACCAGGATGGTCCCGGCGCCGGCCGTCGCCACGCTGTTGACGATGAAGTTGACGTCGCCCGCGGCCGAGGTCGCGACGTTCTGCATGAAGGCCTGCGGCCCGGTTGTCAGGACGGCGGCGGGGATGCCCTGGAAGATGTTGTTGGCGCCGCCCAGGACGCTGACCAGGTCGTTGGCGCCGAAGGTGCCGCCGGCGCCGGTGTATTGGGTCAGTTGGGTCCGCATGCCGGGCGGCAGGCCGACGGAGGCGTCGGTGCGCGCGCCGCCGTAGGCGTAGTTGATGCTGCCCGTCACCGGAGCGCCGGCCGCGGCGCGGCCCGCGTTGAAGCCCAGCAGTTCCGTGAACACCGGCCCGTTGGAGAAGCGGCCGTTGAAATAGAAGGCTGCGGGCGGCTGGGTGTTGAAGCTGGCGGCGTACAGGTTGCCGTTGTCGCTCAGGCTGTCGCCGAAGACGACCAGGCGGGAATAGCTCTGGGCCGAGGCGGCCGAAGCCAGGCCGCAGACGGCGGCCACGGCGAGCGCCGCAGGCGCGGCGGTGCGCAGAAGACGAGACATCGATGATCCTCCCTCGGCCGTCGAACGTCGCGGCCGTTGGCGATCAGTGTGCGCCGGATTTTTCCCCGCGCAAGATGCCGTTGGGGAAGGTCGTCAGGTCTGTTGCAGAGGACGCACGCGGTTCACGTGCCCCATCTTGCGCCCTGGGCGGGCCGGGGCCTTGCCGTAGAGGTGCAGCCGCATGTCGCCCCTGGTCGACAGAGAGGCCCACTTGTCGACCTCGTCGCCCAACAGATTGGTCATCTCGACCTCGGCATGCGGCGTCGTGGGCCCCAGCGGCCAGCCCATGACCGCGCGGACATGTTGCTCGAACTGGTCGCAGACGCAGCCGTCCTGGGTCCAGTGGCCGGTGTTGTGCACCCGCGGCGCGATCTCGTTGACCAGCAGGCGGCCCTCTCCGAGGTCGAACAGCTCGATGCCGATCACTCCGACGTAGTCCAGCCCGTCCAGCACGGCGCGGGCGATGCGCTTCGCCGCCTTTTCCGTCTTCGCCTCGACTCGGGTCGGGGCGACTGTGGTGCGCAGCACGCCGCCGGCATGGCGATTCTCGCCCAGCGGATAGACGGCGGTCGATCCGTCCCAGCCGCGCGCCGCGATGATCGACAGTTCGCGCACGAAGGGCGCGCGCGCCTCCAGAATGCTGGGCCGCCCGCCCACCGCCTCCCAGGCCGCGGCGGCGCCCCGCGCGGATTTCACCCAGACCTGGCCCTTGCCGTCATAGCCCTCGCGCCGGGTCTTCAGCAGGGCGGGCGCGCCCAGGCGCTCCAGACCCGCGATGATGTCCTCGACGCCGTCCACGACGTGGAAGTCGACCGTCGTCGCGCCCACGCCGTTCAGGAAGGTCTTCTCCTCGACCCGGTCCTGCGACGCGGCCAGCGCGACCGGACCCGGCGCCACGCGCGCTCCGCCGGCCCTCAGCCGATCGACGGAGGCGGCGGGCACGTTCTCGAACTCGAAGGTCACGGCGCCGCAGACCTTTCCCATCACGTCGAGCGCATTGGGATCGTCATAGGGAGCCACGATCTGGCCGCGCGACACGCGGCCCGCCGGGCTGTTGTCTTCGGGATCCAGGATCACGACGTCGAAGCCCAGCCGCGACGCCGCCTGCGACAGCATGCGGCCCAGTTGGCCGCCGCCCAGGATGCCCAGGGTCGAACCGGGGGGCAGCGCGTCCACTCAGTCCTCGACCGTCTCGTGGACCGCCTCGGTCTGGGCCTCGCGGAAGGCCCGCAACCGCCCGGCCAGTTCGGCGTCGTTCAGGGCCAGGATCTGTCCGGCCAGGATGCCGGCGTTCGTCGCCCCGGCCTCGCCGATCGCCACCGTGGCCACCGGAACGCCGCCGGGCATCTGGACGATCGACAGCAGGGAATCGAGGCCGCTAAGCGCCTTCGACTGCACCGGCACGCCGATCACCGGCAACTCGGTCATGGAGGCGACCATGCCGGGCAGGTGCGCTGCACCCCCGGCCCCGGCGATCACGATCTTGAAGCCCTCGTCCGCCGCGCCGCGCGCGAAGGCCACCAGGCGGTCGGGGGTCCGGTGGGCGCTCACGACCCGGGCGATCCAGCTGACGCCGAGCCGGTCCAGGCTGTCGGCCGCGCGCTTCATCGTGGGCCAGTCCGACCGGCTGCCCATGACGATGGCCACCTGAGCCGCTGCGGTCATGAGATCGCCCCTCGCCCGGAAAGCGCGGGGTTTACGGCCTTCGCGTTGCGCCCGCAACCGGGGCGGATAGGATCGGCAGGACGCCGCCGGTTGAGTCGCGTCCTTCCCGAGTGCCGCCTGTGTCCCTGTCCGCCGCCCAAGTCCGGTCCGACGCCGACCTGCTGGCAGAGGTCGAACGCCTGCGCGCCGAGGTGGCCGCCCTCAAGGCGCGGGCCGAGGCGGCCGAGGCGGCCGCCGACCATGACGTCCTGACGCCCACCCTGAACCGGCGCGGTTTCGTGGAGGCGATGAATCGGGCCATGGCCTATTGCCGCCGCCACGACACGCCAGCCTGCCTGCTGTATCTCGATCTGGACGGGTTCAAGTCGGTGAATGACGGGCTGGGGCACGCCGCAGGCGACGCAGCCCTGGTCCGGGTCGCGGAACTCCTGATCGCCAACCTGCGGGAATCCGACGTCGTCGGCCGTCTGGGCGGCGACGAGTTCGGCCTGCTGATGCTCAACGCGGGGCTCGACGAGGGCCGCGAGAAGGCCCGCCGCCTGGCCGAGGCGCTGGCGGCCGTGGATTTCAGCTGGGAGGGCGAGCGTGCGAAGCTGGGCGGCTCCTTCGGCGTCCGTGCCTTCGCAGGGCACGAGGACCCGGAGGTCTGGCTGGCCGAGGCCGACGCTGCGATGTGGGTTCGCAAGAAGGGGCGCTGAGCGCCCTCAGGCGATGATGTCCGGCAGGATCCGGGCCTCGATCTTAACGATCTCGTCGCGCAGGGTCAGCTTCTTCCGCTTCAGGCGGGCGATCATCAGCTGGTCGGGGATGGGCATGTGACCCAGCGCCTCGATTGAGGCCTCCAGGTCGGCGTGCTCCTGCTGCAGGATCTTCAGCCGGGCCCGAAGCGCCAGCTCGACTTCGTCGGGAACCTGTTCGTCGTTCATCGTCTCATCCGCGGGCGGCGGCTTATCTCACGACACGAGGCGTTCGGCCAGACGGGAGAGGGATGGGCGGGGCAGGGCCTCCCCCCAAGCCCGCGACAGGCGCACCATGTCCGGCAAGGGGTCGCGCGACGTGCCAACCGTGCCGGCCAGGGGCGCGAGGCCCTCAAGCAGACGCTTCTCGGCCTCCAGCTCGACCGCCTTGACCTGCCGCCGGACGTCCTCCCGCGCGGCCGTCTCCATGTCGATCAGCGGCGGTTTCAGCGCCCGGCGCACGGCGCGCAGGGGAGCGATGGCCTGATCCTGCCAGACCCGCGCGACGTCGCAGGCCGCCTCGACCGCCTCGTCGTCCAGCGGCCGTCCGGTCGCCGCCGCCCAGGCCCCGAACAGCAGCAGCGGCACGCACTGGCCGTCGCGGTCTTGCAGCGACAGACAGGTCTCGGCCACGCCGTCGCGGCCATAGGCGGCCACGGCCCAGGTCCACAGATCCCCGGCCGCGGTCATTCGGGCTTCAGCCCCTCCCAGCGCCGCACCGCCGACCAGTCCAGCCCCAGCGCGTCCAGCGCGCGGCCCACGGACTGATCCACCACGTCTGAGAGGGTGTCGGGCCGGGCATAAAAGGCCGGCACGGGCGGGGCGATCACCGCGCCCATCTCCGCCAGCGCGACCAGCGTCCGCAGATGGCCCAGATGCAGCGGAGTCTCGCGCACCATCAGCACCAGCGGGCGCCGCTCCTTCAGCGTCACGTCGGCCGCGCGCGTCAGCAGCGACGACGTCACGCCCGTGGCGATCTCGCTCATGGTCCTGACTGAACAGGGGGCCACGATCATGCCTAAGGTGCGGAATGAACCCGAGGCGATGGTCGCGCCCACATCCGCAAGCCGATGCGCCACGTCGGCGCGGCCCATCAGGTCGTCTGCCGACAGGTCGGTCTCCTGCGACAGGGTCATCAGCGCCGCGCGGGTGACCACCAGATGGCTCTCGACCCCGAGATCGCGCAGGGCGTCCAGCGTCCGGACGCCGTAGATCACGCCGGACGCGCCGGAAATCCCGACCACCACGCGCGGCCGCTGCGATACGGCTCCGTTCACATCATCGGCCATTTTCGCGTCCAGGCTGGATTCGGGCGTCGCGCTTGGCGAGCGTCACCGGAATGTGATTCCACAGCGCGTCAATAGCGAGGCTCACTGCTCTTGTCCCTAAGACATGGAGGCGCAAGCCATGACCATCGAGGCTCGTATTCGCGAACTGGGAAACCGTCACCGCTCGCTGGAGACCGCAATCCAGCAGGAGATGGGCCATCCTTCCGCGGACTCGCTGCACTTGAAGGCGCTGAAACTGCGAAAGCTCAGGCTGAAGGAACAGATAAACGCGCTGCAGGAGGCGCGAAGCGGGTGAGCGGCCCGAAGATCGAATGAGAAAAGGCGGCCCCGGGGATGTCCCGGGGCCGTTCTCTTTTCGGCTCAGTCGCGCGAGCCGAACACCGATTCCGCGGTCGGCTCGGCGCCGCGACGCTCGGCCGCTTCCGGCACGAACTCGGGCTCGGCCGGGGCTTCCTCGACCTCGGCGGCGGACTTCAGGGTGGCGCCGCCCGACTTCGCGTCATCGCGGGCCTTCTTCTCGGCAGCTTTCTTGACCAGGTCGTCCAGGGCCAGCTGGCCAACCAGGCCCAGGGTCACCGGATCGACCGGCTTGATGTTGGCGCTGTTCCAGTGGGTGCGGTTGCGCACGCTCTCGATCGTGGCCTTGGTGGTGCCCAGCATCTTGGCGATCTGGGCGTCGGTCACCTCCGGGTGATTCTTGACGAACCACATGATGGCGTCCGGACGGTCCTGTCGGCGCGACACCGGGGTGTACTTGGGCGCGGGTTTGGTCGACTTCAGCAGTTCGGCGTGGCGGCTGACCACGGCCTTCATGCGATAGGTTTCGTCAGCCTGGGCCTTGTCCAGTTCCTCGCGGGTCAGCTGGCCGTTGACCAGCGGGTCGGCGCCGCGGATGTCGCGCGCCACGTCGCCGTCGGCGATGCCACGCACTTCCAGTGGATGCAGACCGCAGAAGTCGGCGATCTGCTCGAAGGTAAGCGAGGTGTTGTCGACCAGCCAGACCGCGGTGGCCTTGGGCATGAGGATGTCGGACATGGCGGTTCCCGTGCGGGGCGGCCGCAACGCTTGCGACGCGCCGGAAATGACGGCGCCCGACCTTTCGGCCGGGCGCGGAGTGAAACCGATATAGGCCCGTTCGTTCCAAAAGGGAACGGCGAAGCGACGTCCTGTCGGCCGCCCGCAGCGTCCATACAGCCAAGGTTCATGTTGGCTGGTGAACAACGGTCCCCAGAAGGCGTTTCCTATCCGGATGCGCCCCGTGAAGGAGGGAATCATGTCCATCATCAGATTGGCTGCTGTCACCGCGTTGGCGTTTTCGGCGCCGCAATTCGCTCATGCCCAGGAGTACGCGCCCCAGGATCCTGTCGGTCCCCAGCGCGTCGCCCCGCGCGGCGACTATCGGGACAGCTGCCAGGAAGAATACGTCAATCGCGGACGGCTGTACGCGGACTGCCGCGATCGGCGGGGCAACCTGCGCGGCACGTCCATCGATTTGGCCCAGTGCGGTCCCTACAACATCGCCAACGACGACGGCCGGCTGGTCTGCGGTCCGCATCGCGGGTCTTATGAAGACCGCCCCGGGAATGGCGGCGGCGGTGGATGGGGCGGCGGCAACGGCGGTGGCTGGGGCGGCGGTGGGCGCGGGTCGGCCGTGATCTACACCGACGCCAACTTCCGCGGCGCGTCGCAGAGGATCGACGGCGAGGTCGCCAACTTCGGCCACACCGGCTTCAACGACCGCATCTCGTCGATGCAGCTGCGCGGCCGGTGGGAGGTCTGCACGGACGCCTATTTCCGCGGCAGCTGCCGGGTGATCGACGGCGATGTTCGTAACCTGGCCAACACCGGGTTCAACGATCGGATTTCGTCGATGCGCCCGGTTCGTGGCGGCGGCCGCTGGTAGGCTTCAGCCAATCGCCAAAACGATCTTGCCGACATGGACGCCCGCCTCGAGTCTGAGGTGGGCGTCTTTGGCTTCTGAAAGCGGAAATGTCGCGTCGATCGGCGGGCGCACGCGCCCCTCGGCGACCCACGTCCAGACCCGGGCCGCCACCTGGGCCACCAGCCGCGCCTTCTCGTCGGCCGACCGGGACCGCAGGGTCGAGCCGGTCAGCACCTGCCGCTTCAGCATCAGGCGAGTCAGATCGATCTCCGCCAGCGGCCCCGACTGGGTTCCGATGACCACCCAGCGCCCGCCGGCGTTCAGCGCGGTCTGGTTCAGCCGGGCATAGGCCGCGCCCACCATGTCCAGGATCACGTCGACGCCGCCCGCGTCGCGGATCGCGCCCGTCATGTCGCCGTCGCCGGCGTCCAGGCTGACGTCCGCGCCCAGCGCCCGCGCCGCCTCGGCCTTCGCCGCGCCGCGCGACGTGGCGATCACCCGCGCGCCATGCGCCTTCGCCATCTGGACGGCCGTGACGCCGATGCCGCTTGTCGCCCCGTGGATCAGCAGGGTCTCGCCGGGCTTCAGCGCCCCGGCCTCGAACACGTTGGCGAACACCGTCAGCACCGTCTCCGGCAGGCCGGCGGCCGCGATCAGGTCCAGGTCGTCCGGAACGGGCAGGGCGTGCCGCGCGTCGACCGTCGCCAGCTCGGCATAGCCGCCTCCGCCCAGCAGAGCGCAGACGCGATCTCCGACCCGCCACCGATCGACCCCGTCGCCCAGCGCCGCCACCGTCCCCGCGACCTCCAGGCCCAGGATGGGGCTGGCGCCCGGCGGCGGCGGATAAAGCCCCGCGCGCTGCAGCAGGTCCGGCCGATTGACGCCCGCCGCGGCGACCCGGATCAGGATCTCGCCCGGTCCCGGCACGGGATCGGGGGCCTCGATCAGCCTCAGCGCCTCCGCCGGCCCCGTTCCGCCGTCGATCCCTATCGCCCGCATCCCGTCCTCGCTGCTTGCCAAGCGCCGCGCCCGGGCGCTTCATAGAGGGCTGGATCACGCGCCGCCAAGGAGGCCGTCATGTCGTTCGAGGATCTGGAGCCCCAGCGCGTCCGCGGCCCCCTGGCCGAACTGGGACGCGAGGACCTGGACCTGCACTCGGTCGAGGACTGCCAGGAACGCATCGCCGCGCTGGAGGCCGAGATCGCCCGCACCCGCGCCGCAATGCAGCGAAAGGCCGAGCGAAAGTCGGCGGCCGACGCCCTGTTCAACTTCGGGCAATGATCCGGGGCTTAACGTCTGGCATGACCGTTGCACGCGACGTCGTGGCGGGCAAAGTGCGTCCGCGCGTCAGGAAAGCGTCGCCTTCTCATGCTGTTGATGGATTCCATGGTTGACGACGCCGCATCGCCGGCCCCCGGCCGTCCCCGCGCCGCCGTCGTGCGCGACTTCGCCGCCTCCGAACTGTTCGAGCGCACCTTCCGCGAGGGAATGGAGCTGGTCGAGGAGGTCGCGGCCTATCTGGACGGCGACGGGCGGCGCGAGTCGAAGCTGCTGTCCCGGGCCACGGCGCTGGCCTACGCCTCCGAGAGCATGGCCCTGACCACGCGCCTGATGCAGATGGCGTCGTGGCTGCTGGTCCAGCGCGCCGTGCGCGAGGGCGACATGACCGCCGAGGCCGCCTGCGCCCCGCGCTATCGCCTGTCGCCGCTGAAGCCCCGAGAGGAGCCCAGCCACCCCGACCTGCCGATCGCCCTGATCGAACACGTCGTCCGCGCCGAACGCCTGTACGAACGCGCCCTGCACCTGGACCGCCGCATGTACGTCGACGCCGAGGCCGAGGCTCCGGTGAACCCGGTGCTCAGCCAGATGGACCGGCTGGCGGCTGCGTTCCGCAACTGACCCCTACGGCCCGACGTCGTTCTCGTCGGCGCGGCCGTCGATGACCGGGGCGGGCAGGTTCACCGCGATGCCCAGGGCGTCGGCCAGCTTGTCGTCGCGCTTGTAGACGTCCTCGCGGAACGCGACGCGGCCCTGGCCGTCCACGAAGGCGGTCCAGTACAGCAGGCGCACGCCGATCTCGCGGCCCGTGGTCACGCGCGTCGTGCGCCGGTTGTCCTGGGCCGTGTCGAACTGGGCCAGCTTCTCCGGATCGGGCGACAGAAGCAGGCGCGCGAACTCCACCGCGTTCTGCACGCGCACGCAGCCGTGCGAGCGATGGCGATAGGCGTTGTTGAACGCCGCTTTGGACGGGGTGTCGTGAAGGAAGATGGCGTAGCTGTCCTGCAGCTCGAACTTCACATAGCCCAGCGCCGAGCGCGGCCCTGCGCGCTGGATGACCGTGCCGTTCTGCACGTACATGTCGTTGGCGGCCAGATAGCCCGGTCCCTTGGGCAGGATCTCGTTCCGGGCGATGCCGGCCGGCACGTACCACGGCGGATTGGCCACGACAGAGGCGAACGGCCGCTCCAGGCTGGGCGTCTGGTTCTCGGGGGTGCCGACCACGACGCGGTTGGAATGCGTCGGACGGCCGTCCTTCCAGTAGACCATGATGGCGGCGGCGGTGTTCACCTCGATCCGCTCGTCCGGCACGTCGCGCGCCAGCCAGCGGCGGCGTTCCAGGTTCAGGGCGATCTGGCGGGCGCGGTTCTCTGCGGTTGCCGACAGCGAGCGCTGGGTGCCCGAACCGATCCGCGCGTCGCCCAGCAGGCCGTGCCGCACCTGGAAGCCGCGCACGGCCTCCTGCAACTCGGTGCCGTAGACGATGCCTTCGGCCTTCAGCCGCGAGCCGGCCGCCGCGTCCAGATCGCCCTCGGCCACCAGCCGGTCGATCAGGATCGGGATGCGCGCGTCGCTCTGGCCCGGCTCGATGTTGGCGCCCGGGCGGAAAGTCGGCCAGCCGCCCCCGTCGCGGATCAGGCGGCGATAGCGCACATAGCCGGCGGAAAGGTTGGAATAGCCGATGTCGGTCGGCGCCAGCCCTTCGACCCAGTCCAGCAGTTGGTTACCGCCCAGCGCGGCGTTCAGACCGGTGGGCAGATCGACGCGATTCTTCCGCATCTCCCACAGATCCTCGACCGTCTCGGGCCGCACGCGGCCCTCGGCCAGCACGCGGCAATACGACAGCAGAGCCGCCGTGGTCAGCATCTCCGACCGCGCGCGGTCCGCCGCCAGCGCGTCGAAGTCGAAGTGGTCGCCCTGGGCCAGGCCGTGCCGCTCGGCGCGCGAGGCGACGGCGCGCAGCGCCTGCATCCGGGGCGCGGTCCAGACGGGGGTCCAGCCGTTCATCTCATAGAAGGCGCGCACGTCCGGTTGGATCGTGGCCGGCAGGCGCGCCAGCTGGTCGTTGAAGGTGTTGTAGAACTGGACCGCGTCCGGATCCCTGGCCTGGGCCCCGGCCGGAGAGGCCACGCCCGCCAGAGCCGCCATCGCGGCCCCCATGCCCAGTTCACGACGATTCATCGGTCGGTCCGTCTCACGCTTTCGGGCGGACTGACACGCCGCCCACGCCCCGATATGGGAAACGTCGATCAGCTTATCGACGTTCCGGCGGAATCGAAAGCGCCGGCCCTTTCGGACCGGCGCTTCGGCGACTCGAGGCCGCAGTCTGTGGCTCCCCGCACACGCGGGGAACGCCTCACTTCTTGATGAAGCCGGCGAACTTGTTGTTGAACTTCGACACGCGGCCGGCACGGTCCATCAGGTGGGCGTTGCCGCCGGTCCACGCCGGGTGCGTCAGCGGATCGATGTCCAGATTCAGGACGGCGCCCTCCTTCTGGTAGGTCGAGCGCGTCTTGTAGGTGGTGCCGTCCGTCATCGTCACGGTGATGAAGTGGTAGTCGGGGTGGGTGTCGGCCTTCATGGCGATGATCCGGTCCAGAAACGCGCGGTGACGATGCCGACCGTCGGTGCGCAAGAATGACGTAAGCCGCAGGCGGGGCCTGCGGCGAGCGCGGGCGTTTACACCGGAGAGGGTTCCGGGGCAAGAGGCGCGGCCATGACCGACGCCTCCGCCGCTTCCCCCGCCCACAACGCCGACGGCCGCCCGGGCGCGGGCGCCCAGCTGTCGGAGCGGATGGCCGAGGCGGGCGAGCGGCGCGCGCGCAGCAAGAACGTCCGTCCGCTGTCCCGGCTGATTCCCTATGCCGTCGCGCACCGGGGTCAGGCGGCGATGGCGGCCGTCTGGCTGCTGGCGTCCACGGCGGCGTCGCTGGGGCTGACGGTCACGGCGCGGGGAGCCATCGACAACGGCTTTCTGGACGACGGAGCAGGGCTGAACTTCTGGTTCGGCCTTCTGGGCCTGAACGCCCTGTTCCTCGGCCTCGCGACGGCCTTCCGCTATTACTTCGTCACCCGCACGGGCGAGCGCATCGTCGCCGACCTGCGCGAGGGCCTGTTCCGGCGCGTCCTCACGCTGGACCCCGGCTTCTATGTGAAGATGCGCACGGGCGAGGTGCTGTCGCGCCTGACCACCGACATCGCCCTGATCGAGACCCTGCTGACGACCTCGGTCTCCTATGCCCTGCGCAACCTGCTGACGCTCGTGGGCGCGATCATCCTGCTGTTCTTCGTCTCACCGAAGCTGACGGGCATGGTCGTGCTGATCGTGCCGTTGCTGATCGTGCCGCTGTTCTTCTTCGGTCGGATCGTGCGCCGCCTCACGGTCAGGACCCAGGACGCCTTTGCCGAGGCCGTCGCCTCCGCCGGGGAAAACGTCGACGCGGTGGAGACGGTCCAGGCCTTCGGGCGCGAGGCGACCGCCATCAGCCGCTTCGAGGCGGCGGTCGAGGCCTCGTTCGCCACCTCGATCCAGCGCATGAAGGCCCGCGCCGTCATGACCGCCCTGATCATCACCGTCATGTTCGGCGGCGTGACCCTGGTGCTGTGGCTGGGCGCCCAAGACGTGATCGCCGGCCGTATGAGCCCCGGCGCCCTGCTGCAGTTCGTGCTGCTCTCCACCTTCGCCGGCGGGGCCGTGGGAGCACTCGGCGAAAGCTGGGGCGACGTCCAGAAGGCCGCCGGCGCCATGGAGCGGATCGACGAGCTGATGCGGTCCGAACCCCTGATCGCCGCGCTCGCCGCACCGCGCGCCCTACCCATGCCGCCGCGCGGAGAGGTGTCGATGTCCGGCGTCGACTTCGCCTATCCGGGCCGCCCCGATCTGCCGGCGCTGAACGGCTTCTCCCTGACCGTGCGTCCAGGCGAAACCGTCGCGCTCGTGGGTCCGTCGGGGGCGGGCAAGTCGACCGTGTTCCGCCTGCTGCTGCGCTTCTACGATCCCCAGAGCGGCGTGGTGTCGGTGGACGGCGTGGACGTGCGCGAGGCCGATCCGGCCGAGGTGCGCGGCCGCTTCGCCTGGGTCTCGCAGGAGGCGCCGCTGTTCTCCGGCTCGGCGGCGGAAAACGTCCGCTTCGGCCGCGAGACGGCGACGGACGAAGAGCTATGGGACGCCGCCGACCGGGCCCAGGCGCGCGCCTTCGTCGAGGCCCTGCCGCAGGGATTTGACACGCCGCTGGGCGAGCGCGGCAAGACCCTGTCGGGCGGCCAGCGCCAGCGTCTGGCCATCGCCCGCGCCCTGATCCGCCACGCGCCCATCCTGCTGCTGGACGAGGCCACCAGCGCGCTGGACTCCGAGAACGAGCATCTGGTGCAAGCGGCGCTGGATCAGGCGATGGAAGAACGCACCACCCTGGTCATCGCCCATCGCCTGGCCACGGTGCTGCGCGCCGACCGCATCGTCGTCATGGACGGCGGCCGCGTGGTTGAGGAGGGGACCCATCACGACCTGGTCGCGCGCGGCGGACTCTATGCGCGCCTGGCGGAGCTGCAGTTCCGGGGCGAGTGAAGCCGGTCAGGCCGCCTGCAGGACCTTGCGGAGGTTCGCCTGCATGTCCGGGCCGCCGGCGACGATCTGCTTGCCGTTAAGCGGATCGCCGTCCTGATCCACGGTCGTGACCGTGCCGCCCGCCTCGGTCACCAGCAGCACGCCCGCCGCCACGTCCCAGATGTTCAGCCCCCGCTCGTAGAAGGCGTCGTAGCGGCCGCAGGCGGTCCATGCCAGGTCCAGCGAGGCCGCCCCCAGGCGACGGATGCCGGCCACGCGCTGGCCGACGCCATGCAGGTCTTTGATCGCCTGCGCATGCCCGGGGCGACCCAGGAAGGGCAGGCCGGTCGAGATCAGGCCGTCGGCCAGGTCCTTCCGACCCGACACGCGAATCCGGGTGTCGTTCAGGTGGGCGCCCTTGCCCTTTTCGGCCCAGAACATCTCGTTCTGGACGGGGTTGTAGGTCACGCCGGCCACGATCTCGGCCCGACCGTCGTGGTCAGTGCGCTGGAGCGCCACGGTGATGGCGAACTGCGGCATGGCGTGCATGAAGTTGGTGGTGCCGTCGATCGGATCGACGATCCAGGTGTGGGTCTTGTCGGTCCCCTCCACCATGCCCCGCTCCTCGCCCAGGAAGCCGTAGCCGGGACGCGCCTTGGTCAGCAGCTCGAACAGGGTCTCCTCGGCCTTGACGTCGGCGGCGGTCACGAAGTCGGCGGGCCCCTTCCGGGACACCTGCAGCTGGGCGACCTCACCGAAGTCGCGCACCATCGGACGTGCGGTCTTGCGGACCGCGTCCATCATCACTTGCAGCAGGGCGGAGGCGAGGGCCATGGGAATCTCCTGGTCCGCATGACCTCAAAGGCGCGCGGCCCGGTCATGCGGAGAAGTTCAAACGCTGACGGCCCCGGACGGGGCCGCGAAAGTCAGTCCGCGCGGCGGACGTATTCGCCGGTGGTCGTGTCGACGACGATGCGCTCGCCGGCCGACATGTAGGGCGGGATCATGATGCGCACGCCGTTGTCGGCGATGGCGGGCTTGTAGGAGGACGAGGCCGTCTGGCCCTTCACCGTCGGCTCGGTCTCGGCGACGGTCAGCGTGACCTGCTCGGGCAGCTCCAGTCCGATCGGACGCTCTTCGTGCATCTCGATGACGACCTTCATGCCTTCCTGCAGATAGGGGATGCGCTCCTCGCCCACCCAGTCCTTTTGCAGCTCGATCTGCTCGTAGGTGGCGTCGTCCATGAACACCAGGCTGTCGCCGCCGTCGTACAGGTAGGAAAAATCCTTCTGCTCCAGCGTGACGCGCTCGACCTTGTCCTCCGAGCGGAAGCGCTCGTTCAGCTTGTTGCCCGTCTCCAGGTTCTTGGCCTCGACGTTGGCGAAGGCGCCGCCCTTGCCGGGCTTGACGTGGCTGGCCTTGGTGACGACCCACAGGCCGCCGTTGTGCTGGAGCACCATGCCCGGCTTGATGGTGTTGCCGTTGATCTTGGCCATCGGAGGATTCGCTGTCTGAGAGGCGCGGCCGACGCGGCGCGCGGAACGGGCGCAGTCCCTAGAGGATCGCCTCGATCCGGGCAAGGACGGTCAGTGGACCGTGGCCCGCTCCTCCACGCGGTTGGCGATCCGGGTGGTCGATCCGAAAGGCGCCGCCAGCTTGCCCGCCTGCACGTCCACCCGCCGCGCCTCGTGGGCGAAGGCGGCGGCCAGGCCGGCAGAGGTCATGGCCGCCGCGATCTGGCCGACCCGACTGGACGGACGGAAGGCCAGGAAGGCCGCATTGGCCGCCTGGGCGATCGCCCACAGCGACAGGGCGGTCGTCCGCTCCTTCTTCGACGGGGCGTTCCACACCCGCAACGCCGACAGGGTGGTGGCTGAGAAGACGGCCGGGATCAGCAGGCCCAGAGAGCCGCGCGGCCGCTCCGTGATCGGCCCTTCGCCCTTCAAGGCCTGCATGCGGCTGCGCCGTCGCGGCTCGACCACGCCCTTGGCCAGGGCGGCGGACGCCAGGGCGAAGCCGACGGTGACCGCCAGCCCCAGCGCCACATGGTGTGCGGGGCGCTCGCCGGCGTTCAGGAACTCCGCCGCGCCATCCAGTGCCTGATCCAGGGTGTCTTCGACGCTCATGCGGGCCTCCTTCGGGGAACGGAGGAAAAAGCCCGCGACCCGCCGCCCGGTTCCGTCAGCCGGCGCCCATGAAGGGCAGGGCGCGCAGCGCATAGGCCACGGCGGCCACCGTCGCGGCGCCCGCCACGCACAGGCCGACGAACCACGCGAGCTTCTTCCAGAGCGGGCCGGTCTCCTCGCCCGGCTCCGGCGGGGGGACCGGTCTAATGATGATAGCCGGCCTCCTCGTCGATCTTGCCCCGGAACACCCAGTAGACCCATGCGGTGTAGGCCAGGATCATCGGCAGGATCGCCGCTGTCCCGACCAGCATCAGGCCCAGCGCATTGTCGGGGGCCGCAGCCTGCCGGAAGTCGAGCGCATAGGGCACGACATAGGGCGCGAAGCCGACCGCCAGGCCCAGATAGCCCGACAGGAACACCAGGATCGCCCCGACGAAGGGCCAGCGGTGCGACCCTTTGCGCGACGTCGCCCAGACCAGCCCAAGCCCGGCCAATCCGAGCAGCGGGATCGACAGCAGTGGCAGGAACGTCGCCAGTTCCAGCGAGAATCCGTCGGAAAGATCGAATCCCCACCGCGCCGCCACGCGCGGATGGACCAGCAAGGTCGCCACGCTGACGGCGACCAGAAGGACGGCGGTCGCCAGGGCGCTCCACGCCGTCCACCGCTTGGCGTCGCCGTGCAGATTGTCCTTCGTCTTCAGCATCAGCCACGCCCCCCCGAGCAGGGCGTAGCCGGCTAGCAGCCCGGCCGAGACGAGCAGGGTGTAGGGTGTGAACCAGTCGAACTGGCCGCCTGCGAACCGGTCGTCGCGCACCGTCACGCCCTGGATGAAGCCGCCCAGCACGAACCCCTGCGCCACGGTCGTCAGGATCGAGCCGCCCGCGAACATCTGGGTCCAGAAGCGGCGTCCCCGGTTGTTGGCCCTGAAGCGGAACTCGAAGGCCACCCCGCGCAGGATCAGGCCCGCCAGCATCAGCAAGATCGGGAGGTAGAAGGCCGGCATGACGACGGAGTAGGCGAGCGGAAACGCCGCCAGCAGCCCCCCTCCGCCCAGCACCAGCCAGGTTTCGTTGCCGTCCCAGACGGGGGCGACCGTGTTCATCATCACGTCGCGCTCCTCCTTGGAGGACGCGAAGGGAAACAGGATGCCGATGCCCAGATCGAAGCCGTCGAGCAGCACATAGAGGAGCACGGCGACCGCGATCAGACCGGCCCAGATCAGGGGAAGGTCGAGGCTCATGACGTGGCTCCCCTCAGGCCGTCGGGACCGTCCGGCGTGTCGTCGTCGCCGGGCGTGGTGTCCTCGGGCGCCTTGGCCAGGGGCGTGCCGGGGGGGCGCTGCGAGCGGGGCTCATGTTCGACCCGGGCGGCGATCGGCCCTTCCCTCATAAGGCGCAGAATGAAGATCGCCCCTGCCGTGAAGACGATGGAATAGACGACGACATAGACCAGCAGCGAGGTCGCGACCTGGCTGGCGATCACCGGCGAGACGGCGTCCCGGGTCTTGAGCACGCCATGGACGACCCAGGGCTGGCGTCCGACCTCGGTCACCATCCAGCCCGCCAGCACGGCGATGAAACCCGACGGCCCCATGGCCACGCAGAATCGTAGGAACGCCGGGCTGTCGAAGACCTTGCCCCGCCACAGGAGCCACGCGCCCCAGCCCCCGAGGGCGATCATGAGCAGACCCAGCCCGACCATGATGCGGAAGCCGAAGAAGGGGATGAAGGGCGGCGGCTGATCTTCCTTCGGCCAGGCTTCCAGGCCCTGGATGACCTCATCGCGCGGCAGGTTCTGGACCATGTTGCCGACGCCCGGGATCGAGACCTGGAGATGGTTTTTCTGCGCCTCGCGGTCGGGGATGCCGAACAGGTGCAGCGGCTGATCGGCGCGGGTCTCCCAATAGCCCTCGATCGCCGCCGTCTTGGACGGCTGATACTTGTGCGTCACCTCTCCCGACCAGTGACCCACCACCAGCTGGAGCGGGGCCAGCACGGCGACGAGGCCGACGGCCATGACCAACGAGATGCGGCTCTCGCTCCAGCCCTCGGTCTTCGCGCCCTTCGCCCGATCCTTGAGCAGATGAAAGGCCGAGACCGCGCCGACAACCAGACCGGTCGTCAGGAAGGCGGCGAGCAGCATGTGGGCGAGGCGGGACGGGAAGCTGGGGTTGAAGATCACCTGCATCCAGTCGACGGCGACGAAGGTGCCGTCGGCCAGGATCTGATGGCCCTGCGGGGTCTGCATCCAGCTGTTGGCCGACAGGATCCAGAAGGCGGAGATGGTCGTGCCGATGGCGACGAGGCAGGTCGAGGCGAAGTGCAGCTTGGGCCCGACCTTCTTCCACCCGAACAGCATGACGCCCAGGAACGACGCCTCGAGGAAGAATGCCGTCAGGACCTCATAGGCGAGCAACGGCCCGAGAACGCCGCCGGTCAGACGGATGAACTCCGACCAGTTCGTGCCGAACTGGTAGCTGAGCACCACGCCGGACACGACGCCCATGCCGAAGCTGAGCGCGAAGATCTTCACCCAGAACAGGTAGAGGGTCTTGAACGCATCCCGCTTCGTCCACAGCCACAGCCCTTCCAGCACCGCCAGATAGGCCGCGAGCCCGATGGTGAAGGCGGGAAACAGGATGTGGAAGGCGACGGTGAAGGCGAACTGAAGCCGCGAAAGCAGCAGGGCGTCGAAGTCCATGGCGGTACGGCCTCAGTTATTCATCACGTGATGAATGCCCGTAATATTCTTGCGGGTATATGCGATGTCCTGTCACAGGGCAACGCTGCAGAGGCCGGCGGTTCAATCTTCGTCCACGCCTTCCAGATCGGCAGGGTCGAACTCGTAGCCGAGCAGGTCGCCCGGCGCGCACTCCAGCGCCGCGCACAGCCGCGCCAGGGTGCGGAAGCGGATGCCCTTCACCCTTCCCGAGCGGAACAGGGACAGTTGCGTCTCGGACAGGCCCACGGTTTGCGCCAGATCCTTGGCCTTAAGTCCCTTGCGGACGATCAGGGCGTCCAGCGTCACGCGGACGGGCATCAGATCATCTCGTCCAGCTCGGCCTGCACCCGGCCGGCCTGGTCCATGACGCGGCCCAGCAGGAACAGGGCGCCGCCGATCATGCCCAGCGTCATCCCGGCGACGTCGAAGTGCAGCCAGCCTCCGCGGCCGCCCTCGAGGACGCGCGCAAGGTTGGTGACGAGGAAAACGCTGGCGACCCCGCCGATCCCCAGCGCCAGTCCCACTTGTCGAAGGGCGCTGGACAACGTCGGCTGGATCAGCCGGCCCCGCGAAAGCTGCCCCATCGCGCGGCCGATCGACCAGACGGCAAAGAGGTAGAAGAGCGTAGGGGAGGCGAACAGGGCCCCGCCGCCCCATCCGTCCGGCGGGCTGCCGTCGCGCGCGGCCAGCATGAGCGGGAAGACGACGTGGATCAGAGCCAGCAGCAGGCCCACGCTCACGACCATGAACACCGCCAGCCAGCGGAACTGGCCGCACATGGCGCGGAAGCGGGTCAGGTCGGTCTGGCTCACGACGGGCTCCGAAGCTGTCTGATCTTTAATCTTGACTTAAACGACGCCGCTTTGCAACTTTAGCTCTGAGTTAAACGAACGAGGCGGTGATGGCGGCGATCGAGACGAGGGGGCTGACGCGCAGGTTCGTCCGGCAGGTGGCGGTGGACGCCGTGTCGATGACCGTGCCGGATCGGGCGGTCTACGGCTTTCTGGGCCGCAACGGCGCGGGCAAGACCACGACGCTGAAGATGCTGCTGGGCTTGCTGAAGCCCTCGGCGGGGTCGGCCCACGTCTGCGGGATCGACGTGGCCACGAACCGGATCGCCGCAGCCCGAAAAGTGGGCGTCCTGCTGGAGGCGCACGGCTTCTACGCCAACCTGTCGGGCCGTGAGAACCTGGACCTGACCCGGACCCTGCTGGGCCTGCCGGAGACCGAGGTCGATCGGGTGCTGGAGGTCGTCGAGATGACGGAGAACGGCAGGCGCCGCGTCTCCGACTATTCGCTGGGCATGCGCCAGCGGCTGGGCCTGGCCCGCGCCATGCTGGGCGCGCCTCCCGTGCTGATCCTGGACGAGCCCACGAACGGCCTGGATCCCGACGGCATCGCCGACATGCGCCGCTTCCTGAAATCCCTGCCGGAGCGGACGGGCGCGACAGTGCTGCTGTCCAGCCATCTGCTCGGCGAGATCGAGCAGACGGCGACGCACGTCGGCATCGTGCATGAGGGCCGGCTGGTGCTGGAAGGCGACCTCGCCGGACTGAAGGCGGATCAGGCGCCGGAAATCGCCCTGCGCGTCGATGATGCCGGGAAGGCGGCGCAGGTTCTGCGCGGCCACGACCTGACCCTCGTCGCGGACGACGGCGGCTTGGTCGCCCGGCTGCGTCCGGGAGAGGACCACGACGCGGCCGTGGCCGCGCTCACCCGCGCGCTGGTCGGCGCCGGGGTCGGCGTCTTCGCCATCGGCGCGCGGGCCCGCTCGCTGGAAGGAATCTATCGCCATGCCTCGGTGCCCGCCGCGACGCCGGCTCGCACCAGGGAGTTCGCCTGATGCTGACCGCCCTGATCGTCGAGGCCCGCAAGCTGAACCGTTCGCTGGCGCTGCTGCTGGCCGTCGCGGCCCCGTGCCTGATCGGCATCTTCACCTTCTTCAACATGTTGCGCGGCAAGGCGCCCATGCCGTGGGACATGTGGATGACCAGCTCGTCGGGCATCTGGGCCTTCTTCATGCTGCCCATGAGCGTCACGGCCCTGACCGCCCTCGTCGCGCACATGGAGCATGGCCCGAAGGCCTGGGACCACCTGCGCGCCCTGCCGCGTCCGCGATGGACGATCTACGCCGCCAAGGCGGTCTGCGTCCTGACCGTCGTCGCGGCCATGAGCTTGCTGAACCTGGCGATCACCTATGCCGCCGTCCGTGGGGCGGTCGCGGTCAAGCCCGTGCTGGAGCCGACCGGGGCACTGGATCTGACCCGTCAGGCACTGCTCGTCGGCCGCATCTGGCTCGCCGCCATCCTGCTTACGGCCATCCAGTTTTGGACCGCCATGCGGTTCGCCAGCTTCGTGCCCGCGCTGGCCGTCGGCATCGGCGGAACCTTCTTCTCGGTGGTCGCCACCTCCGCCAGGCAGGGCGTCTTCTTCCCCTGGCAGATGCCGATCAACATGCTGGCCACCGAGGCGTGGCGGGTGAACACTGCTCTGGGGCTTGGCGCTGGCCTGGGCCTGGCCGTACTGATCGCCGCCGTCGCGCATCTGAGCGTGCGCGAGGTCAGGTGACGGGGATCAGTTCCCCGTCGCCGCCCCGTCCGGGCCGATCTCGCCCAGCGCCGACTGGATGTAGTTCGGCTCGCCCATCATCTCGATCAGCTTGAACTGGTTCTCGAGGAAGTCGATGTGCTCCTCGGTGTCGTTCAGGATGTGTTGCAGGATCTCGCGGCTGACGTAGTCCCGAGCTTCCTCGAACTGGGCGATGCCGGCGATCAGGGTCTCGCGCCCGCCGTACTCAAGCTGCAGGTCGGCCCCGAGGCATTCGACGACCGTCTCGCCGATCTTCAGCTTGTGCAGGTCCTGCATGTTGGGCAGGCCGTCGAGGAACAGCACGCGCTTGATCAGCATGTCGGCGTGCTTCATCTCGCCGATGCTCTCGTCGTAGACGACCTTGCCGAGGTGCTTCAGGCCCCAGCTGTCGAACATGCGGGCGTGCAGGAAGTACTGGTTCACCGCCGTCAGCTCGTTGGTCAGCACGGCGTTGAGCGTACGGATGATCGCGGGATCGGCCTTCATGGTCTGCGTCCTGGTCTGGCGGCGGCCGGAGAGGGCCTGAATCGCGCCCAAGATAACACGCGCGACGTCGTTGTGTTCACCTGAGAACGCTTATCATCGCATTGAAAATGCGAGTGAAAGTCGGGTGCGTTATTCCGCCGCCATGGCGTAGGCCTGTCGCGTCTCGTCGATCATCTTGCGCAGATCGCAGACGCACTTGGCGCATTGGGCCTCGCACTGGTGCCGGGCGAAGACGTCGCGCGGGCGCGTCGCGCCGGCCTCGATGGCCTGACGGACGTCACGTTGGCGAAGACCGTTGCAGTTGCAGACGTACACGTGGGCCCGACCCGAAAGATGCGACTAGTTCGCTTTAACAGGTCCGTCATAGCGATTGCAAGTCGTTCTCACGCCATCGGTTGACGACGAGTGTCGTGCGCGGGAGGAGGGGGAATGACACCGACGCGTCCGCCCTGCCGCCTCTATCTGATCACCCCGCCCGTCGTGGAGGATCTCGACGCCTTCGCGGCCGCGCTGGAGGCGGCGCTGGACGCCGGCGACGTAGCGGCCCTGCAGATCCGGCTGAAGCCCGCGACGGACGACCAGATCGAGGCGGCGGTTCGGCGGCTGGCGCCGATCGCCCAGTTACGGGGCGTGGCCGTCATCCTGAACGACCGGCCGGACCTCGCCGCGCGGCTCGGCTGCGACGGCGTCCATGTGGGGCAGGGGGATGCGCCGGTCGCGGAGGCGCGTCGGCTGATGGGACGGGACGCCATGATCGGCGTCACCTGTCACGACAGCCGGCATCTGGCCATGGAGGCCGCGGAGGCGGGAGCCGACTACGTCGCCTTCGGCGCCTTCTTCCCGACCGCGACCAAGGATACGGTCCATCGGCCCGATCCCGAGATCCTGACGATCTGGCAGGAGACGATGGAGGTTCCGTGCGTGGCGATCGGCGGAGTCACGGTGGACAACGCCGGAGATCTGGCGCGCGCCGGGGCCGACTTCGTCGCGGTGAGCGCAGGCGTCTGGCGTCATCCCGACGGGCCGGTCACCGCCGTCCGCGTGATCAATCTGACGCTGGGGGCGATCGCAGGGGATCGTTAGGGAAGCTGTGGTTCATTCCGGCGAGCCTCCCCGCTTGAGTGAACCCTGATGCCCCTGAGCCGCGTGCTCGACGTTGTGGAACCCGTGAGCATGCCGGCCGACAAGGCGGCGGACGGCGTCTCCGCGCCCGCGACGCGAGGGGCCTCTACCTTCTTCAGCCAACCTCTTGTGCCGATCCTGACGGCGCTGGGCGTTCTGGTCCTGGTGGTGGTGGCGATCAACTTCGCCCGGTCCGCCGGTCTGGTGGCGGCTCTGTGGGGCGCGGGAGGTCTGGCCGTCGCGGTCTGGCTGCGCACGTCGCGCGACCGCGTCTACGACGTCTGCTTCGGCGGGCTTCTGACCGTCGGCATCATGGCCGGCGAGGTGATGGCCGGGAACCCCGTGGGTCTTTCGGTCATGTTCACAGTCGCCAACATGATCGAGATCGTCGGCGCCGTTCTTCTCGTGCGACGGTTCGCGCCGACGCTGAACCTGTCGACGGTCGACGGAGCCGTCCGATTCCTGCTCTGCGGTGCGGTCCTGGCGCCGATCCCTGCCGCGGCCTTCAGCACGATCTGGTTGACGGCGTTCGCCGGTGCGGACCCGCTGACGTCGTTCCAGACGTGGTGGTTCGGACATGCCTTGGGGATCGCCGTGTTCGGCGCCTTCGGCGTGTCTCTGACGCGTCCGCATCTCGCGGCCCTCGCCCGACCCTGGCGAGCCGTCGAGGCCGTCGGGCTCATGGGGCTGGTGCTGGCCGTGACGATCACGGTCTTCACCCTCGTGCGAGCCCCCATCGGCTTCGCCATCATCCCGGTGATGATCCTCGTGGCCGCCCGGCTGCGCATTCTGGGCACGGCCGCGGCGCTGGTGATCGTGACGTTGACGGCCGTCGGCGGGGCCATGGCCGGCGTCGGCCCGTTCAGCGGACCCAACGTCGAGTTGGCCGACCGGGCGGTGCTGGCCCAGACCATGGTGTTCCTCGGCTGTCTGCCGATCTTCCTGATCGCCGCCCTGCTGGAGGAGCGCGACGCCCTGGCCGAGCGGGCCCGGCTGGGGCGCGTCCGGGCCGAGGCGGCGTCGGAAGCCAAGTCGCGCCTGCTCGCCAACGTGGCGCACGAGATCAAGAGCCCCATCGGCGGCGTCATCGGCATCGGCGATCTGTGGAAGGGCGGCCAGTTGGGCCCCGTCAGCCCGACCCAGGCCGAGATGGCCGACATGCTGGTCAAGACGGCGCGGCAGGTCGAGGCCTTGGCGCACGACCTGCTCGACGTGGCACGCGCGGAGTCCGGAGCGGTCAAGGTCGAACTGAGACCAACCGACGTGCCGGGTCTCCTGGAGGACGTCCGCCGCGCCGTCGCCCTGCGGCCCGAGGCGGCTGGTCTCCGGCTGGATCTGGATTGCGCCGGCGACGGGTTGATCGCCCTGGCCGATTCACAGCGCCTGGCCCAGGTGGTCGGCAATCTGGCAAGCAATGCCGTGAAGTATGGAGCCTCGGGCGGCGTCGTCCGCTTCGTGGCGCGCCGGGCTCCGCGCGCCGTCCGCATCGAGGTCGTGGATCAGGGACCGGGCCTGACGGTCGAGAAGCAGGCCCAACTGTTCGAGCCCTTCAACCGTCTGGGGCTGGAGCGGTCCGCCATCGAGGGGCACGGAATCGGCCTGGCCCTGGCCAAACGCCTGACGGAGCTGCAGGGCGGCACCATAGGCGTGACGTCCCAGCCAGGCGCCGGGGCCACCTTCTGGATCGAACTGCCCGCCGCCTGAGGCGACGCTTGTCCTTCGCGCCGTGAGGGGCGAAGCTGACCCCATGACCCGCACGCTTCTCCTCGCCGTCGGCGCCGTCGCCCTGTCCGCCGGAGCCGCTCTTGCACAGAGCACGCCGGACTACACGGGCAGCCTGAACTCCATGCCGCCGGGCGCGGCTCGGCCGGCGGAGGCGCCGCCTTCCCAGCCGGTCGCCGCGCCGGCCACCACTCCGGCGCCCGTGCAGGCGCCGGTGAACACGCCTCCCGCGGCGGCTCAGGTTCCGACCCGGACCACC
>JAIEQC010000046.1 GCA_019748055.1 Caulobacteraceae bacterium | reverse complement strand
ACCACGACCGTGGCCTCGCGCCCGACCTCGGCGACCCAGCCGGACGCCCCCCTGTCCGCCGCCGCCGCCCCGATCAGCGCCAGCCCGGCCAGCAGAGCCGCCAGACCCAGCGCCACGCCCGACGCCCGCCGCGCCGGCGCCCGCAACAGGCGGGCCCCGCGAAACTCCGCCCAGCCCTTCATGCCGCGCTCCCGAGGGCGACCACCGTCGCCCCCGCCTTCTTCGCCCGCGCGGGGTCGCGTCCGGCCATGACGACCGCCGCCTCGCCCTGACCCAGGGCGGTCAGCAGGCCCAGCACCTTGGCGGCCACCTCGGGCGCCAAGTCCTCGAACGGGTCGTCGATCACGATCAGCTCGGGCTGCGCCACCAGGGCGCGGGCCACCGCCAGCGCGCGCCGCCGCGCCCGGTCCAGCGCCCCGGCGGGCGTCTCCGCCATCTCCCCCAACCCCAGCCAGGCCAGCATCTCGCGCACGTCCGCCGCCCGCTCCGGCGGCGCGCCGGCCAGCACCAGCGGCAGGGCCGCGTTCCGGAACACACTCAGCCGGTCGATCATCGCGTCGTCGCCCAGCGCCGCTCCGATCCGCCGCCTCAGCCCCGCCCGCTCGCCCGCCGTCAGGGCCCAGGGATCCTGTCCGAACACCTCGACCCGGCCCCGCGCCGGCGGCCGCGTCAGGGCCAGCGCCGCCAGCAGGGCCGACTTCCCGGCCCCCGGCCCCCCGGTAATGAAGTGGAAAGAGCCGCGCGGCAGGATCAGTTCGCCGGAGTCGGTCCGCCCGGCCCCCCTGGCGCGCGCCTCCACGACCCCGATCAGACGGGCGACGGGCGTGGCGGCCGGGACGGCTCGGCGGTCGGGGTTCGGCATGGGACCAGCAGCAACGGGCGCGGCGCGCCCTTCGGGAGGCGGCCGTCAGGCCACGCAGTCGGCGATGATACTGACCTGCCCGTCCTGCGCCACCGGCTATTTCGCCCCCGACGACGCCATCGGTCCGCTGGGCCGCACCGTCCGCTGCCAGTCGTGCAAGCACACCTGGAAGGCCCTGCCGGAGACCCCGCTGGACCTGACCGCCGCCGCCACGCCCGTGGTCGCGCCCGCCCCCTCGCCAGACCCCGCGTCCGAGGGCCTGGCCGAGACGCCCGCGCCGGAGCTGCCCAAGGCCTATCGCGCCCGCGCCGAGCAGCAGCGCCGCCTGCGCCGCGCCGCCGCCCACGGCGTGGCCTGGGCCGGCACGGCCTGCGTCGCCCTGGGCCTGCTGGGCTCGGCCTGGCTTTTCCGGGCGGAGGTCGTGGACGTCCTGCCGCGCACCGCCTCGGCTTACGCCGCCATCGGCGTGGACGTGAACCCCGTCGGTCTGGATTTCGAGGCGCTCAGCGCCCGCCCCTCGCCGGCCGACCCGTCGATGGTCATCGTTTCCGGCGCGGTCCGCAACGTGCGCGACGACGAGCGCGTGGTGCCGACCATCCGCGTCGCCCTCCTGGACAAGGACGGGCACGAGATCTCCCACGACTACGTCCGCCTCGACGCGCCTCCCGTCCTGCCGGGCAAGGTCCAGGGCTTCGCCGTCCGCCTGTCCGACCCCGGCGGCCGCGCGCAGGAGGTCGCCACCGACTTCGCGCCGAACGCCCCGGCGCCCAAGACGCATCACGAGGCAGCGCCCAAGGCTCGCCCGCTGCCCCAGGCCGACGACGCGTCGCCCGCGCCGGCCGCGGGGACCGCCACCCTGCGCCCGGCCCTGGGTCCGGTGCGGGAGGCCGCGGCGGCTCCGATCGACGCGGCGCCTCTGGACGCCGTGCCCGCCGCGGGTCATTGACCTCGGCCCATGGCCGAGCCCTCATCCGCGACCCCGACCGTCCTTCTCCCCGCCGATCAGGTGGCCGCGACCGTCGAGGCGCTGGCCGACCGCATCGCCCCCGTCGTCGACGACGAGACCGTGGCCATGGTGCTGCTGACCGGCGGCCTGTGGTTCGGCGCGGACCTGACCCGAGCGCTCTCACGGCGCGGTCGGCACTTGCGGTTCGACGCCCTGTGGCTGGCCTCCTACGGCGACGGCACCACCAGCCGGGGCCGCATCGACGTCCATGGAAAGTTCCAGCGCGAGGTTCAGGGGCGGCGCGTCCTGATCCTGGACGACGTCTTCGACACCGGCCTGTCGCTGTCCGAGGCCGTGGCCCTGTTGAAGCGTGAGGGCGCCGCCGAGGTGCTGACCTGCGTCTTCGCCCGCAAGCCCTGGCCCGAACCCCGCGCCCTGGTCCCCGACTTCGTCGGCTGGGAGGCGCCCGAGCGGTTCCTGGTCGGCTACGGCCTGGATCACGCCGGCAAGTGGCGCGGCCTGCCGGACGTCTGCGCGCTGGACTAGAGCCAGTCCGCCGCCGGCTCGCGGGCCAGCATCTCGTCGTAGGTCGGCCGCTTGCGCACCACCGCCCAGCGGTCGCCGTCCACCAGCACTTCGGGGACCAGCGGCCGGCTGTTGTACTCGCTCGCCATCGTCGCCCCATAGGCGCCGGCTCCGGTGAAGGCCACCAGGTCGCCCGCCTCCAGCGGCGGCAGCGGCCGGTCCCGCGCGAAGGTGTCGCCCGTCTCGCACACCGGCCCGACCACGTCGTGGGGCAGGGCGTCTCCGTCACGCGGCGCGATCGGGACCAGATCGTGGAAGGCGTCGTACAGCGCCGGGCGCAGCAGGTCGTTCATCGCCGCGTCCAGAACGAGGATGCGCCGTCCGTCTCCCCGCTCCGTCACCTGGATCACGCGCGCCAGCAGCACCGCCGCATTGGCCGCGATCAGCCGCCCTGGCTCCAGCGTCACCGCGACGCCCAGATCGCCGACCGTTTCGGCCACCATGGCCGCATACTCCGCCAGCGGCGCAGTCGGGTCGTCGCCGGCATAGGCCACGCCCAGACCGCCGCCCAGGTCCAGACGGGGCACGTCCAGCCCCTCGGCCCGCAGGGTCCGCGTCATCTCCGCCAGTACGCCGAACGCGCCTCGTAGCGGGCTCAGCTCTGTGATCTGGCTGCCGATGTGGCATGCCAGCCCGACCAGATTCACGCGCGGATCGCGGCCGAAGCGGCGGTACAGGTCCAACGCCTCCTCGACCGGCACGCCGAACTTGTCCCCCTCGCCGCCGGTGGTGATCTTGGCGTGGCCGCCGGCGCCGATCTTGGGGTTCACGCGCACGGCCACGTCCGGCACACCGCCGGCCTGTGAGGCCACGGCCGCCAGCCGCTCCATCTCCACCGTGCTCTCGACGTTGATCTGGCGCAGGCCCAGGCCGACGGCGAAGGCCAATTCCGCATCCGTCTTGCCGACGCCGGAAAAGACGATGCGGTCCGCCGGCACGCCGGCCGCCAGCGCCCGCCGGATCTCGCCTTCCGACACCGTGTCGGCCCCCAGACCGCACCCGGCCAGCACCTTCAGGACGGAGACGTTCGACGCCGCCTTGACCGCAAAGGCGATCAGCGGTCGGCCCAGCGTCGCCTCATGCGCGGCGAAGGCGTCGGTCAGCGCCCGCGCGTGGCGGCGCAGGGTGGCGGCGGAATAGACGTAGACGGGCGTACCGACTGCTTCGGCGATGGTCGCCAGCGGCACGGCCTCGGCCTGCAGCGCCCCCCCGGACAGGGCGAAATGATGCACTCCCGGCTACTCCTGGAAGGGGCTGCCGGAGCCGCGGTAGGGGTTGTTCGGCCCGCCGTCGATCGGGATCTGGTTCGACGAGCGGTTCTGCGTCGCCGGCTCGGGCATGGGCTTGGTCTCGGCGCCGCGCTCGGCCCGCTCGGTCTGCCGCGCCGGCGGCGCCTCCAGATCGGCCATGCGCCCGCAGGCCGACAGCGTCAGGGCGGCGGCGCTCAGGATCAGGATCGACTTGCGGCTCATGACAGGCGCGCCTTCCACTCTGCGATGCGCGCGCGGACCTGTTCCGGCGCCGTGCCGCCGAAGCTGGTGCGGCTGGCGCACGAAGCCTCAGGCGACAGCACCTTGTAAACGGCCTCGGTGACGCGGGGCTCGATCTTCTGCATTTCGGCCAGCGGCAGTTGCCCCAGGTCCACGCCCAGTTCCTCGGCCCGCTTCACAGTCGCGCCCGTAATGTGGTGCGCCCGCCGGAACGGCAGGTCCAGTTCGCGCACCAGCCAGTCGGCCAGGTCCGTGGCGGTGGAGAAGCCCGCGCCCGCCGCCGCCGCCATCCGCTGGCGGTTCGGCGTCAGGGCCGCCACCATGGCCGTCATGGCCGACACGGCCAGCCCCAGGGCGTCGAAGGCCTCGAACACCGGCGGCTTGTCCTCCTGCATGTCCTTGGAATAGGCCAGCGGCAGGCCCTTCATCACGGTCAGCAGCGCCACCAGAGAGCCCGTGATCCGCCCCGTCTTGGCCCGCACCAGCTCCGCGGCGTCGGGATTGCGCTTCTGCGGCATGATGGAGCTGCCGGTCGTCAGCTCGTCGGGCAAGGAGACGAAACCGAACTGAGGCGTCATCCAGATCACGATCTCCTCGGCCAGCCGCGACAGGTGGCCGGCGCAGATGGCCGCCGCCGACAGGGCCTCCAGCGCGAAGTCGCGATCCGACACGGCGTCCAGAGAATTGGCCATCGGGCGGTCGAAGCCCAGCGCCGCCGCCGTGGCATGCCGGTCGATGGGGAAGGGCGATCCCGCCAGCGCCGCGGCCCCCAAAGGGCTCTCGTTCATTCGCGCCCGCGCGTCGGCGAACCGCCCTGCGTCGCGGCCGAACATCTCGACATAGGCCATCAGGTGGTGCCCGAACGTCACCGGCTGCGCGGGCTGCAGGTGCGTGAAGCCGGGCATCAGGGCGTCGGCGTGCGCCTCGGCCTGAACCAGCAGGGCGCGCTGCAGGCCGCGCAGTCCCTCTGCCGCGCCGTCGCAGGCCTCGCGCACCCACAGGCGGAAGTCGGTGGCCACCTGATCGTTGCGGCTGCGGGCGGTGTGCAGTCGACCCGACGGCTCGCCGATCAGCTCGGCCAGCCGCGCCTCCACGTTCATGTGAATGTCTTCGTACTGGTCGCGGAACGGGAAGGTCCCGGCGATCATCTCTTCGCGGATCGTCGCCAGCCCGCCCAGGATGGCGTCGGCGTCCGCCTGTCTGAGGATCCCCTGCGCCGCCAACATGCGGCAGTGCGCCTCCGATCCCGCCAGATCCTGCGCCCACAGCCGCCGATCCACGCCGATCGAGACGTTGATCGCCTGCATGATTTCGGCCGGCTTGCGGCTGAAGCGCCCGCCCCACATGTCTTGACCTTCAGCCGTGCCGGGGTCTTTGTGATCGGCGTCGGAGGCGGGGGTTTCGGTCATGGGACTGTCCAAAGCGGCGATCGCCGTGATCGCGGGCGTGGTCGTTCTCGGCGCGGCCGGGGGCGCGCTGCTCTATGCCAAACCCGACGCCCTGTTCAAAGGCTCAGCTCCGGCCGAGGCGGAAAAGAGCGACTTGGCCCGCTTCGCCGTACGCTCTCTGGCCCGGCTGGAAACGCCTGCCGAGACGCCCGTCGCGCCCGACTACGTCTTCAAGACGCGCGACGGCGCCGACGCCCGCTTTGCCGACTTCCGCGGCAAGGTCGTGGTGGTGAACCTCTGGGCCATGTGGTGCGCGCCGTGTCGCACCGAGATGCCCACGCTCCAGGCGCTGGCTTCGGCCTATGAGGGCAAGGACCTCGTGGTCCTGCCCATCAACGTCGACGCCACCGACGACGCCGTGGCCGACGCCCTCAGCTTCATCGACGTGCACGAGCCCCTGCCGTTCTACGGCGACCGGGACTTCAAGCTGCCCTTCGTCCTGCCGGGCGAGGGCAAGATGCCCCAGACGGTGATCCTGGACCGTCAGGGCCGCATGCGCGCCAGCTTCTCGGGCGAGGCCGACTGGGCCGGTCCGGAAGCGCGGGCGCTGGTCGACTCCCTGCTGGCCGAACCGGCCTGATCCGCCCTCAAGCAGCGCGCGACCGCGTCGCGAGCGCTAGGGCAAGAAAAAAGTCAGTTCCCGCGGGCGTCCGCCTCCGTTTCGGCTTCCTGCTCCCGGGCTTCCTGGGCCAGACGGTCCGTGGCCTCGTCGACTTCCTGAGCGGCCTCCTTGGCGCCGGCCTCGATGGCCGTGCCCAGTTGGGCGGCTTCCTCGGCCAGGGCCGATCCCGCATCCTCGGCGGTCTCGCCCGTCTCGGCGGCGGCGGCTTCGGCGTTCTCCTGCTCGGCTTCGGTGCAAGCGGCGGCGCCCAGGGCCAGAACGGCGACGGCGGCGAGCGAAAGGGTGCGGATGCGCATGGGTCATCTCCTCGGTTGCGATCTCGGCCGTGAACGCGCCCGAACGGCCAAGGTTGCCTGTGCGAAACGTTGTGCCATGCTCCGCGCCGGAGAGAGGAGACGCCTCATGCATACGACCTTGGCTTCGACGGTCCTGGCGACCGTCTTTCTGACGGCGGGCGCAGCGGCGGCCCAGGCTCCCGGCGGCGGCGGCGGCGGTGCGGGCGGGACCTATCAGCAGCAGACCGGCGGAGCCGTCGGGCGGATGACGCAGACCCAGGAAATCCACCGGTTCGAGAGCGAGGAGCAGCGTCGCGCGCGTCTCGGCTCGCCCGAGGAGCTGGAAGCGGAATACGGCGCCGAGCGCATGGACCTGGCGCGGCGGGTCGCCGATCTGGTCGAGCAGGGTCGCTGCCGCGAAGCCCGCGAGATGGCGTCGGAGGCCGGAGAGCGGCAGATGGTCATCCGCATCCGTCAGACTTGCCGCCAGCGGGGATGAGGGCCGCCGCCGTCGTGGCGATTGCGACGTGCGCGGCCGTGATCGCGCTCGCGGCCGCCGCACCTTCTCATGCCCAGCCGGTCGGTCAGCCCACGGCCGAGCAGCAGACCTGGCGGTTCGAGAGCGAGGAACACCAGCGGTCCGCGCCGTCCTGGCTTGAGCTGATCGAGCAATACGGCTTGGACCGCGTCGACCGCGCCATTCGCGTCGACCACCTGATCCATCAGGGCCGCTGCCGCGAGGCGCGCGAGCTCGCCAACGCCGAAGGCGACCGCAACATGGCCCTGCGCGTCCGTCAGATCTGCCCCGGAAACACCGGCGTCGTCACGCCGCGGGGGCGGAGGATGCGGGAGAGCTGAGGGACCAGCCCTCCGCCGCCTCAGTGGCCGTGGTCTCCGTCGGTCTCCGTCTCCGCCGCCGTGGCCGCCGGCAAGGCCTCGCCGTCCGCCCCGGCGAACCAGAAGGGCGCCCGCGGTCGTGGGCGGGGTGCGATCTCGTTCATGCCGGCGTCGTACACACGGCCGTTCAGCACCGTGAAGGCCACGGAATCGGTGTTGCGGATGTTCTCCAGCGGGTTCCGGTCCAGCACCACCATGTCGGCCAACTTGCCGACCTCCAGCGAACCTATGTCGCGGTCCATCCCCAGCGCACGTGCCCCGTTCAGCGTCCCGGCGCGAAGGGCGTCCAGTGGCGCCATGCCGCCTTGGGACAGCATCCACATTTCCCAGTGCGCGGCCAGACCTTCACGCTGGCCGTGGGCGCCGATGGCGACGACGACGCCCTCATCGGACAGTCGTTTGGCCTCGCGCGCGACCGAGATGTGGTTCCACTCGTTGTCCGGAAGGGTGACGGGCCGTCGTGCGCGCGCGTCCAGCAGGCGGCGCGGCACATACTGCGTCAGGACCGGATGGTTCCAGACCTCGCTTTCCTGATACCAGTAGTTCTCGCCGTAGCTACCGCCATAGGCCACCGACAGGGTCGGATTGTAGGCCGTGCCGGTCTGGCGCCAGAGCTGGTGGACGTCGTCATAGAGCCGGGCAAGCGGGATCGCGTGCTCGATCGTCGTATGGCCGTCGATGACCATGGTCATGTTGTGCTGGAACAGCGAGCCGCCCTCGGGCACCACCATCATGTCCAGCTGGCGCGCCGCCTCGATGATCTGCTGGCGCTGGTCGCGGCGGGGCTGGTTGTAGCTCTTGACTGTAGTGATGCCGGCGGCCTGCATCCGCCGAAGGGTCGACAGCGCGTCGTCGAGGTCGTCGACCTGGGCGGTGAAGGCGGTGTTCGCGCCGTACAGGATGGTGCCGGTCGAGAAGATGCGCGGGGCCACGACCCGGCCGGACCGGGCCAGTTCGCTGTGGGCCACGATTTCGCTCGTGCCCGCCGAGGGGTTGAAGATGGTCGTCACGCCGAAGGCGAGCGAGGCGTAGTTGACCCAGCTCTGCTCGGGGATGATCTGGTTCGACCCCATGGCCCCGTGCCAGTGGGCGTCGACGATGCCCGGCATGATGGTCTTGCCGGTCATGTCGAGGACCGGCACGCCCGCCGGGATCGGGGTGGACCCCGCCGGACCGATGGCTTCGATCCGGGCGCCGTCGATGATGACGACGCCGTTCTCGATGACCTCGGCCCCGTTCATGGTGATCAGGCGCGCGCCGGTCAGGGCCATGCGCCCGTCAGGCGCGTCGGTCGGGACGGCGAAGCTCAGGTCGATCCCGGTTTCGGCGGGCTTGGGCAGCTCCTCCGGGGCGCCGTCGACGAAGGCGAAGGTCTCGTTGAGGTCGCGGGTGAACAGCTGCGGGCCCAGCGACCACTGCAACCGGCGGGAGTCGCCGGACCAGCTCAGCCAGTCGCCGGCGTCGCGCGTGACCCGGGCCTGGGGCAGGGACTTGCCGTCGGCGCTGACCGTGATCGGGCGCCCGGTCGCCACGAAGGGCGCGACATAGGCGTTGAACCGCTCGGTCCAGCCGATCCAGTTCCCGTCCGGAGACACGGCGATCTCGTTGGCCCACTCCGAGGTCAGGTGCGTGCGCGCGTCGGAGCCGTCCAGATCGACCGAGAACAGGGTGCGTCTGTCGCCTTCACGGCCGGACAGGAACAGCCGGTCGCCGTCGGCGCCGAATTGGGGAGTGGTTCCGTCGTCGGTGATCAGCACCGGCTCGCCGCCCGAGGTCGGGATGCGATAGACGCCGGGATCGCGGGTCCACAGGGCCGGCATCAGCGAGCCGCCGCCCGTCGCGCGATAGACGACGGTGCGGCCGTCGGGCGAGAACACCGGCTCGACGTAGTGGCCGGGCCGCGGGGTGATCACCCGGCCCGCTCCGCCCGAGGCGGGGACCACCCGAACGGCGCCCAGCTCTTCGTCGTCCCAGCTCACGTAGACGATCGAACGGCCGTCGCGGGACCAGTTGGGATAGAGCTCGAAATGATCGCTCTGGCGCGTCAGCCGCCGAGCCGTGCCCGTCGGCAGGTCCCGGATCCAGAGGGTGCCGAGGGCCTCGAACACCACCCGCGTGCCGTCCGGCGAAGGACGGGCCCAGCGGATCATCTTCACGTCGAACGTGTCGGGAGCCACCTCGACCGGGACGCGGACCGCCTCCTGGACCCGTCGCGTGTCAGCGACGTGGAAGGGAATGTCGGCGACCTCCTGCGAGGCGACGTCGACGCGCTGGATGCGGCCGTCGGCCCAGAAGACGATGGACCCGCTGTCGGGCGTCCAGCTGATCGCCGGATAGACGCCATGGACGGCCCAGGTTTCCTGGAGGTCGCGGTCGAGGCCGGAAAAGACGGGCGTCTCGCGCCCGGACTCGATGTCCATCACATACAGGGTGGACTGGTAGCGCACGCGCCGGATGAAGGCGATCGACTTGCCGTCCGGCGACGGCGTCGGCCGGATCGAGCCGCCGGGCCCGGTGATGTAGGGCTCGATCTCGCCGGTCTCGCGGTCGAGGCGGCGGATGACGTAGATCTGCTCGTTGACGTCCTTGGAATACTCGAAGGTCGCGCCCGGCGTGGCGTCGTCGCTGAAGTACAGATAGCGGCCGTCGGGCGAGAAGGCCGGCTCGCCCGTGTCCTTTTGCTGGGTGCGGCGCTCGGTCATCTGCACGCCGGTTCCGCCGGAGCGGTGGTACAGCCACATCTCGCCCGCCCCCAGGGAACGGGCGGAGGTGAAGTGCTTGCGCGCGACGATGAACTGGCCGTCCGGCGTCCATTCCGGCTGGTTCAGCAGGCGGAAACTCTCCTTGGTCACCTGGGTCGGGTTCGAGCCGTCGGCCTCCATGATCCAGATGTTGTCGCCGCCCGCCCGGTCCGAGGTGAAGGCGATGTGGCGACCGTCCGGCGACCATTTCGGCTGCATGTCCCAGGCCACGCCCGAGGCGATGGCGCGCGCCTCGCCGCCGGAGATCGGCATGACGTAGATGTCGCCCAACAGGTCGAAGACGACGGTCCGGCCGTCGGGACTGACGTCCAGCGACATCCAGGTGCCGCGGGTCACGTCGATGGACACGTCGCGCGACGGGCCCGGCGGGTTCTGCACGTCCCATTTGGGCGCGGCGGCGGGGGCGTCGGCGGCCGGAGCGGCCGGGGCTGCGGTCGGCGGGACCGCTTCAGGCGTCTGGGCGGCGGCGGAGCCGGCGAAGGCCAGCAGGGCGACCGAAGTCAGGAACGCGTGCTTCATGGTGTCTGCAACCCCCCGGAGACATGGCCGGGCGTCCTTCGCCGTCGCCGACGGCCGCGCCCTTGGGGCAACTCAACCCTGTCCGGAGCCGGAAGTCCACCGGCCGCCCCTCGTCCGGTCCAGCACTGGCGTTCGACCGGCTCTCGGTCGGGTTCAGATGCTATCCTGCTCAGGGGAATTGAGGAGCCGACGTCGGCGTGGCGGACATAAGCTTTTGACTGCTTTCGACCCGTTGCGGACATTGACGACAGGGGGCGGACCGCGTTCCCTTGGCCAATGGCAACGACTTTTCTCGATCTGATCGACGCGGCGCTAGAAGGGTCAATGTCGGTTCAGCGCTTTTCATCAGCGATCGAGCACGAATGGAACTTCGGAGACGAGCGCGCCTCGCTCTCCGAGGCCGAAAAGGTGCCCATCCAGCAGCTGTTCGATGTGGTGGTCTACTATTCGCCTTTTCCAGACGAGCGTGCTCGCATCCCACATTACCGCAGCGAGGAGGACGTGCTGGCTGCTGCGCACCTCTGTCGTGAATCGCTCTCAGCCAAGGTCAGCTAGTCGCGGGGGATGGGAGGGTCGGCTTCCCACCCCTAGCGGACGCCTGCCCTGCCCGCTCCCGGCGCTGCGAGCCTGGCCCATGAGCCGTGCGGCGGATCCGGTTCAAGGGATCGATGGTGGCTGGGGGCGGGCTCGAACCGCCGACCTGTGGGTTATGAATCCACCGCTCTAACCAGCTGAGCTACCCAGCCCCAGGAGGGGAACCTGCGCGCCGCCGGTCGAGGGGCGGTGCGAGGGATCGTGGCCTATAACGACCGGACGCCTCCGGTTCAAGCGCCCACGCGCGACCATTCCGCGCCTTGCGGATCGACGTCGGGCGCCCGACGTTGCGGGTCCGAGATTTCAGACCGGAGTTCCTCGCCATGATCCGCCTCGCCGCCGCCTCGATCGTCGCCCTGCTGGCCGCCTGCGGCCCCGGCGTGGCCCAGGATCCGGCGCCCGGCGCGCCCGTCGAGACCCGGCCCGCCAACGCCCCTGACCAGCGCCCGGCCTTCGAAGGCCAGACCCGCGCGCCGGGCGTCCGCACCGAGGCGACGCTGACCCACGCCGTCGTCGCGTCGGGCTTGGTCGAGCCGTGGGGCCTGGCTCTGCTGCCCGACGGGAACTGGCTGGTGACCGAGCGCCCGGGGCGACTGCGCATGATCACCGCCCAGGGCCAGATCGGCGAGCCGATCGCCGGCCTGCCCGCCGTCGATCCGCGCGGTCAGGGCGGCCTGCTGGACGTCGTGATCTCGCCGACTTTCGCCCAGGACCGTCTGGTCTACTGGAGCTATGCCGAGCCGCGCGAGGGGGGCAACGCCACCTCCGTCGCGCGGGGCCGGCTGTCTGACGACGGCGCGCGCGTCGAGGCCGTGCAGGTCGTCTTCCGTGCCTCGCCGACCTTCGACGGGACCATGCACTACGGCTCGTCTCTGGCCTTCGGTCAGGACGGGACCCTGTTCATCACGACCGGCGACCGCTCCGTGCCCCAGATGCGGCCGCAGGCCCAGGACCTGGGCTCGCACATGGGCAAGACGATCCGCATCAACGCCGACGGCAGCGTGCCCGCCGACAACCCCTTCGTCGGCCGCGAGGGCGCCCTGCCGGAGATCTGGACGCTGGGCCACCGCAACGTCCAGGGCGTGGCCGTGGCGCCGGACGGTCAGGTGTGGAGCGTCGAGCACGGCACGCGCGGCGGCGACGAGCTGAACCTCGCACGTCCGGGCGTGAACTTCGGCTGGCCCGACGTCGCCTACGGCATCGAATACCGCGGCGGCCCGATCAACGCCGGCATCACGCAGAAGGACGGCACGGAGCAGCCCGTCTACTACTGGGATCCGGTCCTCGCGCCCGGCGGCATGACCTTTTACGACGGCGCCATGTTCCCGGGCTGGCGCGGCGACGCCCTGATCGCCGGTCTGGGATCGAAGCACCTGGCCCGTCTGGTAATCCGCGACGGCCGCGTCGTGGGCGAGGAACGCCTGCTGACCGACCTCGGCGAGCGTATCCGCGACGTCGCCGTGGGCCCGGACGGGGCCGTCTGGGTCATCACCGACGAGGAAAACGGCAAGCTGGTGCGCCTCTCGACCGGCGGGTGATGCCAAGTCGTTACTTGACGTTGACGTAAACGTAGGGTCTTTGGCGGGCACGTTTCGATTCCGCACTCATGCCCTCATGCAGCGAGGCGCCGCGCGCCGAGCGCTTGGGCGAACGTAGAGAGACCCTCATGACCGACGCCTACATCTACGACGCGGTGCGCACCCCGCGCGGCAAGGGCAAGAAGGACGGCTCGCTGCACGAGATCACCGCCCTGTCGCTGGCGACGCAGGTGCTGGAGAACCTGCGCGACCGCAACGGGCTGGAGACAGCCAGGGTCGACGACGTCATTCTGGGCTGCGTCTCGCCGGTGGGCGAGCAGGGCGCCGACATAGCCCGCACCGCCGTTCTGAACGCCGGCTGGGCCCAGTCGGTGGCGGGCGTGCAGATCAACCGCTTCTGCGCCTCGGGCCTCGAGGCCGTGAACATGGCGGCGGCGAAGGTGAAGTCCGGCGAGGCCGACTTCGCCGTCGGCGGCGGCGTCGAGGCCATGAGCCGCGTGCCGATGGGATCGGACGGCGGGGCGTGGCCGGTCGATCCGTCCAGCGCGTTCTCGACCTATTTCGTGCCCCAGGGCGTCTCGGCCGACATGATCGCGTCCAAGTGGGGCTTTTCCCGCGACGACGTCGACGCCTATGCGGTCGAGAGCCACAAGCGCTCGGCGCGCAGCTGGGCCGAGGGGCGATTCAAGGGCTCTGTCGTGCCGGTGCGCGACCAGCTGGGCCTGACCATCCTGGACCACGACGAGACCATTCGTCCGAACACGGACATGCAGACGCTGGGCTCCTTGAACCCCTCCTTCGCCATGATGGGCGAGATGGCCTTCGACAGCGTCATCAACCAGCGCTATCCCGAGGTCGAGCGCGTCAACCACGTCCACACCCCGGGCAACAGCTCGGGCATCGTCGACGGATCGGCGGGCGTGCTGATCGGTTCGCTGGAAGCCGGCAAGGCGCTGGGCCTGAAGCCGCGCGCCAGGATCCGGGGCGCCGCCTCGATGGGCTCGGAGCCCTCGATCATGCTGACGGGGCCGGAGTTCGTGGCCAACAAGCTGCTGGGCAAGCTGGGCATGTCGACCTCGGACATCGATCTGTGGGAGCTGAACGAGGCCTTCGCCGCCGTGGTGCTACGCTTCATGCAGGCGCTGGACATCCCGCATGATCAGATCAACGTCTGCGGCGGCGCCATCGCCATGGGCCACCCGCTGGGCGCCACCGGCGCCATGATCACCGGCGTGGTGCTGGACGAGCTGGAGCGCTCCGACAAGGAAACCGCCCTGATTACCCTGTGCATCGGCGGCGGCATGGGCACCGCCACCGTCATCGAACGCGTCTGATCCGGGAGCTGATCACCATGGAAAACTTCAAGATCGACGTCGACGCCGACGGCATCGCCCTGGTCACTTTCGACGTGCCGGGTCGGTCGATGAACACCCTGACCTCGGGCGTGATGGCCGAGATCCCCCAGGTGGTCGAGCGCATCAAGTCCGACGACGCCATCAAGGGCGCGGTCCTGACCTCGGGCAAGGCGTCTGGCTTCTGCGCCGGGGCGGACCTGGGCGACATGGCGGCCGGCATGCTGACCGGCGGCTCCCTGCAGGACGCCTTCGACGCGGGCTGGCGGCTGAACGGGGCGCTCAGGGCGCTCGAGACCTGCGGCAAGCCGGTCGCGGCGGCCATCAACGGCTTGGCGCTGGGCGGCGGTCTGGAACTGACCCTGGCCTGTCACTACCGCGTGGTGGGCGACAGCCCCAAGATCCAGCTGGGCCTGCCCGAGATCAAGGTCGGCCTGTTCCCGGGCGGCGGCGGCACCCAGCGCCTGACGCGTCTGGTCGGCGTGCAGGCGGCGATGATGGCGATGTCGGAGGGGAAGTCCTTCCGCCCGAACGACGCGAAGGGCGCGGGTATCGTCCATGAAGTGGTTCCCGCCGGGACCGAAGTCGAGGCCGCCAAGGCCTGGATCAAGGGTGGCGGCAAGGCCCAGCAGCCGTGGGACGACAAGTCCTTCAAACTGCCCGGCGGCGGCCCCTATCACCCGGCCGGCATCCAGAACTTCCTGGTCGGTAACGCCATGCTGAGGAAGCAGTCCTACGGCAACTATCCGGCCGTCGTGAACCTGATGAAGGCGGTCTATGAAGGCGTGCAGGTGCCGATGGACGCGGCTCTGCGCATCGAGACCCGCTACTTCATCAAGACCCTGATGACGCCCCAGGCCCAGGGCATGATCCGCAGCCTGTTTCTGTCCAAGCAGGAGCTGGACAAGGGCGCGGTGCGTCCGAAGGACGTGCCCCCGTCCGATCCGAAGAAGGTCACCGTGCTGGGCGCCGGCATGATGGGCGCGGGCATCGCCTATGTGAACGCCATGGCGGGCATCCAGACCATCCTGATCGACCGCGATCAGGAGGCCGCCGACAAGGGCAAGGCCCACGTCGAGGAGCTGCTGAAGAAGCGCCTGTCGCGCGGCCAGCTGACCCAGGACAAGTACGACGCCCTGTTGGCCCTGGTCGTTCCGACCACGGACTATGACCACATCAAGGGCTCGGACCTGGTGATCGAGGCGGTGTTCGAGAACCGCGAGATCAAGGCCGATGTCACCAAACGCGCCGAGGCCCAGCTGACGCCCGGCGCTGTGTTCGGATCCAACACATCGACCCTGCCGATCACCGGCCTGGCCGAGGCCTCGGTCCGGCCTGAGGACTTCATCGGCATCCACTTCTTCTCGCCGGTCGACAAGATGATGCTGGTCGAGATCATCATGGGGGCCAGGACCGGCCAGGCGGCGCTCGCCAAGGCGCTGGACTACGTCATGAAGATCAAGAAGACCCCGATCGTCGTCCAGGACGGCCGCGGCTTCTACACCTCGCGCTGCTTCGGCACCTATGTCGCCGAGGGCCTGGCCATGCTGGAGGAGGGCTATGCTCCGGCCCTGATCGACAACATCGGCCGCATGACCGGCATGCCGCGCGGCCCGCTGGAAATGCACGACGACGTGGCGCTCGATCTCAGCGTGAAGATCGCCAAGCAGACCAAGGAAGACCTGGGCGACGCCTATGTCCCCCTGCCCGGCTGGAAGATCGTCCAGACCATGGTCGAGGACCTGGGCCGCTATGGCCGCAAGAACGGCAAGGGCTTCTACGATTATGACCAGAAGCCCAAGACCCTGTGGAAGGGCCTGTCGGAGCTGGCCCCCGTCACCATCAACGACTCGACGCCCGAGATGGTCGAGGACCAGAAGCGCCGCCTGATCTTCCGCCAGGCCGTCGAGGTCGCCCGCTGCTGGGAAGAGGGCGTGATCGACGATCCGCGCGAGGCCGACGTCGGCGCCATCCTGGCCTGGGGCTTCGCGCCCTGGACCGGCGGCCCGATCACCTACATCGACCAGTATGGACTGAAGGCCTTCGTCGAACAGGCGGACGCCTATGCGGCCAAGTACGGCGACCGGTTCGTGCCGCCCCAGCTGCTGCGCGACATGGCGGCCAGGGGCGAAACTTTCTACGGCCGGTTCACAGGGCAGAAGGCAGCGGCCTGACCCTTCCCCGCTCGCCGGGGAAGGTGGCTCGCGCAGCGAGACCGATGGGGTGGCTTCCGGCCTCTCACTCATCGTCCAGTGGTGAGCTTGTGGAGACAGCCACCCTATCCGAGCGGCTCCGCCGCCCACCTTCCCCGGTGGGCGGGGAAGGGCGCGGTTTCGCCCGCCTTACCACCGCGCTATCCCTGCCGCATGACCGCGCCCCTGCCCGACGCCGCACCGACCAACTGGGTCGACCGCTATGCGCCGGAGGGGCTGAAGGACTGGCTGAAGCTGGGGCGGTTCGACCGGCCGATCGGCATCTGGCTGCTGCTGCTGCCCGGCTGGCAGGGGATCACGCTCGCGCTGGCGCAGTACCGCAAGACGCCGGACGCCTATGACGTCTGGCTGTACGTCGGCTTTCTGGTCGGGGCCTGCCTGATGCGCGCCGCGGGCTGCGCCTTCAACGACGTGGTGGACCGCAAGATCGACGCGCAGGTGGCGCGCACGGCCTCACGGCCGGTGGCGGCGGGACGGATCTCTGTGAAGGGGGCATGGGCCTTCATCGTGGGATGCAGCCTGATTTCTTTGGGTGTTCTGCTGACGCTGAACATCTTCGCCGTTCTGCTGGGCGTGGCGTCTCTGGCTCTGGTCGCCGCCTATCCCTTTATGAAGCGCATCACTTGGTGGCCGCAGGCGTGGCTGGGCATGACCTTCAACTGGGGCGCCTTAATGGGGTTCGCTGCGGTCATGCCGCTCGTCGAGGCTAGTCGCTTCTTTGATCCCTACGTGAGGATCGAACTGAGGCCCTTTCTGATTGACCCATGGCCCTTGGCTTGGGACGGCGCTCCATCGTTGGATTTGGTGCTGGCCTATCAAGCCCTCGAGGCGCTGCCCGCCGTCCTGCTCTGGCTCACGGGCGTGTTCTGGACCCTCGGCTACGACACGATCTACGCCCTGCAGGACGTGGAGGACGACGCCATGATCGGGGTGAAGTCGTCGGCCCGGCGGCTGGGCGCGAACGTGCGGGTCGGCGTCGGAGTCTTCTATGCGGTCAGCGTCGCCTTCGGGGCGCTTGCCGGGGCGAGCGCCGGTCTCGGCCGCTGGTTCTGGCTGGGACTTTTCCTGTTCGCGTTGCATCTCTGCTTCCAGACCGCCCGCGTCCGGCGTGAGGACGGCGCCTCGGCCCTGCGGCTGTTCAAGTCCAACCGCGACGCTGGGCTGATCCTCCTTTTCGCCATAGGCTTGGGCGCATTAGGGTGAAGCTCTCGAAGGAGACCGCCATGACCGCCCGCGCCCGCTTCCTGCTGCTCGCCTCCGCCGCCGTGCTGACGCTGTCGGCCTGCAACCGAGACCGGGAGCCCGAGGCCGGGGGCGCCGCCGGCCCCGCCGCGCCGGGCGCCGCCGTAACCCCGGCCGACGCGGCCGCGCCGCTGATCTTCTCCGAGAAGACCGCCTTCGCCACCGTCAGCCTGAAGCTGCCGGACGCGATCAAGGCCCAGCCCGATCTGCACGCCAGGGTCTATGCCGACGAGGTGGCCCACCTGCGCGAGTTCGCCGAGGGCGCCCAGGCCGACAACACCGAGGCCGGTGCCCCGAACATAGCCTATGAGCAGACCGTCGAGCTGACGGTCGCGCACGAGACCGGCAAGCTGCTGAGCCTGACCCGCAGCGCCTCGGAATTCACCGGCGGGGCCCATCCAAACAGCGTCGCGACCGGCGTGCTGTGGGACAAGGCGCTGAAGCGCCAGATCGGCTGGGCCGACATTTTCGCCAAGGGCGCGGACTTCACCGCCCTGGACCGCGCCCTGTGCGCCGCGATCAACGCCGAGAAGCGCGCCCGGGTGCCCGACGCCCAACCGGTGACCCTGGGCGGCAAGGACTGGGCCTGCCCCCGCGCGGCGGAGACGCCCTTCGTGCTGGCCCCTGGCACCACCGGCGGCAAGGCGGGCGGCCTGACCTTCCTGATCGGCCCCTATCAGGTCGGCCCCTATGCCGAGGGCGCCTATGCGGTCACCGTGCCGCTGTCGGCGTTCCAGTCGCTGCTGGCGCCCGCCTATGCCGACGAGTTCGCCGGAAGCCCGACGAAGGCGGCGTCTACGCCCAGAGCCTGAAATGCTTGCTCAGCTTCAGCCCCTGCCGCTGGTAGTGGCTGCCGCCCTGGCCATACAGGCGTGAAGGCCTTTCGGTGAGCGCCTCATACACCAGCCGCGCCACCGTCTGGCCGTGCTCAAGCAGGAAAGGGGTGTCGTGCGTGCGCACCTCCAGCACGCCCTTCGAGCCGCGCCCGCCGGCCTCGTCCGTGCCGAAGCCGGGATCGAAGAAGCCGGCGTAGTGCACGCGGAACTCGCCCACCGAGGGGTCGATCGGCGTCATCTCCGCGGCCTGCAGCACCGGAATCTCGACCGCCTCGTTCGAGGCCAGGATATAGAACTCGCCGGGGTCCAGCAGCAGCTCGCCCTTGCGGGCATACAGCGGCTCCCAGAAGTCGCGCGGATCGTGGCCGTCGATGCGGTCCAGATCGACCACGCCGGCGTGGCGCCGCCCCCTGAACCCGACGATTTCTCCGGCCGCGCCGGCCAGATCGACGCCGACGGAGCGCGTCTCCAGTTTCGGCGGCTCGCCCGACTTCAGCCGCAGCTGGTTCAGCCGCGTCCCGGGCCGCACCAGGATGGAGAAGGTCTGGGGCGCGATCTCCAGATACAGCGGCCCGTCATAGCCCTCGGCCACGTCGTCGAAGGAGTCGCCGCGGTCGGTCAGTAGGCGCACGAAGACGTCGACCCGGCCGGTCGAGCTCTTGGGATTGGCGCGCGCGATGAGGCCCTGGGGCAGGCTCAGCCGCTCCTGCAGTTTGGCGATGTAGACGCAGCCCTTTTCAAGAACCACGCCGGCCGTCAGGTCGATGGAATGCATGGCCACGTCGGCGATGCGGTCCTCCACGCGCCGCGCGCCGGGCAGGAAGCTGGCGCGGACGCGCCAGGCCTGGGCGCCCAGCCGCAGGTCCAGGCTGGCGGGCTGCACCTGGTCGGCGTCCCACGGGGTGTCGGTGGTCACGGCGCCGGAGGCGATCAGGGCCTCGATGCCCTGGCAGGGCAGTATGCCCGGTGTGTCGGTCAAGCTCATGATCCGGGTTTGCACGGTTTGGCCGCGCGCGTCACCATGGGGGATGCACAACGGCCCCGCCTATTCCGCAGAGACCCACGACGTCATCGTGCGCGTGCGACCCAGCTATCTGGCGGGGCAGTCGGATCCGGAGGCGGGGCGCTGGGTCTGGGCCTATCAGATCGAGATCGTGAACTGCCGCGCCGAGCCGGTGCAGCTGCTGGCGCGGCACTGGACCATCACCGACGGTCTGGGACGGACGGAGGAGGTTCGGGGGCCGGGCGTGGTCGGCGAGCAGCCGGTGATCCCGCCGGGCGGGTCGCACACCTATGCCTCGGGCTGTCCCCTGTCGACGCCGTCGGGCGCCATGGTCGGGACCTACACCATGTCCGATGAAAAGGGCGGGCGGTTCGAGGTGGACATCCCCGCCTTCAGCCTCGACGTGCCCGGCGCGGGGCGCACCCTGAACTGAGCGGAGGCGAGACCGGGGCTGCGTCAACCCGGAGAACCGCAGCCCCGTCCCGATCCGGCGTCGCATTGCGGGGCGACGCAGGGCGGACGGCGGGCCTGTAGAGGCCGTTCATGACGCCTGTGTGGCGGTCCGCGCTGAGCCGAGGGACCGCGCCCCCTGGCCTGAGGGCGCTTCCCTCGCCCTCAAGCAGCGAGCCGCCGCGCGGCGAGCGGTAGGGCGCCCTAAATGTACCGCCGCAGCGAGCGGGCCAGTTCGCCGGCGCCGTTCTTCTTCAGCGCGGGCTGATAGGCGACACGGGCGTGTTCGACGCAGTAGACGCCTTCAGAGGCGCGGCGACCGCAGAAGCTGAACTCGGCCGACGAAGGGTCGCCGATCGGCCATTTGCACATGTGGGCTCCCAGGGTCATCACCGTGGCGGTGCCCGGCAGGTCCGGGATCGGCTCGGGGCGCGGAGCGACCGGGGCGGCCGGCCGCGGCTGGGCCGCCTCGATGCGGCGCGGGGCGCTGGGGGCTTGGGTCGGCGCGGCGGCGGCCGGGCGCGGACGCGTCGGGCGGAAGGTGGTGCGGGCGGGCTGCGACGGCGCGGCGCGGCCCGACAGGCCCAGACGGTGCACCTTGCCGATCACGGCGTTGCGGGTCACGCCGCCGCCCAGCTGCTTGGCGATCTGGCTGGCCGACTGGCCCTCGAGCCAGAGTTTCTTCAGCGCGCCGACGCGGTCTTCGGTCCAGCCCAGGCTCATGTCGCCCTCCACGATTCAACATATGGCGCCGGAACGTCGTTCGGGGACCGGCGACCTACCACCAATCGTAAACCAGCCCTTAAGACACGCAATATGTGGATTTCACCCCGTCCACAGGAACTAGATGTGGGGGCACCTTCGGGATGCGAAAACGCCGCCCCGGTTTCCCGGGACGGCGCTCCATTTCGACGTTGAGGCCTGCGGTCAGTGGACCGTCGGCGTCTCCACTGACGTTCCGTCGGACACGGGCGTGACCGGCACGGACACCGAGGAGCCGGAGTTGGGGAAGGCGCTTTCGTCGCGGTTCGGGGCGACGCCCTTCTCCAGCAGGTCGCGGATCTCCTCGCCCGACAGGGTTTCGTATTCCAGCAGGGCCTGGGCCAGCTTCTCGTGGTCGGCCTTCTTGCGCTTCAGGATCTTGCGGGCCTCTTCCCAGCCGCTGGTGACCAGGCGTTTGACCTCGCCGTCGATGATGCGGGCGGTCTCTTCCGAGACGTTCTGGCTGCGGGCGACGGAGTGACCCAGGAAGACCTCCTCCTGGTTCTCGCCATAGGCCACGGTGCCCAGCACGTCGGAGAAACCCCAGCGGGTCACCATCGCCCTTGCGAGCTTGGTCGCCTGCTCGATGTCGGAGCTGGCGCCGGACGTGATGTTCTCCTTGCCGAAGATCAGCTCCTCGGCCACGCGGCCGCCGGCCATGATGGCGATGCGGTCGACCATCTGCTGGTACTTCATCGAATAGCGGTCGCCTTCCGGCAGCTGCATGACCATGCCCAGCGCCCGGCCGCGCGGCACGATGGTCGCCTTGTGCACCGGGTCGGCCATCTTGACGTTCATGGCGACGATGGCGTGGCCGGCCTCGTGATAGGCGGTCAGGCGCTTCTCTTCCTCGTTCATGGCCATGGACTTCCGCTCGGAGCCCATCATGACCTTGTCCTTGGCGTCCTCGAAGTCGCGGTGCGTGACCATCTTGCGGTCCTTGCGCGCCGCCATCAGCGCCGCCTCGTTGACCAGATTGGCCAAGTCGGCGCCCGAGAAGCCGGGCGTGCCGCGCGCGATGGTCTTGACGTTGACGTCCGCGGCCAGCGGCACGTCCTTCATGTGGACGCGCAGGATCTTCTCGCGCCCGCCCACGTCGGGGTTCGGCACGACGACCTGACGGTCGAAGCGGCCGGGGCGCAGCAGCGCGGGGTCCAGCACGTCGGGACGGTTGGTCGCGGCGATCAGGATGATGTTCTCCGACGCTTCGAAGCCGTCCATCTCGACCAGCAGCTGGTTCAGGGTCTGCTCGCGCTCGTCGTTCCCGCCGCCCAGGCCAGCGCCTCGATGGCGGCCGACGGCGTCGATCTCGTCGATGAAGATGATGCAGGGAGCGTTCTTCTTGGCCTGTTCGAACATGTCGCGCACGCGGCTGGCGCCCACGCCGACGAACATCTCCACGAAGTCCGAGCCCGAGATGGAGAAGAAGGGCACGCCCGCCTCGCCGGCCACGGCACGCGCCAGCAGCGTCTTGCCGGTGCCGGGAGGGCCGACCAGCAGGGCGCCCTTGGGGATCTTGCCGCCCAGACGTTGGAACTTGCCGGGGTCCTTCAGGAAATCGACGACCTCCTGCAGCTCCTCCTTGGCCTCGTCGACGCCGGCGACGTCCTCGAAGGTCTTGCGCCCCTTGTGCTCGGTCAGCAGCTTGGCCTTGGACTTGCCGAAGCCCATGGCCCCGCGGGCACCGCCCTGCATCTGGCGGGTGATCAGGAAGAACAGGCCGACCAGAACGAAGATGGGCAGCAGGCCCAGCAGGATGCTCATCCACAGCGGCTGCCGCATGGAGGCCACGTCGACCTCGGCGCCCGAGGCCTCGATCTCGTCGACCAGTTCGACGTTGGGCAGCGGGGTGATGGCGGTGAAGCGCGTGCCGTCCTTCAGCTCGCCGGTCATGGCCTCGCCGCGGACCTCGACGGTCTTGATGCGGCTGTCGGCGGCGGCGGCCAGAAGCTGGCTGTACGTCAGCTCCTGCGGCCGCGATGCGGCGGCCTTGGCGCCGGGCATGGTGGGGCCGCCGCCCTGGCTCATCATGGCGTAGACGGCCAGAAGGCCCAGCCCGATCATGCCGGCGACGGCGAGGTTGCGCAGATTCATTCGATCCTCTCGGTCAGGCGATCCCCCACGGAGGACGCCATGTCGGTCTCAAGATAGGCGGGCGCGGCCCCGGGCGCCATCCGGTCACGGAACAGGTCGGCCTCATGCGACGTCACGTCCAGCGCCGCCGCCAGGCGCGCCTCGACCAGCGACCGCACCACGGCCGCGGTTCTTGCAAGAACCGGGCGCGGATCGCCGTCCCGGATCAGGACCGGCTCGGCCCCTCGCGCCGCGGGCGGCAGGGCGTGCAGCGCGACGCGGTCGGCGGGCGACAGGCGGTTCAGCAGGCCGTGAGCCGGCACGACGGTGAGGCCGGGGCCATCGGTAGTGATCTCGAACCGGCCGTCCCAGACGGCGGGCTGGCCGGGCTCGAGGCGCAGGGGAGCCAGCCCCTGACGCCGCTGCTCGCCGGGTTCACGGTGGATAAGGACGTCGTCTCCCCGCGCCGACAGGCGTGCGCCGCAGAGTACGGCGTCGAAGTCGTCGCCGGATCGCAGCCGCACCACCACCCGCTCCAGCGCGTCGCCTCGCGGCGTGCGGTGGACGCCGCCGACGCAGGTCAGGGCTGCGGCGAGCGAAGCTGGGGCGATGCAACGATCCGCGAGCACAGTTCCTTCTCCCGGCTCAAGAGGGCTTGAGGCTCGGCGAGAGTCTGCGAGCCGCAAGCGAAAAGGGTGAGGGGTAGCGGTCGAAGGGGTGCCTCTCACCCTTTCGCGTGCCCAATCGCTTCGCTCTTGGACGCTCAAGCCCCCTCCCGGCGGGAGAGGGAGACGTGAGCGGACCCTCGCCCGCGCGAACCTCAGGTCCACGTTCGCCGGGTCCTCGATCCAGTCCAGGCCGCGCGCGCGAAGCAGGTCGCGCAACGCCTCGCGCCGCTCGCCCAGCAGCGGCCGCAGCAGCATCAGGCCGCGACCTTCCGGCCAGGCCGGACTGGGGGCCCATTCGCGAAGGCGGCCGATGGGGGTGCCCTCGGCGCGGATCAGGTCGCTTTCGGCCACGTCGTCGGCGGTGTGGCCCGTCAGGATGACCCGCGCCCCCGCCGCGCGCGCGGCGTCGGCCAGCAGGGCGTGGCGGGCGGCGCGGGCGGCGGCAGGCAGGCCGGTGGCGGGCTTGTCGTCGGTCCAGCGCAGCTCGGCCCAGTCGGCGCCAAGGGCCCGCGCCTGCGCGGCGCAGCGGCGCGACCAGTCTCGGCTGTCGGGGTTCAGGCCGTGATCGACCGTCAGGGCGAGCACGCGCCGACCGTTCGCCCGCGCCCAGTCCGCGACCAGCACCAGCAGGGCGACCGAATCCCCGCCGCCCGACAGCGCCACGCCCAGCGGCGCGGCTTGGTTCCGGCACAGGCGCGCGTCCAGACGGGCGCGGACCCGCGTCGTCAGGGCGTCCGGATCGGTCAGCGGCACCCGGCCGAGGTGCGCACCGCCGTCGCGCGCGACGTCAGCGACGCGGGCGCCCCCGTGCCGTAGCGCGTGCGGAACTCGCGCAGGGCGATGCAGGCGTCGGTGCTCTGATCCTCGGCCTCCAGCGCCTCGGCCAGCTTGATCGTGGCCTCGGGCGCCCAGCCGGCGGTCGGCCATCCGCGCAGGGCGGCGGCGTAATAGGGCACGGCGCCGGCGCTGTCCTCGTCCTCCATCCTCAGGTCGCCCAGGCGCAGGTTGGCCAGACGGGCCTCTTCCTCTTCGGGCCAGGTCACGATCACCACCTCCAGCGCCCGCTCGCCGCGCGCCGGATTGGTGGACAGCAGACGGTTCGCCGCGGCCAGGTCGCCGGCCGCGCTGCCCGTCGGGCTGTTGGCGACGATCGGGGCGTTCAGTTCCGCCTCCTCACGCGCCCGCTGCTCCAGCGATCCCACCCGCGCCTCAGCCTCGCCCAGGCGGGTGCGCAGGCGGCCGTTCTCGGTTTTCACCTGCTCCAGATCGATGGTCAGGCGTTCGATGTCGCCGTTGACCCGCTGCAGCGTCGCCTCGACGTCGGCCAGGCGCCGGTCGACCCCTCCCACGCGCCCCTGCAGGGCCACCACCTCGGGATCCGGCTCCATGATGAAGGGCTGGCCGCTGGAGTTCCGCTGGAAGATGGCGCGCTCCAGCTTGCGAACGTTGCGATCCAGCTGGTCCAGCCGCCGCTTGTCCCAGATGATCGGCTCGGTCGGAGCGACCTGAGCGATGACGGCGCCGGAGATCAGAGAGACGCCGAGCGCGGTCAACAGGGCGTTGCGCGAGAATTTGGGCAGCTTGAGCATGGGAGGCAGCGTCCACGAAGTTTGCGGCTGAATCTCGTCAGCCGGTCAGGCCCAGCATGATGATCGCAAGCAGGAACAGCGTCGAGGCCAGGAAGCAGAAGAACAGCAGGGCCACGGTCCGCCACAGGGCCGAGAAGGTGGAGAGCCCGTAGGTCCCCTTCAGCTGCGCGAACATGTGCACCGGCAGGCCGAAGGTCAGCAGGGCCCCGCCGATAACCCCGAACCCGCTCCAGATCGCGCCCAGGAGCGCCGTCAGGATGAGCAGGATCGACACGGCCGTGAGCGAATAGATGACGAAGACGCCGTGGTCGTACAACGTGAAGCCCCGTTTCCAAAGGAACAGCAGAGCCACGAACGGGATCGACAGCGGGATCAGCAGGAAGCTGAATTTGTACAGAGTTTGCTGAACCTTGTAGATCGCCAGATCGGGGTTCAGCAGCTTCTTCTCGACTTTCTCATTCAGGCTGGGGTGCCCCAGACTGGCCCGCAGATTGCCGGCAAGCACGGCGTCGCGGACCTCGGCCTGCCAACTGCCGGGCTTCAATCCGTCCGCGCGCTCTCCGCCGTTCGCCTTGACCTCCTCCAGCGAGGCCAGGCGCCTTTCCGCCGTTTCGACGGCTCTCTCAAGTCCGAGGATCGCACCTGCCGCACCCGGTGCGTCGTCTTTCGCCTTGGCCGCCGCCAGACCCTTTCGGGCTTCCTCGAGTCCGAGACGGGTCTCTGCGATGTCTTCGTCCAGGTTAACCTTCACCTCAGGCTCCAGCGAGCCGGTGAAGCTGAACACGAAGAACATCAGGAAGACGCTGAACAGGAAGATGGCCAGCGGCGAGACGTAGCGGGTGCGCCGCCCCTGTATCCATTCGCGGGTCAGCCGGCCCGGGTTGAGGGCCAGCAGCGGCAGGGTGCGCCAGATGCGGCCGTCGAAATGAACGACGCCGTGCAGCACTTCCTCGACCAGGTGCGTCAGACTGCGGTGGACGTGGGTCGGCTGGCCGCAGTTGGCGCAAAAGTTTCCGGAGACGGGCAGGCTGCAGTCCGTGCAGTTCCCCTGCTCGTCTCCCGCGTGGCCGGTCGGCTTCTCGATCGCAGAGGCGACCAGCCCGGCTGTGGCCGCTCCGCCCGCCGCGTCGATGTCCACCATGCTCGCCCCCAAGCCATGAATGCGCCCGAGATGTCGCCCGCCCCGGGCCTTCGGTCAAAGAAAAAGGGCGGCCGCCGATGCGACCGCCCTCCTTCCCATATCCTTGTTGGAAATCAGCGCGCCGGCGCGCCCGAGACGATGGCCGTGCGGCCGTTGCGGTTGCGGGCCCACGCTTCCTCGTTCGAGCCTTCGGCGATCGGGCGTTCCTTGCCGAAGCTGATGACGTCGATCCGGTTGGCGGGGATGCCGCGCTCGATCAGGTAGGATCGGACCGATTCCGCCCGGCGCGCGCCGAGGGCCAGGTTGTACTCGCGCGTGCCGCGTTCGTCGGCGTTGCCCTCAATCCGAACCATCACATTCGGATAGCGGCGCAGCCACGCCGCCTGGGCGTCGAGGCGCGGATAGGCGTCGCGGCGGATCTCATAGCTGTCCAAGTCGAAATAGACGCGGTCGCCGACGTTGACGGCGAAGTCCTCGACCGAGCCGGCCGCGGCCGGAATGGCGCCGCCGCCGACGGTTCCCGTGCCGGCGCCCGGGCCGCGCGTGTCCGGCACAGTGGTCGTGCCGCCCCCGGGAATGCCCGGCTCGGGCTGCGCCGGGCGCGTGCACGCCGCCAGGGTCAGGACGGAGGCGCCGACCAGCGCCAGGCGAATGAGAGAGGTCGTTTGCATCGGGTTTGTCTCCTCGATCTTCTGCGGTGAAGCTTCACCGTTGCTTTGGGGCTAACGCTCGAACTTGCGCCCCGCCAGCGGCGATGACGCGATTGTGAGGCCCGTCACGTCGGGCAGCTGTCGGGTCCCTGGTTGAAGCCCAGATCGGCGGGCGGCTGGTCCAGCAGGGGCGACCAGGCGGGGTCGGAGCCGCGGCCTTCATAGCCCGCCTGCGCGACCACCCGGCCGGACAGGTCCACGGTCCACAGCCGGGTGTCGCCGCCGCGCGTCTGGCGCGCGAACATGACGTAGCGGCCGTTGGGGGCCCACGACGGCCCCTCCTCGAAATAGCTGGACGACAGGATCCGCTCGCCCGAACCGTCGGTGCCCATCACCCCGATGTGGAACTGGCCGCCCTGCTGCTTGGTGAAGGCGATCAGGTCGCCGCGCGGGCTCCAGGACGGGGCGGTGTACAGGCCGCCGCCGCGGCTGATCGGGCGCTGGCCCGTGCCGTCCGCGCGCATGGCGTAGATGCGCGCCGAGCCCGACCGATCGGACGTGAAGGCGATCATGGAGTTGTCGGGCGAGAAGCTGGGCGAGGTGTCGATGCCCGGATCCGTCGTCAGACGCCGCAGCTCGCGGGTGTTCAGATCGATCGTGTAGACGTCGGTGTTGCCGCCCCGGATGATCGAAAACGCCAGCTTGGACCCGTCGTTGGAATAGCGCGGGGCCAGCACCTGGCCGTCGAACTGACCCAGGCTTTCCCTGCGGCCCGTCGACAGGTTGTACAGGTAGATGCGGCTGTAATCCTTGCCCAGCGCCACATAGGTGACCTCGTCCGGATTGGACGTGGAGAAGCGCGGCGACATGATGATCTCGTCGCCCTGGGTCAGGAAGACGGGGTTGTAGCCGTCCTGGTCCACGATCGCGAGGCGGCTGAGCTTCTCCAGCTGGGTGCCGCTTTCGGCGACGTAGATCACGCGGGTGTCGAAGAAGCCGCTCTCGCCCGTCATGCGCTGATAGACGACGTCGCTGATCTTGTGCGCGATGCGCCGCCACTGCTCGGCCGTGGCCGTGAACTGGTAGCTGACCAGCTGGCACTCGCGGTAGGTGTCGTAGAGGCGGAAACCCACGTCGACCCGCCCGTCCGCCCGCTGCGACACGCCGCCGTACAGCACCGCCTGGGCGCCGATGCTGGTCCAGGCCGGGAAGGTCGGCCGCGAACCCAGGCCCGGACGCTCCGTGAAGCCCGCCGGGTTCAGCGGATCGAAGAAGCCCGAGCGCCGCAGGTTGCCGCGGATGACGCCCGAGATGTCGTCTCCGTACTGGCCCGTGAAGCCGACGATCGCGATCGGAAAGGGCCGCAACTCCGCCTGGTCGATCACCACGATCTGCGGCTCGCCCGTCGTCGGGTCCTGCGCCAGGGCGACGCCGGGAAGGGCGACGCAGGCGGCGGCGAACGCGGTCAGGACGGTCTTCAATCGCATTGCAGGCTCCGGCTCATGATCTCCGCCGCATACTGAACGCGCGACGTGACGAAAAACCACTCTCGGCCCCAATGCGGCGACTTTCGGGCGAGCTTGGCGGTTAAGGACGACGCGTCAGGAGGCGTCAGGAGGCGTCAGGGGCCTCAGCATTGGCTGGCGCTGTTGAACCCGAAGGTGATGTCCTGCTCCTCATAGCCGGCAGGCATGTCGAACGGCGCGGCGGCGCGGATGCCGCGCAACACGGCTTCGGAGATCGCGCGATAGGCCGGATCGCTGCGGGGCCCGATCAGTCTCGGCGTCCCGACGATCGCCCCGCTGGGCGACAGTCGGACGGACACTTGTACCGTGACGGAGTCGGCGCCGGGCAGATCGCAATTGAAGACTGGCCGCACCTGCCGCCCCAGCGCGCTGATGTCCGCCCGGCCCAGCGCCCTCGGCGCCTGGCCGCGACCGGCATCGCCGGTGTTGGGGCGGCGATTCGTGCGGCCCTCGTTGGGGCGTTTGGCCAGGCGGTCGAAGTCCAGCGACGGCTCCTCGCGCTTCGGCGCCGGGGCGGGTGGGCGGGGCTGGGGCGTAGGCGGGCGCGTGACGGGCGGACGCGGCGTGGGGGTCGGGGCCTTCTTTTGCGGAGCGGGCGTCGGCGGGGGCGGCGTGGGCTCCGGCTCGGGGGTAGGCGGGACTTCGGTTTCCGGCGGCGGCACGGTGGCGCCGTCCTCGGTGATCAGTTCTTCGGACGGGTTGTCCGCCGCGGCGGCCTCGACCTGGACGTCGGAGATGACCGAGACGCGGATGCCCTCAGTCGGCGCGGGCGGCAGGGGTTTGTCCGGCCACGAGACGAACAGCAGGGCGCCCAGTCCCGCGTGCAGGACGATCGAGCCGATCGTGCCGGGTCCGGGCGCCTTCATGCCGTCAGCCCTCCGTCGCCGTGACGGGGGCCGCCGCCGGCGCGGCGCGCGGGGCGGTGTCGGTGATCAGGTTCAGCTTGGCGTAGCCGTTGGCCGACAGCCGGGCCATGACCTTGGCCACTTCGGAGTACGGCGCGGCGCCGTCGGCGCGCACGGAGACCGCCGCGTCCGGCGATCCGCCGGCCTGGCGCACGCCCTCGATCAGGCCGTCGTAGCCGACCTGGGCCTCGCCGACGAAGACCTCGCCGGAGCGGTCGATGGAGACGACCACCGGCTCCTGTTCGGCCTCGACCGCGCCGGCCTCGGTGTCCGGCAGGTCGACCGGCACGGCCACCGTCAGCAGCGGCGCCGAGATCATGAAGATGATCAGCAGCACCAGCATGACGTCCACCAGCGGCGTCACGTTGATCTCGCTCAGCGGCTTCTTGCGGGGACGCCTGCGCCCCCTCTGATGCCCGCCGCCTCCGACGCTCAGGGCCATGGCTCAGAGCCCCCGGCGGTCGCTGTAGTCGGGCGCGGGTGGGGCCGACGGGGCGCCGACGCGGCGCGCCACGGCGGCCTGCAGATCGTCGGCGAAGGCCTCCATCCGCCCGGTGAACTTGCCCGCGTCGATCGAGAACTTGTTGTAGGCGATGTAGGCCGGGATGGCCGCCGCCAGACCGATGGCCGTGGCGAACAGGGCCTCGGCGATGGCCGGCGCCACGGTGGTCAGGTTGGTGTTCCCCGCCGAGGCGATGGCGCTGAACGCGTTCATGATGCCCCACACCGTTCCGAACAGGCCGATGAAGGGCGACGCGGTGGCCACCACCGACAGCACGCCCAGGCCGTTCTCGATCCGCTGACCTTCGCGCGCGATCAAGCTGTCCAGCGCGCGGTCGATGCGCGCCATCAACATCTGACCCTGCACCTCGCCCAGCAGCCCCTTCGATCGGGCGTCGCGCCAGTCGGTCACGGCCAGAACCAGCATGCGCGGCAGGGGATCCGTAGGGTTCGGCCCTGCCTGCGCCGCCACGTCCTCCAGGGGTCGGCCGGAGTGGATCACGTCCTCGAACTGGTCCGCCCGGCGGTTCATGCCGGAAAAGCGGAACGCCTTGTCCAGGATGACCGCCCATGACCACAGCGACGCCAGCGCCAGGCCGACCATCACGCCCTTCACCACCCAGTCGGCGGCCATGAACAGCTCGACGGGGTTCAGCAGGCTGGCTTCGGCGGGCACGGTCATTCGGTCGTTCCGGTCAAGGTTGCGCCGCCCATGGTGAAGGGCGGCAAGGCGATTTCATGGCGGGTCTAGCGGCCTTGGGACGCTTCGTCACTTATGGTCAGCTTATGCGGGCGCCAGCCACGGCCGGACCTTCTCCATCAGGAGAGTCGTCGGCCGCCGCGGCCGTCCGTCGGGATGGATGCACACCGCCGTCAACTGCGCCTCGCACAGCGTCTCGGCGCCGCGCGTGATCCGTTGGTCGATGATCAGCCGCGGCCCCCGGATCCGATCATAGAGCGTCCGCACGATCAGGGCGTCGTCGATGCGCGCGGGCTTCAGCCAGCGCAGGTTCATTTCGGCGACGACGAAGGCCAGCGGCGACGGCCCGTCCATCAGCTCCGCATGCCCCACCCCCGCCGCGCGCAGGAAGTCGGACCGCCCGCGCTCGAAGAACCGCACATAGCTGCCGTGGTAGACCAGCCCGGTGAAGTCCGTGTCCTCGTAGTAGACGCGCACCGGCAGGCGGTGCTCGCGTCCGTCGAAGGTCCCTGCGGTCGGGGCCTCGGTCACGGCACGGCCGGGGCGGGCGGGGCGAGGGGCAGGCCGGGACAGTCGACGTCGACCATGGCCCGGAACTCGCCCACCAGCGGGTCGTCGGCGAACAGGATGCGGTTGGGGCGCGAGACGAAGACCACGCTCCCTTCCTCGCCTCGCCGACCGGCATAGCCGCAGACCACCGGCCCACGGCCTCGCTCGAGCAGGCGCACCTGCCCGGTCGGGCCCAGCCGCTCGCGAACCTGCTGCAGGGCCCGGCGCTGCGGCGGCGTCTCCCACGGCGCGACGCCCTCGGCCACGATGAGGCGCCAGCCGACCAGCCCTCCGAGCAGCAGGACGGCCGCGCCCAGGACGGCGATCAGGCGGTCGGTGCGGATCCGGCGTGCGGACATGAGCCCACAATGCCCAGCTTCGCCCCGACCCGGAACCCCTCGCCGGAAAGTGATCGTGGCCGCCTTCGTCTCGGCGTGCGGAGAGCGCATCCTGCCAGAATGCTCCACCCCCTCCTCGTCGCCGCCGGCCTCGCCCTGGTCGCAGGCGCGGCTCAGGCCCAGGTCGCGCCGTGGCCGGGCGCATCCCCGTTCGACCGGCACCGTCACGACGCCGATCGGAATCTTCAGGCCTTGGCCGACCAGCGGCGTCAGGCCGACCTGCGCCAGGCCGAGGCGGCGCGCGCCCAGGCGGACGCCCGCGCCACGGCCGCCCGGATCGAGGCCGGGCGCGCCCCGGCCCTGCCCTATCCCGGCGCCCGCCAACCGGTGCCGGTCGCCCCGGTGCGGCCCAACGGCGGCTTTCCCGCTTCCCCGCCCGTCGGCGACGTCGGCCAGATCGACGCCTGGCTGGGCCGCCGGGACTGATCATCTGCATCCCTTTGGCCCCGGCGCCGTTCTGACGTAGCTTCACCGGAAGCCATGGGAGGGACGGCATGCGTTGGCAGGGCGGACGTCGCGGCGGCGGCATCGAGGATCGGCGCGGCATGGGCGCCGGCGGCGCGATCGGCGGAGGCCTCGGCGTCGGCGTCATCGCTCTGCTGGGCTATCTCTTCTTCGGCATCGACCCGCAGGTCACGACCCAGGTCGCCAGCCAGTTCGGCGCCGCCACGCAGCAGGAGGGCGAGAAGGGCACGCCGGAGGATCAGGAGGGCCTGTTCGTCGACGTCGTCGGGCGGAACATCAACGACGTCTGGTCGCGCGCCCTGGTCGGCTATCAGCCGCCGCGCGTGGTTCTGTATGAAGGCGGCACGGGCACCCAGTGCGGCTTCGGGCAGGCCGCGATGGGCCCGTTCTACTGTCCCACCGACCGCACCGTGTATCTGGACCTGTCGTTCTGGCGTCAGCTGGAGCAGCTGGGCGGATCGGGCGGAGAGTTCGCCCGCGCCTACGTCATCGCCCACGAGTTCGGCCACCACGTCCAGACCCTGACCGGCGCCTCGCAGCAGGTGCGGCAGGCGCAAGCGAGCGCGCGCAGCCAGGCCGAGGCCAACCGCTTTTCCGTGGCTCTAGAACTTCAGGCCGACTGCTACGCCGGCGTCTGGGCCGCAAACGCCTCGGCCGCGTCGAACGGAGAGGTGGCGATGACGCCGGGCGATCTGGAGGCCGGGCTGCAGACGGCGTCCGCGATCGGCGACGACCGCCTGACCGGGGGCCGCGCCTCGCCAGAGAGCTTCACCCACGGCACCGCGCAGGAACGCGCGGCCTGGCTGCGGCGCGGCTACGAAAGCGGCGACCCCGCCGCCTGCGACACCTTCGCGGCGCGCTAGCGTCTCCGGCGTCGCCGTTCGACGGTGACGTCCGGCGCCTCGGTCGCCCAGAGCCCGGCGTTCGCCAGATCGAACCGGACCGTCTGACCGGCGAACGCCGCCATCCCGAGCAGGGCGCCCGGAAAGCCCGGGGCCGAGACGTCGCCGAAGATGGCCACCGGCGCGTCGGCGAAGGTCCGCCCGCCCACGCCGACGGTGCGCGCCCGCGCCACCTGGGCCCCGACCTGTCCACCCAGAACCAGGCTGGATCCGCGCGTCAGCTCCCGGCCGTCCAGCAGCCCCGCCGCCTCGGCCGACCGCCGCGACAGGGCCAGCAGCGACGAGGCGCCGGTGTCGACCAGCGCCTCCACCGGCCGTCCTTCCAGCGTCACGTCCAGACGCATGGAAGCGCCCGCCCGACGTGCCGGCAAGGCGCGCGACCGCGCCGGCCGCGGCAGGGCGCCCGGCGCCGACAGGCGGCTGCGCCGCGCCGACGTCTCGACGTCCAGGACCATCGTCTCCAGCACGTCGTGGCCGAGGATCAGTTCGGCCCCCAGACCGCGCTCGCGATCTGCGATCGGCCCCAGGTCCAGAATGGCCGCGCGAAGTCCGGGCAGGCTCAACCCCTCGGTCTCCACGTCCACCACCGCCCCGCGCCCCAGCTGCGGCCGCCCGCCGACGCCATAGGCCAGAACCGGCAGAGGAAAGTTGAACCGCTCGCGCCCCTGCGCCGCCAGCCGCTCGTGCAGGCCGCGGTCGATGACCGAGTACTGGGCACCCGTGTCGATCAGGGCGACGGTCGGGACCCCGCCCACAGTCACGTCGATCGTCGGCGTCACGGCCGGCGCGCGATAATTCAGCCAGGGCGTGGCGTCGCCGTCGAACAGTGGGCGCGGCGCCGGCCACAGGAGGTTGTCCTTCACCCACCAGCCGCCGCCCACGGCGCCGGCCAGCACCCCCAGCCGGATCAGGAGCCCGCGACGGTTCATCCTTCCGACATGGCCGTCACAGGTGCCGACGTCCAGAGCCGCAAGGTCGCGGCCTTGAAGGACGTTCCTCGATCCTCCCCCACCTCCGGCAAGATCAAGATGCGGCGGCCATCCGCGCGCAGTTATGACGATCCCGTCCGTCTTTCCGGGCCTTTTCAACGCGTTGGATTTTTCTCGCCCCGTTTTTCCGACGTCGGTTCGG
>JAIEQC010000025.1 GCA_019748055.1 Caulobacteraceae bacterium | reverse complement strand
GGCTCGGGGTCGGGCGCGGCCTCGGGGGCATCCGCGGCCGGGCCTTCGGCGGCGGGCGCTTCGTCCGGTTCGGGCGCGGGGGGAGAGGGCGGCTCGGGCGCCATGAGCTGGATCAGGGTGATGGGCGGCTCCGGCGGCGGCGCTTCCGGCCGGCGCAGCGACAGCCCAAGGACCAGCGCCGCCTGCGCCCCGACGGCCAGCGCCAGCGCCGCCGACCAGCGGGCGGCGCCCGATCCCTGCCGCGGCGGTTCCTCAGGGCGTCTCATGCTCGCGATGAAGCGGGACCGCGTGTCAGGATCGTGGCCGCCCCTCTTTGCCCGCCACGGCGGCCTTTTCGGGCTGATCGAACACGAATCTTGCCGAAAACACGACATATCGCCGTTCGAAACGCCAAAACATTGCCCGAAGCGCGCCATTAGGTCGCCCTGCGCGCTGAGATACCTGCCCCGCTTGCGCCTAGGGGCCGAGGTGGCGCGCCGGCGATGATGGAGTTCTCCCCTTGACCCGATCCAATCTGCGCACGGCCCTGATGGGCGGCGCCCTGCTGTCCCTCGGCCTGGTCGTCAGCGGCTGCGCCAGCCACCGCTTCGTGCGCGAGAACGTCGCCGTGGTCGACCAGCGCGTCACCGAGGTCGACGGCCGCGTGACCCGCGTCGAAGGCACGGCCGGCGAGGCCCTGGCCCGCGCTGACGCGGCCCACAAGCTGGCCGAAGGCAAGTTCCTGTACGAGGTCGTCCTGTCCGACGACTCGGTGAAGTTCCCCAACGACGCCAGCGCCCTGTCGTCCGAGGGCGAGGCCCGCCTGAACGAACTGGCCCAGCGTCTGAAGGCCGAGAACCGCAACGTCTATCTGGAAATCCAGGGCTTCACCGACGCCTCGGGCGACGAGGACTACAACATCCGCTTGGGCGAGCAGCGCGCAGAGGCCGTGCGCCGTTATCTGAGCCTGCAGGGCGTGCCGCTGAACCGCATGGCGACCATCTCCTACGGCGAGAGCAACCCGGTGGCGGACAACTCCACCCGCGAAGGCCGCGCCCAGAACCGCCGCGTGGCGATCGTCGTCCTGTCCTAGGGACTGGCGAACCGCGCGGATGCCCCCTAATCGTCGGCCCGTCCGACGATTAGGGGAGCCCGCCCATGAAGACCCGCGCCGCCGTCGCCTTCGAGGCCAAGAAGCCGCTGGAGATCGTCGAGGTCGATCTGGAAGGGCCGCGCGCGGGGGAGGTGCTGGTCGAGATCAAAGCGACGGGCATCTGCCACACCGACGCCTACACCCTGGACGGGCTGGACTCGGAGGGCATCTTCCCGAGCATCCTCGGCCACGAGGGCGCGGGCGTGGTGGTCGAGGTGGGGCTGGGGGTCACCTCGGTTGAAGTCGGCGACCACGTGATCCCGCTGTACACGCCGGAATGCCGCCAGTGTAAGTCGTGCCTCAGCCGCAAGACCAACCTCTGCACCGCGATCCGCGCCACCCAAGGCAAGGGCCTGATGCCCGACGGCACCAGCCGCTTCAGCTACAAGGGCCAGGCCATCGCCCACTACATGGGGTGCTCGACCTTCTCGAACTACACCGTCCTGCCCGAAATCGCGGTGGCGAAGATCCGGAAGGACGCGCCCTTCGACAAGGCCTGCTACGTCGGTTGCGGGGTCACGACGGGCGTCGGCGCGGTGGTGAACACCGCCAAGGTCGAACCGGGCGCGAACTGCGTGGTCTTCGGCCTGGGCGGCATCGGCCTGAATGTCATCCAGGGGCTGAAGATGGTCGGAGCCGACATGATCGTCGGCGTCGACATCAATCCGTCGAAAGAGAAGTGGGGCCGCCGCTTCGGCATGACCCACTTCGTCAACCCGAAGGACCATGCGGACATCGTCGCCCATCTGGTCGAGCTGACCGGGGGCGGGGCGGACTATACCTTCGACTGCACCGGCAACACGACGGTCATGCGCCAGGCGCTGGAAGCCTGTCACCGCGGCTGGGGCGAGAGCGTCATCATCGGCGTGGCCGAGGCCGGCAAGGAGATCGCCACCCGCCCGTTCCAGCTGGTCACCGGCCGCGTCTGGCGCGGCTCGGCGTTCGGCGGCGCGCGAGGGCGGACCGACACCCCCCGGATCGTTGACTGGTACATGGACGGCAAGATCGAGATCGATCCGATGATCACCCACACCCTGCCGCTGGAGCGCATCAACGAGGCCTTTGACCTGATGCACGAAGGCAAGAGCATCCGCAGCGTGGTGGTGTTCTGAGGTCAGTTGCCTAAAGAAATGGACTGGGCTAGGCCTGTCTTGGCAAGAGGGAGGAAGACCGCATGTTCACCCACGTCACCGTCGGGGCCAACGACGTCGAGGCGTCGCGCCGCTTCTATGACGCCGCTCTGGGCGCGCTGGGCGTCGATCCGGCCAGCGGGCCGGACGCCAAGGGCCGCTTCTGGTGGCGCACCCGAATGGGCGCCTTCGCCGTCGGCGCGCCGATTGACGGAGAGCCCGCCTGCCACGCCAACGGCGGCACCATCGGCTTCCACGCCAAGACCCCCGAGATGGTCCAGGCCTTCCACGACGCCGGCGTTGCGGCCGGCGGCAGGGCGATCGAGGACCCGCCCGGCGAACGCAACGGCCCGTTCGGCAAGCTGATCCTCGCCTATCTGCGCGATCCGTCGGGCAACAAGATCTGCGCCATGCACCGGTCACCGGTCTAGGAACCGAAAGGACACACGCTCCAAACCGCGACCTTTCGGCCGTTTCCATTCGGACTGTCGCGGTTAAGGTGCCCGCCTTCGATCAACCGGAACGGGGACGGTCATGACCGAGACCACGGCAGCAAGCGGCGTGCAGGCCTTCTACGATCAGGTCACCAACGTCAGCGACTTCATCTGGGGCGGCACCTGGAACGGCGAGTCCGTCCTGCCTTTCCCGCCGATGGTCATCGTGCTGCTGGGCGTCGGCGCCTGGATCATGATCGGGCTGCGCTTCTATCCGATCCTGAAGCTGGGCGAGGCTTTCGCCGGCCTGTTCAAGAAGGGTGACGGCGGCAAGGGCGAGATTTCGCCCTTCGCGGCCCTGTCGACGGCGCTGTCGGGTCAGGTCGGGACCGGAAATCTGGCGGGCGTCGCCACGGCGATCACGCTGGGCGGTCCTGGAGCCCTGTTCTGGATGTGGGTGACCGCCCTGTTCGGCATGGCGCTTGCCTTCGCCGAGGGCTCCCTGGCCATCCGTTTCCGAGAACAGCGCGCCGACGGGACCTATCAGGGCGGGCCGATGAGCTACATCCGCAAGGGCCTTGGGCGGCATTGGGGCTGGCTGGCTGTGCTGTTCTGTCTCGGCACGCTGTTTTCGTCCGTGGCGACCGGCAACATGATCCAGTCGAACTCCATCGCGGACTCGATCACCAGCCTGGCCCCCGTGCCGGAGTGGGGCGCCGGCCTGATCGTGGCTGCGGCGGTCTTCATAGTCATCATCGGCGGCATCAAGTCGATCGGCCGGATCGCAGAGGCCATCGTGCCCTTCATGGCCGTGGCTTATCTGGCGCTCGGCGCCGCTGCCCTGGCCCTCAATATTGAGGATTTGCCCGCCTCGTTCATGCTGATCTTCGACAGCGCCTTCAACGGCGCGGCCGCTACGGGAGGGTTCCTCGGCGCGGGGGTCATGATGGCCATCCGCGCGGGCGTGGCGCGTGGTCTTTTCTCCAACGAGGCGGGACAGGGCTCGACCCCCATGGCTCACGCGGTCGCCCGCACCGACGACCCGGCGCGTCAGGGCCGGTTCGCCATGATGGGCACCTTCATCGACACGATCATCATCTGCACCATGACCGGCCTCGTCATGCTGACTGTGCAGGGCAGCTTCCCAGCCGGGAATGGCGTCGTCGAGCATGTCTGGAACTCGGACCTGCGAGGATTCGAGATGACGCTCGCGGCATATTCCCAGGTGTTCCCGCAGGTCGCTTTCGGCGCGACGACTTGGGGTGGGCTGATCGTCTCCGCCTGTCTGATCATGTTCGTGTTCACCACGCTTCTGACGTGGAGCTATTACGGCGAGCGGGCGGCGACCCATCTGTTCGGCCAGCGCGTGGCGATCCCCTGGCGGCTGTTGTGGGTCGGCATGATCTTCGTGGGATCCTTCCAGCAGATCGAGTTCGTGTGGCGCATGGGCGACATCGCCAATGCTGCCATGGCCTTGCCTAACCTGATCGCCTTGGCCGCTCTTTCCGGCGTCGTCTTCGCGCTGGCGCGGGGCGACAAGACCGCCGGGCGGACCCACGACTGACGAGGACCTCCGTGGAAGTTTTGAAATCTCACGCCGTCCACGGCGGCACGCTGCGCTATCTGAAGCACGACAGCGCCGTGACCGGCACGCCGATGACCCTGTCGGTCTTCATGCCGCCGGGCGAGGGGCCTTTCCCGGTCTTGATCTGGCTGTCGGGCCTGACCTGCACCGAGGACAATTTCACCACCAAGGCCGGGGCTTATCAGGCCGCCGCCGAGCACGGGCTGATCGTCGTCGCGCCGGACACCTCGCCGCGCGGCGAAGGCGTGGCCGACGACCCGGCCTATGATCTGGGGCAGGGCGCGGGCTTCTACGTCGACGCGACGCAGACGCCTTGGGCGCCGCACTTCCGCATGGAAAGCTACGTCACGGACGAGCTGATCGCCCTGATCGACGCGGAGTTTCCCACCACGAAGACCCGCTCCGTCTCCGGCCACTCCATGGGCGGGCATGGCGCGCTGACGCTGGCGCTGAACCATCCGGAGCTGTTCCGGTCCGTCTCGGCCTTCGCGCCGATCGCCAGCCCGACGCGCTGCCCGTGGGGCGAGAAGGCGCTGACCGCGTATCTGGGCCCGGACCGGGTTACGTGGGCGCGGCATGACGCGGCCCTGCTGATCGAGGACGGCGCGGCGCGCGGCGTCTACGACGACATCCTGGTGGATCAGGGCGACGCCGACCCCTTCCTGACCGAACAGCTGAAGCCGGATCTGCTGGTCGCGGCGGCCAGGGCGTCGGGCCAGACGCTGACCCTGCGCATGCAGCCCGGCTACGACCACAGCTACTTCTTCATGGCGAGCTTCATCGCCGACCATGTGGCGTTTCACGCGCAGCGGCTTAAGGACTGAGCCATGACCGCGCCTGACCACGCCGAAATGTTCGCCGCCCTGTGCCGCGAGGTGGGCTTCTGCCTGCACGAGAAGGGCGAGGCGCGCGTGATCGCCGCCTTGCCCAACGGTCTGGACGCCGCCGTCCGCGCCGTTCTGGCGGCTGAGGGCGTCGACGAGCCGAACGCGCCCGGCGACCTGAAGCGCGCCATCCGCGACTGCATCAAGGCCAACCTGCCGCAGGCCTGACCGGAACGGAAATCGCCCGTCGCCGCTTGGGTTTTCAGCCCCGGCGCCTATCTGCAGCGCCTCAGGAACCCCAAGAACGGAGCCTCCCCCATGGCCTTCACCCTGCCGCCCCTGCCTTACGCTTACGACGCGCTGGAACCGGCCATCGACAAGGAGACGATGACCTTCCACCACGACAAGCATCACCAGACCTACGTCGACAATCTGAACAAGGCCGTCGACGCCGACCCGGCCCTGCAGGGCAAGTCGCTGGAGGAGCTGTTCGCCGGCATGTCGAAGCTGCCCAAGGCGGTGCGCAACAACGGCGGCGGTCACTGGAACCACAGCCTGTTCTGGGAGCTGCTGGCTCCCGAGGGCCAGACCGGCGAGCCGTCGGTCGAGCTGAAGGCCGCGATCGACCGCGACCTGGGCGGCTTCGACAAGTTCAAGGAAGACTTTAACGCCGCCGGCGCCGGCCAGTTCGGGTCGGGCTGGGCCTGGCTGATCGTCCAGGACGGCAAGCTGAAGGTCACCTCCACCCCCAACCAGGACAATCCGCTGATGGACGTCGCGGACGAGAAGGGGGCGGTGATCCTGGGCGCCGACGTGTGGGAGCACGCCTATTATCTGAAATATCAGAACCGCCGCGCCGACTATCTGAAGGCCTTCTGGTCGGTGGTGAACTGGAACAAGGTCAACGCGCTGTTCGCCGCGGCCTGACGCCGCGCCTGCCGGACCGTCGCGGAAACTTCACCGCGGCGGTCTGGCGCCGGGCGGAAGCCGGACCATATCGACGTCCGAACCCCCTGGGAGGCTGATCCATGACCGTGCACTTCAAGCTCGCCGCCGCCGCCGCGGCTGTCTCGGCCCTGCTGGCCGCCTGCTCGCCCGCCGCCGAGAAGACGGAAACGTCCGAAACGACCGCCTCCGCCGTTCAGGCCAGCGCCGACGTCCAGCCGTTCAAGGTCGGCGCTCTGGACGTCATCGCCCTGCGTGACGGCGGCATGACCGGCGTGCCCAACGACAACAAGATCCTCGCCGTCGACCGCACGCCGGAGGAGGTCGCCGCCGTGCTGACCGCCGCCGGCCTGCCAGGCGACAGCTTCGACCTGTCGATCCAGCCGCTGCTGGTGCGCGACGGGGACGCCGTGGTTCTGATCGACGCCGGCGCCGGCGCCGGCATGGGAGCCTCCGCCGGCAAGCTTCCGGCCTCTCTGGCCTCGGCCGGCGTCCAGCCCGGTCAGGTCACCGACATCCTGATCTCGCACGGCCACGGCGATCACGTCGGCGGACTGGTGACTGCGGACGGCGCCCTGACCTTCCCGAACGCCACGATCCGCATGACCGAGGCGGAATGGACCGCCATCAAGGCCGACGCGTCCCTGGCCTCGCTGGTCACGGTCATCACGCCAAAGGTCGAAACCTTCGCTCCGGGGGCCCAGGTCACGCCCTCGATCAAGGCCTACGCCATCGACGGCCACACGCCGGGGCACACGGGCTATGAGATCGCCTCGGGCGGCGAGCGGCTGATCTACATCGGCGACATGGCCCACCACTCGGTGATCTCCGTGCAGCGTCCGGACTGGCGGATCCAGTTCGACGCCGACGCCCCGACCGCCCAGGCCAGCCGCAAGGCCGTCTTCGGCCGCGCCGCCGACGAGAACCTGAAAATCTACGCCGTCCACTTCCCGTTCCCCGGCGTGGGCCGCGTGCGCCGCGAGGGCGAAACCTTCGTCTGGGTTCCGGAAACGCCCGCCCAGCCTTGACGGAACGGGGCGGGGCCGTCATAAGCCGCGCCTTCACGCCCCGGTCCTCGGATCTGGGCGCGATCCATTACGGACGATGCGTGGACCGCCGTTGAGATCGCATTCCCACTACCGGGGATGCCGGGCCGCATCAGCATAGAGAGACGACGCATGTCGAAGCGCCACAGCGCCAAGTACAAGATCGACCGCGCCATGGGTGAAAACCTGTGGGGCCGGTCCAAGTCCCCGGTCAACAAGCGCAGCTACGGCCCCGGCCAGCACGGCCAGCGCCGCAAGTCCAAGGTCTCTGACTTCGGCCTGCAGCTGAAGGCCAAGCAGAAGCTGAAGGGCTACTACGGCAACATCACCGAGAAGCAGTTCGCCAAGACCTATGAGCTGGCGGCCCGCAAGAAGGGCAACACCGCCGAGGCCCTGATCGGCCTGCTGGAAGCCCGCCTGGACGCCGTGGTCTATCGCGCCAAGTTCGTTCCGACCGTCTGGGCCGCGCGCCAGTTCGTGAACCACGGCCACGTCACCGTGAACGGCAAGAAGGTGAACATCGCCTCCTACTCCGTGAAGATCGGCGACGTCGTCGAGGTCAAGGAAAAGAGCCGCAACATGGCCCTGGTCCTCGAAGCCCAGCAGTCGTCGGAGCGCGACGTGCCGGACTATCTGGAGATCGGCGACCGCGGCTTCTCGGTCCGCTACGTCCGCACCCCGGAACTGGCCGACGTGCCGTTCCCGGTGAAGATGGAACCGAACCTGGTCGTGGAATACTACGCGTCGTAAGCGGCGTTTTCCGCGAAACGGATCGAAGGGCCTCGGCGGAAGCCGGGGCCCTTTTCGTTTGCTGCAAGGCGTTACGAAAGCTTCACTTGCCAGTCCGTGTAAAGCGTCCTTTCCATGTGGGGTCTGGGGAGATCACGCCATGCATCGTCGCGCCTTCATCGCCGCTTCCGCCGCCGCCGCCCTGCCGCTTCCGGCCGCCGCGCAGGAGCCCGCCTGGGTCAAGCTGCCGACCGAGCCCTATCGCGGGAAACAGGACGACGTCGTCTTCGTGGATGAGAACACGGGCTGGTACGGCAACGGCGCCGGCAAGCTGTTCAAGACGACCGACGGCGGCCGAAGCTGGAACCAGCAGCTGGATCGCCCCGGCACCTTCGTGCGCGCCCTGGGCTTCGTCGACGCCGACCTCGGCTTCCTGGGCAACATCGGGCCGGACTACTTCCCGGGCGTGACCGACGCGACGCCGCTGTACCGCACGCGAGACGGCGGCGCCTCGTGGGAGCCCGCCGCCATCGACGGCCCGGCGGTGAAGGGCATCTGCGCCATCGACGTGCTGAGGACGCCCTTCATCAACGCCGGGGTGCTGGATCATCGGGTGACCGTGCGCGCGGGCGGCCGCGTGGGGGCGCCCGCCTTCCTGGCCACCTCGCGCGACCGCGGCGAGACCTGGACGTCGGAGGACATGTCCGCCCACACCGCCATGATCCTGGACGTGCAGTTCCTGACCGAACAGGTCGGCTTCATCTGCGGCGCCACGTCCGGCGACGTGCAGAGCTCGCACGCTCTGATCCTGCGCACCGGCGACGGCGGCGCCACCTGGCAGAAGGTGCACGAAGGCGCGCGCCCCTGGGAAACGACCTGGAAGATGAGCTGGCCCTCGCCCAAGGTCGGCTACGTCACCATCCAGAGCTATGATCCCGACACGGCGAAGTCGGCCCGGTACGTCGCCAAGTCGATCGACGGCGGCCTGACCTGGACCGAGCTGCCCTGGGTCGACGATCACGCGGTGCGCGCCTTCGGCATCGGCTTCGTCGACGACCGGCGAGGCTGGATCGGGGCCGTGCCCGGGGGGTTCGAGACCCGCGACGGCGGCCGCACCTGGGCCCGCGTCCAGATGGGCAATGCGGTCAACAAGATCCGCGTCGTGCCACGCGCCGACGGCGGCAAGTCCGTGATCGGCATAGGCGTGGAGCTGCACCGACTGGATCTGCCGGCCTAAGGCGGCTCAGCGGCGTTCGAACGTCGGCAGCATGTCGGCCGGAATGCGGTGTGGGCGCATGGTCTTCGCGTCCACCAGCACCCATTCGGTGACGCCCTGCGCGCACAGGCGGCCTTCGCCGTCCTCGATGCGGACATAGCGGCTGAAACGCGGGCCCTGAGGATCGCCGACCCAGGTGCGGGCCTTCACCCCGGTCGCGTCGGGCGGCAGGGGACGGAAATAGTCGACCTCGTGGCGTGTGCCGACCCACGACCATTTCGCCCGCGTCTCCTCGTCGAAGCGGGCGTTCCAGTGCGCCGTGCCCGCGTCCTGCAGCCAGCCGACGTAGACCACGTTGTTCACGTGCCCGTTCTCGTCGATGTGCTCGGGCAGCACCGTCAGCGGCAGCTCGAAGATCTCGCGGTCCGGACGCGGCTCCAGCTGGGCGCGCGGCATCCGGCGTCAGGCCTCGCCCAGGGGCACGCCCTTCTCGGACATCAGGGCCTGCAGCTCGCCGGCCTGGAACATCTCGCGCACGATGTCCGACCCGCCGACGAACTCGCCCTTCACGTACAGCTGGGGGATGGTCGGCCAGTCGGTGAAGACCTTGATCCCCTCGCGCAGCTCGTCGCTCTGCAGCACGTCCACGCCCACGAACGGCGCGCCGACGTGATCCAGGATCTGCACCGCCTGGGCCGAGAAGCCGCAGCGCGGCTGGTCCGGCGAGCCCTTCATGAACAGCACCACGTCGTGGTCCGCCACGGTCTTGGCGATGAAGTCGCGGACGGGATCGGAAGCGGCGTCGGTCACGGGCGGGGCCTTTCGGAGTTCGTCCGTCAGCTAGGCGCCGCCCGTGCCGGGGTCAAGCCGTCGCGGCCTCGCGTCAGAACGTTCGTCGCAGCTGGACGAACAGCCAGGGGCTCATCTGCGTGCGGCGCACCTCGCGGAAGGCGACGGGACTGACGTCGCGCGGCCCCGCATAGATGTCGCGATCATAGCCGATGGCGCGGTCGGTCGCATTTCCGAGGTCCACCCTCAGCGTGGTGCGATCGTCGGGCTTCCACTGGCCCCAGATGGTCACGAACGGCTCGGCATAGCCCTCGCGCACCTCTCTAATGCGGAAGACCCTGCCGCGGTCGATATTGCATCCGTGCTGAAGGCCCCACGACCAGCGGCCGCCGGCCAGGTCCTGGTTGAAGTCGACGCCGCAGCCGAAATACTGGTTGCCTTGGAAGCGGCGAGGTTCGCCGGTCAGGGGGTCGGTGACCTCGGACCACGACCAGCTGCCCCGCGCGATCAGGCGCCCGCCGGGGATGCCGAGCCGATCGGTCGGCAGGGTCAGCCTGAGCTGGAAGAAGTCCTGCACCCCGTCGCCGATGTTGCCGACGCCTTCGAACCCGCCGGTCAGCGGAATGACGTCGACCACGTCTTCGACCTCGGCATGCATGTAGGTGACGTCGAAGACGCCCTGGTCCCAGAAGCGCCGCTCATAGACGCCTTCGAAGATCCAGGCCTTGTGCGGCTCCAGATCCGGATTGCCCGCCTCGACCTGGCCGATGTCGATGTCGGCCGAGGCGACGAAGTCGCCGAAGTCCAGCTGGCCCACCTCCCGCTCGACGCGGACCCGGAATTGATGTCCCGGCGCCGGAGTGAACGTCGCCTGCACCCGGGGCTTGGGATAGACGAAGGATTTGGACAGGTCGCTGTCGCCGGACTGACTGATCTCCGACACCTCGACGCGCATGCCCGCCTCGACGGTCCAGCGGTCGGAGGGGCGCCACGTCGCCTGACCGAAGACCTCGCCGCGCAGTTCCTCGACCTTGACCGACGAGTTGCCCAACGGCACCGGCACACCGTTCTCGGAATAGGCCGTGTCGGAATCGAGGAAGTTGTAGGCGACCTCGCCCCCGGTTTCGTAGGCCCACCGGTCGTTCGGGCGGAAACGGAACACGCCGCGCGCGATGGACTCGCCGCCGGTCGCATCGGCCGTGAAGGTCGAGGTCTGACCCGCCGAAGCGGAATCGCCGACGTAATCCTCGACCTCATATCGCTGAAGCGCGGTCAACTCGATCGAGGTGCGCGGGCTGAGGTCCCTCGACCAGTTCACCCCGAACTCGCCCTCCACCTCGGAGTTTTCCTCGACGTTGAAACTGTCGGCGCCGGGGCCGGAACGGATCAGCAGATCCTGCTCATTTTCGTTGTTCTGCCAGTTCAGCAGACCGTTCACCCGCAGCCGGCCCCCACCGACGGTGCGTTGCAGGCCGCCGGTGACCCGCGCGTTGCGGAACCGGTCCCACAGCACCAGGTCCGCGTCCTGGATCAGGGCGCCCGAAGTGTCGTAGCGGCGGCGGAAGCCGTCGGAGGTGCCGTCGGTGCGGTCGGTGGTGGTCGAGAAGCTGGCCTCGGTCTGGTTCTCACCTTCGCGGCGCGACCACTGGCCGGCCAGGATCGGACCGACGTAGCCGTCCGGATAGAAATAGGCGTTGGTTTCCAGCACGCGCTCGGTGGTCACCGTGCGCTTCAGAACCACGTTGGCGACCACGGTCTGACCCTGCATGTCGATGCCGGGCGCGCCGCCGCGGATCAGCTCGATCCGCTCCACGCTGTCTGCCGAAATGCGGCGCAGCACGCCTTCCAAGCCGTCGGACTTGCTGGCGGGCCGATCGCCGTCGATCAGCACGTTGCCGGCCGCGCCGGCGAATCCTCGTGTGCCCTGATCCCCCGGATTGAAGGCGAAGCCGGGCAGGCGGGCGATCATGTCGAGCGCGGTGCGCGGCCGCGCGTCGGCGAAGAAATCGGGGGTGAAGACCAGCACGCCGGTCTGGTCGGCGGCCGACGACGGATCGGCCGTCGGCGTCTGGATGACCTGCGCCTGCGCCGCGCCGGCCAGAAGCGCGCAGACGGCGGCGCCGGCGGTCAGAACGATCTTCATGGGTCCCTCTCCCTGTCGATCGTCTGAGTGAACCGAGCCGCCTCCGGCCTCCAGTTACAAGGCGGACATCTGCATGAATTCGCCGAAAGGTTCGGGGCGGAAGCGGGGCCAAACCACCGCCGCGCCTTGACTTGGCCGCATTGCACGCCCATCTGCTCCCGCGTCGCATCATCGCGACGACCGGCGCTCCGGCGCGTGTGGGCCCGCTTGCCGGGCTTTTCCGTAGCAGCGGCCGGTTCCTCAAGATCATTCGTCGCCACGACACGCGGGGCGACGCCCGCACTGAAGGCCCGCAGGGGCCCGAAGGCGTGCGTCGATGCCCGACAGATGTTCGGCCGCGCGCGTCTTCGCACATGAAAGACGCCACGTGACGCAATCCACTTTCGAGACCTTCGGCCTGAACCCCCAGCTGCTGGGCGCGCTGAAGGCCGCGGGCTATGAGACGCCCACCCCGATCCAGACCAAGGCCATCCCCGACGTGATGGCCGGCAAGGACCTGCTGGGCATCGCCCAGACGGGCACCGGCAAGACTGCCGCCTTCGCCCTGCCGATCCTGCACCGCCTGGCCGCCAACCGGACGCCGCCCGTGCCGCGCACGACGCGCTGCTTGGTGCTGTCGCCCACGCGTGAGCTGGCGACCCAGATCGCCGAGAGCTTCAAGACCTACGGTAAGAACCTGGGTTTCCGCGTCGCCGTGGTGTTCGGCGGCGTGAAGTACGGCGCGCAGGAACGCGCCCTGCAGCAGGGTCTGGACGTTCTGGTCGCCGCGCCGGGCCGCCTGCTGGACCATATCCAGCAGCGCAACATCGACCTGTCGGCCACCGAGATCTTTGTGCTGGACGAGGCCGACCAGATGCTGGACCTCGGCTTCATCAAGCCCATCCGCCAGATCACCGCCAAACTGCCGGCGCGGCGCCAGAACCTGTTCTTCTCGGCCACCATGCCGTCGGAGATCGGCAAGCTGGCCGGCGAGCTGCTGAAGGACCCGGTCAAGGTCCAGGTGACGCCCCAGGCGACGACCGTCGAGCGCATCAAGCAGTCGGTGATCTGGGTCGAACAGGGCCGCAAGCGCGCCCTGCTGACCGAGCTGTTCAGCGACCCGGCCTATACGCGCTGCCTGGTCTTCACCAAGACCAAGCACGGCGCCGACAAGGTCGCGGCCTATCTCGAGGCCGGCGGCGTCGAGGCCGGCGCCATCCACGGCAACAAGAGCCAGCCGCAGCGTGAGCGCGCGCTTCAGGCCTTCAAGGACGGTAAGCTGCGCGTGCTGGTCGCCACCGACATCGCCGCGCGGGGCATCGACGTCGACAAGGTGACCCACGTCGTCAATTTCGAGCTGCCGCACGTGCCGGAAAGCTACGTCCACCGCATCGGCCGCACGGCCCGCGCGGGCAAGGACGGCACGGCCATCAGCTTCGTCGCCGGCGACGAGATGAAGCTGCTGCGCGACGTGGAGAAGACCACCCGCCAGAAGATCCCGGCGATCGATCGCCGCAACGACAAGCAACTGGCCCAGCTGGACGCGACCATCATGGCCGCCGGCGTGGGCAAGAAGGCCAGCATCGACTCCGCGGGCGTGTCGGAGCGTCAGGAGCAGCAGGGCCGCGGCGGACGTGGCCGCAACCGTCGACAGGGCGAACGCCCCGAGGGCGGCGGACAGCCGCACCGCGCGCGCAAGCCGGGCGGCCAGCGCGACCGCACCCATCACGGCGATCGCCCTGCGGCGGTGAAGACCTATGACCCCATGGCCGGCGAACGCACGACGCCGTCGCCCAAGCCCGAGGGCGAACTGAAGCGCCGCCCGCGCCGTCGCCGCCCGTCCAACGGCGGCAAGGGCCACGTCGGTCAGAAGGCGGGCTGAGGCCTCAGGCGGGGGTCGCCTTGATCCCCGCCGCCGCCAGTTCGGACTGGAGACCGGAGGCCGCCGCATCGACGGCGGCCTCTTCCCGTCCGCGCACCACCAGATTGGTCCCGATCTCTCCCACCGAGCCGTGGCCGAACGGATAGCTGCCGAAGCTCAGCTCGCGGTTCGCCCGCGCGGCGGCCGACAGAATGTCCGCCACGGAGCCCTCGCCGACGCCGGTGACGCGCAGGGTGCGCGAATGCACCACCGCCCCGGTCCGCAGGCGCGGGGCCACGTCCTCCAGCATGGCCGTCATGATCTTGGGCACGCCGGCCATGACGAAGACGTTGCCGATCTGAAACCCCGGCGCGTCAGTCACCGGATTGGCGATCAGGCTGCCGCCGTCGGGAATGCGCGCCATGCGTCGCCGCGCGGTGTTGAAGTCCGCGCCATAGCGGCGCGATAGGATCGCGAGCGCCTCCGGATGTTCGGGCAGGGCCACCCCGAACGCCTGCGCCACCGCGTCCGCCGTCATGTCGTCATGCGTCGGGCCGATGCCTCCCGTCGTGAAGACGTAGTCGTAGGCCGCACGCAGCTCGTTCAGCACGGCGACGATCCGCTCGACGTCGTCCCCGATCACCCGCGCCTCGATCAGGTCGATCCCCAAGGCCGACAGAAAGCGCGCGATCGTGTTGGTGTTGGTGTCCTGCGTCCGACCGGACAGGACCTCGTCGCCGATGACCAGGACGGCGGCGGTGGGGGAGGGCGTCGTCATGGCGCCTCTCTAGCCGATCCCGCGGTTGCGGGAATGTGCTATCGTGACCACCTGCACCCCTCTGCCGACCTGACGAAGATCGCCTGAATGTACGAAACTCCCGAGCTGGACGAGGACGTCCTGGTCCGCACCCACGAGATCCGCGTCCACGACGCGGAGGCGTTCGAGGGCATGCGCGCGGCCGGCCGGCTGGTGGCGCAGGCGCTGGACATGATCACCGAGTTCGCGGTCCCCGGCGTCACCACGCAGGAGATCGACGACCGCATCCGGGAGTTCACCCTGGACCACGGCGCCCTGCCGGCCTGCCTGGGCTACAAGGGCTATGAAAAGACCGTCTGCACCTCGATCAACCATGTCGTCTGCCACGGCATCCCGGGCGACAAGGTTCTGAAGGAGGGAGACGTCGTCAACATCGACCACACCGTGATCGTCGACGGCTGGCATGGCGACTCCAGCCGCATGTACGCCATAGGCGAGATCAACACGCGGGCGAAGAAGCTGATCGACGTCACCTACGACTCGCTGGATGCCGGTCTGGCGGTCATCAAGCCGGGCGCCACGTTCGGCGACATCGGCTATGCGATCCAGCAGGTGGTCGAGGCGAACCGCATGTCCGTCGTGCGCGACTTCTGCGGCCACGGCATCGGCCGCCTGTTCCACGACAGCCCCAACGTCCTGCACTATGGCCGGCGCGGTGAGGGCGCGGTGCTGAAGGAAGGCATGTTCTTCACCGTCGAGCCGATGGTGAACCTGGGCAAGCCGCACGTGAAGGTGCTGTCCGACGGCTGGACCGCGGTCACGCGCGACAAGTCTCTCTCGGCCCAGTGCGAGCACACCATCGGCGTCACGGCCGACGGCTGCGAGCTGTTCACCGCCTCGCCCGCCGGTCTGTTCCGCCCGAAGTTCTGACCGGTTGACGCCCGGCCGCCCGGCGGGTCACCGTCGCATGGGCTGGAGGACGTCGATCATGCGGAAGTTGTGGGTGCCGGCGCTGGTCGCCGCGACGCTGGCGGGATGCTCGACAGGCCCGGCGCTGGACGCCCGGACGGCCCTGTGGTGGCAGACGACCCAGGACCTGTCGTCCGACGTCATGGAGGGACGCGACACGGGATCGCCCGGCTATGACCGCGCCGCCGATCTGGTGGCCGCGCAGTTCATGGCGGCCGAGCTGACTCCTGCAGGCGACGACGGCGGCTGGATGCAGCGCATCGCCTTCAAGGACGTCGAGGTGACGGCTGAAGGCACCCGTCTGACGGTCGTCCACGACGACGGCGCCCGCCGACCGCTGCGCTTCCTGCACGAGATTGCGGTGGGGCCCCAGTGGGGGCTCGCCTCCGGCCTGGACGCGCCGATGGTCTGGCGGGGCTGGTGCCGACTGGAGGACATGACCGACGTCTCCGGCAAGATCGTCGTCTGCCTAGGCGCGCGCCGAGAGGGGCAGACCACCGGCGGCGGCCGCCTGCGCGCGGCGACGGAGGCGGGCGCCGTGGCGATCGTCAACGTCGACGACATGAGCTTCACGGTCGAGCCGCCACGCTGGCCGCTGGCCTATGCCCGCAGCGTGATCCTCGCTGAAATGACGCCGGGCGCTCCGACGATCCCGGTCCTGCGCCTGGCCGCGCCCACCTTCGAGGCTCTGGCCGACGCCGCGGGTCAGGACGGCGCCGCCGTGCTGGCGGCGGGCGGCCGGAACAAGGCCATGCCTTCCTTCGACCTGAACGCCCGTATGCAGGCGACGTTCGCGACGCGGGAGAGGTCCTATTCCTCCGCCAACGTGCTGGGCGTTCTGCCGGGCACGGACCCGGCGCTGGCCGACCAGCCCGTCTTGCTGATCGCCCACCTGGACGGCTACGGCTACGGCACCCCGGTGGACGGCGACGGCCTGTATAACGGCACGTTCGACGACGCGGCCTATGTGGCGACCCTCACGACCCTGGCGCAGGAGCGCGCCGGCCGCGGCTGGCGCCGGCCCGTGATCTTCGCGGCCGTGACGGGCGAGGAGAAGGGTTTGTGGGGCAGCCGCTGGCTGGCCGACCACCCCACCCCCGGCGCGCCGACGCCGGTCGCCGTGCTGAACCTCGATCAGCTGCGCCCGCTGTACCCGTTGACCATCCTGACCACCCTGGCGCTGGACGACTCGACGCTCGGCCAGACCGTGCGGCAGATCGCCGAACCCATGGGCATAGAGGTGCGTCCGGACCGCGAGCCGGAGCGCGGCCTGATCCGCCGCTCGGACCACTGGCCCTTCATGCAGAAGGGCGTTCCGGCGGTCAGCTTCCTGTTCGGCTTCGACTATGGCACCCCGGCCCACGACGCCTATCTGGACTGGTACCGCCGCCGCTACCACGCACCCCAGGACGACGTGACCACGCCGATCGACTTTCAGGCCCAGGCGGACTTCCACACCTTCTGGTTCGCCCTGGTCGACGCCGTCGCGAACGCCGACCGGCCGCCGCAGTGGCTTCCGGACAGCCCGAACCGGCCACGCGGAAACTGACCGGACTGGACGTTCCTTGTTTGTTCTGTCAGTTTGACCGACGGCGGGTTCGAACGAGGTCGGTCATGCAGACGGCGACGGTGTTTCCTTTTCCCGAGCGTGAGTCGGAAGTTCCCGCGCTGCGACCGAAGCGGCCGGCGCCCCACCACACCGGTCACCGCGAGCGGCTGCGGGAGCGGGCGCGAGGGGCGGGGATCCATCATCTGCCGGACTATGAGCTCTTGGAACTGTTCCTGTTCCGGAGCCAGCCGCAGGGGGACGTGAAGCCGATCGCCAAGGCGCTGCTGGCGCGGTTCGGATCGCTGGCGGCGGTGCTGGCGGCGTCGGTCGAGGATCTGATGACCGTGAGGGCCGAGGACGCCAAGGGGCGCACCAAGGGCGTGGGGGCCGAGACGGCGCTGGACCTGGCGGCCCTGCACGAGGTGGCGCGGCGGGTGGCGAAGGAGGAGGCGAACAGGCGCACCGTCATCTCCAGCTGGACCTCGCTTCTGGCCTATGTGCGCCTGACCCTGCAGCACGAGCCGCGCGAGCAGTTCCGGGTGCTGTATCTCGACAACCGCAACCAGCTGATCCTCGACGAGATCCAGAACCGCGGCACGGTCGACCACGCCCCCGTCTATCCGCGAGAGGTCGTGCGCCGCGCGCTGGAGCTGTCCTCCAAGAACCTGATCATCGTCCACAACCACCCCTCTGGCGACCCGACGCCCTCGCGCGCCGACGTGGAGATGACGAAGCTGGTCGTGGAGGCGGCCCGCGCCCTGTCGATCACCGTCCACGATCACCTGATCGTCGGCCGCGAGGGCGTGGCCAGCTTCAAGCAGTTGGGGCTGTTGTGATCCCCTGATCCGCTCATCCCTGAGAAAGCGGGGACCCCATCCTTTCGCCCGAACTGCGGCGTCGGGGGATCGACAGTCTGCCCCGAGATGGACAGTCTTCGACCACAGCACTGGGTCCCCGCTTTCGCGGGGATGAGCGGAGTATGAAATGGCCACGCGACGCGATGCCTTGACGATGGCCGGACTGGCGCCTCTGGCCGTCTCACCCCGTCATCCGGACCCGCTCCCCGCCGTCATGGTCTCAACCTGGGACTTCGGCCGTCAGGCCAATGCGGCCGGGATCGGACGCCGCCGCGCGGGCGGCAGCGCGCTGGACATGGTCGAGGCCGGCGGCCGCGTGGTCGAGGCCGAGGGCGGCAACGGCTCGGTCGGCTTCGGCGGCATGCCGGACCGGGACGGACGCGTCACTCTGGACGCCTGCGTCATGGACTGGGAGGGCGGCATCGGCGCGGTGGCGGCGCTGGAGGACGTGGTCCACGCGGTCTCCGTCGCGCGCGCCGTGATGGAGAAGACCCCCCACTGGATGCTGGTCGGCGCCGGCGCGCGAGAGTTCGCCGTGGCGCAGGGCTTTCCGACCCAGAACCTGCTGACCCCCGCGGCCGAGGCCGCCTGGCGCAGGTGGCTGGAAACCAGCGAATACGCCCCCCGCCCCAACAGCGAGAACGAGGGCTGGGCCTCAATGCCCGGCGGGCCGAACAACCACGACACCATCGGCCTCCTGGCCCTCGACGGGCAGAACCGTTTGGCGGGCGCCTGCACGACCTCCGGCATGGCCTTCAAGATGCGCGGGCGGGTCGGCGACAGTCCGATCGTCGGCGCGGGCCTGTACGTGGACGCCGAGGTCGGCGGTGCGACGGCCACCGGCGTGGGCGAGGACGTGGTGCGCGTGGCGGGCAGCCACGCCGTGGTCGAGGCCATGCGCCACGGCATGGACCCCACCGCCGCCTGCCGGTCCGTGATCGAACGACTGGCCCGCCTGCGCGGCACGAAGGTGGCGGGGTCGCAGGTCGCGCTCTTGGCGCTGGACAAGGCGGGCCGCGCCGGCGCCTTCGCGCTGCAACCCGGCTTCACCTACGCCGTCACCGACGCGAGCGGCGAGACGCGCATGGAACGTGCCGGGGCCCTGTTCGCATGACCGTGCTGACGACCGCGCGAATGACGCTCAGCCCCATGACCGAGGCCGAATGGCCCGAGCTGTGCGCCCTGTGGTCGGATCCGGAGTTCGTGCGCCACATCTTCCCCGCGGGGCTCACCCCCGAGGACGTCTGGACCCGTCTGTTGCGCGACGTCGGCCACTGGGCGACCGTCGGCTACGGCAACTGGGCCATGCGGCTGACGTCGACGGGCGAGTACGTCGGCAGCGTCGGCGTGCTGGACTATCGCCGCATCGTCGACCCGCCGCTGGACGCGCCGGAACTGGGCTGGGGCGTCGCCCCGCGCTTCCAGGGCCAGGGACTGGCCGCCGAGGGCGTGCGCGCCGCGCTGGACTGGTGCGACGCCGTCCTGAAGGCGCCCCGCACCGTCTGCATGATCTCGCCTGACAACGCGCCGTCGCTGACGTTGGCGATCCGCGTCGGCTACGCCGAATACGCCCGCACGACCTACAAGGGCGATGCTGTGATCCTGCTGGAACGCGCGCGCCCGTAGCCGCCCGTTAAGGTTTACGCGGCACCCTTGGCGACGAAGTCCGGAGACCGTCCGTCGCATGCCCATGTCCGCCGAAACCCTGCGCGCGCACATCGTCGAGGCGTTTCCCGACGCCGATGTCCAGATCGTCGATCTGGCGGGCGACGGCGACCACTATCGCGCCCGGGTCGTCTCGACGGCCTTCGCCGGTCTGCCGCGCGTGCGTCGGCACCAGGCGGTCTATGCCGCGCTGAAGGGCCAGATGGGCGGCGCCCTGCACGCCCTGGCGCTCGAAACCCTGACGCCGGAGGAGGTCTGACCATGCGGTACCGGCCGTTCGGCAGTGGGGGACAGGCGGTTTCCGCCCTGACGCTCAGCCTGACGCCGCGCGACGTGGCGCGGGGGCCGCAGGCCGGCTGCGAACTGGTCTATTCGGCGCTGGAAGCAGGCATCAACTCCTATCGGCTGGAGACGGCCGACCCCGTTCTGGCCGAGGTGCTGGGCGAGGCCCTGCGCCATGTCGACCGCAAGCTGGTGCAGGTGTCCCTGACGCTGGGCGCCGGCGACGGGCGGCGGGGATCCGAGCGCGACTTCTCTGCCGACGGCATGACCGGGGCGATCGACCGCGCCCTGCGCGTCTCCGGCCTGGGCTGGTTCGACGTGGCCCTGCTGGACGAGCCGGCCGAGCATGAGCTGCCGCAGTCGGCGCTGAACGCCCTGAAGTCCCTGCGCGCCAACCAGCGGGTCCGCCTGCTGGGCGTCAGCGGCGAGGGCGAGATCATGGACACCTACGTGTCCACCGGCGCCTTCGACGTCCTGTCGACGCCCTATCACGTCAACTCCGAATGGCGGGTCCGCAACCGCATCCGCACCGCGCGCGAGCAGGACATGTCGGTCTTCGTCGAGGGTTACTATCCCGAGGAACTGGCCACGCCGCAAAAGGCCGCGACGGTGAACCAGCCGAAGAAGGGCCTGTTCGGCCTCGGCGGGCCCAAGCGGTCCGACAGCCCTCTCGCCGGCGCCGGCACCTTCGCCTTCCTGCACCGCACGTCGGGCTGGCCGGCCGAGAGCATCTGCCTGGCCTATTCCCTGACCGATCCCGCCGTCTCCAGCGTGATGATCCGCGCCAACGAGCCCGAGCGTCTGAACCAGCTGGCCCAGGTGCCCGACCGCGACATGCCCCCCGGCCTGTCCGCCCAGATCGAAATGGCCCGCATCGCCGCCGCCAAGGCCGCCTGACCGGTCCCTGCCGAGGCGCAGTGCAAGGCCCAAGAAAAAGGGCGGCTCCGTCACCGGGGCCGCCCTCTTCGTTTCAGCCGTGGCTTTGCGTCACAGCGTCGTGGTCTGCGGACGGGCGACGTTGCCGTCTTCCTTCCCCCCTTCGGTGATCGTCGGCCCGGGGTGGTTGTCCGGATCGTTCACGCCGTGGGCCCAGTGCTTGATGAAGAAGCTGATCAGGATGAAGCCGACGCCGATGCCGACGCCGATCCAGCCGATCAGGTTGAACATCTCCAGAGAGGTGTTCAGCGCCGCTTCCGGATTGGTCACCTGGCCGCCGACGGTCTCGGTGCCCGACAGGCCGGCGATCCAGCCGCCGACGTAGTGGGCGATGGCCGAGGCCATGAACCACACCGCCATCATGAAGCTGACGATCGAGGCCACCGACAGCTTGGTGATCTCCGACAGACCCACCGGCGACAGGAACAGCTCGCCCAGCGTGTGGAACATGTAGAGCAGGCCCAGCAGCACCAGCGGCGTGCGGAAGGCGTCGTCCACCATGCCGGAGTTGGCGCCCCAAACCACGACCAGGAAGCCCAGGCCGACCTGGATGATGCCCAGGCCGAACTTGATGACCGGGTTCGGATCCATCTTGTGCGAGCCGAGGAAGGCCCACAGCGCCGCGAAGACCGGCGCGAAGATCAGGATGAAGCCGGCGTTGAACGACTGGGTCTGGGCCGCCGTGATCGACGTGTCGATCCAGAAGCCGGCGGTCGACAGACCCGCCGCCGCCATCTGATCCGGCGTGCCGTAGGGGATGCCCAGCAGGGTGCCCGCCGTGCCCGTCACCGACAGGTCCACGTTCCGGTCGGCGAACAGGTTCAGCGACGATCCGGCCTGTTCGAACAGGGTGAAGAACACCGCCGAGCCGAAGATCAGCACCATCGCCAGCATCATCCGCTCGCGGGCGACCTTGTCGTTCCCCAGCTTGAAGACGATGAACCAGAAGACGAAGGCCAGGGCCGCGACGGTCGCGGCGCCCAGACCCCACCCGACCAGGGTGTGGTTCGGCACCACGAAGTACAGACCCGCCACACCGACGAAGGCGAGCAGGTAGATCAGCCACTCGCGGTTGATCGGACCCAAAACCGGCTTTTTGATCAGCTCGGGATAGGGGCTTTCGCCCTTGCCCTGCAGCAGCGGCTTGCCCAGCCAGAAGACCAGCAGACCCAGCGCCATGCCGATGCCCGCCAGGCCGAAGCCCCAGCTCCAGCCGTAGTTCTGGCCCAGATAGCCGCACAGAACGGCCGCCCAGAAGGCCCCCAGGTTGATGCCGTAATAGTAGAGGGTGAAGCCGGAATCCCGCCGCGGATCGCCCTGTTTGTACAGCTGTCCGACCAGGGTCGAGATGTTCGGCTTCAGGAAGCCCACCCCCATGATGATCAGGGACAGGGCCAGATAGAAGGCCATGACGCCGTTCTGGTCGCGCTCGACGTTCAGCTCATAGCTGCCGGTGGGCAGCACGTTGGGCAGGGCCCCGCCGGGGGCCAGGCCCTCGATCGTCAGGCCGTCCTCGCCCGAGGTGTACTCATAGGCCTGACCGTCGACCAGCAGGCGCGTCTCGCGGGCCGCGGCGCGACCCTCGATCTGCACCGAATACTCCTGCCCGCCATAGGTCAGGGTCTGGGTCGCCGGACGGCCCTCGAAGGCCATCAGGCCGTGGCCCATGACCAGCAGAACGGCGCCGAACATGATCGCCTTGCGCGTGCCGATGTAGCGGTCCGCCACGATGCCGCCGATCAGCGGCAGCAGATAGACCAGCGAGCCATAGGTCCCGTACTGGCCGCTGGCGAAGCCGTCGTCGAACAGGAAGTGCTGGGTCAGGAAGAAGATCAGCAGCCCGCGCATGCCGTAGAAGGAGAACCGCTCCCACATCTCGGCGAAGAAGCAGATGATCAGACCCTTGGGATGTCCCTTAAGGATCTGCATCAGCACGGGCAGGCCCGTGACGAGGGTGATGATCACCCCCAGCAGAATGACGACGTTCATGCCTTACCTTGGACTGTCGGACTGGCGTCCGTGTTGAACCCTCGCGAGCGCAAGACCGCGCCCGCCCCTAGTCGGGCCGGATAAGGCCATCGCAAAACCGTCATTACAAGTCGCAACATGGCGTGAGGCCTCGGGGTCCGGCCGGTCCGCGGCGCGATCATCGCGCCGAACAACCTTCGCTCACCCTTCGCTCAATCGGGACGCTTATGCCGTGAGGAGACATGAGCGCCCGCATTCGCCCGTTCCGCCACGACGACCCTGACGAGGTGACGCTCGTCGCCGGACTGCACGCCGGCGTCGGCTGGCCGGTGCGGACCTTCGGGGGCTGGGCCTGGCTGGCGGCGAACCCTGCCGCGGGCGAGGCTCCCGTCGCCTGGGTGGCGGCGGATGCGGAGGACCGGCCCGTCGGGGTTCTGGGGAATCTGCGTCTGGATTGCGTCGGGCCGGGGCTCAGAGTGAAGGGGGCGACCGGCTTTTCCGTCGTCACGGCCGCGCACGGACGCGGCGCCGGCACGAAGCTGGTCCGTACGTTTCTGACCCAGCCGGACCTCTTCGCGGGCTGGACGCTGAACGCCAATCCGGCCGGGGCGCCCCTGTATGAGCGACTGGGTCTGTCGCCCTGGCCGCACGCAACCCATGCGCTGAAACTGGCCTGGATCGTCGATCCGGTCGCCTGTGCCTTCGGCCGCGCCCTTCGCGTCGCGGCGCATGACCGAAGGGTGTCCGGCATGCTGGGCGAGCGGCTTCTCAGCCGACGCCTGGACCGGACCTGGTCCGCGCCCGTGGCCGACGGGATCGGACCCGTCGTGGATTTCGCCTCCGGCTCCGCCTGGGACGGCTACTGCCAAAGACTGCAGGGCGAGCCGCGCCTGCGCCCGGATCGATCGCCCGCCGTCATGGAATGGCGCGACGCCGACCCACAGGCGACCTGGCCGGCGATGACGCTGGGGCGGTTCCAGGGCCCGGACCTGATGGCCCACGTCCGCGCCCGCCTGGCCAAAGGCAATGCGCTGGAGGTCACCGCGCTTGAGATTCTGGACGTGGACTGGCTGGAAGGTCATGACGCCGCCGTGTCGATGCTGATGGCGGCGCTTTTCGCCCTCGCGCGCGAACGCGGAGCCGCCAAGCTGCGGCTGCAGGTCGTGTCGCCGCGCGTCCTCTCCGCTCTCGGCCCATGGCGGGAGCGGGCGCGGGCCGAGGGGGGCTGGGGGCATTGCAAGGTGAACTGGCGCGACGCGGCGCCTGACCTGCCGTGGGATCCCACGCCGTTCGACGGCGACTATGAAATCTGTCTGCGTCCCGCCCCGGCGGGCGAGCGGCGCCGCGCGGCCTGACGCCTCAGACCCTCGGCCGCGACCGCAGCTCGTCCCGGATTTCCGCCAGCAGCGCCTCTGTCGGCGTCGGCGCGGCCGGCGCCGGATCGGGCTCGGCCGCCTTCTCGCGACGCAGCCGGTTGATCGCCTTGACCATCAGGAAGATCACCGCCGCCACGATCACGAACTGGATGAGGGTGTTGATGAAGGCGCCGTACTGGATCGCCACTTCCTCGACCGCCTCGGTCGCCGGATCCTCGGGCGCCAGAACCCACTTCAGCTGCGAGAAGTCCACCCGCCCCAGCACCAGCCCGATCGGCGGCATCACCACCTGTTCCACCAGGCTGGTGACGATCTTGCCGAACGCCGCGCCGATGATCACGCCCACGGCCAGATCGACCACGTTGCCGCGGCTGAGGAATTCCTTGAACTCCGACGCCAGCCCCATCAGGCGTCGCCGGACGCGTTCAGCCGCTCGCGCAGCTCCTTGCCGCTCTTGAAGAAGGGCACCGACTTGGCCGGCACGTCGACCGCCTCGCCCGTCCGGGGGTTGCGCCCCGCCCGCGCAGGGCGGTCGCGCACCGAAAACGCGCCGAAGCCGCGGATCTCCACGCGCCCGCCCTCGGCCAGGGCGTCGGTCATGCCGCCCAGGATGACGTTGACCACGCGCTCGACCTCGCCGTGCGTCAGGTGACGGTTCTCGGCCGCCAGCTTTTCGATCAGTTCGGACTTGATCATGCAGGCCCCCGCCCGTGAGTCCCATGTCCGGAACCGGACGGTCGTCCGGCGCCGGCGCCACCCTAGCCTTCGCGCGTGGGGCGAGAAAAGGCCTCTCCCGTCGAATCTCGCGGCGATCGTGGTGAACCGTCGTCGGGAAACCACGAAAAAGGGCGGCCGGATCGCTCCGGCCGCCCTTCTTTCTTGTGGTCTATCGCTCGGGCCTCCGGCCCTCGCTGCTTGAGACCGGGCCTCAAGAAGCGAGCGACCGCGTCGCGAGCGTTAGGCCAAGACCAAAGCCTCAGTCCTTCGAGACGGCCTTTTCGCGCAGGGCCGCGCCCAGGATGTCGCCCAGCGACGCGCCCGAGTCCGAGGACCCGAACTGCTCGATGGCCTCCTGCTCGTCCTTCATCTCCAGCGCCTTGATCGACACCGAGATGCGGCGCGAGGCCTTGTCCACGGCAGTGATCATGGCGTCGACGCGGTCGCCGACGGCGAAGCGTTCCGGACGCTGCTCGTTGCGGTCGCGCGACAGGTCGGACTTGCGGATGAAGGCCGAGACCGGAGCGTCGTCCTCACCGAACTTCACCTCGATGCCGCCGCTCTCGATCGACGAGACGGTGACGGTGACCTGCTGGCCACGCTTGTAGGTGTCGCCCTCGCCGATCGGATCGCCGCCCAGCTGCTTGATGCCCAGCGAGACGCGCTCCTTCTCGACGTCGACGTCCAGCACCTTGGCCTTGACCATCTCGCCCTTGCGATAGCGCTGGATGGCCTCTTCGCCCGACACGTTCCAGTCCAGGTCCGACAGGTGAACCATGCCGTCGATGTCGTTGTCCAGGCCGATGAACAGGCCGAACTCGGTGGCGTTCTTGACCTCGCCCTCGACGGTCGAGCCGATCGGATGGGCGGCCACGAAGGCGTCCCACGGATTGTCCTGTGCCTGCTTCAGGCCCAGCGAGATGCGGCGCTTGGAGGCGTCGACGTCCAGCACTACCACGTCCACTTCCTGCGAGGTGGAGACGATCTTGCCCGGGTGGACGTTCTTCTTGGTCCAGGACATTTCCGAGACGTGGACCAGGCCCTCGACCCCGGCTTCCAGCTCCACGAAGGCGCCGTAGTCGGTGATGTTGGTGATGCGGCCGGTCATCTTGGCGCCGGCCGGATACTTGGCCTCGACGCCGTCCCACGGGTCGGCCTGCAGCTGCTTCATGCCCAGGCTGATGCGCTGGGTGTCCGGGTTGATCTTGACGATCTGGACCTTGACGGTGTCGCCCACGGCCAGGACCTGCGACGGGTGCGAGACGCGCTTCCAGCTCATGTCGGTGACGTGCAGCAGTCCGTCGATGCCGCCCAGGTCCACGAACGCGCCGTAGTCGGTGATGTTCTTGACGACGCCGTCGCGGACTTCGCCTTCCTGCAGCTGGCCGACCAGCTCGGTGCGCTGTTCGGCGCGGGCCTCTTCCAGGATGGCGCGGCGCGAGACGACGATGTTGCCGCGCGGACGGTCCATCTTCAGGATGGCGAAGGGCTGTTCCTTGCCCATCAGCGGGCCGACGTCGCGGACCGGACGGATGTCGACCTGCGAGCCCGGCAGGAAGGCCGAGGCGCCGCCCAGGTCGACGGTGAAGCCGCCCTTGACGCGGCCCACGATCACGCCGTTGACCGGCTGGCCTTCGGCGAACACGACTTCCAGCCGGGTCCAGGCTTCTTCACGACGCGCCTTGTCGCGGCTGATGACCGCTTCGCCCAGGGCGTTCTCGACGCGCTCCAGGTACACCTCGACGTCATCGCCGACCTTGGGGATCACGGCGCCTTCGCCGATGCCGAACTCGCGGGCCGGGATGCGGCCTTCGGTCTTCAGACCGACGTCGATGATGATGATGTCCTTCTCGACGCCGACCACGCGGCCGTGAACGACCTGGCCTTCGCCAAGGTCGCGCTCGCCGAGCGTGTCGTTCAGAAGCGCGGCGAAATCGTCGCGGGTGGGGGTCAGGGTGTCGGTCATGAAGCTCTGGGGTTGAGTGAAAGGCTGAGGCGCGCGACCGATCGGTCCCGCGCGGGGTTGAGATTTCGGAAGTCAGGTCGTCAGGATGCGAGGCCGGTGGCCAGGGCGCCCGCGGAGACCGAGGAGCTGTGCGTTGGATTTGCCCTTATCGGGCGCGCGCAGCCTCGATGATGCGGCGGGCCGCATCGAAGGCCGCGTCTATATCCATTTCGGTCGTGTCCAGCAAGACCGCGTCGGCCGCCTGCACCATGGGCGCCGCGCCCCGGCCGGCGTCGCGCTCGTCGCGCCGCTTGATGTCGGCCAGCATGTCCTCGAAGGCGATTTTCTCCCCGCGCCCCGTCAGCTGCTTCCAGCGGCGCATCGCCCGCACCTCCGCCGTGGCCGTGACGAACAGCTTGGCCGGGGCGTCCGGCGCGATCACCGTGCCGATGTCGCGCCCGTCCAGCACCGCGCCGCCGGACTGCGCCGCGAAGGCCCGCTGATAGTCCAGCAGCGCCGCCCGCACGCCCGGATGGCCCGCCACGCGGCTGGCCGCTTCGCCGGCCCCGCGCCCCGTCAGCCGCTCGACGTCCTCCAGATGCGCCGCATCGATCCCCCGCGCCGCCGCTTCCGCCGCCGCCGCGTCGTCCAGATCCCCGCCCGCGTCCAGCACCGCCAGCCCGACGGCGCGGTACAGCAGGCCGGTGTCGAGGTAGGGCAGGCCGTAGTGCCGAGCCAGCCGCGCGGCCACGGTGCCCTTGCCCGAGGCGGCCGGGCCGTCGACGGCGATGACGAGGTCCGTCATGCGCTTCTCCCGCGCCGGAGGTTCAAGACCAATGCGCGGAGGCCCAAGACGGCGGTTACAACGACGACGACGAGCGTCGCCGCGGCTCCGACCATCGCCAGCCAATAGAGTTCCGGCTGATCCGCGCGGATCAGCGCCGGACCCCGCACGTCGAGGACGCCCTCCGCCAGGCTGTCCAGCCAGATGCGGGCGCCGATGAAGGCGAGAAAGCCCATCCATAGGGCGATGAGCGCATGGAACAGGGGCCGGTGGGGCGGTCTCCGCAGATTGGGGAACAGCGGCTTCCTCATCCGATCTCCGCGCCCAACTCGCACATCATTTCGACGAACCCCGGAAAGCTCGTCGCGATCATGCCCGGCTCATCCACGGTCACCGCCCTCTCCGCCGCAAGTCCGAGAACCAGGTGGCTCATGGCGATGCGGTGGTCGCCGTGGGTGGTCACGGTCGCGCCGCCCGGCACGCGCCCGCCGGTGACGACGAAGCCCTCCGGCTCCTCGACCACCGTCACCCCGCACGCCTGCAGTCCGGCGGCCATCAGGGCGATGCGGTCGCTCTCCTTGACCCGCATCTCGCCGATGCCCCGCATGACCGTCTCACCGCGTGCGAAGGCGGCCGTGGCGGCCAGCACAGGATACTCGTCGATCATCGACGCCGCGCGTTCGGGTGGCACGACCACGCCGGTCAAGGCCGAGTGCCGCGCCGTCAAGTCGCCGACCTCCTCGCCGCCGGCCGCGCGGCGGTTCGAGACGGTCAGCTCCGCCCCCATCTCCAGCCAGGTCTCGAACAGGCCGGTCCGCAGCGGGTTCAGCATGATGTTCCGCACCGTCACCTCCGCCCCCGGCACGATCAGTCCCGCCGCCAGCGGGAAGGCGGCGGAGGAGGGGTCTCCGGGCACGGAGACGTCGGTCGCCCTCAGCGCCTGCCCGCCCTCGAGCGTCACCCGCCAACCGGCGCCCTCCTCATTGACCTGCACATGCGCGCCGAAGGCGGCCAGCATCCGCTCGGTGTGATCCCGGCTCCTCTCCGGCTCGGCCACGACCGTGCGCCCGGCGGCGTTCAACCCGGCAAGCAGGATGGCGGACTTCACCTGGGCCGAGGCGACCTTCTGCGTGAACTCCAGACCGGTCAGGTCTCCGCCCGTCAGCGTCAGGGGCAGTCGATCTTCCTCCGCCGCCCATGCGAAGAGCGCCCCCATCTCCGCCAGCGGCCCGGTCACGCGCTTCATCGGGCGTTTCCGCAGGGAGGCGTCGCCGTCGAAGGTCGCCGAAACCGGATAGCCCGCCGCCGCCCCCATCAGCAGGCGCACGCCCGTCCCCGCATTGCCGCAGTCGATCACGCCCTCCGGCTGCCGGAATCCCCCGTGCCCCATCACCTGCCAGCGCCCGGGCCCCAGCCGGTCCACGCCCGCGCCGAACGCCTCGACCGCCCGTGCGGTGGCCAGCACGTCTTCGCCCTCAAGCAGGCCCTCGATCTCCGTGACCCCCGTCGCCATGGCCCCCAGGATCAGCGCGCGATGGCTGATCGACTTGTCGCCGGGCGCGGTGACGACGCCCTTCAGGGACCGTCCGGAACGCGCGGTCAGGGTGGGGGATGAAACGGCCAAAGCGCCGGACCTCGGGCTTTATGGGACGGGGGTTTTGACAGCGGCCCCGCGCGGTGGCAAGGGAGCGCCCCGCTTTCCGGCAACTCCTTTTCAAGGTCTCCCCGTGGCCAATCCCGAACTGGGCGCCAAGCAGGTCTGTCCGAACTGCCAGGCCAAATTCTACGACCTCAACCGCCGCCCGGCGCACTGCCCCAAGTGCGGCACGGACTTCGATCCGGAAGAGGCGCTGAAGCTGCGCAACCGCCGCGGCCGCCCCGCCGGCGTGCCCGACACCGACGACGAGGCCGAGGATCAGGTCAAGGACAAGTCGGCCGACGGCGACGAGGACGAGGAAGAGACCGTCGCGACGCCCGAGATCGACGAGGAAGGCCATGAGCCGATCCTGACCCCGGACGACGAGGACGACGACGCCAAGGATCCGACCGAGGAGCCCGGCATGGGCGAGGCCGTCGACGACGACGATCTGGGCGACGACGACGACGATTCCGTGCCCTTCATCGAGGACGAGGACGACGACGATTCCTTCGAGGACGACATCGTCAAGCCGGGCGACGACGAGGACTGATCCAGGTCGAAAATAAATGGCGGAACCGGGCTTGATCGCCAAAAGGCCCTGACATAGGTTCCGCCGCCTCGCCGGGGGGCGCATTCACCGCCCGGCGATCCGACCTGAAAAGGTTCGGGGCTATAGCTCAGTTGGTAGAGCGCTTGAATGGCATTCAAGAGGTCAGCGGTTCGACTCCGCTTAGCTCCACCACAACGGCCGCTTCCCCAAAGGGAGCGGCCGTTTCCATGTCCGCCTCAGCGCGGCGACAGGACTTCCAGACGATAGTCGCTGCGGATCGCCCGCCCGCTCGCGTCCGACGCTTCCACGCGGAAGGTGAAGGCGCCCGAAACCGCCGGCGTGCCTTCCAGCCTGCCGTCCGGGCGCAGCTCGACCCCCGGCGGCAGCACGCCGCAGACCAGCACGAACGCATAGGGCGGCTCGCCGCCCTGGACGATCAGCGGCCTGTCATAGGTCGATCCCGCCCGTGCGGAGGGCAGCCGGATCTCCGACGCCGGCTCCTGCCGGATGCCGGGGTCGGAGCCGGCGGAGGCGGCCGTCGCCGGCGCGGCCAGGGCGCTCGCCAGCGTCATTGAAACCGCCGCCGCGCCCAAAAGCACTCGCATCGCCGTCCCCCGGATCCGCCCGATGGCGAAGCCTATGGCGTCCGCGCGCCTTCGACAATCACGGATATGCCGGGCCGCGGAGCGCGATCACGCCGCCTGCACCGCCTCTTCCAGCGTCGGGTAGTCGATGTAGCCCTTGTCCCCGCCGCCATAGAAGGTGGCGCGGTCCGGCGTATTGAGCCCGGCGCCGGTCTTCCAGCGCTCGACCAGATCAGGGTTCGCCAAGAAGGGCACGCCGACGCTGACCAGGTCTGCGCGGCCGTCGGCCAGCGCGGCCTCGGCCTTCGCCCGATCCAGCCCGCCGTTCAGCATCACCGGCCCGCCGAAGGCCTCGCGCAGGTCCTTCGCCAGTCGGGGCGATCCCTCCGGTCCCGCCATCGGATGCGGCGGCTCCGCCTCGATCAGGTGCAGGAAGGCCAGGCCGAACGGCTTCAGCGCCGCGACCGCGTGGCCGAATGTGGCCGCCGGGTCGGAATCCGACATGCCGTTGTTGGTCCCCAGTGGCGACAGGCGCACGCCCACACGCTCGGGGCCCCAGACGTCCACCAGGGCCCGCGTCGCCTCGACCAGGAACCGGGCGCGGTTCTCCACCGACCCGCCCCAGCGGTCCGTGCGGTGGTTCGAGCCGTCGCGCAGGAATTGATCGACCAGATAGCCGTTGGCCCCGTGCAGCTCGACGCCGTCGAAGCCCGCCGCCTTCGCCTGACGCGCGGCGTGGGCATAGTCGGCCAGCACGCCCTCGATCTCGGCCTCGGTCAGTTCGCGCGGGGTGACGAAGGGCGTCATGGAAAAGTCCGGCTTCATCGCCTGACCCTCGGCCGCGATGGCCGAGGCCCCGACCGGCGCGCCGCCGTCGGGCTGATAGTCGGCCAGGGAGACCCGCCCGACGTGCCACAGCTGGGCGACGATCTTGCCGCCGGCCGCGTGCACGGCGTCGGTCACGACCCTCCAGCCTTCGACCTGGGCGTCGGTGAAGACGCCCGGCGTATTGGGATAGCCCTGACCCTGACGGCTGATCTGGGTCGCCTCGCTGATGATCAGGCCCGCGCCCGCGCGCTGGGCATAGTAGGTCGCGGCGGAGGCGTTGATCACCTCGCCCGCCCCCGCGCGGCTGCGGGTCATGGGCGCCATGGCGACGCGGTTCTTCAGCTCAAGCGCGCCCAGGGTGATGGGCTCGAACAGGGGGGAGGTCATGGGGGAGGTCTCCTGCAACAGTTGCGGGTGCAGATAAGCGCCGACCACGCCGTCGCAAGGGGCGAACCGTCACGGCGGCCACGCATTTGCTTGTGGGGCTGAACAGATGGAGTCACGGTCCCGATCCGGGACGCGCCAGGAGGCGGCATGTTCGAGTTCGGCAAGGATTTGCGCAGGCTTTTCGGTCGCGGTCGCGACCGCGAGGACCTCGGCTGGCTGGAGTTGATCGGCGTGGACCTGGTCGAGGCCGAGGCCCGTCGCGCCTCCATCGACGCGGGCCGCGCGTCCTGCGCAAGGCCCGATCAGGCCTGGCTGACCGCCGCCGCCCTGTGGCGCGAGCTCGCCGCCCGCACCGGCCGCATCGACGCGCTGGACCGTGCGGACGCCGCCGCTATCTCGGCCGTGGTGGCGTCCCAAGGCGCGCGGATGCTGGAAGAAGCCCGGGCCGCCCGTGCCCAGGCCCTGATCCTGCGCTTCGACCTCTATGGCGGCCCGGACCGGCTGGACGCCGCCGCCGACCTGATCGAGCGGGACAGCGCCCGTCCGGCGACCGTGGCGATCCACGCCCGCGTGTCGGCCCGCAAGGCGCGCCTCGATGGTCGGCCCGTGCGCCTGCTGGAAGCCGCGGCCTTGCTGGACCTCGCTTTGCATGGGCTCGAGGGTTCGGCCGATCCCCTTGCCGAGGCGGTGCGGCTGGACCGCGCCGGTCTGACGCTCGAGGCCGGCATCGCCCAGCGCGACGGCCGCCTGCTGGACCAGGCGGGCCGCGACCTGTTCGCCCTGGTCGAGTCCTGCCCGGCCGAGCGCCGCCCCTTGACCCGCGCACGGGCGCTCGCGCTCAGCGCCTCCGGCCTGTCGGCCCTCGCGGCCCTGGCCGACGACGCCCAGGCCCGCGATCAGGCCCGCGCCCTGCTGGAAGCGGCGGGCGACCAGTTCACTCCCGACCACAGCCCGCTGGACTGGTGCGCCGTGCAACTGGCCTCCATCGGCGGCTCCGCCCGTCTTGTGGCGGTCGAGGCCCTGTGCCGCGCCGCCGGTCCGGGCCTCATCCTGGGCGCGCTCGCGCGCGAGCGTCTGGCCGCCGACCGCGTCGCCGCCGCCGAGGCTGCGGGCGACCCGTCCGCGCTGGACGCCGTCCA
>JAIEQC010000062.1 GCA_019748055.1 Caulobacteraceae bacterium | reverse complement strand
GCGATCCGCAGGCATACGGGCACGCCCTTCATGGGCTACGCGGGCTGCACCTTCCTGATCCAGGAGGTCTGCAACGCCCTGTTCGATGCGCTCTTCGCCATCCTGCCGCTGGCTTCCCAGCTGGACGCGGTCGAGGCCACGCCGGCGCGGCCGCACGCCGAGATCGTCTGGGAAGATGCGGCGTCCGACGAGCTGGAAAAGCTGGTCGCCTCGCAGCCCGTAATCGTTCGCATTTCCGCGGCCAAACGCCTGAGGGACGCCGCGGAGCGCGCCGCCCGCCAGGCCGGAGAGGACCGGGTCACGCTGGACCGCCTCGCCGCCGCCAACGCCATCGTCCTGAGCGGGAGGGCGGCATGACGCGCGCCGTCTCCGCCTCCCCGATCGCCGCGGGCGCAAGCCCCGGCTCACCGTTCGTCGTCCGGCTCGTCCGGGCGGCGAAGCCGGTTCCGGAAATCTCCCGGGGCCGAACACCGCTCCAACGAAAGGAGGAGATATGTCTAACGTAACCGACTCGACGGGGTCCCTCACGGGTCTCACGCCGGAAGCCGCCAAGGAATTCCACGGCATCTTCATGTCCAGCTTCATCGGGTTCACGGTCATCGCGATCGCGGCCCATGTGCTGGTGTGGATGTGGAAGCCCTGGCTGGGGGCCTGAACTTCCCCACAACCCGACGGGTCCGGTCGTTCGCGGCCGGGACCGCCCACTAGAGCCGCCAAGCGGCAATGGAGGACTAAGTCATGTGGAGAATTTGGCTCCTATTCGATCCCCGACGGGCGCTCGTCGCCATGTTCGTCTTTCTGTTCACCCTGGCTCTGCTGATCCACTTCATCCTGCTCAGCTCGCCTCGGTACAACTGGATCGACGGCGCGGAACGGGCACAGGCGGCGGCTATGGCCGGCGCCACGCCTTAAGGGACCGCTCATGCGGCGCGCGGGCGGAAACGGAGCGATCCGGTTCCGTCCGTCGCGACCCCTGCTGAAGATCATCGACCCGCACAAAGAAGATGCGGACAAGGGACGGAGACCGTCATGGCCTTGCTGAGTTTCGAGCGAAAGTATCGCGTCCGAGGGGGGACCCTGATCGGGGGCGACCTTTTCGACTACTGGGTCGGGCCGTTCTACGTCGGCTTCTTCGGCGTCCTGACGGCGTTCTTCGCCAGTCTGGGCACGGCGTTGATCGTCTACGGCGCATCCATGGGGGACACGTGGAACCCGTGGCTGATTTCGATCAACCCGCCGCCGCTGGAATACGGACTGTCCTTCGCGCCCTTGGCGGAAGGCGGCATCTGGCAGCTGGTCACCATCTGCGCGATCGGCGCCTTCGTCTCATGGGCGATGCGCGAAGTGGAGATCTGTCGAAAGCTCGGCATCGGTTACCACGTGCCCGTCGCCTTCGGTTTCGCCATCCTCGCCTATATGACGCTGGTGGTGTTCCGGCCGCTGTTGATGGGCGCCTGGGGACATGGTTTCCCGTATGGCATCTGGAGCCATCTCGATTGGGTGTCCAACACCGGGTACCAGTACATCAACTTCCACTACAATCCCGCCCACATGATCGCGATCAGCTTCTTCTTCGCGACGACGCTGGCGTTGGCTCTGCACGGCTCGCTGATCCTGGCGGCCACCAATCCCGGCAAGGGCAAGGAAGTGCGCCAGCCCGAGCATGAGGACGGCTTCTTCCGCGACTTCATCGGCTATTCCGTCGGCACGTTGGGCATCCACCGCGTCGGCCTGTTCCTGGCCCTCAGCGCCGGGTTCTGGAGCGCGGTCTGCATGATCATAAGCGGCCCGTATTGGGCCGAAGGCTGGCCCGAATGGTGGGACGGCTGGCGCAACCTGCCGATCTGGCAATAGGCGCGGGAGGGAAAAACATGGCTCTCTATCAGAACCTCTTCACCCAGGTGCAGGTCCGCGGGGTCCCCGAGCTGGGGCCCGACCTGGCCGACGGCCCCAACGACCGGGTCGGCAAGCCGGGCTTCCTCCACCTCATGGGCCGCATCGGCAACGCGCAGATCGGGCCTGTCTATCTTGGCTGGACCGGCGTCATCTCGCTGCTGACCGGCTTCCTCGCGTTCGAGATCATCGGGCTGAACATGTTCGCCTCGGTGGGCTGGAACCCGGCGGAGTTCATCCGCCAACTCCCGTGGCTGGGGCTCTATCCGCCCGCGCCGGAATACGGCCTGGCCATCCTGCCGCCGTTGGCCGAGGGGGGCTGGTGGCTGATCGCCGGCTTCTTCATGACGGTGTCGGTGATCACCTGGTGCGTGCGCAGTTATCTGAGGGCCAAGGCGCTGGGGTTGGGCAGCCACACCACCTGGGCCTTCGCTTCGGCGATCTGGCTGATGCTGGTATTGGGCTTCATCCGCCCGATCATGATGGGCAGCTGGTCCGAGGCGGTGCCGTTCGGCATCTTCCCGCACCTGGACTGGACCGGCGCATTCTCGATCACCTACGGCAACCTGTTCTACAACCCGTTCCACGCGCTCTCGATCGCCTTCCTGTACGGCTCGACCCTGCTGTTCGCCATGCACGGCGCGACCGTGCTGGCCTGCGGCCGCTACTCGCTGGAGCGCGAGGTCGAGCAGATCACCGACCGCGGCACGGGAGCCGAGCGCGGCGCCCTGTTCTGGCGCTGGACCATGGGCTGGAACGCCACGATCGAGTCGGTGCACCGCTGGGCCTGGTGGTTCGCCGTCCTGACCACGCTGACCGGCGGCATCGGCATCCTGCTGACCGGCACGGTGGTGGACAACTGGTACGACTGGGCCATCGCGCACAACTACGCGCGCTGAACTTGATCATGGTCTAAGGAGGCCCCTCGCCATGCGGCGGGGGGCCTTCATCGTTTCAGGCCTTGGGGTTCAGCTGGATCATCCGCAGGTTCAGCGCCGCCGCGATCGTGACCCAGCCGAGATAGGGCAGCAGCAACAGGGCCGCCAAAGGGCTCAGCGGCCGGAACAGGGCGATCACGGCGGCGATCGACAGCCACAATAGGCCGACGTCCACCAGCGCCAGATCCATGCGCCGCCGCCCGAAGAACAGCCACGACCAGGCCGCGTTCAACACCAGCGATCCGCCGTAGACCACCAGCGCGGCCGCCGCCTCGGGCCCGTGCGCCCGCCAGACCAGCCAGCCGGACGCAGCGTTCAGGCTGAACATCACCAGCCAGACCAGCGGAAAAGCCCAGTTCGGCGGCGTCCAACCCGGCCGGTTCAGCGACGCGTACCAGTCGCCCGGCTTGAACAGGGCCCCGGAGGCCGCGGCGGCGACGTTGGCCCCGGCGAAGGCCGCGAGCGAGGTCCAGGCTTCGGCGTCCATCCTCGGTCTCCTTGGTAGGCGGAAGGCCACCGCGCGGCCATAGCAGCCTTCTTCCTGTAACGCCCGCGGGGCCTCGGGGATCACGCCGAGCCGCCTCTTGCCATCGGCCCGCTCGCGCCGCAAAGCCGATCGCAACACGGTCATCCAAGCGGGAGCAGTCGCATGAGCATGCAGGGGCGCGTCGCCGTCGTCACGGGCGCGGGTGGAGGTCTGGGGCGCGAGCACGCGCTGTTCCTGGCCCGGCGCGGCGCGGCAGTGGTCGTCAACGACATGAACGGCGAGGCGGCCGAGGCCGTGGCGGACGAGATCCGCGCTGCGGGCGGCGACGCCCTGGCCATCGGCTGCTCGGTGACGGACGAGGCGGCGGTCGCCGACATGGTGGCCCGCACGGTGGAGCGCTGGGGCCGCGTCGACGCCTTGGTCAACAACGCGGGCATCCTGCGCGACAAGAGCTTCGCCAAGATGGACCTGGCCGACTTCCGCCTGATCGTCGACGTTCATTTGATGGGCGCGGTCGTCTGCTCCAAGGCGGTATGGGAGACCATGCGGGCTCAAGAACACGGCCGCATCGTCATGACGACCTCGTCGTCCGGGCTCTACGGTAACTTCGGCCAAGCCAACTACGGCGCGGCCAAGATGGCGTTGGTGGGGCTCATGCAGACCCTCGCCATCGAGGGCGAGAAGTACGGCATCCGCGTCAATTGCCTGGCGCCCACCGCCGCAACCGGCATGACCGAGGGGTTGCTGCCGCCAGAGGCCCTGGCCCGGCTGTCGCCGGCGCTGGTCAGCCCCGCCCTGGCCCTGCTGTGCGGCGACGACGCGCCGACGCGCGCCATCGTCAACGCCGGTGCCGGCCACTTCGCCCGCGCCTACGTGACCCTGACGGCGGGCACATACATCGGTGAGGGGGGTGATGCCGCCGACCGGCTGATCGAGGCCTGGGGCCAGGTCTCGTCGCGCGACGGAGAGATCGTGCCGGCCTACGGCTTCGTCCAGGCCCAGCGCGAGGTCGCCAGCACGGAACGCTCCGGAAGCCAAAACGCATAGTGATGCGCTTCAGGCTACGAAGCGGCGTAGCCGAACCTGTAAAGATAGCTCTGCTGCGAGGCATCGGTGGCGGAGAGGGGGGGATTCGAACCCCCGGTACCCGTAAAGGCACGCCGCATTTCGAGTGCGGTACATTCAACCACTCTGCCACCTCTCCGCGGCGCCGAAGTCTCGGTTGAAGGACGGCTTCTCTAGTCGGGGCCGCGCCCGGCCGCAAGGGGCGTCGTCACCGGAGCGCGGGCAGGGGCAGGCCCGGCGCCTGGCCGTCGGTCGGATCGACGCCCGTGGCGCGGAACAGGGCGGCAGGGCGCCCACCGGTTCCCGTCGAGAATCCGCCGGTGGGGGCGACCAGGCCTGTCCGCTCCACGCCCCGGCGGAAGTTCTGCTTGTGGAGGGCGACGCCCGTCACAGCCTCGGCCGCGGCCTGCAACTGCGACAGGGTGAAGGTCGGCGGCGTCAGGTCGAACAGCACGGGGCGGTACCGCAGCTTGGACCGCAGCCGTCCCAGACCGGTCGCAAGGATGCGCCGGTGATCCGACGCCATGACCCGGCCCGGCGCGCTCGATGGCGCGGCCCGCTCGGCGTCGCGCGCGGCCTCGGCCACGACGCCCGCCTCGTAAAGCAGTTCGTAGCGTTCCAGCACGCGCGCTTCCGACCAGCGCGCCTCGCCGCCCGCGAACAGCGCGTCCACCCGCCCGCGCCGCTTCGCGTCTTCTCCGGCCCAGCGGGTCAGGGCGTCGTCGATCGCGGGCTGAACGGCGGGCGCCCCGCCGCGGCGGTCTTCCCAAGGAAAGAAGTCCAGCACCGGCGTCCATCTGGCCGATCCCGGCGGGTCGGACGCCTCTGCGGTCAGGGCCAGATAGCCCACGGAAACCTCCCGCGCCCCCGTCGGTCCCGGCGTCGCGCGCGGGCTGGCCCGCCCCGCGTCGCCGAAGGTGTACAGCTGCTCGACGAACCCGAGCCGGAAGCCCGTCTGGGCCGTCACGAAGTCCCGCAGCGCCCGCTCGAAGGTGCGGTCGCGCACCGGGTCGAAGGGGCCGAAGGGCAGGGCGGCGAGGCCCTCTTCGGACGCGGTGGTCAGGACGCAGGCCCGGCCGTCGCGGATCGCCATGATCACGGCGGACAGACCGATGCGGACGCCTGATCCCGTGACCTGATCCGCCATGGTCACTCCGTATGCCAGGCGTCGGCGCCGGCCACCGTGCCCATGGCCTCGGCCAGGGTGCGGTAGCGCTCGACGTAGCGCGCCTGCGCCTCCGTGGCGCTCAGCGGCGTGATGTGCAGGTCGTATCCGGGCGGCGGAGCGCCGAAGAAACCCAGCGCCTCTTCCTCCGAGAAACCCGCCAACTGCGTCGCCTCGAAGAAGGCGCAGGCCTTGTCGGCCTCCTTGATCAGCTTCTTGATCTCGACCGGGTTCTTGGCCGGCAGGCCGAAGCGGATGTGGATGGCGTGCTCCAGCCGTGCCTCGAAGTCCTTGTAGCTGACGCCCAGCGCCGCCTTGAACGGCGAGATCATGTCGCCGATCACGTATTCGGAGGCGTCGTGCAGCAGGGCCGCCAGCCGCCATTTCGGCGCGATGCCGGGCCGGATGTGTGCGACGATCTCCTCCACCACCACGCTGTGCTGGGCGACGGAAAAGGCGTGCTCGCCGATCGTCTGGCCGTTCCACCGGGCCACGCGCGCCAAGCCATGGGCGATGTCCTCGATCTCGATGTCGAAGGGCGAGGGGTCCAGCAGGTCCAGCCGGCGGCCCGACAGCATGCGCTGCCACGCGCGCTGCGCGGGCTTGCGCGAGGATCGGGCGGCGAGCTTGGACTTGGCGGGGGCGGTGGGCAAGGCGGCTTCCTGACGTCGGCGGGTCAGGTGACGCAATGCGGGCCGGGGATCAATCCCCGACGTTCAGCGACACCAGCGCCTCGGCGTCCTCGAAGGCCGCGTCCTTGTCGTCGTCCTTTGACCGGACCAGCGCCACGACCAGCGGTCCGCCCTGCGGCCCGCGCGCCTCATACCCGACCAGGCGCCAGCCCGTGGCCGCCTCGTCGGCATCGGTCAGCACCCATTTGGCGCGCGTGGCGTCGCCCTGAGCCCGGACGCGGACCTCGGCTCCGCCCTGATCGGCCCGAACGCTGACGGTGTCTTTGCTGGGCTCGGCCCCGGCCTCGGCCGTCGCTTCGGCCCGGGGAGAGTCGTCCTTGGCCTCGATGCGGAAACCACCGATGCGGACGTCGGCGGTTTCGCCCTCGGCGTCCACGCTGATGCCTGGCATACGCACTGTGGCGCGGTCGCCGTCGGCGTCCACCGCGACCTGTGGACCCTTGCCAGTCGGACCGCCGCGCACGTCTTTTCTGAGCTCGGTCTCCAGTTGCTCGAGCACCGAGGTCGGGTCGTCCGACAGTTTCACGAGGCGCAGTTCGACCACTGCGCCGCGCGGGCCGACGTAGGTGCAGACGGTGCCGCCGTCGGTGACGGCCCCCTTGCGGGTCAGTTGGCCTTGGGTTTCCGGGCACTGAAGGGCGTCGACCACGCGCAGCACGCCCCGCGGCTTTTCCGATGAATCCGTCGTTGTGATGCTGACCGACCGCTCGCCGTCGCAAGCGGCCACGCCAAGGCAGGCGATGACCAAGAGTGGGATCAGGGGGCGGGCGGAAACGCGCATGGGCTGGTCTTCCTTTGATCTCATCCTGCGCCGATCGGTGTCCATATCCAGTGAAATCGCGGTAACTGCAGCGGCCGTCAGGCGCCCGGACGGCGCCCTTCGCCGCGGGCCAGGAAGGCCAGGCGCTCGAACAGGTGCACGTCCTGCTCGTTCTTCAGCAGGGCGCCGTGCAGCGGCGGGATCAGCTTGCCCGGCGTCTTTTCCCGCAGCGTCTCGGGCGCCACGTCGTCGACCAGCAGCAGCTTCAGCCAGTCCAGCAGCTCGGACGTCGACGGCTTTTTCTTCAGTCCCGGCGTCTCCCGGATCTCATAGAAGGTCTTCAGCGCCTCCGCGACGAGTCGCTTCTTGATGCCGGGGAAGTGCACCTCGACGATCCGCTCCATCGTCTCGACATCAGGAAAGCGGATGTAGTGGAAGAAGCACCGGCGCAGGAAGGCGTCGGGCAGCTCCTTCTCGTTGTTCGACGTGATGATCACGATCGGCCGCACCTCGGCCCGGATCGTCTCGTCCGTCTCCTGAACGTAGAACTCCATCCGGTCGAGCTCCTGAAGCAGGTCGTTCGGGAACTCGATGTCGGCCTTGTCGATCTCGTCGATCAGCAGCACGGGCCGCGCGGGGGACGTGAACGCCTCCCACAGCTTGCCCTTCTTCAGGTAGTTCCGGACGTCGTGGACGCGTTCCTCGCCCAGCTGCGAGTCCCGCAGGCGGCTGACGGCGTCGTATTCATACAGCCCGTTGTGCGCCTTGGTGGTCGACTTGACGTGCCAGGTGATCAGCGGGGCGTCCATAGCCCTGGCGATCTCATAGGCCAGCACGGTCTTGCCCGTGCCCGGTTCGCCCTTGATCAGCAGCGGCCGCTCCAGCGCCACGGCGGCGTCGACCGCCATGCGAAGATCGTCGGTGGCGACGTAATCGGACGTGCCTTCGAAACGGTGGCGGTCGGCCATGCGGCGGGCTCTCCCTTGGACTTGCCTCGGGATAGCCCGGAACTGACGGGGTTAACAGCGTTCAGGTGATGCGCTTCGGCGTCGCGGGATCGCTGGCGGGGAAGGTCTCCTCCACGCCCTCGTCGATCAGTGCCTCCTGACGGTCCTCGGCGTCCTTGAGGTGCGGCTTCAGCTGGTCGGGCTTTTCGGTCTTGGCGTCTTCGGTCATCGGGGCATTTCCTGCACGGGCTGATCGTCGGGCGCATAGCCCAGATCGGCGATGTCGTCGTCGGCCAGGCGTTTGGCTTCCCAGTGGGCGGCGCTGGCCTGGGCCCCGCGCCGGTCGCGCATCAGTCCGTCGTAGACCAGCTCGACCTCGCCGGGGGCGGCGTCCGGTTCGCCGTCGTCGTCGCCCTCGGTCTCGGCTTCGGCCAGCAGGGCATCGGCCTCGGCCTCGAGGGACTCGCGGACCTGTAGGCCTGGGTCGCCTTCCTCGAGGTCGTCGTCGACGTCCGGGTCGTTGGAGTCGTCTTCGTCCTCGTCCGCATCTCCGTCGGCCTGCGTCGCGTCGAACACCGGATCCAGCTCATCCAGCAGCATTTCGGTGTCCCCCTCGTCGTCGAGGTGAGTCTCGTCGAAGACCTCGGCCTGGTCCTGTTCGTCGATGTCGGGCATGGCGTTCTCCTGTCGGTCAGGAGAACGGCTCCGGTCAGTGGGCGTTCCCCGCCTTCGCCACCTCGGCGTCCAGCGCCGCCCGAACCTCGGCGATCGACTGGGGCCAGCCGTCGAAGGCGCGGCGGAACAGGCGCGTCCGCGGATAGAAGGGATAGCGGTCGGTCCCCAGAAGGTGCCAGTCGTCGGGCGCGGTCAGCATCCACGTCCGCGCGCCCACGGCGGCGGCGATGTTGGTGCCCGCGATGCCCGGTCCCACCACCAGATCCAGCGCGCACGACATGGCGGCCAGATCTTCGAGATCGTCCTTCAGGTCGAACGGCGGCGTCCAGATGCGCACCCCCGCCGCCTCGGCCTGTGCCAGGTCGTCGGCCACGTCCCCGCACTGCAGATTGACCATGACCGTCCCCGGCGTCTCCAGCACCGGCCGCCAGCGGTCGAAGCTGGAGAAGTACCGCCCGCGGGATCCGGTCAGGATCAGGCTCTTCCAGTGCAGGCCGACCTTCAGCCCCGGCCCCAGCGCCGCCAGCTCGGTCGTCCACTTCGCCACCCGCGCCGGATCGGGCGTCAGATAGCCGTCGCGGTCGGGGAAGGCGTGCACTGAAGGGCGGAACTCGGCCAACAGGGTCGCCATGGGCGTCCAGAAGTCGATCGGCCGCGCGCCCCCCGGCCGCTCATCGACGTCGGGGATGATGCGGTGAAGCCGGCCGTTGATCCGCACCGTCCGGTGCCCGACCACCTTTGCGGTGGGGAAGCTGCGCTGGAACAAGGTCACCAGACGCGGCTCGACCGCCACGTGGACCTCGCCGTCCGGCCCCACCGCCTCGATCGCGTCGCCGACGCAGCCGCCGAACACCATCTCGTCAGCCAGACCCTGCTCGCCGACGATCAGCAGCGACCGACCCGCAAGCGGCTCGTGCGTCCGACGCGGCGATCCGGTCACGACCTGCATGGCGTCCGGCATGTCGGGATCCAGCCGCACCTCATACTCGCGGAAGCCCTCGGGGATGCGGCCGACGCCCATCAGGGTCATGGCGCGCGCCATGCGCATCATGGCCGTCTCGTACCCCGGCTCGGCGCCCTTCAGCGCGGCGTCGAAGTCCTCCAGCGCGCCGGTCAGGTCGCCCAACGGCTGGCGCGCATTGGCACGGTTGTAGCGGGCCTTGGCCAGACCCGGCTCCAGCCGCAACGCCTCCTCGAAGAAGGGCAGGCTCTCCGACATGCGGCCCTGATCGCTCAGCACGGTGCCCAAGGTGTTCCATAAAAGGGCGCTGCCGGGCTCGATCTGGATCATGCCGCGCAGCAGATCGATCGCCTCATCATAGCGGTTCTGCTCGCGCAGCACGCAGGCCAGGTTGTTGGTTCCGTCGACGTGGCCGGGCTCGGCGGCTAGGAATTTCTGCAGAAGCTTTTCAGCGATCTCCAGATGGCCCAGACGCTGCGCCAGCCGGCTCAGATCGTGCGCGATGGCGGGATCCTCGGGCAGCAGGGCCAGCGCCGCCTCGTAGGCCTGGATCGCCTCGACGAACCGTCCGACCTTCTCCTGACAGATGGCCAGCACATGCCAGGCGAGGCCAGAAGTCTCGTCGATCTTCAACGCCTCCAGCGCCCGGTTCGCCCCGCCGTCGAAGTCTCGCATGCGCATCGCCGCGACCGCGCCCTTCAGCAGCTCCATCAATCGCTTCTGCTTCTTCAGCGTGCTCCCGCCCGCCAGATTGCGCGACAGCCTTCGGATCGCGTCCGCCGACGCCGAATCGCCGGCCGTCCCTTGGGCGACGGGGACTTGGGCATGGACCAGCGGCTGATCGTTCAGGTCCTGAGCGGCGGAAGAGGCGGTCATGGGGGGCTCACTCGAGGAATCGACGTCACTGCGGGCCAAGGTTGCGTTTGCGCTTCACAAGACATGGTTAACCACGTCCGTTCATCCTGCGTCAGCCGCGCGACGCCTAGCGTCCCGAAGCGCGGGCCGGGGAGTGCCGCACCATGCCGCTGAAACTGTCGCTGAAGCCGGGCGAAAAGTTCGTCCTCAACGGCGCCGTCGTCCAGAACGGCGATCGCCGCGGTGTGCTGATCCTTCAGAACAAGGCCAGCGTCCTGCGCGAGAAGGACATCATGCAGGTCGAGGACGTGAAGACCCCGGCCACCCGTATCTATTTCCCGGTCATGATGATGTACTTGGACGAGGGCGCGGCGCCCAAAGTGTACGACGAGTTCGCCCGTCGCTTGTCGGAGTTCATGAGCGCGACGCGCAACCCCGACATCCTGAGCGAATGCGTCGCCGCCTCGCGGCACGTGATGGCGCGGGAATACTACAAGGCCCTGATGTCGGCCCGTAAACTGGTGGATTACGAGGAACAGCTGTCGAATGTCGCTTCAGGCGTACAAGACCGCGGCGACGCGGGCTGAATCCCCGCGAGAGCTGGAGTACCGGCTGTTCGGGCAGGTCACCCGCGCGCTGATGCACGCCGCGACGGTCCCGGCCGACGACATCGCCACGCGCATCGACGCGCTGGACTGGAACCGCCGTCTCTGGTCCACGCTGGCCACCGACTGCTCGGATCCCGACAACGCGCTCAACAATCCTCTGAAGGCCCAGATCATCTCGATCAGTCTGTTCGTCAGCCGGCACTCCTCGGCCGTCATGCGCGGCGAGGAGGACTTCGAGCCCCTGATCGACATTAACCGCATGGTGATGCAGGGCCTCGCCCCGGGCGCCGAAGCCGCCTGACGCGTCACGTCGCGTCGCCAGCTCGCTTCCTGATCTTCCGCTACATCGCCCGTCAAGTTTTGCCGGGCGGCAGCGGATGTGTGCCTGAGTTTCAATAAAATCAGACGCTTGGCTCGGTCCTTTTCTTGCTTCGCGCGGGATGAACCAGAACCGGTTCAGCGGCCAGAAGGCCGCCAACTCCACCGACCAGAATGGAAGGACCCGCCGATGAGCACTTCGGTCAACACCAACCTGGGCGCGATGATCGCGCTCCAGAACCTGAACGCCACCAACGCCGACCTGGCGGTGACCCAAAGCCGGATCAACACCGGCAAGCGGATCGCCACCGTGAAGGACAACGGGGCCATCTGGGCCATCGCCCAGGGCCAACGTGCCGACATCGGCGCTCTGGGAGCGGTGAAACAGTCGCTCGACCGAGGCGTCGCCGCGGTCGACGTCGGCCTGGCGGCGGGCGAGACGGTCTCCGACCTCTTGCTCCAGTTGAAGGAGAAAGCGCTTGCAGCGACCGACGCGTCGCTGACCACCGCAGCCCGATCCGCGCTGAATGAGGACTTCAAGGCCTTGCGCGACCAGATCGCGACGGTCACGAACAACGCCGAATTCAACGGGGTCAATCTGCTCAAGACCGGCGCGACCGGCTTCCGGGCCCTGGCGAACGCCCAGGGCAACGCCACGATCACCGTGGCGGCGGAGGTGATGTCGCTGGGCGGGGCCATCGTGACGGTCGCCACCACTCAGGCGATTGACACCCTGACCAAGGCGACGACGTCGCTGTCCGCGGTCAATGCCTCGATCAACAATGTGTCGGCCGCTCTGGCGCGTCTCGGCACGAAGTCGAAGGCCTTGACCACCCATCTGAAGTTCGTCGGGAAACTGGCGGACTCTCTTGAGTCGGGCGTGGGCAATCTGGTGGACGCCGATCTGGCGAAGGAGAGCGCCAAGCTCCAGGCGCTGCAGACGAAGCAGCAGCTTGGGGTCCAGGCCCTGTCCATCGCCAACCAGACTCCGCAGCTGGTTTTGTCGCTGTTCCGCGGCTGAGTTTTCAGGAACCTGAGAAGGCGCCGGGGGATCTCCTCCGGCGCCTTTTTCAGAAGCGGCCGGCGACCATTTCCCACGTCGCGGCCAGCACGCGCGACACGGTCTCCCAGACGGCCCAGGTGAAGATCGCCATGCCCAGGGATCCGACCCAGCCCACCAGCATGACGACCCCGTCTTTCTGCATCAGGCCGAAGCCGAACGCCGCCACGATCAGCGACGGCACCAGGTTGAACCCGATCAGCGGCAACATCAGCACCGCCGCCCAGACCACGCACATCAGCCCGATCAGCGCCTCGGACAGGTCGCTGCTCATGAAGCTCAGCCGCGGCCGGCTGAACCTTTCGACCCGTTCCAGCCGTCCCTTCACCTTGGCCGCCGCCTCGGCGAAGGCCGGGCGCGGCAGGTCCCGTTTGAGAATCCATCCCGGCAGCCACAGCTCGTCCCGCCGGAACAACAGCTGCACGCCGATGATCATGATGGGGATGCCCAGCAGCGTCGTCGTGCCGGGAATCACTCCGATCACCGCGCTCAGGAGCCCGAGGATCAGCAACAGGGCGCCGAATCCCCGCTCGCCGAAGGTGCCGATCAGCTCCTCCATCGGCAGGACGGGATCGTCCACCGCGCCGACGTCCGTCAGCACCTGCGAGAAGGGCCGCGCGCTGAAGGAGTTGTCTTGGTTCATGGGGCCGCCGCCGAACAGGGTCATCCGTCTCTAGGCGCCTCACGCCGCTTCGCGCCACTTAAGAAATGGACAGGCGGCGCTTCAAGCGTCGGAGACGGGCCCCGGCTTGCCGTGACCCCACGACAACCGTCCGGCCGCCTCCCGTTCCCTCAGGCGAACTCCCGGACCATGTAGGTCGCGTGCTCACCGTACCCTGCGACCTTGGCCTTCAGTGCGGTGGTCGGGTCGGGGAGGGGGCGCCAGCCTTGTCGCTCCCAGAACCGGCCGGCGTGCTGCACCGCGATGAGCTCGGACCGACGAATGCCTGGGTTGGCGGCGAAGCAGGCCTCCAGCATCGCGCGGGCGATGCCCTGTCCCCTCACCAATGCGGCTACGGAGACGTCGTGCACGTACCAAACCGGACCTTCCACGGCGTCCAGCACTACGTCGGGCGCCGGCGGGCTCATCGACGCCCAGGGATGGCTGAGCAGATAGCCCTCCAGCAGACTCCTGGTATGGGCGACCCAGCACCAACCTGGCGCGACGCGCAGGCGGCTGACGAAGGCCTCCTCACCGTCGCGAAGGTGCGCCGGATAGCCGAGCGCCTGCAGTTCCAGTGCCGCGGGCAGGTCGCTCAGTTCGAAGGGCCGGATCTCTATCCCAGCAGCTCCCGGCCGATCAGGAACCGGCGGATCTCGTTCGTTCCCGCGCCGATGTCGTAGAGCTTGGCGTCGCGGACCAGCCGCTCCACCGGCCATTCCTTGGTGTAGCCGGCGCCGCCCAGGGCCTGCACCGCCTCCAGCGTCACCTTCACCGCATTCTCGCTGGCCAGCAGGATCGCGCCCGCCGCGTCGTAGCGCGTGGTCAGACCCTGATCGCACGCCTTGGCCACCGCATACACATAGGCCCGGGCCGAGTTCAGGGCGACGTACATGTCCGCCACCTTGCCCTGCATCAGCTGGAACGACCCGATCGCCTTGCCGAACTGCTTGCGGTCGCGGACGTAGGGCAGGACCACGTCCAGCGCCGCCTGCATGATGCCCAGGGGCCCCGCCGCCAGCACGGCCCGCTCATAGTCCAGCCCGCTCATCAGCACCGCCGCGCCGCGGCCTTCGCCGCCCATGACGTTCTCTTCCGGCACCTCGCAGTCCTCGAACACCAGCTCGGCGGTGTCCGACCCGCGCATGCCCATCTTGTCCAGCTTCTTGGAGACGCTGAACCCCTTCATGCCCTTCTCGATCAGAAAGGCCGTGACGCCGCCGTTGCCTTCGCCGGTGCGGGCATAGACGACCAGGGTCTCCGCGTGCGGCGCGTTGGTGATCCAGAACTTGGTGCCGTTCAGGACGTAGCGGTCGCCCTTCTTCTCCGCGCGCGTACGCATCGACATGACGTCGGAGCCCGACCCGGCCTCCGACATGGCCAGCGAACCGACGTGCTCGCCGGAGATCAGGCCGGGCAGGTACTTCGCCTTCTGTTCCGGCGTACCCCAGCGGCGGATCTGGTTGACGCACAGGTTGGAGTGGGCGCCGTAGCTCAGACCGATCGAGGCCGAGGCGCGCGACACCTCCTCCATCGCCACGCAATGTTCGAGGTAGCCCAGGCCCAGCCCGCCGAACTCTTCCTCCACCGTGATGCCGTGCAGGCCCAGCTCGCCCATCTCGGGCCATAGGTCGCGGGCGAACTCGTTCTTCTCGTCGATCTCCGCGGCGCGGGGGGCCAGCCGGTCGGCGGCCCAGCGGGCGGTAGTCTCGCGGATCATGTCGGCGCTCTCGCCGAGGCCGAATTCCATGCTCTGGGGGGCGTTGGGGATGCTCATGACGCGCGGCCTAGCATCGTTCACGCGGCCTGCGAAGCGTCAGGACTTGCGACCGACCGTCCGCACCCACAGGTGCCGCGAGGCGGCGCCCACGCACACCGCGCCAATGACCGCCAGGGTCCACGCCACCGCGGTGGTCTCGCCCATCGGCGACGGATCCTCCACCGCCACGCGGAAGGCGGCGGCCGAGACGGCGCAGGACACCAGACCCAGCCCGCCCATGATCACGTACATGCCCGTCTCGCTCCAGTCGAAGCGGCGGGGCCCCGCCGGCTCCTCCTCGTGGCGAAGGATCGAGGTCTGCGAGGGCGCTTCGACGAACAGAGGGTCCTGATCGGAAGGCGGAGTGTCGGAAGCGCGCACGGCCTCATCCCAGACCGGGCGAATGACGGGGGCCTCAGCCTCAGGAGCCGGCGTAAGGATCAGAGGCTCCACAGGGGCCGGCGGAAATCCCGACGACGGCATGGAAGGCCAAGGCGCGTCGGCGGGCATCGCCTCAATGACGGGCGCTGAGGCCGGGGCCGGTGCGGGCTCGGGCGTCGGGTCGGCCTCGGCGACCGTCTCTGCGACCGGCGGAAGCGGGGTCGGAGCGCTGGGCGGATTGACCGGTTCGGGCACCGCGGAGCCTACCGGGCGCGGTGCGGGAAAGCCCGGCAGCGGTCCGACGATGGCGGGTCCGTACGGAGCGGCGAACTGCGGCATGGCGCGCGGCGGCGCCGACGGCCGAGTGGTGACGAACGCGTCTTCCGCAGGCGGAACCCCAGCGCCGAAGTTCGCCGGAGGGGCCTCGCCGAAGCGGGGCAAGACCACGGAGGGTTCGGGAACCGGGGGCGACGTGGCCTCGCCCGTCTCAGGCGGGGGCGCCGACGGTTCACCGAGCAGAGCCGCGACCGCTGCGGCCCGGGCCTCCGAAACGGGAGGGACGACCGGTTCCGGCTGGGCCGGCAGGGGCGCGGCCAACAGTTCCGCCAGCGCCACGGGGCGCTGGGGATCGGCCAGGAAAAGGGCACGCTCGGCCGCACGACGGCGCAGACCGGCCACCGCCGGCGCAGGTTCGGCCCAGGCCAGCAAGGCCTCCGCGGCCGCCTCGGTGCGCCCCTCGGCGAGCCGGGCATGCACGTCGGACGCGACGAACCGCTCCACCCCCACCGAGAAGGCGAAGCTGGCCAGGGCGTCGAACTGGTGGGCGTTCAGCGCGACGGGCAAGGCGTTCAGCGCCTTCACCACCGGCATGAGGTCATACTGAAGAAGAAGCTCTGCGTCCGCCTCGCCGACGGTCAGCCCCTCACGCGCCGATTTGCGGTGGCCATAGCCGATCACCCACCCCTCGCCGTCGCGCTCGGCCCGCGCGCGGAAGCCCTCGAAGCTCTTCAGCAGCACGACCCCCTCGCGGGAGACCTTGCGGCGGGCGTTGGCGGCGGGTTCGGACACTTGGTGTTCCAGATCGGGACGACGGGTTTCGCTCACAAGGCGACGGAGCAAGCTCCGGGCCGGGTCAGAGGAGAACCACCGTCGCCAGTCCCAGGAAGATGAGGAAACCAAAGAAATCCGTCGTGGCCGTGACGAACACCGCTGAAGACACCGCCGGATCCTGTTTCAGCTTCGACAGGGTCAGGGGCGTCAGCACCCCCACCGACGCCGCGATGGCCAGGTTCAGCACCATGGCCGCAGCGATCACCCCGCCCACCCGCCAGTCGCCCGACCACCAACCCGCCCCCAGACCCAGCAGCGGCGCCAGCACCAGTCCGTTCGCCAGGCCCACGACCAGCTCGCGGAAGAATGTCCGCCGCGCGTTGGAGCTGTTCAGCTCCCGCGTCGCCAGCGCCCGCACCGTCACCGTCAGCGCCTGCGTCCCCGCATTGCCGCCGATGGCCGAAACGATCGGCATCAGCGCCGCCAGCGCCACGATCTGCTCGATCGTGCCGCCGAAGAAGGCGATCACCCCCGCGCCCAGCGACGCCGTCAGCAGGTTGACCGCCAGCCAGGGCACGCGGCCGCGCACGATCTCCGGCACGGTCGAGCCGCGGTCCTCGTCCGACACCCCGGCCAGACGCAGGATGTCCTCGCGGTTCTCCTCCTGGATGATGTTGACGATGTCGTCGACGGTGATCTGGCCCACCAGGCGCCCGGCGGAATCGATCACCGGCGCGGAGATCAGGTGGTACTTCTCGAAGATGTAGGCGACCTCTTCCTGGTCCTGGTCGACGGTGATCTCGTTCACCGGCTCCATGATGTCGGTCAGCTTCGTCGCGCGCGGCATGCGCAGCAGGCCGCTGACCGAGACCCCGCCCACGGGCCGGTTCAGCGGATCGACCACATAGATGTCGAAGAACAGCTCCGGCAGGTCCTCGCCCTGGGCCCGGATGTGGTCGATGGTGTCGCCGACGTTCCAGAACTGGGGCGCCGCCATCACCTCGCGCTGCATCAGGCGACCGGCGGAATCCTCCGCGTAGCCCAGCGAGCTTTCGATCGCCGCCCGGTCCACCTCCGGCATGGCGGCCAGCACCTTCTCGCGCTGGTCGTCCTCCAGGTCCTCGACCACCGCCGCCGCGTCGTCGGAATCCAGCTCCTGCAGCGCCTCGGCGAGGATCAGATGCGGAACCCGCTCCAGCACCTCCTCGCGGATGCCGTCGTCCAGCTCCGGCAGGGTCTCGGCCAGCAGGTCGGGGGCCAGCCACTGCACCACCACCGACCGGTGCTCTGCCGTCAGAAAGCCCATCAGATCGGCCACGTCGGCCGGGTGCAGATCCTCGGTCAGGTCGCGCAGCCGCGCGCCGTCGCCGTCGTCGGCGGCGTCGACCACCTTCTCCACGAAGGCGGGCGTCAGGACGTAGTCCTCGTCCAGGGCCTCGTGATCGATCTCGGGCGCAAGGGGGGCGATGGCGTCGGTGCTCACGCGTCGTCCTCCCTATGTGATCAGCGCTTCGCCGATGTGCGTCCTTCAGATGTCGATGGTGCGGTCGAGAAGACTCGAACTTCCACTCCGGTTAGGGAACAGCGACCTCAACGCTGCGCGTCTACCAATTCCGCCACGACCGCTCGCATCGGAGCGGGGGCGATAGCCGAAAGGCGAGGGGAAGGGAAGGGGCGGACTAGGCCGCGCCGGCCATGTAGTCGTAGACGTCTGCCGCGCGCGTCACGGTGATGGCGATGCGGTCGTCGTGGATCGAGATCTCGCCGCGCGCCACCGGGTGGTTGTTGGCCAGGATCCAGACCTCGTCGTGCTCCGACGCGTCCAGAGGGATCACCGCGCCGCGGCCCATCTTCAGCAGTTGCGCCATGGGCAGCACGGATCGCCCCAACACGACCGAGATCTCGACGTCGACGGCTTCGATCTGGGACATGGGGGACGCGGACTCGAACTGACTGGCGGCGGCAGGGTGTTGCATGGCGCTCCGAGGCCCCACATTGCTGCGGCCATGCTTTCCCAGTCCTTAAATTCGGGCGACTCCCGGCTGATTCGCGCCGACGGCCGGCCGGTCGAGTGGGTCGTCTCGCCGGGCCGCGTCGATCACCCGGACGCGGTGGCCGAGATGGAGGCCCGCGTGGCCGCCATCGCCGAGGGACGGGCGCCCGAGCGGGTCTGGCTGCTGGAACATCCGCCCCTCTACACCGCCGGCGTATCGGCAAAGGACGACGACCTGCTCGACGCCCGCTTCCCGGTGCATCGTACGGGCCGCGGCGGCCAGTTCACCTATCATGGTCCCGGCCAGCGTGTGGCCTACGTCATGCTGGACCTGACCGCCCGCGGCCGCGACGTTCGCGCGTTCGTGCGCGGGCTCGAGGCCTGGCTCATCGGCGCGCTGGACCGCTTCGGCGTGGAAGCCGACGTCCGCGACGGCCGCGTCGGCGTCTGGGTCGAGCGCAAGGGCCCCGGCTGGTCGCGCGAGGACAAGATCGCGGCCATCGGCGTCAAGGTCCGCAAATGGGTCAGCTTCCACGGCGTCAGCCTGAACGTCGAACCCGACCTGCTCCACTTCGGCGGCATCGTTCCCTGCGGCATCACCGAACACGGCGTCACCAGCCTCGTCGACTTGGGCGTCCCCGCGACGATGGACGAGGCCGACGCGGCGCTGCGCTCAGCCTTTGAGGAGGTGTTCGGGCCCGTGCAGAGAGTCAGCGCGGACGTCGCCGGAATCGGTGCAGAGCAGAACTGACCGCCACGTCGGCGGTCGCGTGGGAAGGACTGCATGTCGCAGGTCGAGTTGGACAGACTTCCGGGGCTATCCGACGCCGCCGAAGACCTCGCCACCTTCTTTCAGGTGTCGCTCGACCTCCTGTGCATCCGTGACGACGCCCTGCGCTTTGTCCGGGTGAGTCCGTCTTGGACCGACGTGCTCGGCTGGACGACCGCGGAGTTGGAGGGAACCGAGATGCTTGCCCTCATCCATCCGGAGGACCGGCCGTCGACCCAGGGCAAGATGGCCCTGATCCACGACGTCTCGGCTGATGGACGCATCGTCGGCTTCGTCAATCGCTATCGTCACCGGCTGGGGCACTACCGAAACTTGGAATGGCGCGCCTGCCGCCATGGCGACAAGGTCTACGCGGTGGCCCGCGACGTCACCGACCGCCTGGCAGCGGAACGCGCCCTGCACGAGGCCAAGGCCGCCGCCGAGGCCGCCAGCCGCGCCAAGTCCGAGTTCCTGGCCAACATGAGCCACGAAATCCGCACGCCCCTGAACGGCGTCATCGGCCTGATCGACGTGCTTGGCCGCACCGAACTGTCGCCGATCCAGCAGGAGCTGGTCGAGCTGGTCCGCGCGTCCGGCGAAAACCTTGAGCGGCTGGTCTCCGACATCCTCGACGTCTCAGAGATCGAGGCGGGCCGGCTTGAACTGGAAGTCCGCCCCTTCGACCTGACCGAGGCCCTGGACGGCCCACTGCAGATGATGTCGGTCAAGGCGGCCGAGAAGGGCCTCGCTTTCGAGGTCGCGCGCGGCGACGCCGCCCACGGCTGGTTCCTGGGTGACGCCCTGCGCCTGCGGCAGATACTGACCAACCTGCTGTCGAACGCCGTCAAGTTCACCGAGAGCGGCGGCGTCTCGGTCGAGATCGACGTCGTCGACGGCGCCGACGGCCCGACCTTGACCCTCGACGTCCAGGACACCGGCGTGGGCTTCTCCTCGGAGGCGGCGCGCACCCTGTTCGACCGCTTCACCCAGGCCGACGGCTCGATCACGCGCCGCTTCGGCGGCACCGGGTTGGGCCTGTCGATCTGCCGCGCCTTGGCAGAGATGATGGGCGGCACGATCACCGCCGCCTCAGCGCCGGGGCAGGGCAGCCGTTTCAGCGTGCGTCTGCCGATGCCGATCGCCGCGCCGCCCGCGCTGGAGACGGCCAAGGGCGAAGGCGTGGCAGCGCGCGCCCTGCGCGTGCTCGTCGCGGAAGACCACCCGGTGAATCAGAAGGTCGTCACCCTGATGCTGGAGGCCTGCGGCTGCACCCCCGTCGTCGTCGCCGACGGCGCCCAGGCCCTCGCCGCCTTCCGTCAGGGCGGGTGGGACCTCGTTCTCATGGACATGCAGATGCCGGTCATGGACGGCCTGGCCGCCACCCGCGCCTTGCGCGCCTTCGAAGGGACCAGCCCGCGCACTCCCGTCATCATGCTCAGCGCCAATGCGATGGAAGCCCATCGTCACGACGCCCTCGCCGCCGGCGCCGACCTGCACCTGTCCAAGCCGATCACCGCCGCCGCCCTGATGGACGGCATCGCGCGGGTGACCGGTGCGGGCTGACCGCAGTTCCCGGGCTTACTTGCCGAAAATGCTGTCCGGATACCAGGTCGGCCGCTCTTCGGCGTTCGCGATCCGCAGCGCCAGCGCGGTGATGAAGTCGTGCAGGCGGATCTCGTCGGCGACCAGGATCGGCGTGGTCGTCATGTCGTCGGACGGCTTGTGATAGTGGGTCTCGTTGAAGGTCCGGATCGTCGTCGCCTCCGGTGTGCCCGCGGCGAAGCCGAACTTGAACGCCACCGCCGGGATGCCCGCGGCGATGAAGGAATACTGGTCCGACCGGATGAACCGGTTCTCGGCGGGAAAGGGGTCGGGCGTCAGTGGCAGGCCCATCTCCGCGCCCACCGCCGCCGCATGGTCGCCGAAGGTGCTCTCCGTCGCCCCCAGCACGTTCACGCCGGTCAGAGGAATGATCGGCAAGGCCATGTCGTAGTTCAGGTTTCCGACGATGCTCTCGCGCGGCACGGTCGGGTTCGCCACGAAGGCCTTCGACCCCAGCAGGCCCCGCTCCTCCGCCGTCACGATGACGAACAGAATCGAGCGCCGGGGCTTCGCCGCGATCAGCTGCTCGGCGATGTCCAGCTGCGCCGCCACGCCGGACGCGTTGTCCAGCGCCCCGTTGTAGATCGCGTCGCCGTTCACCGGCTCGCCCACGCCATAGCCGTCCAGGTGCGAGGTCATGACCACGTACTCGTCGGCCAGTTCGGGATCGGACCCCGGCAGCACGCCGATCACGTTGGGCGAGATCACCGCCGTCTGCGTCGCCGCGAACCGCCCGCTCAGGCGCGCGTCCAGCGGGAACGACGTCTGCCGCGCCCCGGCCCGCGCATCGGCCACGACCTGGTCCAGCGACTTCGGCACCCCGGCGAAAAGGCCGGCGGAATGGTTCGGATGCAGGATGATCTCGGCGAACGGCCGCTCGCCCGTATCGGGGAAGAAGCCGGGGCGCGCCGCCCCGCGCGTCACGCCGGTCCATGTGCCCGACGGGTCGGCCTGCGGCGGCAACAGGCTGATCGTGCCCACCGCCCCGCGCGCCATGATTCCCGCCGTCCGCTGCGCTCGCGCGTGGGTCAACGTCAGGCTGGGCATGCCGGTCGGCGCCCCGTTGACGAAGACTGCGATCTTGCCCGTCAGGTCCACGCCGTCCAGGTCGCTGTACCCCTCCGACGGGATGTGCAGCCCGTAGCCGACGAAGACCAGCTCCGCGTCGATCGAGGCGGGCAGGGGCCGCCCCCCGCCCACGATCGCGTCGGCCGGCATCGTCAGCGCGCGCTCGGCCCCGCCGACGGTCAGCGTGGCGCTCGAGCCCGCCTGATCGACCGTTTGCTCGACGAACCGGATCGGCTGATACCAGCCCCCGTCCACCCCGCCGGGCTTCAGGCCCACCGCCTCCATCTCGGCGGCCACCCAGGCGGCGGCGCGGTCATACCCCGGCGTCCCGACCCGCCGCCCCTCCATGGAGTCGTCGGCCAGCGCCGTCATCCGTTGCACCCAGCGCTCTCCCCGGTCGACGCTCTGCGCCAGCACGGGCGCCGCTCCGGCGGCCAGGATCAGGGCGGACAGGCAGGCGGCGGCGGACAGGCGCATTGGCGGACTCCTTAAAGCGGATCCCCACTAGGCACGGGCAAGCCGCGAAAGGGAAGCCGCGACGCCGCCTCAGCCGAACTCCACCAGCACGTCGTCCGCCGCCACCGGGTCACCGGCCTTGGCCCCCACTGCCTTCACCACGCCGTCGCGCTCGGCCTTCAGGATGTTCTGCATCTTCATGGCCTCGATGATGGCCACGGTCTCGCCAGCCTTCACTTCCTGGCCGACCTCGACCGGCACGGCCACGACCAGTCCGGGCATGGGGCTCAGCACCAGCTTCGAGGTGTCGGCGGCCTGTTTCTCGGGCAGGCGCGCGTACAGCTCCGCCACGCGCGGCGTCAGCACCCGAACCCGCGCCTTCGCGGCGCCCGAGCGGATCGAGAAGCCGTCCGGCACGCGCGCCACCTCGGCGGTGAAGGGCACGTCGTCCAGCACGGCGCGGAACTGGCCCAGCCCCGGCCGCCACTCGATGTCCGACAGCCGCAGCGACCGATCCTCGCCTGCCAGCTCCAGCGTCAGAGCCTCCTCGTCGTCATAGCCCAACGAGACCCCGTGGGCCTCGCGGTCGATCAGCACGATCCAGTCGGTGCGGTCCGACGGATCCTCGGCCTGCTCGGAGATGATCTCGTTCATGGCGACGGCCGCGGCGATCATCACGTCCTTGCGCCGCCGGTCGGGCGCCAGGCCGTGGAAGCCGTCGGGGAACTCGTCCTTGATGTAGCTGGTCGACAACTGGCCGGAGCGGAACCGGTCTTGCTCCATCACCGCGGCCAGGAAGGGCACGTTGTGGCCCAGCCCGCTCAGGTGCGTGTCCTCCAGCGCACGCGCCATGCCGTCGATGGCCGCTTCGCGCGTCGGCGCCCAGGCGCACAGCTTGGCGATCATGGGGTCGTAGAACATGCTGATCTCGTCGCCCTCGCGGACGCCGGAATCGCTGCGCACGACATAGCCGTCGCGCTCGCCTTCCTCGGGCTGCTCATAGCGGACCAACCGCCCGATCGACGGCAGGAAGCCGCGATAGGGGTCCTCGGCATAGATGCGGCTCTCGATCGCCCAGCCGTCGATCTTCAGGTCCGACTGCGCGAACGCCAGTTTCTCGCCCCACGCCGAGCGGATCATCTGTTCCACCAGATCGATCCCGGTGATCAGCTCCGTCACAGGATGTTCGACCTGAAGGCGCGTGTTCATCTCAAGGAAATAAAACGACTTGTCTTGCCCGGCGACGAACTCGACGGTGCCTGCGCTGTCATAATTCACGGCCTTGGCTAGGGCCACGGCCTGCGCCCCCATGGCCATCCGGGTAGCCTCGTCCAGAAGCGGGGAAGGGGCCTCCTCGACCACCTTCTGGTTCCGCCGCTGGATCGAGCACTCGCGCTCGAACAGGTGGACGACGTTGCCGTGCTTGTCGCCCAGCACCTGAATCTCGATGTGCCGCGGATCGATGATGAACTTCTCTAGGAACACCCGATCGTCGCCGAACGCCGCCATCGCCTCGGCCTTCACCGCGGCGAATCCCTCGGCCATGTCGTCGTCGCCCTCGGCCACGCGGATGCCCTTGCCGCCGCCGCCGGCCGACGCCTTGATCATCACCGGATAGCCGATCTCGCGGGCGATCCTGACCGCCTCTTCCGGCGTCTCGATCAGGCCCATGTGGCCGGGCACGGTCGACACGCCCGCCTCGGCCGCAAACCTCTTGGACGTGATCTTGTCGCCCATGGCCTCGATGGCCTCGGGGTTCGGGCCGATGAAGGCGATCCCCTCGTCGCGCAGCCGCCGCGCGAAGCCGGCGTTCTCGCTCAGAAAGCCGAAGCCCGGATGCACGGCTTCCGCGCCGGTCTGTCGCACCGCCTCGATGATCCTGTCGGCCAGGAGATACGACTGCGCCGCCGGCGCCGGGCCGATCAGCACGCTCTCATCGGCCATCTCGACCGCCAGCGACCCCGCGTCGGCTTCCGAGTAAACCTGCACCGTCGAAATGCCCATCTTGCGGCACGTCTTGATGATGCGGACCGCGATCTCGCCGCGGTTGGCGATCAGGATCTTCTTGAACATGGGCTGAAAACGGCGCTCGTCGAAGCTGAAACAATCGTGATGTGGCGGCCTCGATTAGGCCGCGAGGCGATGCGAGTAAACCGGAAGGCGGGTTCGCGCGAACGGCGTCCGGGGTTGGCAAGCCTCGCTTCGGACGCTTTAACGTCGCCCGCATTTCCCGGCCCCTCACGGCCCGAACGGTTACCCGGAGTTTCCGAATGTCCTTTCGCCTGCTGACCGCCGCGTCCGCCCTCGTCATGACCCTGAGCGCCGCCGCGGCCCATGCGCAGGACTTCCGCGCCCTCGCCGTTCAGGACCTGACCAAGGCCGAGGAGGAAATCCGCCAAAACCATCCGGCGCTGACGACCCAGGGCGTCTCCAACGACGCCTTCCGCAACTGGCTCAACACCGGCCTCGCCCAGGCCCAGTCGTTCGCGCCGCGCGTCAACTCGGGCGACAGCCACGCCTATCTGATGCGCTACTACGCCAACGGATTCCGTGACCCCAGCGTCCGCATCGATCCGACGTTCGACCTGTTGGGCCCGTACTTCGCGACGTCCTGGGCCGGCGTGACGACGGGCTGGCGCGACGGCAAGTACGTCGTCACGCACGTTCAGCCGGGCACGCGCCGCGCGCCCCCCGTCGGCGCCGTCGTCATGGAATGCAACGGCATGCCGATCGAAGAATTCGCCCAGCAGAAGCTGGACCTTTGGGAGGGCGACCTGACCACCGAGGCCGGCCGCGTCTACTCGGCGCCCTACCTGCTGTGGAACCGCAACAACCCCTTCACCCGCGGCGTGCCGCAGACCTGCAAGTTCCAGCCGAACGGCCGCGGCCGAGGGCGTGACTTCGAGCTGCAGATCCAGCCGGTCAGCCCGCCGGCGATGGAGGCGGCCTATCGCGCCACCGTCTTCATGCCGGGCGCCCAGCCGCTGGCGATCGAGGACGTGAACGGCCGTCCGTGGGTGCGGGTGAACACCTTGGCGGACGAAGCCGACTGGCGCGGCTTCAACGCCCAGCTGGAAGGCGCGGTCGAGACCCTGCGTGGTCCCAACGGCTTCGTTCTGGACCTCCGCGCCGCCAGCCAGGACGAATACACCTCGCTGCGCCGGGCCTACGGCGTCGCCAACCGCATCTGGTCGCCGGAATACACCGTCAGCCGCCAGCCGGCCGCCGAATCGATCACCTACCGCGCCACGGCCGACAACCGCGCCTGGTTCGCCGAAACCCTGGCCCGCATGGAAGGCGACGCCGCCTTCGCCGCCGAGAACCCGGCCGTCATCGAGGAAACCCGCGCGGTGGTCGCCGCCTTCGACGCCGCCCTGGCAGCCGGTCAGGACACCTTCAGCCTGCAGGGTCGCCCGGCTCCGGCCGACACCGGCGCCGCCAATCCGGTCCAGGGGCCGGTCGTCGTCCTGGTCGACCAGGGCTGCGCCGGCGCCTGCCTCGACCTGCTGGACCTGCTGGTGCAACTGCCGAACGTCCGCATCGTCGGCACGCCGACTTCGGGCGGCTCCATCTTCGTGGAGCCCACTCTGCTGCGCCTGCCTTCGAACTATGCGGACCTGGAATATGGTCACAAGGCGTGGACCGGCCGCGCGCGTGGCCATCTGGAGCCCGTCACGCCGTCTGTCGCCTACACCGGCAATCCGGCCGACGAAAACGCGGTCAAGACCTGGGTCGCCACTCTGTTCTGAGCCCTTCCGGCGCACGGGGGTCGTTAAAGAAGGCGGGCGGGGGATGAAACCCCGGCCCGCCCTTCCCATTTCGGCGTCATGATCACATCGCCTTCCGGTTTCGACCTGACCCCGCCCTCCGAAAGCCAGCGCGTGGCGCTGGAGGCCGACCTGTCCGCTGAAGAGAAGCGCGTCCTCCTCGCTCACGGCACCGAGGCCCCCTTCTGCGGCGTCCTGCTGGGCGAGAAACGTCCGGGCGTTTTTTGCTGCCGCATGTGCGGCCTCCCGCTGTTCCGGGCGGGGACCAAGTTCGAGAGCGGCACCGGCTGGCCCAGCTTCACCCAACCGGTCGACGAGACCCACGTCCTGGCGATCGAGGATCGCTCTTACGGCATGATCCGGGTCGAAACGCGCTGCGCCCGCTGCGATTCCCATCAGGGCCACGTCTTCCCTGACGGCCCGCCGCCGACGGGCCTGCGCTACTGCATCAACTCCGTGGCGCTGACTTTCGTGGAGTCTGGCGATCCGCTGCCGGATCCGCTCGGTCGCGGCGACGGGATCGCCTGACCTTGGCCGCAATCGAGGCTAGTCTTACGGGCGAACGGGAGACGCCTCCATGCTGATCGCCGCAATTGCCTTGCTGCTCGAGCCTACCGGCGCCCCGCAGGACCCGCCTCCCGGCGCGGAGCCGGTGATCCGCATCGACCCCCAGATTCAGTCGTGGCTGGACCGAAGCCCTGCGCGGCGAGGGGATCGTGGCCCCATCTGGGATGACGACCGTTTTCGCGGTGAAGTGTTCGTGGGCGTCGGCACCGGCGGCTGGCGTGCCTGGGGAGGAGAGTTCACGACCCCGGTTGGCCAAGGGGGACGCCTGACCGTCCAGTACCGCGAATCGGAAAACGACGGCTGGCGCGGTCGCCGCTACGGCTATGATCCGTCATATTGGCCGGGAGGGCTCGGCGCCGACGACCGTCCCCTTCACGGGTCCGATCGTCGGTTCGAGAGTGGTGCCGCCGGGCAGGATTGAACTGCCGACCTCAGCCTTACCAAGGATGCGCTCTACCACTGAGCTACGGCGGCGTGAAATCTGAGGAAGCGGCCGTATAGCGAAGCGGTCGGGCGGGGGGAAGCCCTCATTTCTGTCGATTTGCGATCCTCCTTCGGCGAAGCTGGCGGCATGTCCGAAGACGACGCCGCTGACCAACCGAAGCAGCCGAAGCGGGCGCCGACCGCCCGCGAGGCGCGGTTGGCCCAGGCCCTTCGCGCCAACCTGCGTCGTCGCAAGGCCCCGCCTGCGCCGCCGGCTGAAAGCGACGGCAACGGAAGTTCATCCTGATCCTCCGCCAGCCGCCCTTTCGCAGTGCGGCAGGGTCGCGCTAGAGAAGTCGATCCACCGGGCGTGATCCCGGCGCAACAGGATCGACATGGACCGCATCGCCATCCAGGGCGGCGCCCGGCTGAACGGAAGCATTCCGATCAGCGGCGCCAAGAACTCCGCGCTCAAGCTGATGGCCGCGTCGATCCTGACCGACCAGCCCCTGCGGCTGACCAACATGCCGCGCCTGGCCGACACCAAGTTCCTCGGTCGCCTGCTTCAGGCCCTGGGCGTGGAGGTGACCGAGAGCGGTCACGGCGGCGAACAGGAGACGCTGTTCCACGCACGCGAGATCACCTCGACCTTCGCCCCCTATGACCTGGTCCGCCAGATGCGGGCCAGTTTCAATGTTCTGGGCCCGCTTCTGGCGCGCACCGGCCACGCAAAGGTCTCGCTGCCCGGCGGCTGCACCATCGGCGCACGCCCGGTCGACCTGCACCTGGACGCGCTCAGCCGCCTGGGAGCGGCCATCCAGCTTGAGGAGGGCTACGTCTCCGCCGTGGCGCCCAACGGCCTGCGCGGCGCGGAGATCGAGTTCCCCTTCGTCTCCGTCGGCGCGACCGAGCACGCCATGTTGGCTGCCGTCATGGCGAAAGGCACCACCGTGCTGCGCCGCGCCGCCATGGAGCCTGAGATCGGCGACCTCGCCCGCTGCCTGATCGCCATGGGCGCCAAGATCGACGGCGTGGACACGGACGTCCTGACCATCACCGGCGTGACCTCGCTCAACGGCGCGTACTGGTCCGTCATCCCCGACCGCATCGAGATGGGCAGCTTCGCGGTGGCGGCCGCCATGGCCGGGGGCGACGTGCGCCTGACCCGCGCCCGCGCCGACCTCATGACGGCCCTGACCGACAAGATGATTCAGGCGGGCGTGGAGGTCACGCCGACCGAGGACGGCGTCCGCGTTCGCCGCGATCCTTCGGTGCGACTCAAGGCCGTCGACGTCGAGACGGAGGTCTATCCGGGCTTCGCCACCGATCTCCAGGCGCAGTTCATGACCCTGATGACGCTTGCGGACGGCGAAAGCCGCATCCGCGAGACCATCTTCGAGAACCGCTTCATGCATGCGCCCGAGCTGGGCCGTCTCGGGGCAGACATCCACGTCCACGCGGGCGAGGCGGTCGTGAGGGGCGTCGATCACCTGGTGGGCGCGCCCGTCATGGCGACCGACCTGCGCGCGTCCGTCAGCCTGGTGATCGCCGGTCTGGTGGCCGAGGGCCAGACGATCGTCGATCGCGTCTATCACCTGGATCGGGGCTTCGAGCGGCTTGAGGAAAAGCTGACCGCATGCGGCGCTCAGGTCCGGCGGCTGAAGGGAGACGCATGACCGACGCCGACCCAGCGCCCGCGCCGCTCGAACCGCTGCGTCTGCTGGCGCAGGACGAGGACGACCTGCAGATCATCTCCGCTGCGCTTCAGGACGCCATCCTGCGGCCGCGGGACGTGGTGTGGGAACGCTCGGCGCGCCGGCTGACGGTGACCCTCAGCCGCTTCTGCTGGGAATGCGGCGGGACCCGCGTGGTCTCGGCGCTCCAGTTCGGCGACGTCCTCTCGGTGCAGAGCCGTCACCTGCCGCGCGGCCCCGACGCCATGCTGGAACTTCTGGCGATCCACTTCGAGCCGGGAGAGGCCCCGGGCGGCAAGGCCTTCCTTATGTTCGCGGGCGGCGGCGACCTGAGGGTTGAGGTGGAATGCCTCGATGCCGTCCTCGCCGACCTCACCCCGCGCTGGAAGGCCCAGGCCCGTCCGGCTCACCCGGAAGCCGAGACCGGGACGGAGGGGATCGCGTGACCGACCATCGTCTCGCCTCGGTGGAACTGGACGTCGAGAGCCTTGGCCCGGCGACCGCCGAGATGGAGCATGAGCGACGGGTCGCCATCTTCGATCTGGTGGAAAAGAACGTGTTCGCCCCGGCCGGCGCCTCCGGAGGCCCGTATGCGCTGAAGATTTCGACTCTCGACGGCCGCCTTGTGCTGGATGTCTCAGGTCCCGGCTACGCCCGCATCCACGGCCTGTCGCTGACGCCGCTCAAGGGCGTGATCCGCGACTATGCCCGCATCTGCGACAGCTATTATGAAGCCCTCCGCGGCACCTCGCCCCAGCAGATCGAGGCCGTCGACATGGGCCGGCGCGGACTTCACAACGAGGGCGCCGAGGCGCTCAGGGAGCGGCTGGACGGCAAGATCGACATCGATCACGAAACGGCCCGGCGGCTTTTCACCCTGCTCTGCGCATTGTTTCGACGCGCCTGACGTCGTCCCGCCGCCTCGACTTTCCCGCCATTATCGTGCATACGCCCGCGCCTTGAAGCGCGGTCCGCCCGACGCGCATCATCTACCCCGGGCGAGAGAGGCCGCATGGCGAAGGAAGAACTGCTCGAGTTTCCCGGCGTGGTCAGCGAACTGCTGCCCAATGCGACGTTCCGCGTGCTGCTCGAGGGGAACGACCACGAGATCATCGCCCACACCGCGGGCAAGATGCGCAAGAACCGCATCCGCGTGCTGGCGGGCGACAAGGTGCTGGTCGAGATGACGCCCTACGACCTGACCAAGGGCCGCATCACCTACCGCTTCAAGTAAGGGCCGCGCCCTTGCGACCCCAGCTGGTCCTGGCATCTGCCAGCCCGCGCCGGCTGGAGCTGCTGGCCCAGATCGGCGTCGTGCCGGACCGGGTCGATCCCGCCGACGTCGATGAGACGCCCCTGAAATCCGAGACGCCACGGCGCCTGGCCGAGCGGCTGGCGCGGTCCAAGGCGCGCGTCGTCGCCGACCGCGCGCCCGACGCGATCGTGCTGGCCGCCGACACGGTCGTGGCCGTCGGCCGCCGCCTGCTGGAAAAGCCCGCCGACGCGACGGAGGCAGAGCGCTTCCTGCGCCTGCTGTCCGGCCGCAATCACCGCGTCTTCACCGGCGTGGCCGTTGCGCGCGGGGAGCGCCTGTCGACCCGCGTGGTCGAGACTCGCGTGTCGTTCAAGCCGCTGAGCGACGCTGAGATCATGGTCTACCTCGCCACGGAAGACTGGCGCGGCAAGGCCGGCGGCTATGCCATCCAGGGGCCGGCCGGCGTCTTCGTGCGTCGCATCGTCGGCAGCCATCCTGCGGTGATGGGCCTGCCCCTTTACGAGACGATGCAGCTTCTGACCGGCGTCGGTTGGACCCGCCCGTGAGCGAGGTCGAGGCCTGGCTGGACGAGACGCCGGGCGAGACCCGCGGCGCCGTGGCCCGCGACGGCCGCTTCACCCATCTGCTGATCGATCGCGAAGACACGCCGCCCCAGCACCGCCTCGGGGCCAGTGTCGTGGGTCGTGTGATCGAGCGCGCGCGCGGCCTCGACGCCGCCTTCGTCGATCTGGGCTGCGACCGGCCGCCGGGCTTCCTGCCGGGCAAGGCCGGCATGGCGGGCGAGCGGCTGGAACTTGAGGTCACCGCCGAACCGCGAGAGTCCAAGGGACCGACCCTGCGCCGGATCGGGCCGGGGGAGGGCGCGCCGCGTCTGCTGTCGCCCGGACCCACCGTCCGCGAATCCCTGGCCAAGCTCGCGCCCGGCGTCGTGCCGATCGAGGGGGCCGAGGCAATGCGCGCGGTGATCGAGGCCGAGCAGGAGGCGCTGACCGACCACGTCGTCGTCTCCGATCTGGGCCTCGACGTCGCCGTCCAACGGACCCGCGCCCTTATCGCCGTCGATCTGGACCTCGCCGCCGACGCGCCGCGCGCCGCCCGCGACCGCGCGAATCGCCGGGGCCTACAGGAGGCCGCGCGTCTGATCCGGCTGAAAGGATGGGGCGGGCTGGTCGTCGTCGACCTGATCGGCGGGGCCCAGGACGGCGAAAAGGTCATGTCAGCGGCCCGAGCCGCCTTCGACGGGCCCCAGGTCGCCTTCGGCCCCCTCAGCCGCTTCGGCCTGCTCCAGCTCAGCCTGCCCTGGACCCGAACCCCGGTGGAGGAGGCGCTGCGGCACGGCGGCCCCGACATGCCGGCCGCGATCGCCGGCGTCCGCGCCCTTCGCCTCGCGTTGCTTGAGGACCGCGCCGCGCCCCGCCTCACGCTCGTGCTGCCGCCTCCCGCCGCCGACATAGCCATGCCTTTGGTCGCGCGCCTCGGTCCGCGCGCGGCGCTCCGGCCGGATGCGGCGTGCGCTCCGGGCGCCCATATGGTCGTCGAGGACCGACCATGAGCGACTGCCCCATCTGCCGCCGCGCCCCCGCGGACGCCAAGTATCGACCCTTCTGTTCGCGCCGCTGCGCCGACGTGGACCTTCAGCGCTGGCTGGGCGGCGTATACGCCATCCCGGGCGAGCCGGTGGAGGGCGAGCGGTCGGAGGAGGAGTGACGTCAGTCACCCTACCCGGCAGGGGAGCGTGATCGCGAAGCGATCGGGTGGGAGGGACGCGGCAACCCGAGCGCCGACGGAGGGTCGCTCGCCTTGCCCCTCCCGCCCGTCCGGCGCTGCGCGCCGGCCACCCTCCCCCTGCCGGGGAGGGACAGTGACTCTGCCGCTGGACAAGCCCGCGCCGCCTCGCTACAGACCCCGCTCCCCGCTAGGGAAGCGGGCGCCTGGATAGCTCAGTTGGTAGAGCAGCGGATTGAAAATCCGCGTGTCGGTGGTTCGAATCCGCCTCCAGGCACCACCTCCCCGCGCGCCGCGCCGGGGCCTCCGTTCACAATCATGAAAATGTCGCTTTGTGCGGCCACGGTCACGATCGAACCGCGACGCTCCCGTGCCGGGAGAAAAGCGGAAACGCGGTCTTGACGGGCTGATATGGCTTCGTCAAAGCAGCTTGTCCCGAAACCGGCCCGACCCCGATCAACTCGGACGGCAACCGGTTACGGACCGACGCGTTGGAACCTTGGCCGCAGGCGAAGGGACCGGCGCGTTCTAGGATTCACGGAACGCCGGACCCATCCGGGGTTTCATTGGTTTTCACGGGTCAGACCAACGCAGGAACTGGCGAAAAATGCTCGATAGCAAGAAGACGAACATCCTCCTCGCCATGGCCGGCGCCGCCGTGCTGATGGCCGCCTCGCCCGCGCTGGCTCAGGAAACGCCGGCTCCGGCCGCCGCCGAAGCCACTGCGGCCGCCCCGGCCGCGGCTCCGGCCGAAGCCGCCGCC